>CP115555.1:0-600000 GCA_030168575.1 Methanomassiliicoccales archaeon LGM-RCC1 | reverse complement strand
CTCGGAATCGATGAGAACAACCTCACCGACGAGTGCTTCATGAGGGAATTCCGTGAGGAGCACGGTCTCGGTGTCGTCACCGGAGTAGCCGGTCTTCCCTACGGACTCGAGGCCAAGTTCAACATCGAGGATATTCTGGGCATCGAGATCGCAAGCTGCAGCCGTCTCAGAGAGATCGCGAAACTTCACAGGTAAACAGATTATCGCTAAAGAATCCAAACTTAAACAAGTGATACTATGTCGGACCTATCTGAAATGTCAAAGAAAACGAAGAAGAACCGTGTAAGATGGGGATTCATCTGGGTGTTCCTGGTCGCAGCTTTCTGGGGACTCGGATACGTACCTCTCCAGCTCGCATGGTTCGTGCCCCCGTTCATAGACGGGCCCGTCACCATGGATGAGTCCAGCTGGACCATCATGGCCTCGGTCATCATATCTGCCACGCAGGCATTGCTATTCACCATCATCCTGCTCATCCTTTGGACCGCAGTAACCGGAAAGCTGAAGGATTACGTCAGGACCATCCGCAACTTCAAGATCACGAAATGGTTCCTCGTCGGATGCATCTTCGGCGGACCTATCGCCATCCTCGGATCCATGATCGCTACCGGAGCCATCGGTGCCCAGTTCGCCGCTGCGATGGGATTGATGTCAACTGTCGTCGGTGCGATAGTCGGAAGGATCGTCAACAAGGAGAAGCTCTCCAAGAAGACCATCCTCGGTCTGCTCCTGATCGTTGTGGGAGGAGTCGTCATCCTCAACCCTGCGGTCATGATAGAGGAGATCTCCTCCGGAGGATCCGCCATCGGATACATCGGAGCGATTATGTCCGCCATCGGATGGGGACTCGAAGGTAACTTCGTGTCCAGGGCACTGGATGTCACCGACTCCGACTCAAGCGTCGTCGTCAGGTACTCCATGGAGGCCTTGGTATGGTTCGTCATCGTATTCCCCATTACCATCGCACTGTTCGGTATGGACAACTTCGGAACCATGTTCTCCGCGGCATACTCCAATGTAGACTTCCTGTTCTGGGTCGGAATGGCCGGAATGACTCTCGGAATGTGCTACGTCATGCAGTACAAGGGATTCCCCCTGCTCGGAGTCGGACGTACCCTTGCCATCGGTTCGCTGTATGTCCCCGTATCCGTGGTCGCACTCTTCGTGTTCCTCGGAATCATCCCCGACTGGACCCTTATCGTCGGTGTGGTATTGGCAGTCGTCGGAACCTTCGTGATGTACTGGGAGAGCGATTCTCTCGAGGACAGCATGCGTGATACTGGAGGTGCCTGAGATGAGCAAAGTCCTGCCTACCAAGTCAGCACTGCTGAAGTCGTTCAAGGACGGTCCCATGTGGGATTATGAGGCTGTAAGCAAGATCCAGAACGAATACGGCATCGACAACGACTACTGGAAGTTCACCCTGAGGTTCTACCTGATGGAGCTGTCAGGCGGAGGAATGCTGGAGGTCATCGAGGAAGCCATTGACGACGGATCCCGTTTCAAGGCGGACTTGGTCGTGTTCAAGTACAAGCTGACCGACTTCGGATCGATGAGAGTCGAGACCCTATTGGAGTGATAGCATGTTCGGAATCGACGAATGGCTTGCATTCGAAGGCGCAGATATCGCCTTCATCGTGGTCGTCGCTGCCCTGTATGTGGTCTCCGCATACATCGGACGCACCTTCCACAAGAAACTTTGAAAACCTGTTCGGATCCGGCCTCAGGGCCGGGTCCACACTTTATAATACGGTGAAAGAAAGATGCTCTTGCATTCTGATATCAACGGAGATATCATTCAAATAAGAAAGGAACAATACTTGAATGACATGGGTGAGATCTACGACGACTATTGGAATACCCTCCTCCCGACGTTCATGGACAGGGTCAGCTATGTCATGAAGAAGAACATGACAGAGGCTGTCAAGGGCTACGGTATCACCAGTGCACATGTCATCTATCTCATCGCATTGAAACTTCAGGACGGCCAGACCATCGTCGAACTGTCCAGGTTCCTGGATCTCGACCAGACCAACACCAACAGGGTCATGAGGGTCCTGAAGGAGAAGGGATACGTCACGGACGACCGCGAATCCGCGACCAGCAAGAAGTATCATTATTACATCACCGACATGGGCAGGGCTATTGCGGAACATGCGATGGAGCACTTCGAGACGACCATCAATTCCCCTTTCAACAGCATCTCCATAGAGGAGAAGATGCAACTCCGTAACATACTACTCAAGATCATCTCGAGCCTGGACCCCGATTACGAGACTTATATGCAATCCAAGTACACTAATCCGTTCTACACCTACCTCGGTTTCCTGCCGCCGGCGGATACACCTGAATCCAAGATTGCCCTTTCCAGACGTGTTCAGAAGAAATGATGGACACTGCCCGTCATCCCTATCCTATGTTGGATGATATTTCGTCCTATCTTGCGCATATTATGCCTTTACTCCGTATACAGTCTATCCGAAGATGTTAACAGGGTATAATGCGCCGATAATTTTCAACGGTTAAGTTCCGACCTTTAGACCTCAATAAATACGGTAAACTCTTACCGTAGATTATGGGATGCATTTGCAAATACTGCGGAACGACGAATGATGAGTTGAATCCGTTCTCAAGGTGCATGAACTGCGGTCAGCCCCTCGAAATGAGATTCGAGCCAGCATTCTGAAAAACCCTAAGCCAAGTCAAAGAACAGGGGGTGCCAAGCCCCCTGCACCTACCACCAATAACCTACACCTACTATCTTCTAGCGTGCGCCTTATCGGACAATACACCCAATTACTGGCCGGATCAGTAGATCGTGCCCTGCATGTCGCGGTACTCCTCAAAAGGTTCGAGATACCCTTCGACATGGATCCTCTCGGACGGAGTGAGGTCCTCCCCGTTCTTCATGGCATTGCTCATGCGGAGATCCTTGAACCCGAGGATCTCGTTGGCCTCTTCCATCGATGCCGCGTAGACCACCCTGCCGACCTTGGCCCAACTTATGGCCGCCTTGCACATCGGACAGGGTTCTGATGAGGTATAGAGCGTGAAATCGGAGAGGTCTATGGTCTTCAGCTCCCTGCAGGTGTTCCTGATCGCTGTAATCTCGCCGTGGGCTGTAGGATCATTATCGATCAAAACGCGGTTATGGCCCTTGCCGTGGACCACTCCGTTCTTTGCTATGACGCAGCCGAATGGTCCTCCGTGACCGGCCCTGATCCCGATCTTCGCCTCTTCCACTGCGATCCTGAGAAGTTCCTCGTCCGATGGCATGGTCCATGGAACGCAATGGAGGGTTATGATATTGCCGATACGTTCTTATCGGGACAACAAGATCATAGACCGAAACGGAAGCCATAAGTCCTGTACTGATACGGAACGACAACTTAAGCTCGCTTCCATCAAAAATGAAAATATGTCAGGCCGGCGTAGGGACCCGTGCCCGCCGTTTCACTATTCTTTTTATCGGATTATCTGATTTAGACAAATAATGTCCACAGTCTCCATCATCATGGGAAGCAAAAGCGACCTGCCGGTCGCCGAGAAAGCGATCAACATCCTGAAGAAGTTCGGCGTAGGATACGAGATCAACGTAGCATCCGCCCACAGGACCCCCCACAGGGTCGAGGAGCTCGTCACCAAGAGCGGTGCCGACGTTTTCATCGCCATCGCAGGACTTTCGGCCGCTCTTCCCGGAGTCATAGCATCGTTCACGACCAAACCCGTCATCGGAGTGCCCGTAAGCGGCACCCTGAGCTACGACGCACTCCTGTCGGTAGTCCAGATGCCCCCGGGAATCCCGGTGGCCGCAGTCGGATTGGACCGCGGGGACAACGCTGCCGTCCTGGCAGTCGAGATCCTGTCAGTCTCCGACGGATCCCTCAAGCAGAAGCTCGCGGACTACAGGAAGGAGCAGGCGGACAAGGTCATCGCGGATTCGCAGAAGGTGCAGGAAGATGCTGGGTGCTGAGGATTTCATCAACGATACCATAGAGGACACCAAGGCCAAGATCACCGGCAAGGCCATCATCGCCTGCTCCGGAGGAGTGGACTCCATGGTGGCGGCAGCATTGGTGCACAAGGCCATCGGAGAGAGGCTCCTCGCAGTCTATGTGGACAACGGACTGATGAGGAAGGGCGAGACCGAGGAGGTCGAGACCATGTTCAAATCCATGGGCTTCAACTACATCATCGAGGATGCCGCCGATGAGTTCTTCGAAGCACTCAAAGGAGTCACCGAGCCCGAGAAAAAGAGGAAGATCATCGGAGAGAAGTTCATCCGCGTCTTCGAGAGGAGAGCGAAAGAGTACGGCGCAGAGTTCCTCATCCAGGGAACCATCGCACCCGACTGGATCGAATCCGGGGACGGCGTCCGTGACACCATCAAATCGCACCACAACGTGGGAGGGCTCCCCAAAGAGATGGGGATGTCCCTTTACGAGCCGCTGAGAGACCTCTACAAAGATGAGGTCAGGGATCTGGCCAGGATGCTCAATGTCGCTGCCTCGGAGAGGCAGCCCTTCCCCGGACCCGCACTTGCTGTCAGATGCCTGGACGAAGTCACCCCAGAGAACATCGAGGTCGTACGCGAAGCATGCTACATCGTCGAGGATGAGATCAGGAAGGCCGCCGATGCCGGCAAGATGGAGCTTCCCTGGCAGTACTTCGCTGTCCTCCTACCGTCGAAATCCGTCGGAGTTCAGGGAGACAGGAGGGCATACGGAAGGACCATCGCCATCCGCGCCGTCGCTTCGATCGACGGTATGACCGCCACATACTCCAAGATACCCCTTGATGTCCTGGACGCGATGTCGCAGCGCATCACTAACACCATGAAGCAGTCCGTGAACCGCGTTGTTTACGACATCACCAACAAGCCTCCCGCGACCATAGAGTGGGAGTGAAACCTAACCGGTGCCGGGATCTCCCGGTACCGACTGTTTTTGATTGATTCTTATCAAAAAATTGTCAAAATGATTAAATATATCGCCTCTATAGTGTGGCGTGCTAACACTTAGCACGGTGACAGAGATGTACGGCAAGAACATCAGGATCGAAAGGATAATGGACAGACAGAGCGGGAACGCTGTAATAGTACCTATGGACCACGGGATTAGCGTTGGTCCGATCTCAGGCCTCACGGACATGAAGAGCACGGTCGACGACGTCGTAGAAGGCGGTGCAACCGCGGTCCTGATGCACAAGGGAATAGTACCTCTGGGTCATAGGACCTCAGGACACGATGCCGGTCTCATCCTGCATCTCTCGGCGTCCACCGATATAGGAGTGAACTCCAACAACAAGGTCCTTGTCGCAACCGTCGAGGAAGCCCTGTCCATGGGAGCAGATGCGGTCTCGATGCACATTAACGTCGGTGCCGAGTGCGAACCTCAGATGCTGTCCGATATGGGAATGGTCTCCAGACAATGCCGTCAATGGGGAATGCCCCTCATCGCCATGGCCTACCCCCGCGGGCCCAAGATCAAGGACTCCTTCGACCCGCAGGCCATCGCTCACGCCGCAAGGGTGGCAACGGAACTGGGCGCAGACATCGTCAAGTGCAGCTACACCGGAGACATCGATTCCTTCAGTGAGGTCGTGAAGGGTACAATGGTCCCTGTCGTCATAGCCGGAGGGCCGAAGATGGATTCCGATTTGGATGTGCTGAACATGGTCCATGACTCGCTTGAGGCGGGAGGACATGGCGTATCTATGGGAAGGAACATCTTCCAGCACAAGAACGTCCGCGGAATGATGAGCGCGGTATCGGACATAGTCTTGCATGGAGCTACGGTGGAGGAAGCCCAGAAGCACCTTCAATCCTAAGTTCGACATGTCAAAGAGACCAGAGAAATGATAATCACAGTTGTCTGACCGTTCGTTTTTTATCCAATCTGCAAGATTGCGTGCGCAATGAAAGTCTACGTCATAGACAACGGAAGCCAGTGGACGCACCGCGAATGGCGCGTCCTGAGATACCTCAAGGTCGACACCAAGATCGTGCCCAACACGACCCCGTTCGACGAGATCAAGGACGTAGACGGACTGGTCCTCTCCGGAGGAGCGCCCAATGTCGCTACCGAAGGAGCGGCAATGGGGAACAACGGAGAGTATCTGGACAAAGCTGAGTTCCCAATCCTGGGAGTGTGCGCAGGGATGCAGTTCCTCTGCGAGCATTTCGGAGGGACCTTAGAGGCCGGTTCCACCCCCGAATTCGGAGCCGTTCCACTGAAGGTCACCAACCACGACGACCTGTTCAAAGATCTCCCCGACGAGTTCACCGTGTGGGCATCCCACAACGACGAGGTCAAGGTCGTTCCCGAGGGATTTGAGGTCATCGCCCATTCGGAAGCGTGTCCTCACGAAGCTGTCCGCTGCAAGGACAGGCCCATCTGGGGAGTCCAGTTCCACCCAGAGGTCGAGAATACCGAGCACGGCGTAGACATTTTCAAGAACTTCCTCAGGATCATAGAGGAACACGACTACTGAAATCCTCCATAAAGTATTATATTTCAATACTTACTGGAGATAATCGTGATAGTTACAACCTCCATGCTCATCGATCAGCTCAGCGATGAGTACTCTAACCCGAAATGCAGGATCGCCAGGATGGTCAAGGAAGGCAAGTACACACCGATCATCAGGGGATTGTACGAGACCGATCCGAAGACCGAAGGATACCTTCTGGCGAGTGCCATCTATAACCCTTCATACCTGTCCTTCGATTACGCACTGAACTATCACGGCCTCATACCCGAAAGGGTCTATACGTTCACTTCAGCTACATTCGGAAAGAACAGGTCCAAGATGTACAAGACCCCTTTCGGCGTGTACACGTACAATGATGTCCCGAAGGATGCTTTCGCGGAAGAAGTGAATATACACACAAAAAACGGATACACTTATCTGATGGCCAGTCCGGAAAAAGCGATGTGCGACAAAATGTATTCACTCTCGCCAATAGGCTCGCTAAAGAACATGGATATTGTTATTTCAGAAGATCTACGGATCTATGAAGAAGACCTTAACGACCTAAATATCGACACAATAGAATCCCTGTCTGAACTATACCGGTCTAAGAACGTCTCGCTTTTCTCCAGATTCGTCAGGAGGATGTAATATGAATATCTTAGAGGAGATGATCTCCAGATATGAAACCAGTACCGAAACTGAACGTGATCATGCTATCAGAGAGGTTCTACAGGAACTCACCTTGTACAGTCTCTCAAAGACAGATTTCTTCAACCGCGCATCGTTCATGGGAGGTACTGCCCTTAGGATACTCCACGGTCTGGACAGATTCTCGGAGGGCCTGGATTTCATACTGAAAACAGCCGATCCGGAGTTCTCCATCGAGACATACATACCTGAGATCGAGAGACAGATGAACGTCTATGGCCTGGACATATCTGTGGAACCTACGACTAAGAAAACGGAATCGAACATAAAGGAAGGAGTGTTGAAGTCCAGCACCAGAAATCTGTATCTGAAATTCTTCTCCGACAAACCATATTTTAAGGACATCTACGGAACACAGCTTACCAAAATCAAATTGGAGATAGATATAAGCCCCGCGAAGGGAGCACGTTCAGAGAACGTATTCAGGACATCCCCATACGGTTATAGGGTGACGGCTTGCGACATGCCGACGATGTTCTCTGGTAAACTTCATGCCATCTTATGCCGCCCTTGGTCGAACAGATTCAAAGGCCGTGATCTGTACGATTACCTCTTCTATCTGGATCGGAAAACTCCGTATAACATTGAGTTCCTCAACAACAAACTGTCAATGTCTGGTATCGACGTGGGCAACGGATTGTCGCATAGGGATATCGTGGCCATGCTCAACGATAGATTCCGCGAAATAGATTACGACACTGCCAAACAGGATGTTGTCCCGTTCCTGAATCCAGAAGCGTTGAAATCGACTGAGATCTGGTGTCCGGAAATGTTCATACAACTGACGTCAGAACTAAGGGAAAAATAATCGCGGACATACGTCCGCGTAATTAGTTTAGAGGATCACTCCTCATTCTCTTCAGGGACGGCTTCCTCTTCCTCGAAGTAGTCGTCATACATCATCTCGGATTCCTCGAAGAGATCGTCGGCGACTATCCTCATCCACTTGAAGGCCTCCTTGTTGGATTTCTTGACACCGGTCCCGTAGTGGTACATGAGCGAGAGGTCGTACATGGCGCTGGTGACTCCCTGCTCCGCGGCCTCCTTCATCCATTTGAACGCATCCTTGTAGGACTGCTTGGTGCCCTTGCCCTCGAGGTACATAGTAGCGACAGCGTACTGTCCCAGCGCATGGTCGTTCTCTGCAGATTTGAGGTACCACTTGAAAGCTGTCTTCTTGGATTTCTTGACGCCGATTCCAAGGAAGTACATCTCTCCCAGATCGAACTGCGCGTAGGGGTTGTTCTTCTCCGCTGCCTTCTCGAACCACATCTTCGCCTGCTCGTAGGACTGCTCGACGTAGTCCCCGTCGAGATAGAGCAGACCGAGGAAGTACTGTGCATTGGGGTTACCGAGAGCCGCTGCTTCCTCGTAGAGCTTGATCGCCTTCTTCTTGGACTTCCTGACCTCGGGGTCGAAGAGGTACATGCTTGCCAGGTCGCACATCGCATCGGTGTGGCCCTGCTTGACGGCTGCCTTGTACCACTTGAGCGCCTCGTCCACGTTGACCTCGACGCCGTCTCCCCAGGAGTACAGCCTCGCGATGCAGAACTGAGACTCGGCGACACCTGCCTCGGCAGACTTGAGATACCACTTTGCGGCCACTGCCGGATCGAAATGCTCGTCGAAAACGTCATAGTAGATATTGGCCAGTTCGCACATGGCCTCAGCATCGCCATCGGTTGCCTTGATGACTAATTGATCAAATTTGTCTGCCATGCGGGAATAATGGATGTTCCTTTTAATGAATGTATGCCAAAATCTAGCATCTGGCGGCCAGATATTCCTACCTGAAGGTCAGATCACTTGAACAGCGGCAACTTGCAGCTGAAGCATCTTGGTTGATCCGGGTCGACCTTGTTCATCTTCCTGCACACCATACAAGGTATCCTGGAGTCCTTCGACTTGTCGTACTTCTCCAGCATATCGAACATCGGGAGATACCTGACGCGGTCGCCCTCATGCACCCATGTGTAATTGGGATTGTCATCCCCCTCCTCCATGGTGTACATCTGACCGTCGTACCTTGCGACGGTGATGGTGTACCTGTTATGGACATCCTCCAGCCTCTCACCTGTGTCCTCGTCGTATCCTCTCTTGACGGTCTCGGATTCGTGCTGCTTGTTGATGACCGTTCCCTCCCAGATCAGACCGTCGTTCTTCTTGCCGAAGATCCCGCTGGCCCTTTTATGGGCCGCATCCAGTATCTCCGGGTCATCCAGCATCTTGGAGTAGCCTATGAGGGAATCGTCGGCCTCGCCCATGAATGCCTCGAGGATCTCCTTATCCTGACCGGATAAGGGGACGAACAGCCAATCGGCCATGCCGCCCTCCTCCTGCCTTCCTATTGATCCGTCCTTCAGCACGATATACCACTCGTCATAGTCCAGGGTCTCCTCCTGATCGGAGATCTCCGCCATGTCCTTCAATGACTTGATGTCGAAATGCTCGCTCTCGTCATCGAAGAAGTACCATGATGAGCAGAATGTAGAAGCGGCATCTGCCGCATCCATCAGCTTGCTGAACTTTCCCGCGACAGGATCCGCTGCGGTGCTCTTAGCGGGTGCGGGTGCCTCCCCGCTGTCCGAAGATGTACCGGATCCTCCGCTCGATGGTCCTATGTTGGATCCCGATGACCTGTCCATGGTCTGAGGAAGGGAGAAACCGCCGCTGGGGACCGATGATGCAGGCTGACTGGGGGTGCTGGGCTGGCTGATCTCCTCTGGCACGGAATAGGATGTGCTCTCCGTCAACTGCTTGGAAGAGGATTTACCGAACGAACCGAACCCTTTCCCTTTGAGACCGCCCAGACGGTCTTTCATTCCCAATCCGGAACCCTTGGATGTCGCTTCTGCCGCCTTCTCCTTCAGACCCTTTCCGAATCCCGACAGGGATGCCATGGCGCCCAGCGCCATGTTCTTCGCATCCTCCGTAACCTTTCCCGTTTTGGCCTTTAAGGCCTCTGAATCGAAAGTGAAGATCGGTCTGTTGACGGCATCGGTGGATCCGCTGCCGGCAGGGGCCGGACTTGACTGTGCCTGCGCTATGACCCTCTGAGAACCTTGGACGATGACGGATACCGTACCGTCCGAAGAGACCTCGTAACATTCCCCGCCGTAGAGGATGCCTGAAGCATCAACCTCCGCCGCCATTGATGAGAATTCCGAAGAAGAGACTGTGTTCCCGCTCTCTGGATCCGTCCACTGGCTGCAAATTCCGCTCGCTTCCTTAACAGCTTCCGTCAGGGTCTGATGACTGGTCATGCGCATACACCTGATAACGGAATGTGGTCAACCGTAATTAACCATATGGTAGACCGCCTCCTGCTGTCTGAGAGTAGATCGGTTCGACGAACGCACAATCCCAATAGGTATATACGCACAGGGATTAACGCAGGAACATGCCCGTATTGCAGATCGCACTGGACCTTATGCAGCTGAACAGAGCCGTAGTCATAGCCCACGAGGCCGTGGACGGCGGAGCGGATTGGGTCGAGGTGGGAACCCCGCTGATCAAGAGTGAGGGTGCAGAGGCCGTGCGCACTCTCCGCAGGGAGTTCCCCGGCAAGAAAATCATCGCCGACACAAAGACCATGGACGTCGGAGGGGTCGAGGTCGAGATCATGGCCAAAGCGGGCGCGAACATAATCACTGTCCTGGGGCTCTCTGAGGACTCCACCATCGAGGAGGCGGTCATGGCCGGAAGGAAGTACGGCGCAGAGGTCATGGTCGACATGATCAACGTCCCCGACAAAGTTGCCCGCTCCAAGGAAGTGGAGAAGCTCGGCGTGGCATACGTCTGTCTGCATATGGGCATCGACACCCAGATGAAGGGTGAGGAACCTCCCATCGACACGCTCAAGAAGGTAGTCGAAACGATCTCCATACCTGTCGCTGTGGCGGGAGGCATCACGGCGGAGAATGCCGGACTCTATGCCGAGGCCGGAGCGACGGACATCATCGTCGGCGGTGCGATCATCAAGACCGGTAACATCAAGGAAGCCGCCGAGAACGTCAAGAAGGCGATCAACGGAGCGAAGATCGATGCCGGGATCTCCAAGAAGTACACCGAGGACGAACTCTTCGAGGCCTTCTCCAAGGTTTCCACATGCAACATCTCGGATGCATTCCACAAACAGGGCGTCATGATCGGAATCGTTCCGCAGTCCCTTCAGCACAAGCAGAGGATGGTCGGACGCGCACTCACCGTCCAGACAGCGAACGGAGACTGGGCCAAACCTGTCGAGGCCATCGATCACGTCAAGAAAGGGGACGTCATCGTGGTGGACGTGGGCGGAGCCCCCGTCGCCGTATGGGGAGAACTGGCCACATGTTCGGCGATGGTCATGGGCGCCGCCGGGATCGTCATCGACGGGGCCATCAGGGACATAGATGACATAAGGGACCTGAAGTTCCCCGCATTCTCTAGAACCGTTGCTCCGTGCGCCGGAGAGCCCAAGGGTTACGGGGGAATCGGTATCGAGGTCACGGTCGGAGGTCAGAGGGTCAGGACCGGCGATTGGATAATCGGAGACGAATCCGGTCTGATAGTCGTCCCCAAGGAGGTGGCCGTCGAGGTAGCGAACCGCTCGCTGGACGTCCACGAGAGGGAGAACCGTACGAGAGAGGAGATCAACCGCGGATCCACTCTCTCGAAGGTCAACGAATTATCGAAATGGGAACCCGTTCAGTAAAAGTGGCGTACCCCATTGAGCTTCTCATCAAGCTTCATGAGCCTCTCTACGCGCTCCTCGGTCGAGGGGTGGGTCCTGAACAGTGTTGCCAATCCGATTCCTTTCTTCTTACCGTAGGGGTTGGTGATCCACATGTTGGCTCCCGAGGGATTGTCGTACTTGTTGGTCCTTGAGGAACATCCGGTCTCCAATGCCTGAAGCGCCCTGGCCAATGCCATGGGCTTGCCTGTCAGTTTCGCGCCGGATTCGTCGGCGAGGAACTCGCGGTTCCTGGAGATACCGAGCTGCACTAGCATGGCCGCGAAGGGCAATGTGAGATCGGCGACAATAGCGATGACCAATCCGTAAGGGTTCCTGTTGTCGGACAACACGGCGGACCACACCGCCATCCTAGATATGAATGACACTATCGATGCGAGCGCCGAGGCTGTAGACATAACAAGGATATCCCTGTTCTTGACGTGCGAGAGCTCATGTGCCAGCACACCTTCGAGTTCCTCATCGCTGAGCAGACTGAGGATCGGTCTCGTAGCCACTACAGCCGCATTCTTCGGATTGCGTCCTGTAGCGAATGCATTGGGCATGTTGACCTCAGATATCCCTACCTCAGGCATCGGTAGGTTGGCCTTCATGGCGAGCCTCTCGACGATACCATATAGCCTGGGCTCCTCCTCGCGCGTCACTATGCGGACCTTGTTGGCCGACAGCGCCATGCTCTTCGAGAAGAAGTAGGAGGCGAAGCTCACCAATATGGAGATCCCCAACATGATGTAAAGTCCGGTCCACATCCTGTCGAATGCATAGCCGATGACGGAACCCAGTGCTACCAGTATCCCTGTCATCGCAACGAACATACCTGCCGTTCTCAGATGCCAAAGGCTCAATTTATCACAGAAGGCCACTTACTGTTCTAATATATAGAACTGCAGAATGAAAATTTGAAGAACTTGCGAAGCCTGATGTCCGAAGACAGAATGACCCGCAGTCCGAAGACTGCGGTAAAACGTTTCTTTGCTAGGAGGTTGATACATCTCAATCGATGTTCAAAATGACCCTGTCAGCAGCAGGCTCGCTGTTCGCCTTGATGCCGAAAGTCTCGACCAGAACGTTTGTAACGCCTGGGGTCAGGAATACGGGAAGCCTTGGACCGAGCATGATGTTCTTGACACCGAGATTCAACAGTACTAGGAGCACAAGGACGGCCTTCTGCTCGTACCAAGAGATGTTGAACGACAGAGGCAACCCGTTGACATCGGTGCCGAAAGCATCAGCAAGGGCATTGGCGATGACTACAAGGGAGTAGCAATCGTTGCATTGTCCGGCATCTATGACTCTTGGGATGCCCCCGATGTCACCGAGGTCCAGCTTGTTGTATCTGTATTTAGCGCATCCTGCGGTGAGGATGACGGTGTCCCCGGGAAGTTCCTGGGCGAATCTGGTGTAATAATCCCTTGCCTTCTCCCTTCCGTCACATCCGGCCATGACCACAAACCTCTTGATGGCTCCAGCCTTGACCGCATCGATGATCTTCCCGGCCAAGGCAAGGGTCTGCCCATGGGCGAATCCGATGGTGAGGATTTTATCATCGATCTCGGTGGGCGCGGGGCATTCCTTGGCCATGCTGATAACCTCCGAGAAGTCCTTCTTACCGTCTTTCTCGGGAATGTGCTTCACCCCTTCGACACCGGCGGTTCCTGTGGTGAACAGCCTCTGCCTGTATCCGTCCTTAGGGATCAGGACACAATTGGTCGTAGCTATTATCGGACCGTTGAACTTCTCGAACTCGTCCTTCTGTAGATACCATGCGTTGCCGTAGTTGCCGACCAGATTGTCGTACTTTTTGAACGCGGGATAGGCATGTGCGGGGAGCATCTCTCCGTGGGTGTAGACATCGATGCCCGTGCCCTTGGTCTGCTCCAGAAGCTGTTCGAGGTCCTTGAGGTCATGTCCGGTGATCAGGATACCTGGATTCTTTCCTGCTCCGGTCCTTAGCTGTGTGATCTCTGGGCTGCCATAACACTTCACATTGTATTCATCCAGAAGAGCCATGGCCTTGGCACCGACCTCTCCGCACTCCATATTCAACGCTATGAGCTCCTCGGCTGACTTGTCCTTCTTGATTGCGGCCAGTGCTTTCCTCGTGAAGGCGGTGATCGATACATCGCTGGCTCCCAGAACATAAGCGTGATGATAGTAGGCTGCCAATCCTTTGAGTCCGAACAGGAGGAGCAGCTTCAAAGATTTCAGATCCTCGTTGGAATCATAGGTATCGACGGAATAATCTTCCCCGAAGAGCGAGTACTGCTTACCCGCCCTCCTCATGAACGAATCGCTGACGGATATTGCATCATCTATCCTCTGCATATCGAAATTGGTATTGGACAGGGTCATGAACAAAGAATCGACAATGTGCTCGTCGATTTCCTTGATGAATCCCTCGTTTGTGCAGTCCGTGGTTGCCGCTGAGATCTCTATCAAGGAAGCGATCAGCTTGTCCATCTTGTCTGCCAATTCTCCGCTCTTTCCGCAAACTCCGTTCCTTATGCATCCCGTAACGGCGATGCTTTCCTCACACTGCATGCATTTCATCTTCTCAAACCTCAATATCTTTTTGATATTAGATTTCAAATAGATACTAGTCTATATATACCACCAAGTTTCTAAGCGGAAAGCATGCACGAGAGTTGCACCGTGTACAACACCCTGGATTATCTTTCAAAGAAATGGGCAATGGTCATCATGTTCGAAATGAGAAGATCTGGCGATTGGATCAGATTCTCCGAGCTCCACATGAGGATGGCTAGCATAACTCCCAAGGTACTGACAGAGAGACTGAAGGAATTGGAACAGGAAGATCTGATAGAGCACAGGGTTGACTCGTCGGAAGTCCCTATCAAGAGCGAATACCGCCTGACCCAAGCCGGGTTTGAACTTACTGATATCATATTGGATGTCAAGATGTGGGCCCTTAAGTGGAAAATCGACAATAAACCATGCGAAAAGCTGAACTGCTGCAAATGCAGACTTTGATATCTCCTATGACAGGACTTACCATTCGTCTCTGCCCATGTCTATGGTGATGGGCCCACTCTTGGGAAATATCCTTCTGGACAGCATACCGCATTCCATCCACGCAGCCTGATAGACCATGATCGGTGCGACGCATATCATTGACATGTTTCCGCGGACCTCTTCCTTGTTGATGGTGCTAGTCTCGAAATTCAGGATGTCGTCCATGGTCACCGCGGTCATTTTCTCGGCGAACCCCTGGATTGCATCGCAATCCGATTCCACCTTGATCCCTATGGTGCCGTCCTCTCTCTGGTCAGCGGTCACTCTGATGTACTTGTCGCAGATACTCATCTTGGTCTCGATGGTTGATGACATGCACATACTATCTTTTTGATAGTATAAAGCGTGGCGCTATCCGTTTGGATACTATACGAAAGATTCAGTTCAGCTCGTACGAGTTACCCACGTAGAAATCCTTGACCCCTGTCAGGCCCAGATGGACGCGGAGGTTCACTATTCCGTCCTTGCCGACGCAATGGTTGATGTAAAGGTCGGGAATAGGAGAAAGCATGTCCGCGTAGGTCTTCGCGACCGGTTTCTTCTTTTTCTCGAGGAAGACGGGACCGATGAACGCCACTATCTTCTTGCCGGTGTGCTGCTCGACCTCTGAGATGACCTTGTCCGGGAAGCATGAGCAACGTCCGCTGAGGATCGCCGCCTTGTTGCCGTCGGTAACGACCATGAACGTCTCTCCGTAGCCTTTGTCATCGTAGAAGTAAGGTGTGATGAGGACTCCCGGCACCAGCTCCTCCCACGAACCTATGTCGTGATAGACTGGCTTGGATGCGTTGGAATCGTCCAGACCGACACCCCTGGAGATGAATGACCTCTTTCCGTACAGACCGTTGGGGCAGTACACATCGATGGGCTTCTCCCTCCTCTTGAGCAGACCGTTCAGTGCCGCTGAATCGCAGGGGTTGCTCTGTGAAACGACCACCATGTCAATGGATTCGGGATCGATGTCCAGATAGTCCATGTTGTGCGACAGGTATCTGTCGCGCAGCCCGGTGTTGAACAGGATCTTCTTCCCATCCTTCTCTACGAGCATGGACGTGCCTTTGGCACCGATCAGACTGGTTCCCGGAAGGGAGCCTTCGTCGTAAACGCATGTGATCTTCGCGGTCATTTCTGCACCTCAGCGATGGTATAGCGAGTCAGGTATATCCTTGCAGATTCTATAAATCGATTCCATGGGGACCTGCCCGTTGGCGACCCATGAGGCCACCTTCTTGGGCACTGTAGTGACCGCCATGATGGCGGTGGGCTTCTCCGGGTCGTCTATGTAATCCGTCTCGATCATGAACCTGTCGGTGCCCTTGGACAGGGCCTTCTTGAGGTTGGATTTGGATGCGGGTATGGACGGCATCACCCCATGCGTCTCTTCTGGGGTTACCCAAGGCGGAGAGGAGTGCTTGATCACCAATCCCCTGTCCAGACCGGCCTTGTCGGCCAGCTCCGCGAGGGATCTGTCCGTATCGTCCTCGTTCTCGCAGTGGATTATCACGGGGACGTCCAGCTCCTTGGCTAGCTCGAATCCCCTCAGAAGGACCCTGTTGGATGCATCCCAGATCTCGCTGTCCACCGGGAAATGCGGCCTTCCGACCTCACCTATGGCCTTGGCACGGCCTTCGGCTATGTCCTTGGCCGCCAGCTCCATGCCCTCGATCATCATCTCCTCCGCCTTCTCGAGGCCGAACTGCTCCGCCAGGGATATCAGGAGGATCGGGTAGGGACCGACAGCGATGTTGATCTCCAGGTCGGTCTCCGCTTTCGCTCTGTCCGCAAGCCTGTAGGTGACCTCGTACGACTCTGCGAAATCCTTTCCGCTGGTGATCGGAACCTCCTTGTGGGGCAGCGTGACCAGCGTCAGACCGGTCCCTCCTGCGGCCTCGAACTCCTTCAGGGCATCCACGTTCCTGCCCGAGGGGCTCATGTGGAGGTGGTTGTCGTATACGGGCACCTTCTCGCTCATATGGCATCTGATTGGGTACGCATCGATTAATTACTTTTGATGAGGGAACGCAGCTATACCGCACAGCACAACCTTAATGTTCGAAGTACACAATCGCTTCCCCATGGATTCGAACCAACGCTTCCTGTTCAAAGCGTTCAGGAAGTACTACAAGGTGAACACGCCGATGCTACCGGACAGGTTCACCCGCAGGGAGTTCGGATTCATGTTCTTCGACAAGAACTTCGTCCAGAGGCACATGGGGTTCACCAACCAATCCGAGCTGCACAAGTTCATGCTCGGCCAGGTGCCCTCGCACAGCTACTACTCCACATCTTACTACCGCAAGCCCGACGCGCCAACAATGGACGAGAAGGGCTGGATGGGGGCGGAGCTGATCTTCGACCTGGATGCCGACCACCTGGAAGGCGCAGGCAACATGACCTATGCGGAGATGCTGATCGAGATCCGCAAGCAGATGATACACCTGGTAGACACCTTCCTGATGGATCATCTTGGATTCCAGGAGGAGGACATCCTCATCACGTTCTCTGGAGGAAGGGGTTACCACGCCCACGTCAGGACCCCGGAGATCATGGGGCTGGGCTCTCCTGAGAGAAGGGAGCTGGTGGATTTCATCACAGGCTCCGGACTGAACATCGATTGGGTGTTCCCATACAACAGGGTGGCCACCTCCCAGGTAGCCACCGGCAGCGGTGTCCGTACGAATGTCGCGAAGGACCGCCTCATACCCCCGGCAGATGCCGGCGGCTGGAAGCTGATGATGAGGAATTCCCTCATGGATGTGGTCAACGACCTGTGCGACGGGGATGTGAAGGAGTTCAAGAAGGAGTACCCCAGCATCAAAGGCAGTCAGAGCACCACGCTGTTCAAGGCCCAGGAAGAGCTGAGGAAGACCAGAGGCCTCCTCTTCGAAAAGAACACCATGGCGATGCTGTCGCAATCCACGCAGAACATACTGGTCAAGGTCATGAAGGAGGATATGGCACCCCGTCTCTCGGGAGAGGTGGACGAACCTGTCACCGCCGACATCAAGAGGCTGATCCGTCTGCCCGGATCCGTCCACGGCAAGAGCGGTCTGAGGGTCACCCCGATCACCAGAGCGGAGCTCACAGACTTCGATCCTCTGCAGATGGCGGTGCCCGACGAGTACTCCGACGATGAGGTCAAGATCACCATGAGGAAGGACGCTAAGCTCGACATGAAGGGGCAGCACTTCGACCTCAGCGGAGAGACCACCGTGCCCGAATACGCTGCGATATTCCTCGTCGGCAGGAAGATGGCCGATTTCGGCTACAAATCCGAGGAAGTGGAGAAAGAGAAGTTGTTCTGATCCCTATCTGGCACATACGGATTTTATCTTTGAACTATGCCCATGGGCATGATGTTTCCCTTATTAAACGCCTGTAAATAAACGCGTTAGCTTTATTAATAGGGTCTTTATCACGAGGAACAGGTAATAAAATGAAAGCATTCCTCGTATCAGGAACTTACGCTGACGTCAGGCAGGTCAGGCAGCCTTTCGCTGTCGAGATGGCCGCTGACGATGAAGCGGCTGTCAAGGAGAAGGCACTCTCGACAATCGGAAGCAAGCACAAGCTCAAGAGATGGCAGATCGACATCACCGATGTCAAAGAGCTGTCCGCCGACGAAGTCACCAACCACGTCGTGAAATACCAGATCGGTGAGTGAACGTGAACGACGACGAACTCCGTCAGATGATGGCTCTGATGGAAAACTACAGGACCAGGACCGAGGCGCTCAGCCGTCAGGTCCAGGTGCTCCGTTCGACCCTCGACGAGGTCAACCTCGCCAACGAATCCATCAAAGCATTGATGGCCGCGAAAGAGGGCGACGAGATCATGATCCCTATCGGAGCTTCGTCGTTCATGACAGTCAAGGTCTCGTCCAAGAAGGACATCGTTACGGGAATCGGATCGGGAATCTCCGTGGAGAAATCCCCCGAGGACGCATCGAAGTACATGGACGCCAACGCCGCTGAGCTCACAGAGGCGCTGAAGAAGACAGTTGACGCACTCCAGGAGGTCCAGCAGGCCCTCTCCACGGTCTCCGAGGCCGTGCAGATCGAGTACGCGAACAGACAGGAAACCTCAACTCAGTGAGTGGTAAGGGATGTTCGAATCTCTCAAATCCAAGATGAAGAGCCTCTTCAGCAAGGCCAAGGATGACCTTGACGAGAAGGAGATCTTCAAGGACGAGACCGAACAGACCACCACTCCCGAAACCCCCATTCAGGATTCTCAGCCCGAACCGGAACAACCCAAGCTCTCCAGGAAGGAGATGCTGAAGCTCCAGAAGCAGGAGAGGGCATCCGGCAAGGACACGCACAAGTCCGCCTCCGTGGTATCGGAGAGCGGCGGAAAGAAGATCAAGGACTCCGCACTGGACGAGATCCTCGACGAACTGTACTTCACCCTTCTGGAGGCCGACGTGGCCCTGCCCGTGGCCGACAAGATCAAGGAGGGCGTGAGGGCCAACCTCACCGGCAAGAAGTACGACCGCTCCTACTCTCTGGAGGAGGTAGTGGAGATGTCCGTCAAGGATGCCGTCAGGGACGTCCTGGAGCTCAATGAGTTCAACTTCGACCAGTGGGTCGAGGAGCAGCAGAGGCCGACGGTCATCATGTTCGTCGGTATCAACGGAACCGGCAAGACCACGGCCATCGCCAAGATCGCCAACCGTCTCCAGAAGAGCGGCAAGTCCGTCGTCATGGCGGCATGCGACACCTTCAGGGCCGGTGCCATAGAGCAACTCAGCATCCATGCCGACAAGCTCGGATGCAAGATCGTCAAGCAGACGCAGGACGCGGACCCCGCTGCAGTGGCTTACGACGCAGTGGAGCATGCGAAGGCTAAGAGGAGGGACATCGTCCTCGTCGACACCGCCGGACGCATGCAGACCAACAGCAACCTCATCGAGGAGATGAAGAAGATCGTAAGGGTCGCCAAACCTGACCTGAAGGTCTTCGTCGGCGACTCCCTTGCCGGTAACAACGCAATCGAGCAGGCCAAGGTCTTCGACGACGCTGTAGGGATCGATGCTGTGATCCTCACCAAGATCGATACCGACGCCAAGGGCGGCGCGGCGCTTTCCATAGCCCACACGATCGGCAAACCCATCGCATTCGTCTGCAACGGTCAGGAATACGACGACATCGTCATGTTCAACACCGAGTGGATGATCGACAGGATGTTCGAGTGATCACTGCAGGCAGAGCTTGTAGAACAGTGTGGCGAACACCTTCGTATCGTTGACAAGATTATCGATCAGCAGGTACTCGTTAGGAGCATGCAGTGTTCCAACGCCGGTCTGCCACGCATATGCGTCGAGACCCTTCTCCCTGAAGAAATTCGAGCAGGTTCCACCAGCGATGCCCACCGGTTCGGGGGCCTTGCCCATGACGGATTCTATGGATTCCGACAGAGCTCTGTAGCCGATTGAATCTATCGGCGATGGCTTCCCTGCGACAGCCTTCTGGACCACCTCCACGGTGATCCTTGCCCCTGTGGATTCGGAATACAGGTCGGCCTTCTCCCGGGCCATCTTCAGAACCGATTCGGGATCGTATTCCGGATTGAGACGGATGTCCATGCAGAACTCGTCGTAGCCCGGAATCGTGTTGATGTTGTCCACGGTGGAGATCCTCTTCGTGGGCTCGAACGTGGACCCGTTGGGAAGGTACATGCTGTTCACATCGCCGAATCTGTTATCGAACGATTCTATCAGATCCATGAGGAGGAGAGTCGATACCTTGTACGCATTGACCCCCAGATGGGGCGTGGAGGCATGTGTTGTCTTCCCTTCGATGCAGAACTTCAGCCAGAGGATGTGCTTCTCCGCCACGTCGACCCTGCTGCCGTCCTTGGTGCAGTAATCGGGGACTATGATCACATCATCCTTCGTGAATACCCCCTGTTCGAGAAGATACTGGATACCGCATACGCTGCTGGTCTCCTCATCGGCCACCCATGCCATGCCGATCGACATCCCCTCGAGCTCCTCCTCCAGGAACGGCCTGGAGGCGAACATGGACGATATGACGGATTGCCCGTCATCCTCCGTTCCCCTGCCGTATATCCTGCCATCCTTCACGATCGGGTCGAACGGAGGATTCTCCCAAAGCTCAGGATCGCCTGTGGGAACGACATCCATATGGGCCACCATCCAGACGGTGCCCTTCTTCTTCCCCTTCTTGACAGCTACTATGTTGGACCTCTTCACAAAGGGATCCGTCTTGTCAGGGACGTCGTAGCGCCTGACCTCGTCGAACCCTCCGGTCTTGGTCATGAGGTAGTCGGCCTTCATTCCCTCCCCGTCCCCTCCGTTCACCGGAGCGAGAGCCGGTATCCTGATCATCTCGATTGTGGTCTCGATCATCTCGTCCTTCAACGAGTCTATCTCCGAGAGGATGTCGGCAAGGGTCTTCATGACCTCATGTATGAAGATTATCGGTTTTACCGATTATGCAAAAAGAAGGGGCCTTGAGGCCCCTGAATAAATTGGATTTCACTCGACGTACTCTTTGATGAAGCCGTCCTTCATCATCTGGGCGGTGAGGTTCCTGGATCTCTTGATCATGAACTCTGCCCTGTCGTGCATCTCCTGCTTGGAGAGCTTGAGCCTGGCGACGCCCTGCTCCTGAGCCTTGGCTCCGACCGCGACGGCCTCGTCGATGAACACCTCGGTCTCCGACATGGTCGGGACGATGTACTCGGGAGTGATTCCCTTCTTCTCGGCGGATGCCGCGAGGGACCTTGCGGCCGCGATGCACATCTCGTCGGTGATGGTCTTAGCTCTGACATCGAGAACACCGCGGAAGATAGCGGGGAATCCCATGGAGTTGTTGACCTGGTTGGGGAAGTCGGACCTTCCGGTGGCGAAGATCTTGCATCCGTGCTCCTTCGCCTCCCAGGGCCAGATCTCGGGGATCGGGTTGGCTGTGGCGAAGATGACAGGGTCGTCCGCCATGAGGTCGACGTACTCTGCGGGGATGGTTCCGGGTCCGGGCTTGGATGCCGCGATTACGATGTCGGCTCCCTCGAAGGCCTCCTTCATTCCGCCGGTCTTACCGGCTCCGTTGGTCTTCTTACAGATCTCCCACTTCTGCTTGAAATCCTTCTCGACGTCGGATCTGGACTGGTTGAGGATTCCCTTGGAGTCGCACATGCACATGTGCTCGGGCTTGAATCCGGTTGCGAGAAGAAGCCTCGCGATTGCGATTGATGCCGCTCCCGCTCCGATGACGGTGATGTGTGCGTCCTCGAGCTTCTTTCCGACGAGCTTCATGGCGTTGATGGCTCCGGCCACCTCGACGGTAGCGGTTCCCTGCTGGTCGTCATGCCATACGGGAATCTTGCAATCCCTTCTGAGCTCATCGAGAATATCGAAGCACTTGGGGTTCGAGATGTCCTCGAGGTTGATTCCTCCGAACGAGGGTGCGATGAGCCTGACGGTCTCGATGATCTTGTCGGGGTCCTTGGTGTCCAGACAGATGGGGACGCAGTCTACTCCTCCGAGGTACTTGAACAGCATTCCCTTTCCTTCCATGACGGGCATGGCCGCCTCAGGACCGATGTCCCCGAGACCAAGAACGCGTGTTCCATCGGACACAACGGCAACGGTGTTCCATTTCCATGTGTGCTCATACACCTTCTCCGGATTGGCAGCGATGTCCTTACAGGGCTCTGCCACTCCCGGGGAGTACCAAATCGCGAAGTCGTCGAACGACCTTACGCATGCCTTCGGTACGACCTCGATCTTTCCTCCGTAGTACGGGTGCATCTTCATAGCGTCCTGTCCGGGCTTCTTCGCCTTGGCCAGACGCTCCTCTACGCTAATTTCCTGGTCATTTACCATCTTATTCACCTCGATACGTGCTGATACCCATCGCCAGCCGTAGTCGGTAATTGAGGCGATGCCCCTACCAAGTATATAATGCTAATATAGAGAAGGAAAAACCGGGGTGCTGGACCCCGGGAATCGGTTTGGGATCACTCTTCTTCGTCTTTGGGTGCTGCGATCTCTTTGTACGCGATGATGAGCGCGACAGCCGCTGCGACGATGCAGATCGCACCGACGACGGCATCGGCGTCTGTTACGATGTCGATCCACTCGTTCTTGTAGATGCACTCGACGAACAGGAACAGCAGCATGAAGATGCAGAACACGGGTGTGTTGGAATCTCCGCCTTTGTAGGAAGCGGCCATCATTATGACCATCACGACAAGGAAGGCGGGGATGGCGACCAGGTTGACGTAGGAACTTTCGCTGATGATGATCATCGATAAGGCTGAAAGGGCCACGATGACACCCTGCGCGGCTCCTCCTTTGAACACCATCAGGATGCCTCCGAGGATCGCCAGATATGAAGCGAACGTGATCATGATCATATCCGTTTCGAAATAGTCCAAGTATTCCACGTCGAACTGTACTGATACCAGCAGGAAACCGAAAACAAGGAGCGCGAAGGCCAACGTCGCCCATCCGAACGCCTTGACTCCGGATTCGTTTAATTCGAATGTCATGACCCCGAAATCGCTTAGGAGAGTATTTCTATCTGCCGTTGGTCACACTCTTCACAACCTTCCGCAGCAAGGGTGGCGTGCGCAGGTACTGAGCCCGAAGGACATCGGTCAGCGCTTCCATTCAACAGATATACGAGTAGGACGTACTCACTGCGATGACCAAGGAGATAGTGATCGTCCTCATCGACGGTTACATCGACGACCCGGCCGCACTGGGGGTGCCGCCTTACATATCGCCAATGATACGCTCGATACCAGGCGCCGCCTTGGATGCCGGTGCCGACAGGGTCGAGTACATCTCCATAGACATGATCCGCAGGCACAGGAAGATCCCCGATGCCGCGGTCACGGTCGTTCTTTCCGGGAACACAGTCCCCGGTAAGTACCTCAGGACCATGCCGATGTCCCTGAAGGAGCTGAAGGAGATCGCTCCGAAGCTGAAGGGATGGAAGATGATCAGCGGTTCCGCCGCCGACTCTGAGGAGGCTGGACTCTTCGACTTCGTCATCAGGAAGGATCCCGCGGCATCGCTTTATGACGGCATCTGCGGCAAGGAGGTCGGAGAGCGTTTCAGGACGCTCGAGGAATGGAACAGATGGATGCTCCTGGGTGCCGACATCGTCACCCAGCATCAGGACTTCCCAGATCCCCTTGTGGCCGAGATAGAATCGTACAGGGGATGCCACCGCTACAAGTCGGGAGGATGCTCATACTGCATCGAGCCTCTGAAGGGCAGACCGCTGATGAGGGCCCCGAAGGATATCCTGGCTGAAGCTTCCAGGCTCAGGGAGCTCGGTGTAAGGAACATCAGGATAGGCGGCCAGACATGCATAGTTTCCTACGGCTCCGAGGACGATTCCGAGATACCTAGGCCTAATCCCTCGGCCGTAAGGGAGCTCTTCGAAGGCCTGAACGCCATGGGATTCTCGACGATACATGTGGACAATGCGAACCCTGCCGTCATCGCCAGCTACCCGGAGGAATCTAGGGAAGTTCTCAAGATACTCGCTGACAACTGCACAGACGGTAACGTCCTCGCCCTTGGAATGGAATCGGCGGATCCGTTCGTGGTCACCGAGAACAACCTCAACAGCACATCCGAGCAGGTCATGGATGCCGTCAGGCTCATCAACGAGATCGGCTCCGAGAGGGGCCCGAGAGGTATGCCCAAGCTGCTCCCCGGGATCAACATCGTATGCGGTCTGGACGGAGAGACACCGGCCACATACGACATGGACATGGAGATCCTGAGGAAGATGCGCGACGAAGGGCTGATGGTCCGCCGCATCAACATACGTCAGGTCCTACCGGTCAGAAGACCTTTCAACGTCAAGGTCGACCAGCGCAGATTCAAGAAGTTCAAGGAGGAGGTTCGCGAGGAGATCGACCGTGCGATGCTGGAGAGCATCGTGCCCTACGGGACCGTCCTCAAGGACGTCTATCTGGAGCTGAACGACGGGAACACGACGTTCGGCAGACAGATCGGATCCTATCCGCTCCTGATAGGGATACCGTACAAACTCGACACGGAGCAGTTCACCGACGTGTTCATCACCGAATGGGGGTTCCGTTCGATCACAGGGATAACCTATCCCTTCGACATCAACCACATGCCGATGTCGTCATTGGAGGCTCTGCCGGGTATCGGAAAGAAGAGAGCCAGCAAGTTAGTTTTAGAGAGGCCTTTCGCCTCCATGGAGGACCTTGAGAAGGTCATCGAGGATCCCCACGTGATGGACGGATTACGCGATCTGATCTACCTAGGATGAATCGGTCCAAGGATACCTTCCTCGATCCAAGCAGTCCCGATTGTGACCGGAGATGTCAATCATTATCTATCCCTAAGATAGTCCGTCGGGCATGGATACCAAGCGTGCGGCTAGATACCCGTTCCTCAGGGAATCGTCCGAGTTTGCGGAGAACAATTCCGCAGACCTAGAGTCCCTGATCACGTCAGAGTCGTACGCACCTGCACGCACAAGGGGCAGGGAAAGGGTCCTCCAGGCTCTGGATAGATCCGAGGTTTCCTATGTGGAGCTGATGTCGGATTACGACAGGCTCATCGAGGTCATGTCATATCCCTATGCGAGGATGATAGTCTCCCAGATCGGCGACCGTTTCCTGACCAAGAGGTACGCTCTCGCGGAAGCTGTCCGCATGAACAGCCTCCTGAACAAGGAGGACAGGGAGACCGTCCTGATGGTCTCCGAGGAGCTGGGCATCACGTCCACAGTTGACCGCGACGGGACCATCCACATGAAGTTCCCTGATTACCTTAGGCTGTCCAGCAGGCTAAACAGCATCGATTGGAAGCTCATCAACAGCGACATCCACCACGGTATCGTCTACCTCCCGCAGGACAAGTACAGCCGTCTCATGCAGAATGCCCTTCAGGACAAGATCGAATCGGAACTTCCGGTAAAGACACCGGACGAGTACAAGAGGTACTTCGAGGGCGACGTCACCGCTGTGACCATGGCCCTGGCGGACACGAAGATGAAGATGAGCCCCACCAACGGAGAGGGTATGAAGATGGACTACATGCCGCCATGCCTGGTGCACATACTGGAGATGTCGAGGAACGGTCTGAACCTTCCTCACAGCGCCAGATTCGCGATTGTCACGTTCCTGAAGGCACTGGGGCTGGGGTATGACGACATCATCAAGGTATTCGCAGAATCGCCGGATTTCGATGAATCCAAGTCCGAATATCAGATCAAGCACATCATGGGTGAGCTGAGCGGAGGAGAAGGTTACTCTCCACCGGAATGCAAGACGATGAAGACCAACGGTCTCTGCTACAACCCCGATAAGCTGTGCGAGCAGGAGTGGATGTCGCATCCGCTCAAGTACTACAGGACCAAGGCAAAGGATGGCAACAAGGGTCAGCAGACCCCTGCCGGGCCGGAGCAGTCTCACTGATCCTTCTTCTCATCCATCTTGGAGAGGTTGTTCCAAGTTATGATCGCCCTCTGGATGGCCGTGATGTTGCCGACTACAGCGAACCAGAGCATCATGATGGTCAGCCAGTTTATGGAGAACACCCAATCGCCGATCGTGAGGTCGTACCATCCCATGCCGAAGCTTCCGAACACGAACTGAAGGATAGGGAACAATGTCGAAAGAACGACCCTGTCCGCACGTCCGAGGAGACCTGCGTAGAGACGGGGTGCACCGATCGCCTGTGCCTGCGTTCCCATGTACGACGTGAGAAGGACACCCACCAATGCCAGCATCCCCAGGTAAGGGTTGCACCAATAGCCGCAGAACGCAATTCCGCCGATCATGAAAACATCGGCATACCTGTCGAATACGTGGTCGAGATAATCGCCTTTGGCGCTGCATTTTCCGGCGAGCTTCGCGATCTTGCCGTCGAGTGCATCGAAGTATCCCGATACGATGACGAGGAACGCACCGACCAGCAGGAGCCATGTCCTGTCGTCAGCTCCGCTCAGATAGAGGACGATACCGCTCAGCAATGCTATGAGCAGCCCGATCCAAGAAACGATGTTCGGATTCACCTTTATGAAAGCGCGTGCGACTGGCGCGAGCGCGAAATCAACCTTCGATCTCTGTCCGTCTAGAACCATTTGTCCATCCCCTGCGACCAATCGGTCTTTCCTGGTAAGTAGTCAGTAGTCTCCCCTTTTAGTATTTTTTCCACGGAATCCGCGGAAACCGAAGGATCCCCTCCGGAGCAGTCCACCTCGTAGACGGGGATGTCCGAGTCGGTGGCCTCGCACAATATCACGTCCAGCACCTCGGACTGGACGTTCTCCAGGACCTTCTCCTCCGAGTAGCCCCTGGCCTTCAGCCTCTTGTACAGGATCTCCGGATCGCAGCGCAGGACGATGATCCCGCTGCAGTCCATGAAGTGGGAGAGATGGCTGTCCATGAGGTGTAGCCCGTCGGAATCCCGATAGGGTTGAAGCGAATCGTTCAATGCATCCAGATCCACCTCGTGCGTGTCCCTGGAGGCGTCCAGCTCCCCGAGCAATCCGTGGGAGCGTATGTGCTCGTTCATGTCTATGACATCGTAGCCCCTGGAGCGCAGCTCCGCGGATACGGATGTCTTGCCGGTACCCGGCGTGCCCGTTATCGCGAAGAGGCTCATGAGATCTCTCTCAGATAGGGCTCCGCCCTGGCCATGACAGAATCCCAATCGGGGATGTGCGTCAGGGCCCCGGTCTCCTCTATGACGAAGGATGCTACGGCTGATGCTATGGTCAGCGCCTCGGGGATGCCGTATCCCTTGTACAGTGCGGTGTAGAATCCCGCTCTGTAGGTGTCCCCGCAGCCTGTAGGGTCCGCTATCCTGTCGGCCTTGACCGTAGGGATCCTGATCCTCTCGTCGCCGATCCTGGCCACGCTGCCTTCGGCCCCGTGCGTGCATACGACCATGCCGACATCGGCATCCAGTATGTCATCGACTCCGGCATACTTCTTCAGGGACTCCGCCTCGAAGTTGTTGCAGAACATTGAATCCGATCTCTCCAGAGCAGGGACGAAGTTGTCCCTGTTCCATATCCTGTGGGATTCCTGGGCAGGGTCCAGCGCGATCTTGGTGCATCCCTTGATCGCGTCCATGACCTTGATGTAATAGGAGGGTTGTCCTGTGCAGAAGTGCGTGTGCTTGGACTTCTTCGCATTCGATGTGAGCATGATCCCGACCTCATCAGCGAAACCCTGGGGCCCCTGGTAGAACACGACCTTCTGAACCATGTTGGGATCGTTGACGACGACCGCTCCGGATGTCTCGAACTTGTCAACATGGAGGAACTCGTCCAGTATCAATCCTGAATCGGCTATCTGCTTCTCGTACATGCCGGGAAAATCGTTGCCTACGAAAGCGCAGAGAGCGGTGGGGCATCCCAGCTTGGCCGCCGCCACGGCGATGTTCGTCCCCGTCCCGCCGAGGGTCGTCATCTTCGTGACGATGTCCTCGGTGGTGTTGTCCGCGGGGAACTTCCTGACCGTCATTATCTGGTCGACGGTCACATGGCCGTAGACGGACAGGAAGGGCTCCTTCATGTGCCTTCCTGCCATCCAGTGGTGTACTTTATCTGGTCATCCGAGAGGTGGTCGATGACCACTCCCATGGACTCCAGCTTGATGCTCGCGATCTTCTTGTCGATCATCTCGGGCACCCTGTGGACAGTGGGCTCCATGTTCTCGTAGTTCCTGCTCATGTACTCGATACCGAGAGCCTGTGTCGCAAAGGACATGTCCATGATCTCCGCGGGGTGTCCCTGACCTGCTGCCAGGTTCATCAAGCGGCCCTCTCCGATCAGATAGATGCGGCGGCCGTCCTTCATCTTGTACTCGTCGATGAACTCGCGGACGCGGGTGCATGATTCGGACAGAGCGTAGAGATGCTCCTTGTTGATCTCGTTGTCGAAATGACCTACGTTACCTACGACGCAGCCGTCCTTCATGACCTGGAAGTGCTCCAGTGCGATGATGTCCTTGCATCCTGTGACCGTGAAGATCATGTCCGCGATCTTGACGGCATCGATCATCCTCATGACCTGGAATCCGTCCATCTTGGCCTCTATGGCCTTGACGGGATCCACTTCCGTGACGATTACGCAGGCACCCATTCCCTTGGCCCTCATAGCGATTCCCTTTCCGCACCATCCGTAACCGGCGACGACAAGGGTCTTTCCGGCGACCAGCAGATTGGTCGCGTTCATCCATCCGTCGAATGCTGACTGTCCGGTTCCGTACCTGTTGTCGAAGAGGAACTTCATCTTGGCGTCGTTGACGTCCAGGACGGGGAACTGCAGGGTTCCGTCGGCTGCCATGGCCTTGAGACGGGTCACACCGGTGGTGGTCTCCTCGTTGGCGGCCTTGATGTTGGGCAGCACCTCCCTGCGGCTGGTGTGGGCCATCGTGATCAGGTCCGCACCGTCATCGATGATAAGGTCCGGGTTCATGTTCAGGACCGTATTGAGATTCGCGTAGTACTCCTCCTGCGTCTCCCATTTCTTAGCGAAGACGTCCAGTCCGTACTCGTCGCGCAGCGCGGTGGCGACGGAGTCGTCCGTGGAGAGGGGGTTGCAGCTCGCGAGGCGGATGTTCGCACCTGCGTCCGCCAGAGTGATGGCCAGCATACCTGTCTTGGCCTCTGTGTGGAGGGCCATTCCGATCTTGAATCCTGCCAGGGGCTGCTCCTTTATGAAATTCTTTCTGATCTCCTGGAGCACGGGCATGTGAGTCTCTACCCAGTGGAGCTTCAGGGATCCCTGTTTGAGAAGGTCTTCCATTCAATCATCTCCCGTTTCGAAACCTGATATCAGTGAATCACAGATGTATTTGACGGTTTCACGACGGTTCTTCAGGCTACTGTATTGGTTAATTACTTTAAGTATTGCATCGTCGTCGCCCCTGAGCTCCCCGATGAAACGGATGATGTTCTCCAATGCACGGGTCATCTCGTCCGAGATGGGAACCGTCGCTTTGCATGACGTGCGGGACAGCGGGTTTAGGTCTATGGATATCACGATCTTGCCCATGGACACCAGCGCCTCGGCGCGGTCGCCGTCCTCTATGGGAACGACTATCACATCGCTGTCGAAGATGCCTTCCTTCGTGCACAGGGCACGGTCGTGGTTCAGGCCCTGGATCCTGCAGTCGGGGTCCCTTCCGAGGACCTTGCCGGCGCCCTTGGACTCGAGGTACGATATCAATCCCTCCATCCTCTCAGGGGTCCTGTGGAAGAGGTTGACCTCCATCTTGGCCGGTACGGCCTTGGCGAGCGCGATGAGGTTGTCCGGGTCCAGCGCAGCGGCGTTGCCGTTGACGCATACTACGGGGTTCTTCGCCCTGAGAAGGTACGCGGCGGCCACCTTCTCCGCCTCCAATGCGGGCGGGATGCTCTTCTCCCCCATGAGGTAGTCGTATGCCTCCCCTCTTCCGTGGGAGATGAGCCCGGTGGGGGTCACAAGACCTTCCTCGACCATATGAGCCAGACGCTCCCTTGTCATCAGCGATTTGTATCTCGGGTGATCCTTTGGTATGTCCATGAATCTTCCTCTTGATCCGCATATGCGGCTTGACTGAGAACCCTTAATGTTCCTGTCTCGAATTAATGTATCGCTCTCCCGTTCGATGATGTTATGTAGCCAATCCGTTCTGTAGGGGCATATGCCAGAAATCCGTGTGGTAATCGTCGGTCCGAAGTACGAAGGGAATGTGGGGGCCATCGCCAGGTCCATGGCGAACTTCGACATGAAGGAGCTCTATCTTGTGAATCCCTGTGAACTAGGGGACGATGCGTACCGCAGATCGAAGCACGGAGCGGACATCCTTGACAATGCAGTGATCTGCAACACGCTGGAGGAGGCCACTCAGGATTGCTTCCTAGTCGTCGGGACCAGCGGTGTCGTCACCAAGGGCGACAGCAACTACACCCGCGTGCCCATGCCCGTCAGGGAGTTCGCGGAGCACTGCAGGGGCTACACCGAGAAGATCGCTGTTGTGTTCGGAAGGGAGGACATCGGTCTTCTCCAGGACGAGCTGAACTACTGCGATGTCCTCGTCACCATACCGGCCAGCGAGGAGTACCCTATCCTGAACCTGTCCCATGCCACCCACACGGTCCTCTACGAGTTCTTCATGTCCATGCACACGGACCCCAGGAGGCCCGAGCCTGCGGACAAGAGGGAGAAGGAGATGCTATACGCATACTTCGGGGACCTGCTGGATGGTATCGAGTACCCGAAAGAGAGACGCCCTTACACCAGCATCATGTTCAGAAGGATGATGGGGCGTGCTATCCCCACGAAGTACGAGTACAACACGCTCATGGGCGTTTTCGGCGATGCCTCAAAGTACCTGAAGTACGGCAAGTCCTGGAAGAAGGACAGGTCAGAATGACTTGACGGCCCTGAAGACGATCACTTTGGAATCGTCAGAATCGGATCTGGCGACCACTTCGGGCATCGATCCGTGGTTCATCACTACCTGATTCTTGATATCCTCTATCTCGGAGGATTTGATGTTCTTCCCGACCATGACGACGGAGTCGTCCAGCGCCTGGGAGTCGTCGAACAGGATATTATCCCATGCCTTCATGACCGCCTTCACGGGCATGACGTCGCTGTGGGATACGAATGCATATAGCTTGCTCTTGAACGTCGAGAAGAACGGTCCTTGCAAGCAGTCCCTGACCGATACGACTGACGATACTACCATGGTGTCGCTGAGCCTGAGGAAGTTCTTCCATTCACGGTCGCCGAACTCGAGGTTCAGTTCCTGGGATCTCTGCATGTCGATCACCAGGCTGCAATCGGTCAGAGCGACGGATTCAGGAAGTGCTTTCAGAGCCCTCTTGCGCCTGTCCGCCTCCATCTCCATCGGTATACCGAATATGGAGACGATCTTGCAGCCGACGGCCCTGGAGGTCTTGATTATCTCCTGCACCAGATCGGTGCCGAACTCCCCGCCCAGAACACAGTATGTGGTGACGATGCGGTATTGGGAGAGACGATCCTCCAATGCTTTCTGGTCATTGATGTCCAAGGTAGATTCCCCCTTGGTGACGATGTCCAGGTCCTCGCCGAACTTCTGCCTGGCGTCCTTGACGGATTCGTCGAAGTTCTCATCGGCGGCGGGTCCGAGAATGGCGTTGCCGGCAGCCCCTCCGCACATGATGATGAGAACGTCGCTCATTGTATCGGTTCTCCAATGACGGACGGATGTATAATGAATTCGAAGAAAAGAAACCACAAGGGTGTGGTAAAAGGTTTGTATTGACTCTTAAGATCAACTTGCGTTCATCCGAAGAGAGCAGAGAGACCTGCTGCTGCATCCTCTTCGCTGACCTGCTCAACCTCGGGCTCCGCGGCTGCTGCGGGTGCAGCGGCTGCTGCTGCGGGGGCGGCTCCAGCTGCGGGTGCTGCTGCGGGCGCTGCGACTGCGGCGTTCGCGATAGCATCTGCGATGTTGACTCCCTCGAGTGATGCAACCAGTGCTTTGATCTTTGCTGCGTCAGCGTCAACTCCGGCGGCTGTGAGAACTGCCTTAACTGCGTCCTCGGTGATGTCCTTGCCAGCAGAGTAGAGCACCATTGCGCTGTAGATATACTCCATTTAATTCAACTCCTTTAATTTCATCCGAAGAGTGCCGAGAGGCCTGCTGCTGCATCCTCCTCGCTTACTTCCTCGGGTTCATCCTCTTTCACACTCTCTGCTGCGGGTGCTGCTGCTGCAGCTGCAGGTGCTGCTACGGCGGCTGCGGCTACCTTAGCGTTCACAGAATCGCTCTGGTATCCGCTCGCTGCTGCAACGGACAGCGCCTGGGCGTCCGCCTTTGCGACGAGTGTCTTGATACTTGCTTCGTTGGGTATCGCGGCTTCAACAGAGACTGCAACAGTCTCCCTGAACGCCTTGGCGATGAGCAGTGGGGTGGTCTCCTTCGTGGGGAAGGCGATCTCGACACCGAGTGCCAATGCGTTGTGTGCAGCCGTAGCGAACATGTTAGCGTAGTAATCCTCAGGAATGTCCAAGACATCTTTGTGGTAGACTGTTCCGTCCTCGTAGGCGGCCCTAAGGTCCAATCCTACGATCATGGGAAGAATCTCGAGCTTGGGCAGCATTGCTGCAACGTCCGCGGGGATGGGTTCACCCTCCTTCACGAGCGTCGTGTCCTTCTTGATTCCTATCTTTCCTCCCTCAATTGCTGCGGGAAGGCCAATCTTCTGAAGCTCTCCGATAATCGGTCCGGGTCCGAAAGGTGTCGGTCCCTTAGGTACAACGATGTCGAAGGGTGCGATCTGACCGGGCTTTGCCGGTGCGGGTGACATTGTCTTCTTCAACTGTGCGAACAGTTTGAAGGGATCCATGTCAGTTGTGACAATCGCACACTGTCCATCGATAGAGTCCTTGAGTGCCTCGATTCCGGGCTTTGCGCTGGAAACCTCGTCGAGGGCCAAGAGCATGAGCTTGTTCTTGGTCATCTTGAGCTTCGCGTGTGCCCTGAGTCCTGCCCTCATGGCCTGGATCTGCTGTCCGGGGATGTTCTCCATGTCGACAACTGCGACAACTGGAGCCTCGCGCATATCCTGTACCAGCTCGCTTACCAGATCCTTCTTCCAAGTTGCGACGTGTGCCATCTTCAAACCTCCTTACAGAATCTTCTCCGAGGGACCCATGGTCGTCTTGACGTAAGCGGATGCGATGTTGTGCCTTCCCTTCTCGAGGTGGGCCTCAACACGCTTGATGATGAGATCGATGTTGTCAGCGATCTCCTCTGCGCTCATGTCAGCGGAGCCGACGGGTGCGTGGAATGTCTTCCTGTCTTTCGTTCTGATGGACACAGACTTGCGGAGACCGTCAATCATCGGTGCGGGATCTGCTCCCGGTGCGATTGGTTTAGGCATCTTTCCGCGAGGTCCCAAAACGGTACCCAGCCTCTTACCGACCTGAGCCATCAGAGGTGCCTCAGCGATAAAGTATGTGGTACTGTTCGCGATCTTCTTAGCCTGTTTCTTGTCGTCTGCAATCGCTCCGAGTTCCTCGGGTGTGATCACAAGATCGGCCACGTCCTTGGCTTTCAAGGCAAGTTCGCCACCACCAATGACGCAGATCTTCACCGACTTTCCCCTTCCGTTCGGGAGAATGATATCCTCCTGGATACGGTTCTTGGGGATTGTCAGATCGACATCCACGAGATTGATGGCCAACTCAACCGTCTCAGTAAAGTTGCGCTTCTTTGCACTCTCGAGTGCTTTCTGCACGGCCATTACGGTTGATTTTTCTGCCAATACAATTCCTCCTGTAGTGCTTGCGAGCCTTGCGGCTCTCCTACAAGTATTCCACCGTTAGAGACATCTGATATATAAACCTATATATAGAGTCTCAAAAGCGCATACGCGCACAAAAGTATAGGAAAGAAAGGGGGCGGAGCCCCCGTGATTTTTTTCAGAACTGGGAGTCGTACTCACCGGCCTTGACAGCCTTGGTGAAGTCCTTGGGTCCCTTTCCGTCGATGGTCACACCGATGGCGACACAGGCTCCGGCGACTTCCAGAACCCTTGCCTTCATCGTTGCGCCGAGGAGATCGTCGCCCTTCATGTCGGCGATCTTCTTTGCCTGGTCGAGGGTCAGGTTTCCGACCTTCTCGGTCCTGGCGTTGTGAGCTCCGGACTCTACTCCGAGCTCTCCCTTGATCAGTGCGGACACAGGGGGTGTTCCGACCTTGATGTCGAATGTCTTGTCGTCGTTGATCAGGATCTTGACGGGGACCTTCATTCCGTCGAATGCCTTCGTCTTCTCGTTGATCTTTGCGATGACCTGACCGATGTTCACTCCTTTCGGACCCAGTGCGGGACCGAGCGGTGGACCTGCGGAAGCGCGGCCTCCGTCCACCAATGCCTCAACAGTATCTACCATTGCTCATTTCTCCTTTTCAACTAGTCTGACGCTGTCTCCCTTGACAGTGACAGGAATGGGGACCATGGCCTCGGTGAGCTCGACAGTGATCTCCTCTTTGCCATGATCGATGTGCTGTACCCTTGCTTTCTCACCCTTGAAGGGACCGTTGATGAGTTCGACAGTGTCTCCCTCGACGATTCCTACTACAGCGGATACGGGTGTGAGGTAGGGACTTACCTCCTCAATTTTAGCCTCGCCCTCGATGAAGTTCCTGGCCTTCTTGATGTCCTTGGACTTCTCGCGGACGCGATCCGTGTTCATTCCTTCGACGAACACGTATCCCCTGAGTCCGGCTGGGCTCAGGATCGCATATATGTCCTTGTCAGCAGATTTGTTCGCCTTGGATGCCAACTCGTTCGCGACGGTCTTCTCCTGGTCGATCTGCGTCTTAAGGACCATTATGGACTGTTGTGCTACGGCTTCGAATGTGATTGAATCCATTCCGTCGTCGGCAGAGCCGTTGACGGTGATGGTGACGGAGTCGCCGTACCTTGCTCCGTTGGGGCAGATGACGACCAGCTTCAGCTCCTTGGCGTTCTTGCCGGGGAGGGCCACGTCGACCTCTGTCTTGCTTCTTCCGTTGGACCAGATCTCCCCATCGGTTGCATCGTGGAGCTCCACTGTCCACTCAGGGGCATTCTCTGCGTCGGGTCCGGTCACGAGTGAGAACGAGAGTTTCGCTTTCTCCGCACCCGAGCTGATCTGGAACTTCCAGAAGACTGTACCGCTGGCTGCAACCTTCTTCAGATTGTTTTCACCAGTGAACATCATGATGCTCAGCTCCTTCAGAAGTATTTCGGCAGGACGGTCATCAGCCACATGATGGCGAATCCGACTGCTCCGATCAGGATGATTCCGATCGCCGTGATGTACACGGTCTTCTTGTACTCATCCATGCTGGGCGTGCGCGCCATCTTCATGATCCTTCCGTACTTTCCCTTTCCGAATCCGCGTGCCTTCGACTCGAACTCGTCCTGGAGCTCTTCGTACGTTGACTCTTCTTCGTCTGCTGCCATTTGAATCGTTCTCCATCGGCGTTTGCCGATTATTTCGGTGCTTGCTTTCGCTGAAGCGATAACAACACAGAACGAACCCCTCTAACGGACATTCTATTATAAACGTTTCTAATGAAAAGGGGCTTTTCTTACCTATCCTAGGTGTGTTTAGTCTAATACTTCACGCATTAGTTATCTTTATAAGTAAAAAGAGAGAACCGCCAATGATATATATGCCGTGCTTGTTCGCCCAACTATCCTACGGGGGTAATAAGAATGGAAGAGATTCTGTGCAACGTAGAGCTTGTGAAAGAGAACAACGATTTTGTCGTCAGGATTCAGAGCGATCTGGGCGGCGTCAGGGAATACAAATCGATCAACTTCGAGGAAGTCCTCGACCAGATGGTACAGGACCTTCAGGAAGAGTTCGAGAGCTTCTGAGCTCCAGGTGATTCCATGGCAGACAAAGTGAAACAGATAACCGATGTTCTCGACATGCTCGCAGAGGACACCTCCATCCCCAGAAACATCAGGAAAGGCGCGACTGACGCGAAGGCCAGGCTCCTCGACACCAAGGAACCCATGGACGTCCGTGCGACAGGCGCCATCGTCATCCTCGACGACCTGGCCAACGATCCCAACATCCCCATGCACGGAAGGACGTTGATCTACCAGGTCATGAGTCAGCTCGAGATGATCAGTCAGGGTAACTGATCCTTCTCTTCCAATTCTCTTATTTCCTTGACTGGGCTCTGCCCAGTCCTGTTTTTTTCAAAATCCGACTGTGATGATATGGCCGATGGGTCCGTCCATAGCAATCGCTATTGACTGTCGATCGTCTCAATCAAGTGGAGAAAAAAAGGAAAGGTGTTTGGGGACAATGTCCCCGATCAGCTCTTCAGAACTACCGCGAGGAAGATACCAACCGCGATCAGTGCTCCGACAAGGATACCGATGAGGTTGATAATCGCGTCAATGAATACGTCCCAAAGAGGTACATCGGCGAAGATTGAGATGTCGCTGAAGCCGCAAAGCCAGATCCAAATGCCTAACAAAGCGACTCCGATAACGGTCATCAGACCTCCGTATCCCTTAGCCTTTCCCGATCCGAAGAACGCTGCCAGAAGGCCTGCGATCACCATGACCAGGGCGAAAGCGATGACGATGAGACTGACGAAATCCATCGACCAGATTGCTAGTGCCATGTTTTTCACTCCGTTTTTCATTCCCGTGACACGGGCATAATGTTATTGGGAACAAACTCGCCTATATTTATTAATTATCTGTGAGAGTCTGGACACGCTGAAGGCGTGTTCAGCGCCGATTTTAGCGGATATCGTCCGATATCATCGAGATTATCCCCTTGGCGCATCTCAGGTCCGCATCCTTGAAATGGTTGCCCGGATTGAGCTCCCAGATAACGTCCAGACTGGCCTCCCTGTAATGGCTTACCAGCCATTCGGTCCTGTCCTGGACAGTTCTCAGCAGAGGGTTCCTGGTGTTCCTCTCCGCATCCCCCAGTGAGATGTACATGCGGTCGGGCCGCCTCATAGGCTCGTGGCTTGCCACAAAATCGGTGAAATCCGGGAACCACATGGAACCGGACATGCTGGCGACGCGGTCGAACATATCGCAGCGGTAGATCGAATAGACGGCGAAGAGCCCGGCCAAGGAATAGCCTGCGATCCCTATCGACGAAGGCCTTCCGTTCACATGCTCCAGTGCTTCGGGTATGATTTCCTTCGTGAGGGTATCGAGATAAGCGTCCGCGCCTCCGGTGCAGGGCGTGTCGCCCTTGAATGCTGGAGGAGAATCCCACGGGGCCATGTCATGATTCCAGTCCAGGCCGCTCACGCATAGGAGGTTGAACTCCTTGTCGCATCCGGACTTCACGGCATCCGCTACCTTGCTGCCGTCGCCGGAATACTCATTCAGCACGACCAAAGGACGGCCTGCCGTGTCCGCTAGGAAAAGCGTGATACTTCTGCCGCCTGCCGACAACTCCTCCTTCCTAATTCGATCGCCGCCGATTGGATGGGTTCTGTCGTTATATGGGTTCCTGATCGGAGCGTTCAATTGGATGAAAGAGAGCACTGTTTCCACTGGAAAATGAGTACTCAACTCAACCAAGGATAATCCATCCAGCCACCGAAAAAATAGATAATGATACTTAAATATGAGAAAATCGACAAAAAACGAAGGATAATATCATATCCGATATAAATAAATCCCAATGTATTATATAGTAGTCCAGTATAACCACAATTTGTTAGGAATAACTCCATACCCAGGCGGAATGACTATGGATTATTTGGGAAGTGTGCAGGAGATAACGACCGAAGGGAAATTGGTCGTCAAATGCACCGGTTTACCCGAGATCGGAGAAGTCGTCTACGACGCCGAGAAGAACAAGATCGGTGTTGTCAAGAGGGTGTTCGGACCTGTATCCGGCCCTTACGCATCCATCGAGCCCAAGTCCAAGCCCACGGGAGGAGAGAAAGGAACCGACCTTTATACCACAGGAGGAAACAAACATGGTAAAGACAAAGGAAGGAGCAGAAGAAATTGAGGTCTGTCCCGAGTGCGGAAGCCACCACCTCGTACGTGACTACGAAAGGGGAGAGCTCCTGTGTGAAGACTGCGGTCTGGTCCTCGACGACCAGTTCATCGACCAGGGTCCCGAATGGAGGGCCTTCGATGTGGAGCAGGGAGAGAAGAGGGCGCGTACCGGTGCACCCATGACCTACACTATCCATGACAAGGGACTCTCGACGGAGATCTCGTGGAAGAACAAGGACTCTTACGGAAAGAGCATCCCCACCAGGAACAGGGCACAGCTGTACAGGCTCAGGAAATGGCAGAGAAGGATCCGTGTATCCAACGCTACCGAGAGGAACCTGGCGTTCGCCCTGTCCGAGCTGGACAGGATGGCCTCGGCGATGGGACTCCCCAGGAATGTCAGGGAGACCGCCGCCATGATCTACAGGAAAGCGGTCAACAAGAACCTCATCAGAGGAAGGTCCATCGAGGGAGTCGTAGCTGCATCGCTGTACGCGGCATGCAGGCAGTGCGGTGTTCCCAGGACCCTCGACGAAGTGGGCAACAGCAGCCGTGTTGGAAGGAAGGAGATCGGAAGGACCTACCGTTTCATGACCCGCGAGCTCAAGCTGAAGCTCATGCCCACCAAGCCCCAGGACTACGTGCAGAGGTTCTGCTCCGAGCTCAAGCTGAGCGGAGAGGTCCAGACGAAGGCCGCGGAGATCCTGAAGGACACTTCCGAGAAGGAGCTCACCTCCGGAAGGGGACCCACCGGTGTCGCTGCAGCAGCGATCTACATCTCGTCCATCATGTGCAACGAGCGCAGGACGCAGAGGGAGGTCGCCGATGTCGCCGGAGTGACCGAGGTCACCATCAGGAACAGGTACAAGGAGCTCACCGAGAAGCTCGGTATCGAGATCCAGCTCTGAAAACAATACAAGGGCCTCACGGCCCTTCTCTTCTATCGAATTCAATCCGTCGAACGAGTGACCGTTCACGGTTCAGTCGGTCGTTATCCTCTTGTAAAGGAACTCCTCGCTCTCATCGCTGATGTCCATGCTCCCTTCGCGATAGTAGTACTCGGAACCGTGCCTCTTCTCCACCGACTTCAGTCCGTCCTTTAACGATTCGTAAACGATCACGGCGATCATGATGCAGAACAATGTGACGTATGTCATGGCATCTATTATCTCGTCCAGAGATGCGCCGGGACTGAACAGCAGCCAAGATGCTATCCACAGCACGCAGAACAACGCCAGACTCGCAACTGCCATCTTAGTTTTACTGGGTGGCAGGTCCCCCGCGACCTTCCCCGTCTGACCGTTCACAGCGAAAGTGAACTTCTCTTCGTTCCATCTCAGATTGAAGAGCCAGACTGGATACAGGACATAGTCCACCCCGGACCTCTTCGCGTCTATCGACGACCCGTTCATGGTGATCTCGTCGTATCCCGTGATGGTCCCTCTGAACCTGTCGTCCACCTCCTCGCAGACGCGCTCGCGGATCCTCGGGGCAACATCCTCCTGGGCGATATCGTACTTGTCCGCCACGTAGCCGGAAAGGTAAGCAGTCCTGAAATCAACTGCCTCCTCCGAATCGAAGGGTTCCAAAGATTCCATGAGGTCGTCCGGCATCTTCGAGGAACCGTCGGCAGGAACACGGTCGAAAGATATTGATCCCTTTTTCCTGATACGGAAGAACCTCTGCTCCACGACATCCCCGTTCTTTCCCGGGATGAGGGTACGCTGCTTCATACCGGTGTATTCGAGGTCGACGTCCAACTCCAGGTCGTATATCCAATAAGGAACGTACACCCCCTTGGATTCCTCCAGTTCGCTGAGGTTCACGAACCCCTTCTGAACGAACCTCTTCTTGCCTATGAACGAATGCATCTCGTTCAGCGCCTGTTCCTTGGACAGCTTGAACGGTATGACCTTGTCAGGCATGAGGGAGCCCGTGAGACGCCCCCTGAGGATTACGGTACTGCCGCAGAAAGGACAGATCGTGGCGGACGTTGTGGATTCGGTGTAGATCTCCCCTCCGCAGGAGTTGCAGCAGTATTCCCTGACGTCGTCATCCTCGGACCACTGCTCTCCGCCGTTCATGGGGAGCTCGATGCTGTCCGCATCCGGCCTTACGTCCCCGCCGGAAGGTATGAACTCCGCAGGGTCGTAGCTGCATCCGCAGTATTCGCACACCACCTTCTGCGTGCCGGCGTCGAATGTTACCGTCGCCCCGCAGTTTGGGCATTTGTGCTCGATGGTGTCGGACATGATACATCAATCCATTAGGGTACTGGATTCGAAGATATATCAAAGTCAGGTCAGATGTATGAAATCAAAACAATCACAACCACCATATAAATAGTACAATGTACTACACATCGTTGGTGATCTAATGGCATTCTCAATAAGACTGACTGCAGAGGAAGAACTCCTTGCAAGAAGGTATGCAGCCTTGACAGGCGTTTCTATGGGAGAGGCTTTCAAACAAGCTCTGTTTGAAAAAATTGAAAATGAGTATGATATTGCTGTAGGAGAAACAGCGTATAGAAAATACCTCGAGAATCCTAAGACCTATTCTCACTCAGAAGTTCTGAAGATGTTTGGTGATGAAGAGTGATTTATTCCGTCGAGTACACTGAGGATGCTGTTAAGCAGCTCAGAAAAATGGACCGTTACACAAGGACCATGATACTCAATTGGATTACAAAACATCTCGAGGGTACAGACGATCCGTTTGCATCTGGAAAAGCACTTACGGGTGATAAGGCAGGACTATGGATATACAGGGTGGGAAACTACAGACTCATCAGCAAAATCGATGGAGGGAAACTTGTAATCTTGTTAGTGGAGATCGGACATAGGTCCAATATTTACGATTGAACGGTTCATTGGAGTAAATGTATTCTGAATTCACAATGCGTTAATACCGCCAATTCAATACCCCAACCATGGCAGGAGAACTCAAAGTCCAGCTACTTGAGACATTCGCAGCCCTTATCACCGCAGCCTTCGGACTCGTCGCAGCTCTGGCATGGAACGAGACCATCAAGGCGGCCATCGCCATGATCTTCCCCAACGACGACGGAACGATCTGGGGAAGCCTGGTGTACGCCATCATCGTGACAGTCCTGGCCGTTATCATGACCTTCTGGATCTCGAAGGCCCTCGGTAAGGCGAAGGAAGCCGTCACGAAGGACAAGGAGTGAATGTGAAACTCAGGGGGATTTCCCCCGATCTTCTTTTTCGAACTGTTGATGCCCACCGAACCGCAGAAGGAATGGGCCGCGGCCAAGGATGATCTCGTCGATGCGCTGCTAAATCTCGGATTCCCCGAAGAGTTCGGGCTGAAGATCGCCAAAGGACTGGGCTACCCCAAGGCGATACGCCGCATGACCTCATATGTTATCAGGGCCAGACCTAAGAGCCCCGAAGCGATAGCGGATGAGATGATCGCGATCAGTATCGAGATAGATGCGTGGAAGCGGAAGAAGGAAGGAGAAGAGGCCAACTCGAAGTACAACGAGATCCTCCGCTACGGCTTGGATGAGGGCCCCCGATGTAGAAGTCATGCTGACTTTCGGGCCTACAATTAAGTAATAATTAGGGGAACACCCCCTGCCGGTTCCCGGACTTTCAGTCCGGTACAAACGGACTAAAGTCCTATCAGGGTGTCGACCCCGGGGGACTGACAGGGGGTGGAAATAAATTTTCTACTAACCTTAGTCGCGGTCCGCAAGGCGGATTCCGGCTAACTATAACGGTGGGTCCATTGACCATCGTTATCGAGTGGTCATAAACCATCGGCGTAGAAAAAGCTTGACATCGGCTGAATGATGTCGGAGGCTCGAAAGGTCGACCCCTTTAGAAGAAGGGCTCAGAGCCTCCCAACCGCCCATATGACTTCATTTTCCTGGCAGCAGACCGGGCTTATACCACTCGAACTCCAGATAGTGAACAGAGTTGCCCTGAACCATGGCGAAAAGGATCTCCTTCTTGACTCCGCCGGACAGCCTGACCGTCCTGGAGATATCGGGCCACATCTTGGTGACCTCGTAAGGGACGGCATGCACCAGGAACCTGGCATGGCAATCGTCCGGATCGTCCTGATAGACCCTGAAATGGGTGCCGTACTTGAAGCCGGCCTTCACGACCAAACCTCTCTCCCTAAGGTCGGTATAGACCTTCAGGCGGTTCTCGAACTCATCCTGCTCATTGAAGCCGTACTCGAAGAGATCGTCGTAATCCATCTCTGTCCCGGATTCGTCCTTCACTGTCAGCTTTCCTTTCCCGACCAGATAGCAGGCCTCGACCAGTGACAGCTGATAGATACCGTTGATGAGCTTTCCGAAGAACCCGTAGTCGTGGAGGAAGCCGCACTGCTCCTGCTGGAAGATGAACACGCGGTCGCTCACCAGGACCCCGTCAGCATGACCCTTCACATCCGTTGGGAAGACCTTCCCTGCGGGATCCTTGACATGGAGCTTGTAGTATGTCACGTCCCCTTCCTCGTCGACCACGCCGTACAGGAGGTTCTTCCTCCTGTCGTTGGTCTCCTTGGTCCCTTCCAAGGATTCGGAGGCGTCCAGAACGCTCCTTTCGGAGACCGCCCTGAGCATGTATGCGGGACGAGAATTGGACTGCCTCTTGCCGGCGCCGAAGACCGAGAGGTCGTAGTTGCCGGTCTCCTGCTTGACGACCAACCCCCTTCCCAACCTGATGTCCCTGTAGACGATGTAGAGGATGTCGAAACCTTCGATGGCATCGGACGAGAGCTTGAAGATCTCCTCGAAGGACAGCTTCCTGCCCTTGTCCAGGACCTCCAGCTTGCCGAGCTCCGTGAGGAGGGTCGCCTCCAAGAGGTCCAGGTCGACACCGCCGCCGCTGCGCGGGTAGCCGTAGTTGCCCTTGCCGTACAGGTGGTTGCCGTCGGTCTGGTCCTTCACGATGACGTAATCGTCCGCTAGTTCCCCTTTCATCGGATGTGTGTAGATTTCCGAGTTATTATAATTGTAGGCCAGGGCGGAAAGGTGTCCGCCTTGTTTCGTCATCGAGAACGATATTTAGTTATCTTTTTATAGAAGTTCTGTTCTATCATCAACTAGTGAACCAACGGTTAACAACTGAGTGATCCACATGACGGACATAGACGAACTGCTATCGATAATAGAGAATCCGACGAGGAGGAGGATCCTCGAATACCTCACCAGGGAACCGAGCTATCCTCTGCAGCTATCCAAGGAACTTGGCGTTAGCCAACAGGCCGTCATGAAGAATCTGGCTCTTATGGAGCAGACGGGGATGCTGATGAGCTATCCCGAGGAGAGCTCCATGGGTCCGACCAGGACCGTGTACGTGCCCAACAGGCAGTTCACGCTGATGATCGACCTCCACGACAACATGTTCACCGCCCGCCTAATTTCCTCCGGCGGGAAGGATGAAAAGGAGACGGATATCAGCGACACGGAGAAGGCGGTGGAGCAGCTGAAGGAACTGGATTCGAGGATCGCAGAGCTGGACCGGGAGCGCGCTGCCCTGATGGACGAGCGCAACTCGGTGATGAACGGGATCAACCAGGCGATACGCTCGGTTGAGGACCCGGAGAGAAGGAAGGAGCTCTACAGGCAACTGGACGAGATGATCGATAATAACACTGAGGAGGACTGAAGATGGTCAACGAGAAGGCGATTAAGGTCGCAGAACTGAAACCCGGCGAATCGGGAAGGGGAGTAGCAAGAATGGATTCCGAGCTGATGACGGTGCTCGGCATCAAAGTAGGGGACATCGTCCAGATCGACGGTGCGAAGAAGACCGCCGTCAAGATCCTGGACGGATACCCTGAGGACGCCAACAAGGGAGTCATCAGACTCGACAACCTCACCAGGAAGAACGCCGGCGTGACCGCCGACGACCGCGTATCGGTGAAGAAGATCACCGTCCAGGGCGCAGAGAAGATCACGTTCGCACCCTCTGGCGAGCTCAGGCTCCAGGGAGGCGAGGACCACCTCAGGCAGCTCTTCGAAGGATGGGTTATGTCCAAGGGGGACACCGTTCCCATCAACGTCATGGGCAACAAGATGGCCTTCGTGGTGAAGTCCTTCTCGCCGACGGGCGTGGCCACCGTCATCACTCCGGATACCAAGGTCAAGATCACGAACAAGCCTGCGGACGACGGCAACATCCCCAACGTGTCCTACGACGACCTCGGAGGACTGGGCGACGCCGTCAGGAAGGTCAAGGAGATGGTGGAGCTTCCGCTGAAGCATCCCGAGCTCTTCAAGAGGCTTGGAGTTGAGCCTCCGAAAGGTGTGCTTCTCCACGGTCCCCCGGGAACCGGAAAGACCATGCTGGCCAAGGCGGTCGCCGGAGAGACGAGCAGCAACTTCATGTCCATAGGCGGACCTGAGATCGTCAGCAAGTTCTACGGAGAGTCCGAGGGCAAGCTGAGGGAGATCTTCAAGGAGGCTGAGGAGAACTCGCCCAGCATCATCTTCATCGACGAGATAGATTCCATCGCCCCCAAGAGGGACGAGGTCAGCGGGGAGGAGGAGAGGCGCATAGTCGCCCAGCTCCTGTCGCTGATGGACGGGCTGAACTCCAGAGGAAAGGTCGTTGTCATCGGAGCTACCAACAGGCCCAACGCCATAGACGAGGCCCTGAGGAGGCCCGGAAGATTCGACAGGGAGATCGAGATCGGCATCCCCGACAGGGACGGCAGATTGGAGATCCTCCAGATCCATACCAGGGGAATGCCTCTGGACAAGGACGTGGACCTGAACTGGCTTGCCGACAAGACTCACGGATACGCCGGTGCGGACATATCGGCGCTGACCAAGGAGGCGGCGATGACCGCGCTGAGGAGGGTGCTGAAGGACGATGTCGAAGCCGAGAACACGCCCATCGAGGTGCTCAACAGCATCGTCGTCACCAAGGACGACTTCAAGAACGCCCTGAAGGACATGCAGCCCTCCACCATGAGGGAGGTCCTGATCGAGAAGCCCAACGTCAAATGGGAGGACATCGGAGCTCTGGAGGATGCGAAGCAGGAGCTGAAGGAAGCGGTCGAATGGCCGCTGAAGTTCGGCAAGGTGTTCGAGCATATGAACGCCAGACCCCCGAAGGGAATACTGCTCTACGGTCCCCCAGGAACCGGAAAGACCATGCTTGCCAAAGCGGTGGCGACGGAGTCGGAGGCGAACTTCATCTCCGTGAAGGGGCCGGAGTTCCTCAACAAATGGGTCGGTGAATCCGAGAAGGCCGTCAGGGAGACGTTCAGGAAGGCCAGGCAGGCATCGCCTTGCGTGATCTTCATGGATGAGATAGACTCCATAGCGCCGGAGAGGGGAACCGGAGGCGACAGCAATGTCACCGAGAGGGTCATCTCCCAGATGCTGACGGAGATGGACGGTCTGGAAGGACTGAACGACGTGGTGGTCATCGCCGCGACGAACAGGCCGGACATAATGGACCCCGCTCTGCTGAGGCCCGGAAGATTCGACAAGTCCATCTACATCGCGCCCCCAGACCTCGAATCGAGGAAGTCGATATTCGGCATCCACACCAGGGGAAGGCCCATGGAAGAGGATGTTAACCTGGAGGATCTGGCTCAGCGCACCGAAGGCTGCACCGGAGCTGACATATCCGCGATATGCAACGAGGCGGTCATGAACGCGGTGAGGAGGCTTGTCGCCAAAGGCGAGGCCCCTACCGATGAGGACATCGCAGCCTGCAAGGTGAGCATGGAGGACTTCGACAAGTCCATCGATAAATTCGGTCCCAAATCCAGGCAGAAGCTGAGCGAATACAGCGGTCTCCAGTGAGACAGAACAACAGGGCGGGCTACCGCCCGCCCGAAAATTTTCGAGAAATGGTTTATAGAAGTGAAAACCCATCTAGGAACATGGACCGGATGGAACTGATCAACACGACCCGCGCGATATTGGCGAAAGCGGGGTTCGACGTCTCCTCCGCACTCACGCTGAGAGGCATATGCTTCGACATCGTGGCCAGGAGGGACCAGCAGGTGCTGATCATCAAGGTCCTCAGCAACATCGACGCGTTCTCGAAGGAGAACGCCGATGAGATGAAGGTCCTGGCGGAATCGCTCGGGGCCACACCGATGGTCACGGGAGAGCGCTCCAGTTCCGGAGCGTTGGAGCCCGGGATCGTCTATTCAAGATTCAACATTTCTATCGTCTCCAACGAGACGCTGGCCGACCTGCTTCTGGATGAGGCTCCGCCCTACATCTTCGCAGCTCCCGGCGGACTGTACGTGAGATTGGACAGCGAGATGCTGAAGGCCGCAAGGGAGGCCAGAGGCATCAGCCTGGGAGTCCTGGCGGAGACCGCAGGGGTCTCGAGGCGTACCATCCAGATGTACGAGTCCGGTATGGGGGCCATGATCGATGCAGCGCTGCGCATGGAGGAGTTCCTGGAGCTGCCGATCATCGAGCCGATAGACCCGTTCACATTCAAGAGCAAGGAGCGCCTGGAAGAGCAGAGGGAGGCTCCCCAGTCATTGGAAGGCACATTCGCATTGCAGCAGCTCTCGTCTCTGGGATTCAACGTCAGACCCGTCGTGAGGAGCCCGTTCGAAGCGGTCTCGACCAACGACAAGGCTCTGATGCTAACGAGCCTGGGCTCCGATGAAGAAAAAGTTATGGAGCGCGCCATAGTCGCTTCCGAGCTGTCCAGGATCATGGACAGGTTCTCGGTCCTCATCGTAGAGAAGAAGCGCGAGAGGGACAACATCAACAACACCGCCATCGTCTCCAACGAGGAGCTGAAGAAGATCGACGAGCCCAACGAGCTCACCGATCTGGTGGAAGAGAGGAGAACGAAGAGATGATCTCCCTCGATGTGGGGGATTGCAGGGTGGACATCATCCCTGTCGTCAACGGTCTTGTTTCAGAGGCGGACACGGTCCGCGGAGAATTCTCGGAGCATGATGCCTACGCCGCCGCGCTGAGCATCGAAGGCATACAGTGCCTGAAGAACCGCCGCAACATCCAGGACGTTTTCGACGTCAGCGAGCTGGACATGGTCTATGCGAAGCACATGGAGAGGTTCGGCGAGGTGGAGATACCGTCACCAGCGATGTACACGTTCATCGATCTGGTGACCGAAACGGGGAACCTGTGCATACCTCTGGACATGAACGATTCGGAGTTCACCGACCTCTACTGCGACACCGTCGGAGCTTTGGAGTTCGTGAAGGAGCACGGCATCGCCAAGAAGGGCATGAAGAGGATCTTCGACGGCAGCACGCCGGAGAAGCTGGCCAAACAATGGGATGCGTTCGTCAATTCTACGCTCAAATCATACGGTACTCTTTCCAGGAAACGCGAGGAACACATCGCAAAAGAGATAAAAGACATCGCGATTTACAAGGATAACCTACTGGCCGTCATCGAGGTGGAACGCGTCGATGGCGTGCTTGAATTGCTGAGGTGAGAAGGGATGGTGTGCGACGACTGCGAGAGGTGCAAGACGCTGGGCTACAAGTTCTGCATCAGATGCGGTGCCAACTTCGCCATGGAGGCACCAATAGCTGATTACCGCGTCAAGCCCCCCGAGGGAAGGCACCCGATCCTCGAGAAGACGCCCTTCCCCGGAGCATGGCTGTTCCTGATCCTCGCGATAGCGTCCATCGGCCTCATGCTGTACTACTTCGGTACAACCATGGAGTACGCCGGGACCAGACAGGACGTCCTCTATCTCTTCTTCTGGGAGATGGTCAAGTTTGTGACGCTGGAGCCCTTGCAGGTGCAGATCCTCTTCGCATTCATAGGAGTCTGCTCCATCGCCAGCCTGATCATGGTGATCATCGATTCCAAGGAATTCTTCAAAGGCGGTGACAAGTACGTAGAGAGGGCTTCCAAGACACCATTATATTGGATCGGTGTCCTGTTCGGCTCCACCCTTGTGCTGGAATCGGCGATAATCGTATTGCTGCAGCTCGCTGGGGCAGACGTGAAGGTCCCCGACCCACTGGCCAATTTGGATTTCACAGAGGCCCTCTATGAATACTCCTTCGCAGGCGTATGGGAGGAGATAGTCTTCCGCGTGGTGCTCATGGGCATCCCCATGATGATAATCGCCATCGCCGGAAGGCAGAAGGACTTCTGGAAGTACCCGTTCGGCGGATTCGGAGTGTCGAGAGCGGCTGTGATCCTCATGATCGTCTCATCGATCATCTTCGCATACGCTCATGCGAGCGGATGGGGATGGTGGAAATCCTTCACCGTCCTTCTAGGCGGCCTGATGTTCGGATACCTGTTCATGAGGTTCGGAATCCATGTGACAATCCTGGTTCACCTGATCAACGACTTCTTCGCGGTCTGGCTGATGGCAGTTGATCTCTGGTTCACTCTGCCGTTCCTGCTCATTCTGATCTTCGGAGTCCTGACATTGCCTGTGATGTTCGTCAAGACATGGTACGGCATCAAGCACCTGAAGACGATGTCCAATACCGGATTCAAGAAGGATGAGCCTCCAGAGGATCCCCCTCAGGACAACATGGGCTCCAATATATACTGAGACTCCTCTGCGGACTCGTAGTTCTTGGACTCTATGACGAAGTTGCGCTTGTAGAATTTGAGCTTCGAGAGGACCCTCTCGAAATCTATCTTTCCCTGACCGATGGTCAGGTGCTCGTCCTTCTCGCCGCAGTTGTCGTGGATGTGGATGTTCGTTATCCTGTCCCCGAAGGTATCGATCATGGCATCGATCTGGCCGGTGGTGTTGGCATGGCCGATGTCGAAGCAGATCCCGAGGTCGGTACCGTCCACGATGTCGCTGAGCTCGGATGCGGTGCGTCCGAGGAAGAAGTACATGACCGGCATGTTCTCTATCGCGACTGACACCCCGTACTCTGCCTGAGCCTTGTCGAGGGCCTTCATGGATTCCTTTGCGTGGACAAGATACCTATCCTCTATGCCGTGCACCGACATGGACGACAGCCCGGGATGGACGGTGACCCTGTCGATGCCCAGCCTGTTCGCCGCCTCGATGGTGTCCAGGATGTCCTTCATGGAGGCCTCCCTGACAGGTCCGCTGATGGATGCGATGTTTATGTCGCATATCGGCGCATGGACGGAATAGCTGAGGTCGTAGGACGGGAGCAATTCCGAGAACTCGTTGAAATTGTAGACGATGCTGTGACTGGCCTCGGAGAAGATCTCCCACAGGTCGAAGTTGCCCACGATCCTGTCCAGCCATTTCTGCGGGGAATCGGATGAGAACGACGTGCAGGATATGCCAATCATATCCTGACCTCCTCTCCGTTGACGGTGACGGGTGCGACGATGTCGATCAATCCCTCGATGTCGTCGTCCTCTATGCAGACCTCTATCGCTCCAAGGACGGGGTTCTTGTCGGCGAAGGATACCTTGCCGACGGTTGCGACCTGCTTATTCAGGTTCACCCACGTCTTCTCGCCGCGCCTGTTCTTCAGCATCACGCCGCGAGTGGCGTCGAGGATCTTCTGCCTGCGAATCATCTTCGAGAAATGGTCGATGGTCGCGGTTCCCCTGAATCCCTTGGGCGTGCGTTCCAATTCAGCATCCGGGAAGATGGACAGTATCGCTGCCTCGACCTTCTCCTCGTCCTCGCTGGGGTTCACCAGGCACTCGATCGTCACTGAGGTCATGCGATTGCATCGGAATGGAGCATAAAAACGGTTTTGCCGGGATTCATCCCACTGACTCCAATATTATGTGCGGTGACCCGTCGTCGTCTATGACCTTGCAGTTCACGTTGTAGACGTCCTTGATCATCTCCTTCGTGAACACTTCCTGCGGCGTACCGATGTCGTAAAGCACCCTGGGAGGCCCCATGACTATGACGCAATCGGCGAACTTCGATGCCAGGTTCAGATCGTGACTGATCATCAGAACTGACGTCTTGGATTTATCGCAGAGTCTCTTTAGGAAAGCGGATACATACACCTGATGCCTGATGTCCAAATTCGATGTGGGTTCGTCCAGCAGCAGGAGCTTGGGTTCCTGCACCAAACCCCTGGACAGTGATACCTTCTGATGCTGGCCTGCACAAAAGTTAGAATCCTCATCACTTCACATACTGCAGAACAATGTGCGGGGTTCCACCATCATCCTCCACCCTGCACTTCACGTTGTACACCTCTGATATCATCTTCTCGGTAAACACCTCTTGCGGTGTACCGATGCTGTGTATCTTTCCTGGTGCCTCCATCACAATCACCCTGTCAGCGAACTTCGCCGCCAGATTCAGATCATGACTTATCATAATGATAGTCATCCCCGTCTTAGCGGACAGCTTCTTTAGGAATGCAGTGACGTATATCTGATGCCTGATGTCCAGATTCGATGTCGGCTCATCCAAAATGAGTATTTTCGGCTCCTGGACCAATCCTCTTGCGATGGATACTTTCTGATATTGTCCCGCGGATAGATCGTTGAACTTCTCCATGGCATAATCCTGCATCTCCAATGCCTCCAAGGCCTTGTAGGCCATCGCAACCTCCTCCGGTTTGGTCTTCCAGGACTGATGAGCATACCTTCCTATCAACACCGTATCGAGAACAGAAAGCACACTGAAATCATTGGTCTTGACCGGAACATAGCCAGCAACCTTGGCAAGTTCCTTCAGCGCATAGGTCCTGACCTCCTTCCCGTAGATCTTCACGATACCTGTGGACGGCTTCAACAGACCATTCATGCACTTGATCAAAGTGGACTTCCCTACTCCATTCGGACCCACGATGCATACAAACTCTGGTTTGTCTATAGTGAACGAAATATCATGAAGGATGGTCTTCGTGGACTTGTACCCGAAGGTCACATCAGTCATCTCAATGATGTGCTCCGCATTGAAATCAGGCGGAGTCTTATCCACATCGTCCCTGAGGAATTCCGGGAGCCTCATCTCACCATGCCTCCTTCTTCTGCCTTACGATCAGGTAAAGGAACAGAGGTCCTCCGATGAACGCGGTTATCACACCTACCTGGATGGTGGTGGGGTAGAAGATGCTCTTTCCGACGATATCCGCTATAATCAGCAATGCCGCACCAAATGCTGCGGATGCAGGAATCAGGAATCTATTATCCGAACCAACGAATATCCTTGCTATGTGAGGACATACCAGTCCGATGAATCCGATCAATCCCGTGAAGGATACGACTCCGGCCGCAAGGAATGAGACGATCAGCAGAGCGATAATCCTGAGCTGATCAGAATTGACTCCCAATGATTTTGCACTCTCATCCCCAGTGGCGACTACGTTGAGCTTACGGGAGAGTAACAACAATGCGGTTACACCGATCACAACGAAGAAGAACATAGCTGTTACCGCATCCCAACCAGCTATTCCCTTTCCGGCGATATCGATCGAACCTACACTCCAGGAATATATGGCCGACAATGATTCGGGATCGACGAACAACTTGATCAGCGTCGTCGCCGCATTGAAGATGTACATCACCGCGATACCTGCCATGATCATAGTGGTAGGCGATGCGGATTTCAGTTTGGATACGAGGATGATGACGAACATCGGGATCAACGCGAAGATAAATGCGTTGGTGACCACCGCAAACGCGGTCGATGCCACTGACAATCCCAATCCCATCGCCAAGGATGCTCCGAAGGATGCTCCCGATGAGATTCCTGTCGTGTAAGGATCGGCCAACGGATTCCTCAAAATGCTCTGCATAACCGCACCGGCGGCCGCCAATCCTGCTCCAGCCAACAGGCCACAGCAGACCGATGGTCTTCTGATGAACCAAACCGCATACTCGACCTTGTCTTTGGACATATCCCCGGGATGTCCTGTGATATGATTCCACACGACCTCCATTGCATCCATGAAAGACACATAATCCGCACCTATAGACAATGCATAGATGGAGCACACGAAGGCGAGTATCGCGCTACCGATAATGAACAGCCATTTGGCGCGAATGTACTTGTTGTAACTGGAGATCTTCTCATCGTATCCCTTGACCTCCACTTCGGCCGTCCATCTATCCACGGCATTCTCGATCGGATCATATTCTTCCATCATACCCGCCTGTTATCATGAAATGTAAAGGGTTTGGGAAAAGGTTTAATTCAAAGTTATCTCAGGCGTTCTCTTTCTGATACTTCTGAACAAGGGTGGTGTAATTGTCACCGGTGTAGAAGATGAAAGCGTTCTTCGCCGTGTACTGCTTAGTTCCGAAGTAGGTGTTGTCCTGACAGCAGAAGTTGTCGAACCAGTACTGGAGGTTCTTCTCCGCCTCTTCCTGTGTGAAGAGCTCTGGGTACAGGTACCATGCACAGTAATATGCCATCGCATAGGATGCGTATCCTCCGCAGACATAAGGCATAGCGCACATTCCGTTGTTCTTATATGCCTCGGTTCCCTCGAAGAATGCAGCTACCTTGTCAAAGTACTCATTGTACTGTTGCTGGCTTTCACAAGTGAACCAGTCTATCGAAGAGTAGTTCATGAAAATGACCTCCCATTTGTCCTGAGCATCCTCTGTATACCAGAGCTGATCTTTGACTGTCTGTCCGTATGCAGTCTGTGCATCTCCGGTGTAGACGTTAGCAATCTGGCTCATAAGGTTGACAGATCCCTCGTAGGCTGTTCCACAACATACTGCGGTCCTTGATCCCTTAGGTGTTGTCATGGTCACCATTACATTCTTCTTCTCAACATTGCTGATCCTATCCTGGATGTCCTTGATGGCTCCGAAACAGTATTCTGCATACGCCTCGGCCCTGTCCTCCTTGTTGAAAAGAATTCCCATTGTGAGCATGGCGGACATGGCGTTGCTTCCGACGTGGGAGAGCAGTAAGATCTCACAGTTGGGGTGCGTGTCCATATATCCTGCTTTACACTTGTCATAGTTGTTCTGGTTAGGTGTGACCATAATGAGATCGATGTCCTCATCAGCGAATGTAGCAAATGTCGTATCATACCAGTTGTTGGTCGATACACTCTCTACCTCCACTACGTGTGAAAGATCATACTGGTGTGTCTTGACCTGTGTTACGTATGCATTTGCAACCTTGACATCATCCCAGATTCCGAGGACTGCTGCTGCCTCGGCCTGCTGCCAGTATGAGACGAAAATGTTCCTGTCGACGAGAGGGTATGTAATCTCCATAGGCCATCCGAGATACGTCTGATACCATACCTTTCCAGGCTTGTTGTTGATAATCATGTTGACCTGGTCGATGTCAGCCTTTGTGATCGCACCATCATTGTTTGCATCGGCAAGAGGGTTCTTCTCTGCATCCCATGTTGTCTTCCCATCGATGATATCTTGAATGAAAGAAACATCATCACTGTTGATGTAAGCATCGTTGTTGGCGTTTCCGTAAACGAGATTTCCAGCATCGATAGTTACCTTGTCCTTGTCGCTTCCGTTGTTTAATGCCATCACAGCAACTGCGGCTGCTGCAACCACAATAATAGCAACGACGGCGATCGCAAGTACCTTGCTATTCACAGTATCACTTGGATTATTAATCCAACATACTCAATATTTTAGTAATTTATAAAGATCCCACCGAAAAAACAGAGGTCAATTATATAATAGTAAAAATTTTTTGACCATATTAAAAATGTCGGTCTTTTTATGATGGCGGACATCTCTAATCATTTTCCTACTTGATTATCCTCCGTCCGCGCCGGACGAAAACCAATAACTAATCGTACCGCATGGGGAAGGGATATGAGGGAGCAGGTTCTATCGGCCGCCGCAAGCAGGGGCATCTTCTTCTCGCCCGACGCTTTGGAGATGATACTCTCCAACAACGAGCCGATGGAATTCACGAACACCGTATTCTCCCATCTGGCCAAGAACACCATGTTCGTCAGCAAGCAGGACATCATGGACTGCATCGCAGGCGACAAGATACTGCACGAATCCCCCAAGGAGATCAAGCCCAAGAACAAGTTCACCTCGGACATCAGCATCGTCAACGGCACGGACGTCACCGGACAGTCCACCTGCGAAGGGAAGGTGAACGACTTCGCCCAGTACATCAAGGCCAGGTTCTTCACCATGAAGAGGCTGATCGAGAAGCGCAACGATTTCGGCAAGGCGATCAGCATCGAGAGGGCCATGGCCCATGACAGGGAGGTGCGCGTCATAGGCATAGTATACGAAGTGTCGATCACCAAGAACGGACATACCATGCTGTCCATGGAGGATGAGACGGGCATGATCAAGGTGTTCATATCGAAGGACTCCCAGATATCTCAGGAGATCTTCGTCAGCGACGAGGTCGTCGGCATCATCGGGAGGTCCAACTCGCGCACCGGGTTCATCTCTGCCGAGAAGGTCGTGAGACCGGACATCCCAAAGACGCACAAGTGGGAGATCAGCGACAGCACCTCCAAGATAGCGTTCCTGTCCGACTGCCATGTGGGCAGCAGCACCTTCCTGGAGCCTCAATGGAAGAAGATGACCGCGTGGCTGAAGCAGAACGCGGCGGAGGAGGGCATCAACTACCTTGTCTTCCCTGGTGACGTCGTCGACGGCATAGGGGTGTTCCCGGATCAGGACAAGGAGCTGGACATCCCCGACATATACCTGCAGTACGAGAAGCTGGCAGAGTACCTAAAGGAGATCCCCGACCACATCAAGATGGTCATCCATCCCGGCAATCACGATGCCGCCCGTCCGGCGGAGCCGCAGCCCGCGCTGAACTCGGTGTTCACAAAGGGATTCGACTCCAACATCCTGATGGTGAGCAATCCGGTGTACCTGAACGTAGAAGGAAGGACCGTCCTGACATACCACGGCAAGAGCATCGACGATTGGGTCGCCTCGGTCCAGTACCTTACTTACGAGGACCCGCTGAAGGTCATGAAGGAGATGTGCATCAGAAGGCATCTCGCGCCCATCTACGGCCAGAGGAACGCTCTCGCACCGGAGAAGAAGGATTACCTCGCCATGGAGATCGTGCCGGACATTTTCGTATCCGGCCATGTCCACGGAATGGGTCAATTCCAATACAACGGCGTGAGGATGATCAATGCATCAACCTGGCAGAGCCAGACTGAGTATCAGAAGCTCCACAACTTCAACCCGACCCCTGCCGTCATGCCCGTGGTGGACCTAGCGGAAGGCAGGGTCGAGATGAAGGACTTCAACTGATCTGCAGTTGCAGGAAACTAGGAAACCTTCGCTCGTTTTAGAATCAGAGATTATCGACGAAACCCTTGGTCCAATCGTCAGAGGATAGGGCATGCTGGTGCATGTAGGAACCCATGGATCTCCTGACTACCAGGCCGTCCTTCTTGTCCACTATTCCGAGCCCTCTCTTCACATCGAAGCCGAAGGTCTCGGATCCTGAGGCGGACACCTCGGAATAATGGTACTCGTGACCGCGAACGCTGCCCTTGAAAAGAGGGTTGTTCGCATTGGCCTCGGCCATGACATAGGTGGGGCCGTGGCGCTTGTTGACAAAGACCGAATCGCATTCGAAGATTCCTGCCATCGGATGGCTTCTGCCCTCCGGGTCAATAATGTTCCTGCACATGGACATCAGCCCGCCGCACTCGCCCAGGATGGGCTTGTTCTCGAGGGACATGTTCCTCAGACCGTCCATGAAATCCCTGTTCTCAGAGATGGCCTGTGCATGCAGCTCAGGGTATCCTCCGCCGAGGTAGACCGCGTCAGCATCTGGAAGGATGTCCCCGGCGATGGGGCTGAACCTCTCTGTCTTGAATCCGGAGGCTTCCAGGCACTCGATGTTCTCCCTGTAGTAGAAGCAATAGGCATCGTCATAGGGAACGGCGATGCGGGCGCCGACATCCCTCTGGACATACGGTGATTCGGTCGGGAGATCGGGATCGGTGGACTCTGCTATCCCCATCAAAGCATCGAGGTCGACGGTATCGACCAGCCTCTCAAGGGAAGCTATGCCGCTCTTGGCGGGATCCACTATCGTGTGCAGGCCTAGATGCCTCTGGCCCAGGGTGTTCTCCTTGTCCTTGCGGATCTTGCCGACGACGGTAACATCCTTGCAGTAGGTGGACATGGTGACGTCCAGCTTATCTGTGTGCTGAGGTCCGGACACCTTGTTCAGGATCACACCGGCGATCTTCACGTCGGGATCGAAGGCCTTGAAACCGTTGAGGATCGCAGCGGTGCTGCGAGTCAGGGAACCCGCGTCCATGACCAGCACGACGGGCAAGTCGAGGAGCTTGGCGATGTATGCGGTGGAACCGAGGTCGGAATCTCCCGCGAACCCCTCGTAAAGTCCCCTCACACCCTCCACGACGCATACGTCTGCATCCTTGGATGCGAAGCCGACGAGATTGCGTATGGTGTCGTCGTCCATGAGGAAGGAATCGAGGTTCCTGCACGGCCTCCCGGTGGCCGCAGAATGATACATGGGATCGATGAAATCCGGTCCGGCCTTGAAGCCCTGGACCTTGTACTTCTTGGAGAGCAGGGACATTATCCCTGTGGTGATGGATGTCTTCCCGACACCGCTGCCGGTACCGGCAATGACGAATCCCTTCATCCTACCAGCTCTCTGAGCGTCTGAGCGGTCTCCAGCGTGATTATGTTCTTCGTTCCCATCACGAGACCGTGGCTGCCGACCTCTCCGACTGCTGCCAATCCTTCCTGGATGTAGTTCTGCAGCTCACGGGGCTGATCCGTCACGAGGACGCAGTTCTCGTCCAGGAACGGATATGCATGGCAGATACCCAATACAACGGTGAGATCGGGTCCGAATCCTTTAACGGCCTCTCCCATCTCGTCCCCGACGACGGCGTACTCGTCGAGCCCGCCGACGATCCTGTCCAGCTTGACATCCTGGGCCTCTAGGTCCCTCAGGATGTCATCGCAGTATCCCCTGATGCGGGGCAGTCCCTTCTCCCTGTCGAGGTTGGCGACGAAGAACGTCTCTCCGCCCAGTTTCTTCCTTGCGTCGTTGACGGCGCTGAACATGTCCGCGAAGCGGTAGGCCAGTTCCTTCTTGGCCACCATGACGACGGCGACCTTGCCGCCGGCCTTGAGAGTCGATTCTATCCTCTTGCATACGGACAGCTTTGTGGGGCTTCCGGCAGGTGAAAGGTAGGTCTTGCTGGCCATACCTTTCTTCTTCTCGAGATCGGTAGCGGCCTTAAGGAGCTTGGACTGACGGTCCGCCTCATCGGAGGGGATTATCCCTGCCTTCGCTCCGGCCTTAAGGGCGCGGATCGCACCCTCGGTATTGCTGTCCATGCAGCCGTGGCAGTCTATCGGGAAACAGATCGTATCTCCGAGATCGACCCTGCCGATGACTGCTGAAATATCATCTCCGATGATAGTGCTGGCACATGTGCCTATTACCGCCATCGTCTTAGGATTGAACCTCTGCTTCGCCTCGGTGAGCGCCTTCTCCAACGAGGGCCCTCCGCCGAAGATGAGGTCGTTGTCCTTCATAGATGAGGTCACCACCCTGACCCCTGCGTTCTCCATCGGCCTGGAGGCCATGAAGGAGCATCCTGCGGGGCCATGCATCACCACGACGTCCACGTTCATGTCCCTGGCCGTGTACATCGCGGCCACTATGGGGTTGGGACGGGGGTGGAACACTCCGCTCATTGGTACCCTTCCTTGGTCATGCGGATCACCAGTTTGGTGCCCGCGGGAATCTCCGGCTCGGTTCCGTCGCCCGGAGTGACGATGAGCCCTACTCCGTAGCTGTCGACGACTCCCTCTATGAGGTCGCGGTCCAGCTTGTCGCAGACCTTCTTGGACACCGGATCGATGACCACCAATGCGCCGTCCAGGCATCCCATCGCATCGAGCGTCTTCAGGGTGCGGTTGACGGACATGTGGGAGATGCCGGGGTTGCGTTCGATGACGTATCTGATGCCGTCCCTGACGGTGACCTCTCCCCTTCCAGGGATTCCTTTGAATGTAGACAATGCCCTGAACACGCTCTCTGAGTCGATGTTCATCGCGTCGCAGACGCACAGGGCCATGTCGATGGCCTCCACGTACTGCAGACCTAGATATGAGCCGTCCAGCTCCACATCGTGCTTTCCGTTGTAATCCACGACGAGCTTCAGGGGCTCTCCGAACTTCGGCGTCTCCTTGACCGTTACACGGCTCTTGACCGTCGTGAGGGGTTTCCCGTACTTCGCCCAGATATCCTTCTCTGATTCCAGGACGATGTTGACCTTGTCCGTGAGGATGTCCTTCTTGGCCTCTTCCGCACGGCGGGTCTTCTTCGCGATGCCGTAGTCCTCCAGGAGGTTGGTGATGCATGCGATGTCCGCCTTCGCGGATCCTCCGAGGGATACCTCGCATACCATCACATCGTAGTCTCCCTCTGGGAGGTCCAACAGGTAGGGCGGGGCGATGCTCTTCAGCTCCTTGACGTCGTGGCCTTCGGGCTTGTAAGGGCCGGAGCCCCTCGATGACCTGAGATAGACCTTCCTTCCGCTGTTGGCCAGTATGTGGGAGATGAGGTAACATGTGGTCGTCTTCCCCTTCACTCCGGTGACCTCGATCCTGAACCTCCTGTCATCCATGAAACGGTTGACGGCCTGCGAATACCAGATGCGCTGATCGTATGTGCAGCCCTCCAGGAAGATGTCCGGGCAGTGACAAGGCATGGAGACGAGGTCGTAATGGCCAGGCGCAGGATTGCCCACATAGACTTCCGCCCCTAAGGACCTGAGCGATTCCAGCATGGACTCCGTAGCGATCTTGTAAACGTCCGCTACGGCGACATCGTGGCCCTCTGCCTTGAATAATGGCGCTAGGATCTGTCCGCCGTGAGTCATGTCCAACAACAATACCTTCATACAACTCCTCCTTTCAATTGCATCCGTCGCATCCCGAATAATCGTCGATCTTCATTCCGCCGGAGATATCCTCGGACCTGTCGAGCAGTACCTTTGACAGCTTGCGGTAGAGATTGGCCATATCGGAATCCGGTGCTCCCGAGACAACCGTGGAATCCTTCGATTCGCACTGTTGCACTGTGGGGGACCTGGGGAGCCTGAAGATCATCTCTGAACCGATCTCCTTGGCTGCTTCCAATACGAGACGGTCCTCGTCCTCCACTCCCCTTGAGTTCTGGATCAGCCCGCCGAACCTGGCGTAGCCGTCCTGCTTGAAATCGTTGACCGCTGTGGCGATGTTCCTTGCGGCATACAGGGACATCCTCTCGCCGGATGTGACGACGAAAACATCCCTGGCGTAGCCGTTGCGTATGGGCATGGCGAATCCTCCGCACACGACGTCTCCTAGAACGTCATAGATTATGACATCGGGTTTGTAGACGTCCATGGCGTCGAGACGGTCCAGCTCTTGGAACGCGGCTATGATTCCCCTTCCGGCGCATCCCGTGCCGGGGCGGGGGCCCCCGCATTCGACGCAGAGCACTCCGTGGGAACCTACATGGACCATGTCGTCCAGTTCCCTGTCAGGTTTGTCGCGCATGATGTCCAATACGGTGGGGATCCTGCCTCCTACGATCATGCTGGTCGAATCGGCCTTGGGATCGCATCCGATCTGCATCACTCTGAGCCCTGACTCCGCCAGGGCATCGGAGATGTTGGATGAGGTCGTGGATTTGCCTATGCCACCCTTACCGTAGATCGCTATCCTGCGCATATCCCACCCTTATCACTGAATGCCGAGATAATGCCTTGCCTGCCTGTCGAGCAGGTCGGTGAGACGGTTGTCCGCCTCTACCGGGCGGGTGTAGGACAACGATATTGTCCTTCCGTTGACGGTGATGTCTCCGCCTTCGCTGTAGGGAGGGATTCCCAGCTGCTCGGGGATCTCCTCTCCGAGGTGCAGGCCCATTGCGATGAACAGGGGGATCGCGATGATCCTCTTGACTCCCTGCTTCTCCAGATCACTGAGGACATCCTTGATGGAAGGCTCGCAGAACTCGTTGAACGAGTGCAGAGCATGGGAATAGCCCCTCTCTCTGAGCCTCTCTGCGTTGAGCTTCACGACGCGCATGTTCGTGAGGGACTTGTACCTGGTTCCGTGTCCGAGGACGAGGATTCCGCAATCCTGGTCTCCGTTCACATCTGCGATCTTGTCGCAGATGATGTCGGTGAGGGAGAAGCTCACGTCGAATGCGGGAGCGATCTGGATGGTGACGGTCTTGCCCTTGCACTGGACCTCCGCCATGTCCGCCTGCATGCCGAACTTCTCGGGTATAAGCTCCCTTGTGAGTGTTCCCTCCGCGATGTAGTAGGGGAGGACGACGATCTGATCGACGCCTTCGTCGACCATGGCCTCCAGCGCCTCGGGGATCGTGGGGGAGCTTACCCTGAAATAAGCGATGCCCACGTGCTTCCATCCCCTGCACCTGAGCCTGCGTGCCTGTGTTTCCAGGACCTCCTCTAGATTTCCTTTCCTTGTTCCGTATCCGACTATGATGATTCCTTTGGACATTCGAGACCCTCGTTCGATAATACTGATAGGAATCCCATACATCCTTATTATTAATAATTAATTTTTGAGTAACACTATTTATGATTTTTACTCTTGAATAGTATTAACAAACTGTATAATAGATAAGTATGGCTTTTGAAGGGGGGGGGGGATCACTTCTCCCACCATCCTTGTTATTTGACGACTTCAATCGCGTCGTTCTAACTCATTAAAAATCTTTTTAAAACCTACGCCTTCAATCTTTCCATTTTTGTCGCAATGCAATACAGGATACAGGTATTTTTTGAATGCTTCACTTTTTTCCCTGTCGGCATCGATATAAATTCCATCTGCCACATAATTCAATGCATAATTGGAAATTAAATCTGCAATCTGTAATTCTGCCCAATCGTGTGACAAGCCACCTAAAATATGTGGTACAATGGTGCAGTTGAGCTTCTTATGATCATGCGGATTCGTATATGATCCCGTTATAGCACTAAAATCAGCTAATTCATTATTATCAGAAAGATCCCAGACCAGCAAGTTAAGCATGTCTTTAGTTCTTTTATAATTTAGAGAAATCGATATGCGTTCTAATAGCAACTCCCTGGCAATATCCTTAGCTTGCAATCCATTTTTAACATTGGAAGCTGTAAACTTTTTTTCTAATCTCTTTATCGCAGGTGACATATTAGAAGCGGTCACAAAAACAGTCATATTGTACCTTAATATCAGATCAGAAATATCTTTAGCAACAGACATCTTGTCAACTCCAGGATTTAAATGATTCCTAGAAATGTCCGTCCCTTTCAGTTCTCTATTATAGAGTCTCATATTTTTCTTTGTTATAGCGTGTAATTCTTCCGTTATTTTCTAATGATTGTCCAAACTTGATAATACTCCAACAGTCACCCAATAATTGACCTTTCCTTTACTCTTTGAACCACTGCCGGATTCATCCATGAAAACGATGTTACACTCCATTTTGTCAATCTTCTAAATCTTGATTAGAAACATCACAAATATATATCGTGTGATGGAATGACTATATGGAGGAGGGAGAACGGGTTTCACCTGTTAGGCCCTGCTCCGTATTATTCTGTTTCTACTGTTAAATTCGATAAGAATAGACTCTGTTCGTGACATATACAATTATCAGGATCAGATTCTTGAAGCCATATCAAGATGGGTCGAGTAAACATATTTCCCCCGTAAAAACGGGGGAATACTTTTTTCAATACAACTATGAAATGTTTTCCAGAGATTCAAAGTGATTTTTCCCATTGTTTTACTGTAGTAGAATAGGATCCTTTGAATAGCAAGGGGTGCCGGCCCTCCGGGCCGGCTGGAAGATGATTGATAAAGGTGTTTACTGGCCCGTGTACAGTACCCAGATGATGAGGAAGACTCCGATCATGAGCATGCTGTAAGCGACTATCCAGACGATATTGAAGGCCTTCTTGAACTTCTTCGGGTCCTCCGTTATCTCCTCGTAGCGCTCCTCCAGCGATTTCATGATCTTCGCCTCATCATGCCTTCTTCAGGTGCTTGAGCCTTGTGGTGTTCTCTCTTTCCATCTCTTCGAGACTGAATTTGATGAACCTTTCGGACTCCTGGAGCTCGGGAATGATCTTGAACTCGAGTGCGTTGACTCTCCTCTTGGTCTTCTCGATCTCATCCAGCAGTTTCTTCATGGTGGTCTCGACCTCTGCGGCGCGGACGATCGTCTCGAGCAGTTTCTCGAATGCGATCGAAGCGGCCTCGATGTAGGCCGAGGTGGAGATGACTCCGTATCCCTTCTCAGTCATGAGGACGTGGATGTGGTCCGCCTCCACCTTGGGAACGACCATTCCCATGATGCTCTTGCTGGTTACATTGACCTGCGGGTCTGCCTTGAGGGCATATGCCGCGGATTTCACGGCGACCTCTCCCTCTACCGCACGGGCTATGGTGATGGTGCGCATGGCGTACTCGTAATCCGAGCTGACGCCGGCACGCATCTGCCTGGCCTTCTCCAGGATGTCGAAGAACTCGATGATGAGACCGTCTCTCTTCATCTTCAGGACCTTGTGACCGCCTTGGGTCAGTTTGATCCTGCTCTTCAGCTGGAGCAGTACCGAACGGTTGGGGGTGACATCGTGTGCTCCCACGGATATCAAGCCTTCTTGGGCAGGTACTTGTCGATGTACTTACGGCTGATCCTTGTGATCTGGTCCAGATCGAGGGCGGTGAACAGCTCCCAACCGAGGTCGAGGGTCTGCTCGATGGAACGGTCCTCCTCGGCTCCCTGCCTGACGAAGCGGTCCTCGAACAGGTCAGCGAACTCCAGGAGCTTCCTGTCCTTTGCGGACAGCGAGTCCTTTCCGACGATGGCGACCAGTCCACGGAGGTCCTTACCCTCTGCGTATGCCGCATAGAGCTGATCGGAGACTCCCTTGTGGTCCTCACGGGTCCTTCCCTCTCCGGTTCCTCCTCCCATCAGACGGCTGAGTGAGGATGAAACGTTGACTGGCGGGTAGATACCGTTCCTGTGGAGGTCCATGGACAGAACGATCTGTCCCTCGGTGATGTATCCGGACAGGTCGGGGATCGGGTGGGTGATGTCTCCACCGGGCATCGAAAGGATAGGGATCTGAGTGATCGATCCCTTCTTGCCCTTGATCCTTCCTGCACGCTCGTACAGCTGTGCGAGGTCGGTGTACATGTAACCGGGGTATCCACGCCTTCCGGGCACCTCTTCACGGGCTGCTCCGATCTGACGGAGAGCCTCACAGTAGTTGGTGATATCGGTCATGATGACCAGCACCTGCATACCGAGGTCGAAAGCCATGTACTCTGCGGTGGTGAGTCCGAGACGGGGTGTCAGGGTACGCTCCACAGCGGGGTCGTCTGCGAGGTTCAGGAAGACCACTGCGTTCTTCAGTGCACCGGTCCTCTCGAACTCCTTCATGAACATCTGCTTCTCTTCGTTGGTGATTCCCATCGCGATGAACACGACAGCGAACTCCTCGTTCTCTCCGCGGACCTTTGCCTGACGAGCGATCTGAAGAGCGATCTCGTTGTGGGGAAGTCCGGATGCGGAGAAGATAGGAAGCTTCTGTCCCCTGACCAGGGTGTTCATTCCGTCGATGGTTGAGATTCCTGTCTGGATGAAATCCGACGGGGAGTCCCTTGCCCACGGGTTGATAGCGGCTCCGTTGATCTCCAGCTCCTTCTCGGGCACGATGGGTGCTCCTCCGTCCAGGGGCTGTCCGGATCCAGAGAGGATCCTTCCGAGCATGTCCTTGGACACGGGCATCTTCATGGTGTCGCCGAGGAACCTGACGGATGCGTCCCTGTCGATTCCGGATGTTCCCTCGAACACCTGGACGACGACGACCTCATCCGAGGAGTCCAGAACCTGTCCCCTCCTTGTCGTTCCATCGGAGAGCCTGATGTTGACCATCTCTTTGTATCCGACGGGCTCTGTCTTCTTGACGTAGATCAGAGGTCCGGCGATCTGGGAGACTGTCTTGTACTCTTTGCTGATCTTTGCCTCGACCTTCTTGGCTACAGGCTTGGTCGCCTTTGCTGCAGTCTTCGTTACCTTCTTGGCTGCTGCGGGTTTCGCTGCCTTCTTAGCTGCGGGTTTCGCTGCGGCCGTCTTTGCTTTTGCTGCTGCCATCATAATCACGCTCCAAGCTCCGCGAACTGCTTGTCCATGTCTGCGTCTACAGCCTCGAGCTCCTCGTCAACGTTGGGCTCGTACTTGGACTGGTTGAATCTCGTCCTCACGGGGAGGTATGCGATCTTGTCGACGGCTGCGCCTGCCTGCAGAGCCTTCTCCGACATGTCGGAGTACTTCTTGATCAGGGTCAGCATCTTGTACTGCCTGTTGAGGGGGCAGTAACAATCGACGGGGTCGTATGCGTTCTGCTGTAGGAAGATCTCACGGATCATCTTTGCGACCTCGAGTGTGATCTTCTGCTCGTCGGGCAGAGAGTCGGAACCGACCATCTGGACGACGTCCTGCAGCTCGGCCTCCTTCTGGAGGGTCTTCATGGCCCATGCCTTCAGCGCGGGGTAGTCCTCTGCGACGTTGGCCTTGAACCAGTCGAGCAGCTGCCTGTCGTACATGGTGTACGATGTCAGCCAGTTGATTGTGGGGAAGTGCCTCCTCTCACGGAGCTTGGTGTCCAGTGCCCAGAAGACACGTACGATACGCAGTGTGTTCTGAGTGACGGGCTCCGAAAGGTCTCCTCCGGGGGGTGAAACCGCTCCGATAACGGAAACGGATCCGTCTCCTCCGCTGAGCACCTTGGCCCTTGCGGCACGCTCGTAGAACTCGGAGAGACGTCCTGCAAGGTATGCGGGGTATCCCTCTTCTCCGGGCATCTCTTCCAGCCTGGAGGAGATCTCACGCATTGCCTCTGCCCACCTGGAGGTGGAGTCGGCCATGAGTGCGACGTTGTAGCCCATGTCCCTGAAGTACTCGGCGATGGTCATTCCAGTGTAAACGGAAGCCTCACGAGCTGCCACAGGCATGTTGGAGGTGTTCGCGATGAGAACGGTCCTCTTCATGAGCTTCATTCCTGTCCTGGGGTCCTCGAGTTCGGGGAACTCTGTCAGAACCTCGGTCATCTCGTTTCCACGCTCACCGCATCCGATGTAGACCACGATCTCGGCATCGGAGTACTTTGCGAGGGACTGCTGTGTGACAGTCTTTCCGGTTCCGAATGCTCCGGGGATTGCGGCTGCTCCTCCCTTTGCGAGGGGGAACATCGTGTCCAGGACACGAAGTCCAGTGACCAGGGGGATGTCGGGCTGGTACTTCTCGGCGACGGGCCTGGGGTTACGGACGGGCCAGTACTGCATCATGCAGACTTCCTTTCCGGCGATCTTGGCAACCGTTTCGTCGATGGTGAACTTTCCGGTAGAGATCGAGTCGACCTTTCCGTTGAGTCCGATGGGCACCATGATCTTGTGGAGGATAGGTCCCTCCTGCACGGTACCGATGACCATTCCCTCGGAGACCTCGTCTCCCTTCTTCACTGTGGGGTTGAACTCCCATTTCTTCTTGTGATCCAATCCAGGTGCAGCGACTCCACGGAAAATGAAGTCTCCCATCTTCTCCCTCAGAACGGGGAGAGGCCTCTGGATTCCGTCGTAAACGGATTCCAAGAGTCCGGGACCGAGCTCAACGGACAGGGGCTTTCCTGTGTTTGTGACAGGCTCTCCCGGTTTGACGTTGTCTGTGTCCTCATAGACCTGGATGATGGAGTACTCGCCGACGATTTTGATGACCTCTCCCATCAGTTGCTCCTTTCCAACGTGTACGACATCGTACATCTTGGGTGAGATTCCTGTGGCGGTCACGACAGGTCCGGCGACCCTGTAAATTACACCTTCAGTGCTCATTCAATCATCCTCATTTTTGTATAAATCTACGCCAATCGCCCTCTTGACCTTCTCGCGGAGATCGTCATCCGATCCTCCGACGGCCACCACGACGGGCTGGATGGACTCCAGAACCCTGTGCCTCATGTTGAAGGGGAGATTGTCGAGGTCCTTCGCATCTACTGCGAGGATACCGATTGTAGGCTGGGACAATGCGTCCAGCATCTTTTCTTGATAGTTTTCTTGGTCGGCTACGAATACGCGCCTGATTCCGGCAAGCCTGAATCCGAGTGTGAACTCCTCACTGCCTATAACTGCGATTTCCATCAGATCACCAGCAATCCTTTGATCGTTTCCTTGTCGAGTCCGCTCTCGATTCCCCTCGCGATCGTCCTGATATTCCTTACCTCGTTCTCGATGCCGATCATGTAATCGACGGCGGGTAGGATGGACAGAGGGTATTCCTTCGCGAACTTCTTGGATTCCTCGATCTCGTATTTCTTCATCTTCAGGATAAGGTCGCGGACGGTCATGTCCCCGGCCTCTACCAGTTCCTTGAAGTAATCGTAGAAGTCGAGCTGTGCGAGGTCGGAGTAGGTGTCCTTGACGGTCTCCGCGTCTGCCAGCTGTTTGGCGAACTTCATATCGATCTGCTTTCCTCCGGGGATGACGTAATCCATGACCTTGTCACCGGTTACGCCCTCGACCTTCAGCTTGAGGATGGTCTCCAGGTTCTTCATGTCGACGACCCTCCTGATGTAATCCGAGAACATACGTGTCGGAAGGGAGGTTGTCGGGATGACCCTGATGAGCCTCTCGTACTGGACCTTGTCGAGGTAATCCTCGATCCTGCCGAGGGTTCCGGTCTGCTTGTAATCCGCCAGAAGATCGGCGGGAAGCGGGATGGCCTCGGCCTTGCAGTAAGCAGTCAATATCTCTTCGCTCGACTCGAGCGATATGAGTCTCTCTAATTCTTCGGCGCCCATATTGCCAGCGGGGACCAGATCTGCTCTGATGTTGTCCACTGACAGACCATATGACTTTCCACGCAGGATGACCTTCACGTTCCAGTTGTCCCACTTCTGCAGGTATGACGCGAGGAGGGTGTAAAGCTCTCCCTGTGCTCCCTGGAGAAGGGACTTGCAGGTGTCCGCAAGGTACATGTAGGTCGCACGCTCGACGAGGTCGACTCCCTCGGTCTTATCAGCGAGCTCCGTGACTTCCTTGGCGTATCCTGCCTCGGAGGTGAAACGGGCCAGTTCGCTGACACCGAGCTGCAACATCTTGTTGTAGTCATCCTCCTTGATCAGGAGCGCCTTCATCGCTTTCGCTCTGGTGGCGGTGTATGCGTAGTTGCCTTTGTTCTTACCGCGCCCGAACATTTGCTTCACCCGAAGAGAATGTCGGACACGTTCTTGATGCCGCGGTCCCAAACCGTGCGGAGAAGAGCGGAGTACTGCATGTCGATCTCGATCTGGCCGTCCTCGCTCTGGAGGATGAGACCTGCCTTGATCCTGCTGTCCTTCTCGACCTTCTTGACACCGAGGTCCTTCGCCGTGAACTTGTCGTTCTCGGAGATGATGGCCTTGGGTTCAGGGATGATGGTCTTGGCGGCATTCACCATGTTCTTGTAGTGCTTCAGCTTCTGTTCGGCTGATGCACCCTCGAGCTCGGCGAGTGTCTCGTCGAAGACCTCGGAGAGGACCTCCTTCTTCTTGGCAAGGACGATCTTCTTGCTCTCCAGCTCTGCGCTGGAGACTTCCTGACGGTCCATGCGGTCGATGGTGTCCGCGAGCCTCTTGTCTTCGCTTTCTTTCAACTCGGCGATCTTGGTCTCTGTCTCCGACTGGATGCGGGCGATCTCTGCGGCAGTCTCTGCCTGGATCTTCGCCACGGCCTCGTCGGAGATCGCCATGATCTCCGCAGTCACTTTGTCTAATGCCATGAGATAACCTCGAGGCGTAATCACAACTGACCGGGTAATACGAAGAGAGCGAGGATAGCAATGACCAGTCCGAAGATAACGACGGTCTCAGGAAGCACCATGAACATCAGTGCCTTTCCCATCATCTTGGGGTCCTCGGTGATTGCACCGACGGCTGCTGCTCCGATGTCTTTCTGGGCCATTCCTGTTCCCAGTCCAGCGAGTCCGACTGCAAGTCCTGCTCCAACTGCCATAAGTCCTAATCCAATTCCTTCTGCCATTTTCAAGCCTCTTTTACATTTTTATTTGATGAAACTGTTTTGTTGCGTTTGATTTTGAGGGGTGTGAACTCCGTTCCGTCTCCCTCGTAGAACCTGACCATGAACTCGACGAGCTGCAACCTTAATGCGTGCAGTCCCGCGGACATAATTCCGAGAGTCCAAATCATGAGCTGGAAGAACACGAATGCGACGAATCCTACGATGAGTCCGAGGATACCGTCGAGTCCTCCTGCGATCATTCCGATCGAGATGTAGTTGAATGCCAATGCCATACCGGCCTTTGACATTCCGATCGCGACCAGACGAGTGTATGAAAGTATGTTTCCGACCGTGTCAGGAAGCTCGATGACGACCTTCATGACACCTTCTGCCTTCGCGTTGATGACGATACCGATCAACAATATCACCGCACCCACGCCGATGAATCCCATGTAGAGATCGTTCGGGAGGGGGCTGGAGGTGACGAGGTTGGTAGCGACTGCGTAACAGATGAAGACCAGTCCGACGAAGGTGAGGAACGCTCCTCCCTTCTCCATGAACCCGTGCTTGAATCCGAACTGCTTCGATTTGTTGTAAATCGCCAGTATGTATCCGAGGCTCAGGTGGACGATTCCGATGTAGACGGACAGCTTGAGCAGCATGCCCACGTACTCGGCTGAGATCTTGTGCACACCGTGTCCGCCGATCAACCATGTGAACGCCTTATCGAGGTTCTCAAGGCCGAGCAGGCTCTGCCACGTGTACTCCACGCCTTCTGCTTCACCAACGAAGTGCATTCCTAGGGCTTCTCCGAAGAAGAAGAAACCGAACACTGCGGCCCACAGGCCTCCGAAGAACAGGACGGTCGCGATAGCGCGCCAGTCCGGGTTCTTAGCGAACTTCAGACCGTATGCTCCCAGGATGATGAAGGGGATAGCGTATCCGATATCTCCTACCATGAATCCGAAGAACAGCGGGAGGAAGATCGCGATGAGCGTTGTGGGGTCCACCTCGTTGTACTTTGGTACCGACATCATCTTTGTCGGATATTCGAAATGCTTGCTAACTCTGCCGTGCTTCATCTTGGTGGGCACGACCTTGAAGCGGTCCTCGAACTTCTCCGATTCTCTCTCCTTCCTTCCACGGTTCTCTTCAACCTCGACGTATGTTGCGGGTATCTGCGACTCGATGGTGAGCTTCACCATCTCCGCTCTGCTTGTAGGTACCCATGCGTCGACCAAGAACGTGTACTCTGAGGTGGCTATCCTGACGGGCAAAGTACCCTTGTCAGCCTCCGCAGCGAGTTCTTCATCGGATGCTCTGAGGAAATGTTTGTGCTTCTCAAAAAGAACCTCTGTTTCCTTCTGGACTACCTCTTGCTCCTTTGTCAAGCTGGCCAACTCTGTGTCGACCTTCTTGAGGGCAATAGAGACCGGTACCGGTTCCTCTGGAACGGGTATCTCGGAGAAACCGCACTCGGACAGGATGTTCTGGGCCTTGGCCCTGTCCTCGTTCCTGACGAAGACAGCTGCGACGCCGCCCTTCTTCTTGTCCATAGAGGTGAAGACCTCAGCGAAGTCCTTGAGGGACTGTGTGGGGTCCTTCTCCACGGTTCCGACCATGGACACGATGCTCCTGTAACCGGAGTACATGTCGAGGTCTATCGGTAGTCTGGCAAGGAGATCAAGATTCTTCTTCTTTGCGTTTAATTCGGTGATTCTCTGATTGAGATCATTCCTTCTGTCCAGAACGGCTTTGACCTCGCTCTCGACAGATTCGACGCTGTCAGATGATATCTGGCTCCTGATTTCACTCTCTGAAATCGGTTGGGTCTTGGTATGCTTATTGATACCGAGATCCTTCTCCATCGCACGCACCTTCAGAAGCCTCTCGGCTGTCTTGGGTGAGTAGGGACGGGGCGTTCCGAGGGTGAAACCCTCATCCGCGTCGACAGTATGATCGATCAGGTGGATGTTCTCAAGCTCGTACAGGAGATCAATCGTCTCGTCGAGACATGAGTTTGCACCCACAATCACGATTCTACTCATCGACTCAGGAAGAAACATTCAAAATCCTCTCAACTTCTTTTTTAAGGAATTTCTTTGCTTCCTCTTTCTTCGCCTTGGAACCGTAGTCGATCTTATCGGCTTCGGCCTTACCGCCAGCAAGCTTAGAATCATGCTGCTCGGCAAGCTTGTCCTTTTCCGCGGCTACTGCGGACTCGTAAGAGCTGCGCATCTGAGCTTCAGCGTCCTGAATTTTCTTCACAGAATCTCTGCGAGCTTCTGCGAGAGCTGCTTTCTGTTCGTCCTCGGCCTTTTTGACCTTGGCGTCAGCTTCCGCTTCCGCTTGTTTTATCTCCGTAAGTATTTCAGTCCGGCTCAAATTTACACTCCCCGACTTGAGCCTTGTATCCCCTAATTATTATAAAAGAACCGCCCCTAATAATAATAGAGCGGGGTTAGTTGGATGGGAGGTTTTCGGGATGAGATCAGAGGGTTTTCTCGGGCTTGTACTCCCTTATCTTGATGCCCGCCTCTTCCAGCAGTTCCTTGGAGAGGTCGTCGGCATAACCCTCGCTGTAGACGATCTCCCTGATGCCCGCGTTGATGAGGATCTTGGCGCACATGGAGCAAGGATAGGTCGTGGTGTAGATGGTGGCGCCGTCCACGCTCACTCCGAAATAGGCTGCCTGGGTCACTGCGTTCTGCTCGGCGTGAACGCCCCTGCAGAGCTCGTGCCTCGTGCCGGAGGGGACGTTCATCCTCACCCTTATGCAGCCGAGCTCCTCGCAGTGCTTCGTGCCTTTGGGGGATCCGTTGTATCCGGTGGAGAGCACCCTCTTCTCCTTGACTATGACGGCACCCACACGGCGCCTCAGACAAGTGGAACGCGAGGAGACGAGTTGCGCCATCTCCATGAAGTACTCATCGTTGCTTGGTCTCTCCATCCTTGATCCTCTCCCGGACTTAGAGGATGATAGTCCCGTTCACCGATATAACAGGTACGGAGACCGCTCAGATATGATGCAGAGGATTGATGCAGCGATTCGAAGAGTACTTGTACCAGAATAGGTAGAAATTGCCTCCGGTGGCTATGAGCGAACCGATTAGGAACCCGTACGGACTGTCCGGGAATCCGAAGACCACCAGCGCCCCGATCGCCACGACGGCCACGGACATCGCCACATCCTTCAGGCTGTGCGGGAAGTCCTCGCAGTAGTATTTCGATGTGGCATGCAGGGCGAGGTAGAACGCCAGTATCGACATCATCATCAGGCCCGCGGTGAACATGTGTTCCGCCTCCTCGCTCTTGAAGTACAGCAGCGCCACCGTCACCAGGTTGATGGCGATGACTATCTGGTAGTGGCTCCAGGTCATCCTGGTCGGCTTGGCGATCTGATGGTGGTTGCATAGGAAGTGCACCTGGGCCACGTAGGATCCGAACATGAACAGGATTATCATGAGCACCATGGGCGCCGCCGTGCCGAGCTCGTTAGGAACGAAGAATCCCGTGATACCGACTATCGCCTCACCGAAGGTGACTATGGTGATCAGCTCGAGCCTCTCCACCAGATGCGGCATGCTGACGATCCTGAGGTCGTACTTGCCCTTCTTAACGAACGGCAGCATCATACCCAGAATTATGGCGGTGATGATGACCATGATCGACGTCTCGCTGTAACCGGCCAGGTTGATGACCAGGGCGATCATGTAGATCGTGATTATCAATATGAGGATGTCCAGCGTGTGCCATGCCGCCGTGATGTCCTGCTTCTCCTTGTAGATCTGAATGATGTAGAGCGCAGCAACGGATCCCAACACCCCAAGCATAGCGATGATGAAACCGGTGCTGTTGTCCAAATTGTACGTCAGCGTATTGGCCACCACTATGACGGCGCCCATGTTGAACGACACAAGGACATACTCGTACCAACGCCATGAACCGTAGCGGTTCACGTACTCGGTCATGTACAGCCATGCCTGGATGATGACCATGGATGCGATGATGTACACCCCGAACATCTCGTGGGTGAGGATTCCGTGATCCGGCTCCTCCACTATGAGGGTCATCTGCGATATCGCATAGACGTAGATCAGATCATAGAACAGCTCGATGAGCTCGACCTTCTTCTCCTTCACTTTCGGCATGGCAGCTCTTGAAGGCGTGTCAGAACTATTCAGTAGAAAAATCTGTAGGCCCTGAATCTAGATTTTATATCTCGATACCTTACGCATGCACGTGAAAAGGGAGAGCAGGATCCTCATCGCTGTCATCGGCATACTCGCCATTATACTCGGAGCAGGCTATATCGGCATCTTCACGGTATCCGGACTGGACTCCCCTTTGAGCGTTGTCACCTCTTCAAGCATGCAGCACGACAACGACCTTTCTCAGATAGGTGTGATCGACACCGGGGATGTGATGATCATCCAAGCGCCTTCCAAGGTCGATATACAGAGCTATGTGGAGGGCACGGTCTCCGGGTTGAAGATGTTCGGAGATTACGGTCACGTCATCGTGTACAACCGCGGCGACGATGTGAACCCCGTGATCCACCGCGCCATAATCTGGTTGGACTACAACTCTAAGGACGGCACATGGAGCGCACCCTCTCTGGCCGACTACAAGGGATCATGGTCCTGCACCGGTTCGAACAATTATCTGTCCCTTTCCGGCACACTGACCTTCCAGGGGATAACCCAATCCAACAAGACGGTCAGTATCAACCTGGATTCGCTTGGGAAGCAGAGCGGATACCTGACCATGGGTGACAACCCTGTCTCCAACTCGTATTTCGACCAGGCCGTCGGGATCATATCACACCCCATAGGGAACGACGACATCAGATCCGTGCCGATAATGGAGCTTCCCTGGATGGGCGTGCTGAAGGTCTACATGACGGAGAACAAGAGGGCATATCTCAGCCATGTTCCCAACTCCAGCATCTGCCTCATAATGCTGTTCGCCACTGTCATCGGACTGATCTACAGCTACGACATCTTCTACCTCAGGAAGAAGCTCGCAAAGGATCAGAAGGAACTCGACGAGTACTGCTATTATTGACACCCCCACCCCACCGTTTCCACTGGAACCGGAAAAGAGGGTATTGGTGATTTTCCTCAGATCAGAGTGGTCTGTTTCGGAGGCTTATAATTGACGAGATCCTTGAAGAGCTCATCCTCTTTCAGGAGGTCGACGATATCCCTTGAAAGATTCAATTCTATCTCCTTGGTGCGTCCGTTGCGGCCGTAGGATTTGACCCTTGCATAGATGAGACCTAGCATGTCCAGTTCGGAGATCATGTCCGCGACCCTTCTCTGAGTCAAGGATGAGTAACCGATGATCTCGCAGATGTCCTTGTAAGAGCTGTACACCTCTCCGGTGATCATGGTCTTCTGACCTTTCTCTGTTATCTTGATGATGCTCATGAGGACGATCTTCAACTGATCGTTCAATGCCTTCTTCACGATCTCAGTGACCGCATCCATCTCGAACTTGTTCTTAGCCGATTTGACATGGGCTTCTGTGATGACGGGATCCCCGTTGCGCTCCGCGATCTCGGCTGAAAGCTTGAGAAGACTGATAGCCCTTCTAGCATCTCCTCCGTCCTGGGCGGTGATTGCCGCACAGTAAGGGATGACCCCGACATCGAGGATGCCTTCATCGAAAGCGTTGTTCGCCCTCTCGAGAAGGATATCGTTGATCTCCTCCACACTGTAGGGAGGGAAGATTATCTTCTCTTCGCAGAGTCTGCTTTTTATCTTGGAACTGAGGAGATCCGTGAACTTGGGATTGTTCGATATCCCTATCACCGAGATCTTGGATTCCTTCAGAGAATTGTTGATAGAAGTCAGATAATAGAAGACATCGTCACCGTTCTTGTTTATCGATCTGTCGATCTCATCCAAGACCACGATGAAGATCTTCTTCTGTTCTTCCATGTAGTTCTTCAGTTCTTCGATGATCTTATCGACCGACCATCCGGTATAAGGGACTTTCTTGGAAGAATCGGTTATGATCGTGTTCGCGATGTTGTAGAGGATTCCGTATGGGGTATCCGTTATCTCGCAGTTGATGTAGATGAGAGATACATTCTCCTCTGCAGAATCGGCCTTCTTCAGTTCCTTTCCTAGGAAATTCACTGTTACAGTCTTTCCTGTTCCTGTTTGACCAATAATCAATATATTCGAAGGTTTGATCTTGTTCAGTGAAGGAGCTATGATCTCGACCAATTGATTAAGGAGATCGTCCCTATGAGGAAGCGATTCCGGTATGTAGTCGGTCTGGAGGTATTTCTTGTATCTGACCAGATCCTTTCTCTTGTTGAGATATTGATTGAAGATATTTGGTTCAGTCATGTCAGATTTCTCCAGTGGCCTATACCGCTTTGTCGTTTTCTTTCCTCTGTAAGAGGTATCGTAGATATAAGGATTTTCAAAAGGTTCCTGTTAAGAGAATGATCCTTTCTTCAGGAATAGGGATTCTGCAATCAAAAGCTGCTATAAAATGGATGTTTTACCGATTATCAATTTTAGATTCTTAAACTTACGATATTCATCCAATCACAAGCATTTATATCATCATCATCGATAACGAATCTCCAGAGGTAACTCTTATGAAAGGTTGGATCACAATCGGACTCTGCGTCGCAGGGATCATCGCATTCATCGGTGTCCTGTACGTTCTCAACATGATTTTCTCCTGAAAAAAGGGTACATACCCTCTTTTCCGGTTCCAGTGGAAACGGTGGGGTGGGGGTCTATCATAGTTACTGTCGGAGTAACCATTTTAACCGACGTTCTGTAATGATATCGCCGATACTCTATGGATAGGAACATGGTCTTGGGATTATCAGTGATATTGCTGATATCGTTGTTCGCCTACTTCTCTGACGAGAACAATATAGAATATGATTATTCGGGGATCGTCCATGACATAAGGACCTCTTCCACAGGGTACACCTTCTCCATAGATTGTCCGGAAGGTGATCTCCGCTGCTATTACAAGGATATGCCTCAGGATATGGGATACTATTCGGTCAGAGGGGATTTCTCCAACGATCATACCATGTTTTTCGTCAAATGGATGACGAATAATGATATCTATGAAGATAGGGATTGAGAATCCATGTTCGTAGCTGTGGACGATACCGATTCCATGAAGGGGAACTGCACGACGTTCCTGGCTACGGAGATTATCAGGGAATTCTCAGATTTGGATCTGATCGGGAATCCTAGATTGGTGAGGCTGAATCCGGCCACGCCCTGGAAGACCAGGGGGAACGGTTCCCTTGTCATGAGATTCGGTAAAGGTACCGGGAAGAAGCGTTTCATCGGGATGATCGGTGACAGGAAGATCTTCTGCTACGATTCCTGTACTTCCTTCGAACCCGATCCGGAGATGATGAAGGATAGGATTATCCCCCATATCCTGGAGCATCATGAGGATGATGCGGACCCCGGTTTGTTGATCTCCAGGGTGAAGCCTTCCCAGAGCTTCTACTGGAATGGCGTCAGGACCATCATGGATCGCAAGGTCATCGATAAGGAGATCAAGAGGATCGGTGCGACCACCTATGAGATCGGCTGCGGAAGGGGGCTCATCGGCTGCACATGCGGCATGGCATGGAGGCCCAGGGACACGACATTCGAATTGCTGTCCTACAGGCCTTACGACAGATGGGGCACAGAGAGGATCTTTGATCCTCTGACCATAAGGGATGTGGAGCACGGCTATCCTACCACATTCAACAGCTGGGAGGACCGCATGCAGAAGGTGGCGATGGTCCCTTCCACCCCGTGTCCGGTGATGTACGGCCTCAGAGGAGACGATGAGAAGGATCTCATCGAGGCTTCGAAGAGGATCTCGACGGAGCCTATTGAGAGGTGGATGGTCTTCCTGACGAATCAGGGGACGGACGACCATCTCATCAGGGACCCTTCCAAGTTGGTCCCGAACCAATCGTACATCCTTAAAGGCACGATCGTCTCGCAGCCCCGGCACATCTCCGGAGGTCACGTCTTCATAGATATCGAGACGAGGCACGGAGTGCTCACATGCGGAGCATACGAACCGTCGAAGGAGTTCCGTTTCACGGTGGACTGGCTCATACCCGGTGACGAGGTGGAGGTATTAGGTGAGCTGAGGGAAGAACCCCGCACCCTGAACATTGAGAAGATTCATATCATCTCCACTGCGGACGAGTACAGGAAGGTCTCCAATCCCGTGTGCCCGAAATGTGGCAGGACCATGAAATCCAAGGGATCCGGACAGCCGTACAAGTGCAGGGACTGCCACACGTCCTCCGAAGAGCCCGTTTTGGAGAACGTCCGCAGGCAGGTCGTGCCCGGATGGTACGAGCCCCCGACGGCAGCCAGGAGGCATCTCTCCAAGCCCCTGAAGAGAATGGGTTTGGAGCAGCCTGTGGAGTTCCTCAACGGCAGGGTCTGAGCTTTTTGTATTCGGCGATAGTCGAACTTCGACAACGTCACTCTTTAATACTGAACCCATATCTTCACGATTAAAGGAATGATAACCATGGACGAAGTCGTAATCTTAAGCGCAGTAAGGACGCCCATCGGAAAATACGGAAAGACACTCACAGGCATCAAGGCCACCGACCTCGGTGCGATGGTCGTGAAGGAGGCTGTCAGCAGGGCAGGACTCCAGCCCACTGACATCGAGGAATGCATCATGGGTAACGTCATCAGCGCCGGACTCGGCCAGAACCCCGCGAGGCAGGCTGCCATCGGAGCCGGCCTCCCTGAGGAGATCGGTTCCTTCACCGTGAACGCCGTATGCGGATCCGGGATGAAGGCCGCCATGCTCGCAGCCGACGCCATCAAGGCAGGGGAGTACAACGTCCTCGCGGTCGGAGGAATGGAGAACATGTCCTCCGCCCCATACATCATGAACGGCGCCAGATGGGGATACAGGATGAACGACCAGACGGTCGTCGACGCCATGGTCCACGACGGACTTTGGGACATCTTCAACAACCAGCACATGGGATTCACCGGCGAGATCGTGGCCGAGAGGTTCAACGTCTCCAGGGAGGATGCCGACCAGCTGTCAGTGGAATCCCACCTGAAGGCCGCCAAGGCGACCAAGGAGGGCAAGTTCAAGAAGGAGATCCTTCCCATCACCATCCCCAACAAGAAGGGAGACATCATCTTCGACGCAGACGAGGGTATCAGGGAGGATTCCTCCATGGAGGCCCTCGGGAAGCTGAAGCCCGTCTTCAAGAAGGACGGAATAGTCACTGCCGGTAACTCCTCGCAGCTGAGCGACGGAGCCGCATCCCTGGTGGTCGCATCGAGGAAGTGGGCGGAGGAGCACGGACTCAAGCCCCTGGCGACCATCGAGGCCTACGGGGAGAGGGGAGTCAAGCCCGAGTACATCATGGAGGCCCCCATACCCACCACCAGGCACGTCCTCAAGAAAGCCGGAATGACCATCGACGATATCGACCTCTTCGAGCACAACGAGGCCTTCGCATCCGCATCTTGCGCGGTCAAGAAGGAGCTCAACGTCCCCGACGAGATCTTCAACGTCAACGGAGGCGCGGTCGCATTGGGACACCCCATCGGATGCTCCGGTGCCCGTGTGCTCACCACCCTGCTCTACGCGCTCCAGGACCGCAACAAGGACGTCGGTCTCGGAACCCTCTGCCTAGGCGGAGGGAACGCGGTGACGATGATCATCCGCAGGTGCTGATCAAACCAAGGGCCTCACGGCCCTTCTTTATTCACTATTTTATACCGAATCACTCATGGGAGTCACGATGCCCAGCATAGTCTACCGCTACGGATCGAGATACTACATCAACATGACCAACAGGTGCCCCTGCAGGTGCACCTTCTGCGTCAGGGACGAGACCGATCATCTAGGGGATGCTGACTCGCTGTGGCTGGACAGGGAGCCCACGGTGCAGGAGCTTGAGGACAAGCTATCATCGCTGGATCTGGAAGGGGTCCCGGAGATAGTGTTCTGCGGCTACGGGGAGCCAACGGAGAGGTTCGACGACCTCAAGGTCATCGCCAGGTTCATCAAGGATACCCTGCACAAGAGGGTCAGACTGGACACAAACGGTCTGGGCAACCTCATCAACGGCAGGGACATCGTGCCGGAGATGGTGGGTTTGGTGGATTCCGTTTCCATCTCCCTGAACGCATGCAACGCGGAGGAGTACCTGGAGGTCACCCGCAGCAGGTTCGGGATAGATTCCTACCAGGCGGTCCTGGACTTCATCAAGGAGTGCAGGGAGTCCATCGACGGCGTGACAGTCTCCGTCGTAGGGGGATCCATCAGTCAGGCCTCGGAAGAGGAATGCGGAAGGATCGCCGACAGGATGAGGGTGGCGTTCAGGGTAAGATGATCGATCCTTCTCTTTGAAGTCGGGAACGGTTGGTTTTTCAGTGTTTAGTTAGCGAGCGATCTAACCTTATCGTTACCAGGAACGGCACGAGCAAGATTATAAAACTGAGACATGCGGATGATAAATCGATAGTATGGAGGAAACGGCAAAGAGTTTCGCTGAGGAACTCAGGGAGCAGGCCATCGAGGATGCGCAGATCGATGTTCAGGCTAAGAATATCGTTTTCATGGTTAAGAGGAATAACATTTCGATAGACGAGGCTATGAGCAATCTGAGTATCGATCCATCATTAGAGAAAGACATCCGTTTCCTCGCCGAGAAGGAGCTTCAGAAAGGGGATTGATCAGATATCATCGACACCAAAATCAGGGTGTTCTCATCATCTACATAGGTCTTTGCATTGTACATATTGTCTACCCGGTTTGCCAACTAGAGAATGTACCGATTTCTTGAAGTGCAAGGAACGGCAAGGGCAAGATTATAAAATTAAGACAAGCGGATTGTTAATCGATAGTATGGAGGAAACGGTGAAGAGCTACGCTGAGGAACTCTTGGAGCAGGCAGTGGAAGATGCCCTGATCGAAGAGGATGCTAAGTTTGTCGTAGCGTTGGTCAGAAGCGACAACATCTCCATTGACGAAGCCCTTGTAAAGCTCAACATCAAGGAGTATCTCATCAGGGACGTTCGTTTCCTCGCCGAGTAGGAGCTTCAGAAAGCGGATTGATTAGACATACATCATCGACTCCATAATCGCGCGTTATTATCATCCATCATGCGTCTACCCTTTGTCTTCCAGGGCATGTACTGATTTCTTGAAGTACGAGGAACGGCACAGGCAAGATTATAATAATTGGATAGGGCACTGTTCAATCGATAGTATGGATGAATTGACTAAGAGCTATGCTGAGGAGCTTAGGGAGCAGGAAATCGATGATATTTTGATTGAGAACTATGCACATTCAGTAGCTTCGATAGTCAGAATTCGCAAAATGTCCATTGATGAGGCTATCGTCGATCTCGATATCAAAGAGCACCTCGTCAGGGATGTCCGTTACCTTGCAGAAAAGGAGCTTCAGAGAGCGGACTGATCATCGATCCATCTCTGAGCCGCAGCTTTGCTGATTTCACTCTCCAGCAGTTTCTTCACTGATATCATCGCAACCGTCCGGCTAACCCGCAGAAAAAAGATAACAAACATAACATTGTAGTGTTATTATACTCCTGCGACCCATATCGATCACGTAAGCCCCGGAATACTTCCGGGAGAAGAAGGTGAGAATATGGAAAGAATGATCACTATGAGCGGCAAGGCCACCGTGACCGCACCGTCGGATATCACCGTGGTGAGTTTCGACGTCACCGGAAGGGCGAAGGAGTACAGTAAAGCAGTGCAGGAGATGACCGACTGCACCGTGAGGCTGAAGGATGCCATAGAGAAGTCGGGCATAGCCCGCGAGGCGCTCAAGACCACCAACCTGTCCGTCTCTCAGGCCTATTCCAAGAGGAAGATCGGTGTGGACGAGGACGGTGATGACGTATACAAGGAATATCCGGACGGCTTCGTCTATGAGCAGGGTCTGTCCTTCGAGTTCCCCAACGACAACAAGAAGCTGGCGGATATCCTCGGCAGGATAATGAAGATGGACATCACCCCTAGGATCAGGTTCTCTTTCAGGAACAGTGACATGGAGGCCCTGAAGAACAGGGCGCTGCAGGAGGCATGCAGGCATGCAAAGGATGAAGCGGAGACCATCGTGCAATCCGTGGGTGCGAAGCTGGGGAAGCTGCTGAGCGTCGACAGGAAATTCAGCTCATACGGAGGGTACGAGGACTATTCCGATTGCAAGATGCTCGCATCGCCGATATACGATGGTGGATTCGGCTTGGATATAGATCCGGAAGATACTTCCGTCGAGGAATTGGTGACCATGGTCTGGGAGATCGAGGATTGATCAACGATGGGGGAGACCCCATCATCTTCCTGTGAGGTGCGGAACGATGGATAGACCAGCGATGAGGGACGATTGGCGGTTCGTAGACATCGGTGACCAATCCATCAGGATCATATTGAAGAGGAGATTCAGCTCCGAGGAGCTGGGGATCCTCAGATCCGGTCGCAGGCCCGAGGGCATGGATGACAGGTGGGGATCGTTCATGGAGGGGGATACATTGTACCTGTACCGCAGTTGGACCGGTAACAGCATCTATAGGCTGAGGATCGACGATGACGGAGAGAATGAGCTGTCAGTGAACACCGATCATGAGGTCTACAGGTACGAAGGGGATGAACAGAAAGAGTTGGATAGGGTCAACTCTATTCTGAACATCTGGTTATGTGGTGAATGATGCAATTCTCATTTAGGTATCACATTTGTCAGAGTAACATCTAATTGCATACCTAGCAGTTTGGTTAGGATATCTAGCATAGATGTCAGCTGCACACTTTTTCTTAATACCTTCCTTATCGATTCAATTCGATCGTTCGTCTGATTTCTGCTCATTATCGTCCTTCAGATCCGCGAATTTCTTCGCCATAGTGGGATTGTTCTTGGTCAGCTTCTTTATCGACAGGTCCTGGGCCTTGTCGTTCGCCAGTCTTAGGTTCCTCTCTGATCCTATCAGACCCTCCTTCACCTTCTGCAGGTGGTCGATGGTCTTGTCGATCTCATCTATGGCCTTGGCGAACCTCTCGCTCGCCAAACGGTAGTTCCTCTCGAAGCCGTCCTTGAAGGCGTTCATGTTCTCCTCGAAATGGGTGATGTCGAGATTCTGGTTCCTGATGTCCATGAGCTCCTGCTTGTATTGGAGGGAGTTCCTCGATGCGTTGCGCAGGAGGGTGATCATGGGGATGAAGAACTGCGGCCTTATGACGTACATCTTGGGGTATCTGTAGGAGACGTCCACTATGCCGGTGTTGTACAGTTCGTTGTCCGGTTCCAGCATGGTGACCAGGACGGCGTATTCGCATCCCTTCTCGGTGCGGTCCTTATCGAGTTCCCTGAAGAAGTCCTCGTTGCGGTGCTTGGTGGCGGTCTGATCGGCCTCGTTCTTCATCTCGAACATTATGCTGATGTACTCGACGCCGTCCTCGGAATCCCTGAAGATGAAATCCCCTTTGGATCCAGAGCCGGACACCTCGTTGTCCTTCTCGAAGTACGCGTTCTGGAATGCGGTGGGGCGCAGCTTGTTGAACTCGTTCATGCAGAAGATCTCAAGGGATTCCCCAATCATCTTGGTGCTCTGTTTCGCTTTGAAATCCTTGTAGAACTGGACCTCCTCGTCCTTCGCTTTGAGCTGCGACTCGTATTGGTTCCTGATGTTGTCCTGCTCGAGTCTGTTTGACATCTCGACTTGGTCGATCTTCGCTTTGAGTTCTGAGATCTCTTTCTCCTTGGAGTTGAGTTCCTCTATCTTCCTGTTCTCCGCTTCGGAGAGGGCGAGTTTCTTCTCGCTCTCCCATCCGGATTGTTTGGATTTCAGATCGGAGATCTCCTTCTCTTTGGCATCCTCGGCATCCTTCACGGCGATGGTTTTCTCCAGTTCGAACTTCTCGATCCTGGACCTGAGATCGGCTATCTCCCTGTCCCTGGAGGCTATCTCCCCGTTCAGCTGCTCCTTCGTCTTGTTGAGGAGGTCGGCGTGCCTCTTCTCCTCTTCAGCTTTGGTGATAGATACGGCATCGGCCTTCTCCTTCTCGTAATGCTGCACGCGGTACTCCATCTCCTTGGAGAACTCCGCGTCGCGCACCTGGCTGACTATCTTTCCGTAATCGGATTCGTCTATCTGGAAGAACGTTCCGCAGCGGGGGCATCTGATCTCGGACATGGAGAGGGTATGGTAGTGGAAGGATAAGAATCCTATAACCCTCGTGTTTGCATGTAATTCGAACCGTGATAAAGTCGAAAGAGGTCGATTCATCACATGTCTTCGAGACTTAGGATGCCCTTACCCATTCTCTCGATGAGATCCACAACAAGCGCATTACCCATTGTGAAATATCTCTGGCGTTTCGATAGCATGAAGGTCCAACCAGGCTCGAAGCCATTCAGTTTCTCGCACTCTTCGGGAGTCAGCACACGAAGCATGCCGTTGCCTGGATCCCTTATTACGTGAGAACTGCGGTTTCTTGTCCCTTCGGATGTGAGCATGGTTCTTCCAGGCTTGTCCAGCGGGTCCGGGAAAGGAATGGAGCCTTCGGAATAGTAATATTGGATGCCTGTTTTCTTGTTCGTTCTCAGCAAGCGTTTACTGCCCTTCATCTCAATCCATTTGTCGATATAATCCTCCTGCAAGTATGCAGGGTCATCGCAGCTATCTACGACGGTTGATAGTAATCCCTCGCCCTTCTTCTTGCGATACTTTGGAACGGTCTCGCATGTGTAGATGTTTCCCTTTGACATCACACCGGAGTTGTAGAAACGTCCTTCGAACCTGTCGGATACATCGACCAGGCCTTTGTAGGATTTTTTGATTTCGTAAGAGCCGATCTTCTCCAGGTCTTTCAGACCTTTGACCGGGAACACGGATTGGAAATAACCCTTCGAAAGGACCAGATCCTTCAAGTCGATGTCTCTCACTGTTTTGATGAACGGATGGTTCTCTCTGCAGGCGAATATGAATGTCCTCCTGCGTCTCTGAACCATTCCGTAGTCATTAGCGTTGATGACGCGCCATTCCACGTAGTACCCCTCGTCCGAAAGGCATCTGAGGATTACCCCGAAGTCCCTTCCTCTTTTGTCCACTGGTGATTTGAGGAGGCGATCCACGTTCTCTAAGAGAATGTATCTTGGGTGGTGCTTTTGAACGATGTGGTATAGGTCCCACCACAGGACTCCCTTTTTCCCTTGGATGCCTTTTGCATGTGTGGAAGCCACGGAATAATCCTGACAGGGGAAACCGCCTACTAGGAGTTCGAAGTCTTTTGGGACATCGTCCCTGACTTTAGAGATGTCCTCGTTCACATTCTTGGAGCCAGAGTTTCCGTAATGATATTCATAGCATGTGAAGGCGGCCTGCATCTTGGATTTTGGCTCCCATTGATTAGCCCAGATGGTCTTGAACCTCTCTGAAGAGGCTCTTTCTAACCCGACACGGAATCCCCCGACACCAGCGAACAATTCGACTACGCGGATGCAGGATTCCATGTTAGCGGGATCCAATCTACCGATATTAATCCTTCTTACGTTTGCCACGTTTCTTTTCATCATCCTTTGAGAGAATCAGTTCTGCGATACGTTCAATCTGCGATTCCAGATTCTTTTTGAGGTCGCATTCCCATACAACCATCACTGTCCATCCCGATGATTCCAATGCCGATATCTTATCAGCATCACGGATCTTGTTAGCCTCGAACTTGGATTCCCAGTATTCCCTGTTGTTCGTGGGCACGGGCAGATTGCACTTGGGGCATCTGTGCCAAAAGCATCCGTTAACGAATATGGCGATCTTCCTGCCCGGATAGCAGATATCCGGCCTTCCAGGAACCTTCCACTGCAGGCGGTAGCCGCTGTAACCTGCATCCCTGAGGCCTTTGCGGAGGATAAGCTCCGGTTTGGTGTCTTTGCGAACGTTTCCTTTCATGGATTTCGTGACGTTCTTATTCAAGGGCTTCGGCGCAGTCCTCATACTTCTCAGATTGGTTTACAGGTATATCATTGGTTCAGGATTAGGATGCTTAGTTTATAATCCGACAACTATTACGAATTGATGGGTGGAAGTGGCATCGAAGTTGAAGAGGCGATAATAGATTTTCTCAGGCAATTCGTCGGCAAGTCTTCTTCTGAGATAGAGGCCATCCTCAAGGAGCATCTCAATCCGCAGTCTAAAGGGTATTTCAGGTCCTTGGCGGATAGGATGTTGAAGTCATCGCCAGATCTATACTACGCTCTCATAACCAGTGGAACCTACATAAGAACCGTCCGTGTGAAGGATGATTCTCCTCCCAAGGAGAGTATGTCATTTCCGGCATTTGATTTTGAGGAGATGACCAACTCGTCATGGCAGCAGAGTGAATTCTATAAGCAGATTACCAGTAGGTTCCTTTTCTTGGTGTTTACATCATCTGATGATTCGGAGGACGGGGATTTCTCGTTTAAGAATGCGGCTTTCTGGTCAATGCCAGATGATGATCTCCAGAAGGCTGAGTTCGTATGGAACGATACCAGGCAGAAGATCGTTGATGGCAATATCGATGCTTTCATCCCCAAGACGGCCAACCTAATGGTACATGTGAGACCTCATGGACAGAACGCTGCAGAGAGGAAGTACAGCTTTTGGTTGAACAACGATTATGTTGGGAAGGTCATATCCTCACTTCCTGTTATCCAACCACCGTCTTCGACTGGAAACAAAGAGGCACCCAAGACTTTGGAACAGAACATCATAGGCGTCCTATCAGAAGCAGATGGACCGGTAGTCGCATTCAAGCTGAAGAAGAATTTAGATTCGAAATTGATGTTCAATGAGAGTTATGACCGCGTTATTGCATCGCTTCTGGAGAGAGGGGTCGTAGAACGTACTTCCAATGGGTTGTCCCTCAGGGTCCTGACCGTACATAAGATGGTGGAAAAGGCACCGGAGAACGTGAGGGATTATTTCGCTTTGGATTCAGAGGCATTTGAGTCAAGATACAAAGACGTCGATGATGAATTGTTGAGGATTCGTGCGTACTTCTCGGCAAGACCGAAAGAGGATGAATTGGCATCAGATTTCAGTTTGTACAAGTTCAAGGCAAAGCAGTTCATGGACCTGTATTCTGTGGACGAGGAGACCTATCGTTATCTTGAGCTCATGCATCCTAAGGGATGGAAGGAACCGGAGGATCTGCTGAACGATCCGACGAAGACTGACACCTTCAAGAGGAAGCTCCGCGCGATGATGTACAACAATATCGAGTTGGAGGATGGGAAATTGAATCTCTCCGACGATTCCATCATCGCATATGTTCTTTCCAAAATTGGCAAACCCAAGCACATATCAGAGGTCAGCAGGCTCTGCAAGGAGTTCGTAAACAAGAATTGTCTCAAAAACGCTCCCCTCTGTAAGATGAACAGTGCGGACATAAAGCTATGTTCTGACAAACCCGGAACCCATGTCCTGCGTTTGGATTCAACGACTGTCAGGTATTACCCATTCGATGAGAAGCAGGTCACAGAGTTCCTCAAGAGATTGGATCTGGGGAGGTATAGCGATTCCTATATCTCTGCTCAATTGATAATCATCGATTCCAAGGCCATCTGTGATGAGTATGACATAAGGAACGAGCAGGAGATGTACATGCTCTTGAGTAAGTACAAGCACAACAGCATCCTTACTTCATTGAACATGGTGTTGCCGACATCTCCGTCTGTATGCTTCGGTCAGGCGACGATACCTGATCAGATAACAGCGTTGTTGCAGGAGACCGGTCGCATAAACAAGAACGATTTCTGCAGGATGTACTCAGAAAGATACGGAATGAAGGAGCAATCCATAAGATCCCTCATGACTAAGTTCTCCCAGTACTCCAATGGGGATTACTTCGACATGAATCTGCCGAAGTTCTCAGACGAGGTAATCGAATACCTCTCGACGATGATGAGTCCTCCCAGGATTATGTCTCATGATGTGGCCCGTAAGCTGTTTTTCAAGGCTGAATCCAAGTTCGACATAAAATCAGATGATAAGAGCACACATAAGACTAAGAACGATCCGTATTACAACATCGATAACCTTAATAGATTGGGGTACAGAAGTGCTCAAGGTTCAATTTATCCGGATGCCTACCAGTCGTTACGTGAGGCCGTCGATAAGGAACTGTTCTCCAAGGATTTCGTGACAATCACCGATGAGATGAGGGACAACAAATCAGTAATGAACATATTCAACGATTATCTGGAAAGTCGCAGGTATTACCTCATCGAGGGGGACACATATGTCACTGCGGACAAATTGTACGGAGCAGGTGTCACAGACGACATGATTGCAGATTATCAGTCTGCGGCAGCATCCTTCCTCGAACCTGACAGCTACTTCACATTGGATTTCCTCCATAATTGCGGATTCCAGCATGAACTGGAGGAACAGGGGTTCGAGGATGAGTTCTACGAGAACATCCTCTGTCTCTCCAGGAACCTCAGGTGCGGTGAGATCCACAAGCATAAGGTGTTCACCAGCATGGAGAAGTTCAATCGCAACGGGGCGATAGTAGATATGACGCTGACCGCCCTCGGCAATGATGACAGTGATTACGAAATCGATATCGTAGATAAAATCGATGAGCTATACGGCTTAAATCTGGGCAGGGAGCTTAGAAATGAACATAAGCCTTTAAGGTATTGCAAGTACACTGAGAAGATATTCCGTGACGATCAAGCGTACGTAGATGAAATGACAGGGGCATAAAATGACCGAGCTAGATTTATCCAATTCGAACATTGTTCAAGAGACCGATCTTTCCAAGAAATTGACCATCGATGGTCAGACCAAGGCCTATCAGGTCTACAGGATTAAGCTGGACCAGCTCTACTACAATGATCAGAATGATAGGATAGCCACATGGATGAGCAAGTACGAGTCGGAAAATGGCGCGATAGACATCAACAATCCCGAGTACAACAACATCATCCACGATATGATCAAAGAGAGCAATCTGGATGCATTCAAGAAGACTAAGAACAATATCAAGCTGTATGAACAGAGGGAGTCTGGTGTCGTCCTAAGGGACGGCAGGATCATCGATGGTAACCGTCGTTTCACATGCCTGAGGGAGCTCAGCCTCGAGGATCCCAAGTTCAGCTTCTTCGATGCTGTCATCCTTGACAACACATATGATGACGAGACCGGGAAGAAGGCGATAAAGTCGCTAGAGCTCACACTCCAGCATGGAACGGAGAAGCAGGTGGACTACGACCCTATAAACAAGTTGGTGGGGATTTACAGGGATCTGATTGAGGATGGGCATTCTTTCGAACCTAAAGAGTACGCACGTTGCATCGACCAGAAAGAGGCTGAGGTTCGTAAGCTGATGGAGATTGCCAATCTTATGGTGGATTTCCTGGAATTCGTCAATGCCCCTAAGCAGTTCTACATAGCATCGAATCTCAACATAAATGGGCCGCTTTATGAGATTCATAGCGTTTTGAAGAAGCTACCAGATGATGAGGTGAAGGAGAGGTACAAGAAGGATATGTTCGCGTCTCTTCTCTTCGGTTCAGGCGACATGACTCGCCAGATTAGGAAATTTAAGAAAATTGCTGAGAGCGAGCTATCTGAGGAGTACCTTACCGCCACCCAGGAAATAGTGGATGAGGTCATTGAAAAGATAGCATCTATAGACGAGCCGATCACACAGACAGTCATATCGGAGCAGATAAGGAACGATGAGGAGCTAGCCAGAAAGATTGAGGAAACGGTGAACTCTGAGTTCGACCGCATCTCTATCATGAATGCCAAAGATGCACCGCTCAACCTCGTTGATAATGCGATGATGAAGATTTCAGCTATCGATAAACCATCCATAGAGATCGTCGAGCAAAAGGACGACCTAAGATACAAGCTAGAAGAGCTCAAGAAGATGGTAGAGGAACGTCTAGGGATGCTGAATGACCAGACTAGATGAGTTGCAAGGATACTACGACTCCTCCGAGAAGGATTTGCTGAATGATTTCTACATTCCGTTCTTCAGAGCTGCAAAGAGGTTCGACCGTGTATCCTGCTATTTCTCTTCGAAAGCTTTGGCAGCATACTCGCAGGGCCTCGTTGAGTTCGTACACAAGCCCGATTCGAAGTATAGGCTCATCGTGTCTGAAGACATCGAAAAAGAGGATTTCGATGCTATAACCAAGGGAGAGAAGAGTCTCGAGGATCTGGATCCCATGTTCCTGAGCCGTCTGCGCGAGGATCTCACATTGGATGAGGAGGATTCTCTTCAGATTCTAACGGATCTGATTTCAGCCGGTGTGGTCGAGATCAAGATTGCACTAGTTCGCAAGGGGATTTTCCATTACAAATGGGGGTATGCTGAGGGCTATGATGGCGATGCGATGCTGATGCTTGGATCCAATAATGAGACAGCAGCGGCAATCGAAGAGAATTACGAGAGCTTCGATTTCAGAAGATACGAATCATTCGATTCACATAAGGAGAATTTTGAGAGGATGTGGAACGATGATAAGCCTGGAATGATCGTCAAGAAACCTTCAGAGGTTGTTTGGAAGGAGATTAAAAGCCATTCCCATGGCGGCGTGGCTGTGATAGACGAGATCGATAAGACGAAGAATTGCATCTTTCTGGATTTCGATGGTAGCACGATAGTTCTCGACAACCGTCTAGACAATCCTCCAACCAATTATGCAATCGTCTATAAGTCTGATATCAAAAGGTTCGTATCATCATTCGACAAGGAGATAGTATTCCGCAAGGATCTAGATTACATCTCCTTCCAGCGCATTATCAGTAACCTCGGCTCATACTGCCATGACAAGGACATAAGGTTAGCAGTCTCCAAGAGGTTGATGGATTACATCAATTCACACGATCTCATCATACAGAAGAGAAGGAAGTTAGGGATTGATATCAAGAACCGCGCTCACAACATCATGAACGAGTTCATCGTATACAAAAAGACAGTCGATGAGGCCAGTGTGAGGCATCTGTACGATCAGCAGATGTGGGACTCATTCTTCATGTATGCGATGATGAAGGCCGGTAACTTCTCAGTACCGGGATCGGGAAAGACAGCATCTGTCCTGGGGGTATTAGCTTACCTCAAGTCGACATCCAATCTTCTGAACATGGTGGTGGTGTGCCCATTAAACTCATTCGATTCCTGGATTTCAGAGTACAGGGCGATGTTCGGTCGGGAACCCAAAGTGTTCGATTCCAGAGATCATCAGGGAACATCTTCTCTGGCGGCATTCTTCAACAGCTATGCCACCGTGGATATGGTTCTGATAAACTATCAGAGCCTCTGGAAATACGCATCCGCCCTCAATGAGTACCTCATATCAAAATGCCTGCTGGTCTTCGATGAGGGTCACTACATCAAGGGCTGGAGCACCAAGAGGTCTGCGGCATCCAGGATGGTAGCGGAGGAATCGACGCGCACGTTGGTCCTCACAGGTACTCCTATGCCCAATTCGTATTCAGATCTCTACAGCATACTGCATATCCTCTTCCCTAAGGAGTACGGTTCATATTTCAAATACGATCTTTCTTCTCTTCGGAACCCCACTCAATCTGTGATACAGGACATCAATGACAAGATCCAACCGTTCTACTGCAGGACGAGTAAGGATGATTTGGGGGTGCCGCCGGAGAATCCGGATATCCAGATACTTGTGGAATCAACCAATGAGGAGAATCTGCTCTACAGCAGGATAAAGGAAGTCTGTGCAGGCAATCCGCTGACATGGATCATCCGCCTTCTCCAGGCGGAATCGGATCCGAGTATGCTGTTGAAGGACGAGGTCCCTGACGAATTGGTGCAGAGCTTCAAGGATGAATCAACCGATGACTACAATCCGGATGTCATGGCAACGCTGCTGCCATCCCTTAAGGATTTGGCTCCGGTGATCTCAAAGATTGGTGTTACCTCAAAGACCAGATTATGCATAGATCAGGTATCGATGCTCGTCAGGGAGGGCAAAACCGTCATAGTATGGTGCATCTTCAGGAAATCCATATACAACATCAAGGATCTTCTGGGCGCAGAGGGCATCTCCTGTGAGAGCATCGATGGTAGTGTCCCGGTGCATGAGCGCTCCAGGATCATCAATGATTTCAAGGGTGGCAGGTTCTCTGTGCTCATCACGAATCCACATACTTTGGCAGAATCGGTTTCATTACATACTGTATGCCATGACACCATTTACTACGAGTACAGCTATAATCTGGTCCACTTGCTCCAGTCCAAGGACCGCATACACAGATTGGGTCTGTCTGATGATCAGTACACGCAGCACCGCTTCATGAAGGTGACTTACGGCGGGATGATGTTGGACGGCATCAGCAGTGGGCATTCCACATCATTGGATGATGAGATCTACAATCGTCTGAAGATCAAGGAAACCATAATGAAAGAGGCCATCGAGACAGGTAAACTGGAGGGGGTGCTCTCTTCATCTGACGAAGATATCAGGGAGATATTCTCGAAAATGGGTTGGGATTGAAAGATTTGTAACTGGAATTGTATCGTTGTCAGAATATTCTCATCATCTTTTCTTTTCCGTATTTCAGCCCTTTATGATACGCTCTATCAAGCATCTCCCGAAGAGTTTTCATATCTGCATGGAACCAGTCTTCTTAGCTCTTTCTCGGCCTCCTCGCATCCGTGTTCGACTGCACATTTGTACATGTCTATGGCCATGCCCAGATCCTGTTGAATTCCTTCTCCTTTCTCGTACATCCATCCAAGCACTCTGTATCCGTAGCCGTACCCTTTCAGGACCGAGCTTCTCCGCTTCGCTTTTGATGAACACCGCCCAGGAGATGCCCTGGACCTTTATCAGCTTTGAAATCTCGAGGAATTCGTCCATCGAGCATAGAAAATAGGAGTTGGGAATATAATTAGTTGGTTTTACGATGTAATACTGAACGGATTCTTGATGATTCATAGAATAGAAAAAACACATGACTGCCTCATTGTAGGATCAATCCGTGACCTCTTTAGCAGCGCAGCTAAATACAATGCTGCAGCTTACATTTACGATGTCACTTGATCTCTCGAATTTGGAAACGGGGGAGTTAATAGAAGCTTACGGCGACTGCATAGCTCTTTTGAAGGAACGTAACGTAATCCGTACCAATAACGTTGTGGGGGATTTGGGAGAATATCTTGTAATGGAACAGTACAAAAAAGATACGACACTTCCCAACCTAACCCCTGCGGCTACAGGAACCAAAAACGTCGATGCCATCGGCCGTAACGGAAAAATGTACAGTATCAAAACCACAACCGGCTCAGTCACGGGTGTAATTTACGGGCTCCATACACCGGACGAAAACGTGCCAGACGAGAAGATGTTCGATTATCTGGTGATATGCCGCCTGGATCGCAATTACCGGTTGAAAGCAATCTATCAACTGGACTGGGATGCGTTTGTTAGACACAAAAAATGGCATTCACGGATGCGTGCATGGAATGTATGCGTCAGCAAAGAGGTTATAGCAGATTCCCGGATTGTTTATGAATCTGGAGAAGAGGATTTCAACCAGACCAGATTGTTTTGAATGACGAGTTCAATCAATTGTTCAATAGAATCGATGACGTCTCTCAAATCATAAACCGATATCAAAAATCAAGATTGATTTCCTCGTCGAACAATAGGTCGTTGCTGTTTGGATCTATGGTAAGTTTGGCTGTTTCAAGTGTTGTTAACAACTTCAAGCGTTCAGCACATTCCTTCAATATCGTGTCGATTTTCTGGAAATTCTCTTTTGAATTGGAACACACTCTTAAGCAATACTTGGCATTGTTGCCGCGATATACCCTGTAAATGGCATAATTGCTACCGCTATTGGCAACAAAATCTATTTCCTGCTTACTGAAGACCATTGGGCGTGAGAAATCGTACCCCGTGGTCTTTACGTCGAGATATACGATTTCATCCGATTTTTTTACGATAAAGTCATACGGTTCGCCGCTTTCACCATCTTTGTTCTTCCATTCGTATTCATCTATTTTCTTCTGAGTACGTAATTCTTGGAAATACCGGTTGATTATTTCCTCGCCTTCACGACCGATTTCTTGCATCCTCTTTGATGCTTTTACGTAGTTCTTGTGAGTGAAGCGGGTTTTTTGATTACCTGTCTGAACAGCGATTTCCAACTCTTTGTCCATTCCGCCCAGATACTCAGTCAAAATCGGATTAATGCAGGAAAGAATCGTCCTATAACGATTATCGTCAGAAGATATGCCCTTCGAGATGCGTTTATCGGGGTTAATTCCGTTTTTAACAAGACATTTGTATATATCCGACTCCGAATCGAATAGTATAAAAACGGGCGTTTTATCAATCAGACTGAACCAAATAAGATACCATCCGCAATCCTTCTTCCGACAGATTTCACGTATTGTCTTCAGCAAACTAGCATCTTGGTTTATGCCTGTACGAAGACCGATGCTACGTCCAGATCCTCCCCCAGACGGCTGAATTCTGTGATAACTCGCTGGAAGTGTTTTTGACATCTGATCGTACAGCAGAATCGATTCGGCCTCATCGTCATCCTCAAAAAACTTAAAGATACTATTGATTAAACCGATATGGGTTTGATGAGTCGACTCGTGCCCTAGATCAGCGCCACTCAGCTTTTTTAAGCCAATAATCTGGTCGTAGATTTCTATGGATTGTGAAGGGTTTGAAATATCACTCATCAGTTAGATGTAAATGCACGAAAAGATAATATAATATTGCATAGACGGTGTTTACGCTGACCGCATTTCCTGCTTGTTTGTATAACTGACAATCAGAAACTCCCGATGTTTCAACCTTATCGAAGTAAGTAGAGTCAAAACCTTGTAAAGCAAAAGCTTCTCTAGGAGTTATTCTCCTAATTGGCTGTTTTGCCAACTCTTCTTTGGAGAATTGTTTTTTAACATATTCCTCGGGATTGTCTGATTCGATATATCCCGTACTGAAATAATTGTCTTGGCAGGCCCTGTGCATTTTAGCCATTGTAGCGGTTAACGGACGGGCAATTAGTTGATTGATCTCCGAACGGGATTGGAAATTCTTCGATCCATTTGCGAGAATAGTCGGTTTTATCCTTTCGGATAAGAAATATTTGGCATCAACTGACTTAGAAAGCACCTCGTGTGTGTTATCTTGCTTCATTATCGAGGTCTTTCTCTCAATTTTATCGAAAGTAGTTTTCACGACACCGTTTGAAAAATCAATGTCTCCCATAGATTTGGGATACGCGAATATGTAGATCCTATTGCGAGTTTGAGCAAGACCGTAATCAGACGTGTTGAAAATATCCATTTTTACCCTATAGTTTGCGGATTCAAGAGTGCTGATAATGACGCTGAGGGTATCTCCCGAATCGTGTGTTTTGAGATTTTTTACGTTTTCAAGAAGAATGTAACGGGGCTTCTTGATACGTACGATTTTCATTATTTCGAAGAAAAGGTTGCCACGATCATCATCAAAACCTTTCTGCTTACCCATCATACTGAATGGCTGACAAGGAAATCCGCCTGTTATCAAACTGATATCTGGGATGCTCTTAATGTTCGATTCGTCGCTGTTGAATTCAACTATATCGCCGATATCCATCTCGCCATTTGTATCGAAGACACTGTTGTATGTCCTCTTAGCGTTGACGTCTATCTCTGAATACCCAACAGTTTTGAATTCCACTCCGAAGTCGATTTCCAATAATTCTGAGGCCTGGCGGAAACCACCCACACCGGAAAAAAGTTCTAATTGTTTCATAAATGTTTAATGACCTCTTCTCCGATAGCTTGGGCCAATTTTACTGGCACGGCGTTTCCAGCTTGCTTATACCAACTGTTTTGTGCCCCGTAGAAGATAAAATCGTCGGGGAAGGTTTGGATGCGGGCGGCCTCACGGGGGGATAGCCCTCTAGCTTGTGTGGGATGAATGTACATATTACAATCAAACTTCATGTGGGAGGTAATAGTCTTGCAGACTTCGTCCTCTTTGAGTTTGAAATATTTGTCCTTGAAAATGTCGTTACGTGATGCGTAAGGCATTATATCTTTGATACTAGGGTGAAGCGAATTTGCCCCCTGGGGCAACCTCGTAAATATCTCAATGTCGCGATTGTTGTTGTACCGGTTCTTATGATTATATAGGGATTCAATCTTCCTGTCCCCATTAATGAATCTATAGAACTCGTCCATTTCATACTTGTAATCTCTGGCAAAGTATCCGACTTCGTCATTTTCAATGGAACTGCTGTTTTTCTGTCTATTGGGCATCAATGGGGGGAGACCTTTTAATGCATCGCGGAGAACAAAACGAGGGCACGAATCTGACTTGGAACGTATATCTGCGATGATTGAATCTGAAGATATACCCATTCTATTTCCAATAACGATAAGCCTCTCCCTGTTCTGGGGGACACCGTAATCTTTGGCGTTGAAAACAGAGTAAGATACGTCATACTCATTTCCAAGAATGTTTTTTATGTCCTCGAAAATTTCTCCAATTTTGTTCAACATCCCTTTTACATTTTCCATGATGAAATATTTGGGACGAACGTGGTCCAGGAATCTCAAATATTCTTTGTATAGGATATTGCGGGGATCATCAATCAAACGCTGACGGTTAGCCATTGAAAAACCTTGACAAGGCGGACCACCACATACTAGGTCAATGTCTTTGAGATAATCCGAGTAGTCCTCGATGTGGTCATTTAGATCTGCAATGTCGCCTATAAACATCTGTTCTTCTGAAATGTTACGATTTTTTATGAATGTGTTAGAGCAGACGGGATCTATGTCACTGGCAAATACTAATTTGAATCCAGCTTGTTCCATTCCAAGACTGAGCCCCCCGCATCCGGCAAACAAATCTGCAAATCTAAACGAACTCATGAACAAAAAGGAATATTGAATTTAACAAATAAATCTATTCAAAGAACCCTATTGATGCGTCTCTCAAAACCCTCCAATTACAGCAAAGAGTGTTTGTATTTCATACCCTATCGAAATCATTCCACTAAGGGAAGACAATTGTATCAGAGGGAGTTGTAGATTTTGTTTGTGTGACCTCAATTTTTGAATCGATCCCCGCTATGAGCCAACCATGTTCCTTTTCTGGCAAACGGGATTCGACTTTAACAATGCGTCCCGGGATTGATTCCACGATGAATTTGTAACCATCCTCATCCAATTTGATTCTAGAAGGATCGCTGCAAGAAACCAGTTGCCTCCATTCTGTTTCTTTGTCAAATTCCGGTTTCTTCGTGTAAAAAGACATGTGGGACAGATTGATGATTTCCTTGGTCGAAGATTCGAGATCATCCTTGATTGAGTCGAAACCTTCCTTTGCTATACGAAGCATCATCTGACCGTATTTTTCTCTCAAATCATCCGCTTTCGCGAGATAGTCGGAATAAACGACCAGTTTCAACTTTGTATAATCCGGTTCAAACCAAACACAGACGCCATCGTCCTTAGCGTATTCGTGCCACATATATTCCGGATTATTACCATCCGAGAAACTACCGATGAAAACATTGTTTTCCATCGCATCCTGGACACTGTTCCAAATGGAGATTATATCCAAATTCTGCTCCTCGAGCATTGCTTTTAGGATCCGTGCTCTAACCACATCCAAAAAATCATTAGTATTCATCTCTGGTGCAATCGGGAGCTTGCATTCCATATGATCATCTCTTCTGTACTCGCCCACGCTTCCAAATTTAGTCACCGAGTTGAGTATATTGTCTACTGCATGGCCTTTGGGCATGTATTTGCATAGCAGGGCAGGTTTTTCTTCAGAATAATAGGGTGTACTGTGTGATTTCGCGTATTGCTCTACTGTGTCATCGAGAGACTGTATCTGCGCATCTACAAGACGTTTGTATCCTTTGACACTCCTATCCTAGATTTCCTTGAGATTTTTGCTTGCTGTAGGGTTGATTCTCCAGAATGCAATCCGTAACTTCGTCCAAACGATAGGTCTTCTGTGAAGGTACTCTCTGACATCGGGGTCACGCATCACGCGACCTCTTGCCTTTTTGAATTCTTGACGAATAGTATCGTCGGGCACCACATTAAATCTAGTCTTCACAACCCCTCATTAAGATTGTAAGATATTGATTTGTGGGAAATCGAAAGGTGAAAAACCATTATTCTTTCCAGAAATAATCAACGATCTCAAGGAACTCGTATCTAAACTCCCTGTATTTCTCTGGGCACAGATGTCTCTGAAGGTAAATGGATATCTCTTCCGACTTCGTTATAACCTTCTTCAGGAGATGTATCCCGTATGCCTGTTCCTTCGTCGGCCTGGGGATCGAATCCCTTCCTTCAAGCATTAGGGAATCCGTGTGATGAAACAGTTCGCTTAGTATCCCGACGAACACATCGCTAATCTGAACAAACCTGTTCTCCTTGGAATCGACAAACTCGTATCCTTCGTACGGTTTCCCGTCTTCCAGCAGATCGTACTTCCTCAGACTCTTTTCCACCGTACTCTCGTGGTCGAAACGATGGAAAGCATTGGGTGTTTTCTGCATGGCATCCACATATTCCCATTCGTAGGAATCGATCATCACGCCCGGCTCCCCGCCTGAGAGGAAGGTCATCTCCTTTTCTCTCCTCAGATCCTTTATAAGCTGCCTGGTTGCCTCGAGATAGAATAATTCGGGCGTATCATCGTAGCTGTTCTCTTGGATGAAATCCGATACCGCCCTAGCGAATGGATCTATGTCCTCGTTGTCCAAATTGGGGAATCCGTAACCCTGGAGGATGTACGTCATCTCGTCCAGGTGGCCCATGACGAAGTAGAACAGCTGGTCTTTCATTATCTTGTGGAAAGGCATCATCACACGGCCCGCCTCGGTAATCAAGGCCTCGTCGACCAGATCTATGATTGACCAGTACAGGTTGTTCAATGTGGAGAAGTGGACGATGACGCCGGAATCCAGCATCCATTCCAGGAACGTGTGGACCCTCTTCAGGCCGATATCCTTCATGAAATCCCTATTCTTCAGAATCGAACCCGCTTTCAGTTCGTTCTCCTTCTGAATCCCTAGCCTGTCCATCAGTTCTTCAGCATCGGGTTTCTTCCCGGGATCGAACGCTATGCCGCCGAGAATGAAATCGTATGTTAATGCCCTCTCGACATTGTAACCCGATTGTTTCTCCGGATCGAACCTGAACCTCCTGAAGTTGTTGGTCTCGTCGTAATAAAACAACCATCCTTTTACTGGCGGATTCTCGATGTGTCCTTCCTTGACCGACTGCCAGATGTCGATTTGTTCCCGGGTTTTGGATTCCTTATCGTATGCCATTTACGATTCCGGATTGATCTGTTGGGATAAGGATTTGAGTATCCACCCCTCCATAACCGCATCGTCTATCGCCCTGTGCCTCATCCCCTCCAGCCCCATCGGGTCCTCCGGACACAGCACACGGTACGCGTCTATGGATCTCACCCACTTCTCGGGATAGTAGGAATCCTCCCTCTCCCTCAGCAGCCTCTCCTGTAATCCTTTATCCTCAATCGAATCCGAATCCGCCAGCTCGTACACCTTGGTAGTAGCGAGCTTCATGATGTCGATCTTCCTCGTCACAATGTTACGGATGTTCAACGGCTCCTGATACAGGAACTTCCCGAAATCGAATTTCACATTGTAGGACGTGACCTCCTTCCCGGAGACGATCTCCCGTACCTCTCTCACCACCGTATCAAGGTCCTTGGCGGCGTTCAGCGTATCCTCCATCCTCATGTCGGAGTTCCTGTAGATCCATATCCCCCGGGATCCGTCGGGATTCACATACTTAGAATCGAAATCGACGATGTCATCATATCGGATCATCTCCGAATCCTCGACCGACCATGTGTAGCCGTGCATCCTCACAATGTCCACGGTCCCCAATTCGCGGTAGATGTGCCTGAGCAGCCTGTCCGCGTCCGGGGCGTAGAAGCTGTCGATGGCCCCGGGATCGCTGGTCTCGAAGTAGAAGTTCCCCTCTCCCGAGGGCATGGTCTGAACGGGGTTCTCGTAACCGCCGATCATCAAGTGTCTTTCATATTGCAGTTCTTTTTCCCGCCCGTCCTGTGTACTTTTGGACGGGTCTCCGACTCTTCCGTCGATAGTTTTATTCTGTCCCATGGGATATCTCCCAGGGATGACAGAGTGCCGGAATCCTGTTCTGAAGCACGGGTCCGCCCGTGATGGCCAGTCACTCTGAAACTCCGCCCGGGAGTTCCATCGTATCCTCTGATTTAAGTATACGACTGAAATCCCCCACCTGGTATTGCATGACTTCACAACGCCAATGCGCTCTGCCTAAGATGATTGCAAAGGCCTTAAAGGACCCGAAGAGGAACGACAAGATATTATCCAATATCCAATCCATGGCGGATAATCTAAAAGAATTGAAGACCGATTTCGAACAAAATGGATGCATCCAGGATGTCTTTTCCAAAGCAGATGACAATCGCTTCAGACCTGTCAGCAAGGCGTATTGTGCTGTTCCGCCACGCTTCGTATATCGTTGCCTAGAACCTGAATATGTGATAAAAACTATCGAAAACGATAAGATCAGATATTCACGCCCAGTTAACTTCAATGACAAGAAGGATCCAGACTTAGCATCTCTTCGCAATTCCAACCGCAAGGTGTTCTCCGAATCGGCGATAAAAGCATTCATGGATGAGGTGGAGAAAAAGAAAGACATTTCAGATGATGATAAGCACAAAGTACGTGAAAACCTGCACTCATTCAAATCATATTATGACGACATCTACGGAAATCTCCATATATGCTGCTTTACCGACGACGTTGCTGCGGATTCGAAGGACGATGAAGACAGCCGTTGGGCTGGAAAGCAATTCAGAACTGCAGCCTTATGTATAGAAAGTGAAGGAATCCCATCTCTGCATAAGATTTATTACAGCAGTAAAATCCGTATGAAAGGGAAGAAGAAACGCTTAGAAAAGATGTTTATCAAAGGGAGATTCAGAGAATTCGAAGGATTCTATTATGATTCGATGGCGGATTTTTTAGCCAGGATATACATCAAACAAAGGAAGTATAGTTGGGAGCATGAGTGGCGTAGTTCGATAATTGGTACATTAGATCCAGAATGCTTTGCTATTGAGGATGATGGTTATGCACATTTGTATTATCAAGGCATAAATGAATGGATAAGGCACGTCATAATTGGATGCAATACATCTGATTCGGATAAGGCTAAGATAATAACGCTGTGTGAAGAATATGGATTCGGTTTCTGTCTCATGAATGAAGATTATTTGATTTCACCCATAGTTGGGCACGAAACAATTTGTGATAATTGTGAACTAAGATCTGACAGATGTGCTTTGGCTTATAAATCGAACAAATAATTATTGTCGAATAATACCCCATCTGAATAATCTAGAATCGAGTACTCATTCTGAATCCCGCGGAATGTGTTATCTAATTCATAAGAACCTTGCATCATTTACGACCCTAGGTTCCAAGACTTATCCACTCTAGGTTCAGGACACTCGTCTCCTGGTAATATTATCAGAACACTCTGTTCTCGGCACACACCCACTTATGACGGCACTTTAGTGCGTTTTCTTCGACCTTTATTACAGATCTATTATCAATCATTAAAAAAACTTTGAATGAAATGTTACGATGCACATCTGTACGTTATTGGTGACAGTCCGCACGCTGGTAGTTTGACAAATAGCATAGATGGGCTGTCGTTGTTCGATAAATTAAGGTAGTCAATATAATTGAGTAAAAACGTGAGTAATTATATGGCATACAAGGGAAAACATCCGTGCTCCAAAGAGACTGTTGAAAGAATAACCTCAGTTAGAGTAGATGATGTCAATTTGGAACGGATTGCATCCATCTGTAAGCTAAGGGCATTGATCCAATTGAAAGAAGGCCCGAGGTACTTGATGGACCTCTACGGCCTGGTCAATCTGCAGAACAAGACTAAATTGAGGTTCGATGAGATGGAAGCACTAGGATTAATATTCTATAGCACCCTGAATAGGAAAACTGTGGTCGAACTCACAGAGAAAGGCGAAAGGGTGGCCACTCATCTAAGAGCAATATTAGGTGAGTTAGAACCTTTAAACTAAGAACCGAGGTAGTTTAACCTGCTATCTAAGGTTGTTAAACTAACAAGTAATACTCCCAACTTATCTATTCCTTCACTCACTACTCCTTCGACTTATGAGTTCCTCGGGCTAGAACAATTGGTCGAAGATTAGGTGAAAGAATGCAGATACCGATAGCTTACAAAGGGACACGCCAGTGTCCCAAGGATGTCGCAGACAGGATAACGAATGATAAAGTCGATGACAGGGCGATAGAATGGATCGACTCGGCCCAGAAGCTAAGGATCCTCTTACAATTGAATGGTGCTCCAAGGATCCTCATGGATCTCTACCAGATGGTCGGCCGCAACACATACACTGCAAGGAGGATCAAGGAATTGGCCGATCTAGACTTGATCGAGTACTGCACATTGGATAGGAAACAGGTAGTGGTTCTCACCAAGAAAGGAGAGAGGGCCGCAACTCATCTCAAAGCGATGTTGGATGTACTCACTGAAAAGACCATAGAGGCTTCAAATGAATGAGGTGAAGCAATCATCAACTTACTCCATCGAAAGCTGCTGCAGATGCGGCAAGGAGTCCCCATGCTTCTCCCTTCGGTTCCCGGAGTACGGAATCTATCTGTGCATGGAATGCCTCTCCGGAGTGGAGTTCATGACCCGCGCTTACACGGACCAGTTCGATTCGGACGGTAGCAGCGTGTACATACAGCTGTCCAAGCTGCAGGTCAGCGACCTCCGGTCAGCTTATTCCTCTCCGAAGATGTCCGGTATGCTCGCAGACATAGAGCTCGACGTGGAGCAGGACATGAAGCTCAGGCTCATGCTGACGAATCCGGAGAATACCGACGAGGACCTTGGACTTACATACAAGGAAGTGGATGAATATCATTATTGAGCGATTTAGCAAATACGCATTTTCCAAACTTTTTCTTAATCTAAATCTTCCAACGAAAATATGACTAATTTCTAAGAGGAAATACTGTTGATTTGAAAGTAGAAGTGATTAATTCATTGACTATGGAAACAATCTATCATTTTCTTTTTGGAAGATCATCCAACATCCACAAATTGAGAAGATTTTCTAGATAGGGTGGGGCCTGGTTCCTTCCGTCTGTGATGTAATCATTGAGCAATTCATAGAACCATAATGGCGGTCTATCGTTACCGATATATGCGATCGACGGAATCTCGATGGGCAGTCCGCCTGGACGATCTAGTTCTTCCATCTCCATTATTTCAAACGAAATGAGAAACGGCAGTTGATCATTCGTATCAGGCAAGCTGTGCCGGAAGGCCAGATAACGTCCTCTGTTCAATCTGAATGTTAGCAATGCGGGATAGATTGTTCCGTTATGATACAACTCACCGATACGATATAGGCTGGTTTTGTTGTTTTGGTATCTTATCATATGCTCCTTAAAGTCGTACAGTGTTCTGCCGTTCAATACATCGTTGAGAGTAAGAAGCAGCAACCGATCCAACAGTATACTGTACGTGTCTGTGCGATAATTCAGAACGAATGTTTTCCCTTTGATTGAGAATTCATCCATATTGTTAATCAGAATCTTTTCAGCTGCTGTTGGCGAGATCTCCAAAAGACAGAATATTGGTAGGATGAAGTTGTTTTCCAGATAGAGCGGGTAACAATCTAGGAACAAATCACGGACAATCCTGTCATCAGATTGTTCCTATCCATCTTTGCCGCATTTTATGATGGTTGCGGATTCGAGAATTTTTCTCTCATCTTCTGATAAGATCAGTTCTTCCCAGAATGCTTCACGTCTGAATAGTTTTTGATCAGTTATGAACCAATCTAGAGGATTATACGTTTCATTAGAAAGACATTCTTTTTCAAGAGCCAATTCTGAAAGGCTTTCCATTTCATCCTTTATTTTCCTTAGGTGTTCTACCAGGTTTGAAATGGATGATAACATCTCCGAGCATTCCTTCTTACCGAGTTTTTTCTTCTCGATACATTTGACTTTTTTCTGATTGGAGAAGAGTTTTTCAACGATATCCTTAGTCCCGCTCGGGGAATTTGAAAGAGTATTTTTGACATCCATCAATTTACTAATGAATAGATCCATTTCATTGCTCATTTCGAATATTTTACGGAATCTTCCTAACGTTGGTACCGTCATAGAATAAAGGTCGCCGTCGTAAACCTAATCCATTCTGATTTTGATATCATTTGATTTGAGCAGATTCAGAACCAGTTGTCTGTTGACCATCAGATGATAATAAACAGAATTCTTCAAGATGTGATTCTCGACCTTGTCGTCATTATTCGAATATAGTATGTTCAGATATTTTACAAAGGTTTCAGAACTTTCTATAGGGAAGAATCTGTATTGGTTACTCCTGCGCGATTTGGATTTTATCAACCCATCATCTTCCAATGAATTGCAAATATCAAGAAAGTTCGAATAAAGCGTAGATTTCGATTCAGATCCGCCTATTTGGACTTTATAGCATCCAACCATTCCATTAATTGAGTTGAGAATAGGAATTTCTTGATCGTTTGCATCGTCGATAACGATTCCAAAATTGTCGAATCTTATGCGGTTATTATCGCTCATGTATTCATTCAGCATTGCTGGACGATACAGGTTGTTAAACAGATGATTAAGTACCCAGATTTTCCTTTTGGAACTTCTATATCTGGTCTTTTTAGTATCCGCACTCATCGTTACAATATTCTGACGATAGGTTATAAACAATTCTAGTTTTGTGATTTTAAATTAAAAATACAAAACTAGGAACGCATATAAATCAGCAATATGTCTAGGCAATCATGTCCGGTTCATTGGGCATAGATGATATAATGAAAAATCAGAGAGCATATGTGAAGAATCCGAATAACAAGATGAACAAGGCTGCCAGGGACAATCGTGCAAATCAGTTGAACCCTAACAATAAGGAGTATTGGAAATCTCGCGGCTACATAGTAATCGAGAAGGAGGAATGACATGTCTAAGGAGATGTATTGCCCTTATTGTAGCAAGAAAGTCGAGACGCGTTTAGTCAACTGGTGGATGGTCCTTTTGACAGTGCTTACAGGGAGCATCATCATTTACCTTCTCTATTGTCTTCTGATCGGATCAAGAATTTGTAGGGGCTGCAAGTGTCGCATCTACGATATCGGACTCGAAGGGGGCGCACGTCTTGAAAAACCATAAGTTTGTCAAGAGCAAAAGCTCACCACAGAGCGGAGAGGTATGGTTGGCCGATTCTCTTTCTTTCGATGATGGCAGTGGTTCTAAGAGTCGTCCGGTGATGATCAGGCGTCGTGAAGGTGATTCGTTCATCTGTTACAAATGTACAACGAAACCTAAGGACTACAGAAACAGATATAGGATTCTGGATTTGGAAGAAGCTGGTTTAGAGAAGGATACGTATCTTGACCATGAGCCTATTAAGGTTGGCAGAAATCAATTGTTGTATCGTGTGGGCACTATCTCGCAGGATGACCTCTAGTGTTTCTTTGGATGAAATGACCATGTGATGCCATTATGGCCTCGGTGATCGTTCGTTGATTCAAATATCCCCACATCCATACCGACAGTATGCAAAGCCTGGGGACCTGCAGGATCGAGACCGAGAGGCTTGCCCTTCGCCGTTTCACTGAATCCGACATAGAGGACACCTTCCGCAATTACGGTTCCGATCCCCTCGTGAACAGGTACATCAGCTTCGCCCCCTGTTCCACAATCGAAGGCACCAGAGAGTTCATAGGAGGCCATATCATCCGCTACATGGACGATCCCGACTTCTACGGATGGGCAATCTCTTTTGACGGGAAAGTCATCGGATCCATAGGGCTTTTCGACATCGACAAGGAATCCGAATCTTGCGAGATCGGATACAGTCTAGGAAGCAGATGGTGGGGGAAAGGCTATGCAACCGAATCAGTCAACGCCGTTCTGAGGTACGCCTTCGAGAGCATCCGCCTGCATAGGGTGCAGGCAACGTACCATCCGGATAACAAGGCATCCGCCAGGGTCCTTGATAAGGTCGGCATGAAATATGAGGGGACGATCCGTGACGGACAAAGGAACCCGGACGGTACCTTTTCGGACCTCATCCTCTGTGCCAGACTATCCACCGATGAACGATGAATCCTGTACGAACCATCCGTCACATCCCATTATATCCGTTCCACAGTGAACCTTAAGGATGCAGAAGCATCCGAGGCAGGTTCCCGGAAATGGATCGCAGGACAGCGCTCATAATCGCACTATCGGCAGCGACGATCGCCTTCATTCTTGCAGCCTTCATCACCTATTGCCCGATGCCCGGCTTTCGTCTTCTGATAGTGATGACCGGATCCATGGATGGGAATCCCATGCCTTACGGCATCCAGACCATCCCGTTGCACAGCCTGGTGCTCCTTCAGGAGGACCCGGAATGCATCGGTGTGGGGGATGTCATCGGTTACAGGATTCCGGGGATGGAGGAACCCTTCCTGCACCGCGTGTCGGAGATAACGGATGGGGGCTATGTGCTCAAGGGGGACAATGCGCCCACCTCCGAGCTGATAGCAGACTCCGATGTGGTCGGGAAGGTCATCGGTGTGTATCCCCTGATCGGGAGGCTGATATTCTTCCTCAGGACCCACGCCTTCTACCTGATCGGGCTCACCCTGATCCTCGCGATCCTGTTCCGCTCAATACAATACATCCGCGAGGAGGAAGAGATATGAGAAGAAGGATAACGCTCCCTCTTGTCGTGATCGTCCTTTGCCTGGTGTCGATGGTAGGTGTCGGTTATGCGTACCAATCGTCGATCACCAGCGGGGGCAACGCAGTCGAGGGGCACTATGTGACATTGACCGCGGCGAACGGATCCGCGGCGATTCTGAACTACACCCAGGAGTACGACACCTACACCGATGAGGGCGACCTGTACTACATCCTGCTCATCGGGGAGGACCAGGACACCCTGAAGCTGAACGAGGAACCATACACAATAACCATCGAGGACAGCACCGACAGCACATACAACCTGAGGATAGATGCGCCGTTCAATCCGCTGACCTGGACACAGGATACTGATACAATAAGCTGCGAGTACTACTTCGAGGTGACCGTAGGGGATGCTGCAAGGCCTGCGTACTTCGGGATACTGGCTTCCGGCACCGAGTACAGGCTGTACGCCTATGAGACGAACCAATACGACGAACTGGTGAGGCCGAACGTCCTGACGGAGGCCGCCCTGTCTACGGGGACATACCATTTCGATGTGTACCTCAAGCTGCATACGGTTGGGATGGAGCTGTCGAACGGGAGCACCGGAGTCTACGTTCCCAAGACGGAGTTCGTGGACGAGTTCGTCGCATCCGGGCTGGAGATCGAGTTCACAGCGGTGAGGGCAGTCGAATCATGAAGTCGTCGGCAGTCATGCTGGCCTTATTGATGGTGACGGTATCCGCAGTGAATGCAGTGCAGATCACGTCCTACTTCAATTCCATCGAATCGGAGTATTGCGTGGTGACATGCGATTCGGAGGGGATCGTCTTCTCAGATGGTGCTGTCTGGTTCACGGACAACGGTCCCTGCACGTTGTCCTACACGGATTCTTCCGGGATTCCAGCTGATGCGGAGTTCACATTCTATTCGGATGCAGAGGATGGGACCACGGTGGAGCTGATATTCAAGGCAGGTAGCGTATCAAGGATAGTCTCGGGAACCTTCTCGGACGGTGTGTGTACGGTGACCTACAAGGGCATGTCCTCTGGAGTATCCTTCGAGCTCTCCGGCAGGACGCCGGAGGCGGATGGAGAGGTTCTGATGAAGATCACGGCCGTCCCGCAAGGGACCGGCCGTTCCTCCACATTCGTCTGCTGAAACCGTAAAACGGCCTTCCCTGTGGGAAGGCCCTCTTATCTCTTGTTGATGGAATCATATTTCTCGAAACAAACCTAACCCGACTAAAACCGCTAACACGGCTAATGTCGCTCCATCCAAATACGTCTCTTCCGATTCTCAATCATGACGGAAGTAACTGAAGAGATGAAGAGACAAATCGCTAGATTATGTTCACAGCCTGCTAATCTTAGCGATTATGATTCCTGGACCAGGGACGTACCCGATTTCGCAGAGCGCTGCAACTATGTCCCTGGTCCCTCGAAGAACCGCAAGAAGGAGGAATGACCGTGGGCTATGCGCGCTTTTTCATCTGCGAGAAGTGCGGGAAGAGGATCGAGCTCGCATGGGGGATGAGCTATCTGTACGGATGGGGGAACACCGAGCTCTTGGAACGGATTGACAGCGGCAAATATGGGCGGAAGGCCAAGGAGGTCCGCGGATCCCACCAGGAGGCCCTATGCCATCTGGAGGATCATCCATTCATCTGCAGATGCGGGCATATTGAGGCCTGTAAGAGCCTCGTGATGATGAGCAACGACCTGTCCAAGCCCGAGGTCTACTACTCATCCGAGCACATGTGCCCGGTATGCAATAAGAGGATGAGACCTCTGAAAGAGAGCGGTGAGATCAGATGTCCGGGTTGCGGCGGAGAGATGGAAGAGGATCTGAAATCCATGATAATGATAGACTGAGATCATTCTGAGAATGGTTATCCAGCAGTATGGTGATTTGCCACTCAGCTCGCCCGTCTATCATCAACGATCAGCACGAAAAAACGATCATCACCGTGGCATCGTTCGTTACCGTTAGCAACGATAAAAAGCCTGACGCTCAGGAGTTGTACTCTCTGAGCATCTCGTTGATCCTGTGCGTCTCCTTGTAGCCGTCGTATATGCCGTATATCCACAGCACGAAGCATATCGGGAAGGTGTAGAACACGAAGAACGTTATCACCAGCATCAGGACCTGGGCGAACATCAGGGTTATCCCCCTGGTCACGGAACCAGCGTAGAGCGTCCCGAACCCTGTGAATATCACCGACAGGATGATCGCCACCACCTCGTCCTTCTCCTTCACCACGGCGGATCCCTCCCTGGTCTTCGGAGGTACCTTGTTCCTCTTGCTCTGGTCCGCACCGCAGTGCGGGCAGAACCTGTACTCGTCGTCGATCTCCTCCCCGCAGGAGAAGCACTTGTACACCGTGGGAGCCGTTATCATCAGCGGCCCGTGGCATCTGGGGCATTCGGTGTCCTTGGAGGTCAGTTCCTCCCCGCAGTAGGGACAGAAGGTCATGGTACGTAATCCCCTTTCATAGCATAAGTACCTGTCCGAAGGTCATCCGTCCAGTTCGTCCATGAACGCTGATGCGAACAGCGGCAGATGGCGGAACCGGGATGTCATAATCTCAGGATATTGTCTCTATGCATCATTGGGAAAAATGTAGAAAAATACATTTTTACGCGCGGAAAAATGGAGAAAAATACATTTTTCCCAAATCCTGGAGCGGGAACAACGCCGTCCGATCCGAGAATCACGGACTCTTCCCGAATCATACTTTATATCCGATGCCATACCGAGACCCGTTGGTACCATGTTCGGAAAGAAGACCGAGAAGAAGCTGCGCATCCTGTTCCTCGACAGGAAGAACGACTACACCTCACAGCTGGCGGAGTACTTCGCCAACCAGTTCTACGAGAACAAGTACGAGGTGTACAGCGCCGGTTTCGAGCATGACATCATCGACTGCGACATGATCTCCGTGATGTATCAGAACGGGGAGGACATGAGGCGCCAGGTCGCCAAGGACCTGAAGAACACCGAGCTCCTTCCCAAGGACGATTTCTATGATTTCGTTGTATATTTGGAGCAGCCGATCTTCGACGAATTCTCCAAGAAATCCCCTTGGCAGGGCAAGCAGATCCTCGCCCCCATGATGAACAGGGAGGACTTCACTGCCACCGACGACGCCGAGCTCTTCGACGATTACGTCAAGGTCATCGATCAGGTCAGGGAATGGGTGAAGGAGAACCTGGCCGACCCCGATAAGCTGTCTGCGCTGGTCACGGCATGATACCGGTAATCATCTTCGACAAATGTCAGTGCGACCCGAAGAAGTGCACCGCGAAGCGGATGATGAAGTTCGGCCTCGGAAAGGAGGCCAAGACCTTGGGGGCCATCCCGAAGGGATCGATAGTACTGTCCCCCTTTTCAGATAAAGCCATGTCCCCGGCGGACATCCACCACGCCAGGAAGGGACTGGTGGTCATGGACCTCACATGGACCAACATAGACGAGTTCCCCAGGCTGAAGAACGTAGAGGAGAGGGCATTGCCGTACCTGCTCGCTTCCAATCCCATCAACTGGGGCAGGCCGATGGAGCTGAACAGCGCCGAGGCCGTCATGGCGGCATTGTACATCCTAGGGGAGAAGGACCAGGCCGCTGAGTTCTTGGGCAGGTTCAACTGGGCCCCAGAGTTCATGAGGCTCAACGGGGAGATGCTCGAGGATTATTCCAAAGCCAAGGATTCCGCGGAAGTGGTCCGCATCCAGAATGAGTACATCGAAGCGATAACCAAGGGATGACCTATCGGTATGGCGGATGCGAAGACAGGGGCCGGAGACCCCGATTTTCAGGCATTAGTTCGGTTCACGGATGAATGGTGGCAGCAAAAATAAACCATATCACGACCAAAACGATATTCAAAGCCACCGATACCAAGGCACCTATGCCTGCCATCCTGGCACACTTGGGTTTGCTGTCCATCCAAATCAGCCATAGGATGAATCCCACCAGGGGAATGAAGAAGCCCAGAACGGCCCAGCCTATGCTTCCGGAATCATAGTTCTGATTGTAGTATGAAGGGCCGGGGCCGTTCACCTGTGAAGCTCCGCATTCTGGACAATATGCGGCATTGTCCGGAACCATCTTGCCACAATTTCTGCAATACATGTAATCAGCTTTTTTCTGTCGTCGATCTCATTTTCGAATGCAGTCAAAGTTCACACGATCTGTTATGTCGAGGAAATGCCGCAGGCCGCACCAGATTCGATGGAACCGTTCAGATCCGCTCCGTACTTCGTGTACGAGGCGAGGACAATCTGTAACAATATAATGTTAGTGAAAATATTGAGATTATGAATATATGCGGCCAGCATTCCTAATCTGGAATGCCTTTTTCTGATGATTTATATCTACTATCATCGGTTACCGTGTTCCGAAGATGGAACATAACCTGCTTATCAGACGCATCCTGCTCACGTACCTTCCCATCACGATCCTGGTATCGCTCACATCCACAGTGTCGACGTTCATCAACACCTTCATCACTGGAGTATGGCTGAGCGACGAGGACGTGGTCGTAAGGAAGGATGACGGTCTGAACGTCATCGTGAGGGACGATTCCCAATCGGGCACGGCCGTCCCGGAGGGTGTGACGCATTCCAACCTGCTTGGTCTGAACACCTATTACATCAACGTCAAATCAGAATGAGTTTTACGGGAATTACTACCTCGATTCGGTGAAAGTTCCCAAGTGAAAACGGTGAAAGTTCCCAAGTTATACGGGAAAAAGTTCCCAAGTCACATGGGATATTTCACTAAATACTTTGAACACATACCTTAACGTCAGAGGCATCGCATGAAGGTGGACGGATACATCCCGAGGGTAGTGGACAAAGAGATAGAGCAGTTGATCCAGGCCTACGGGGCGGTATCGATAGAGGGGCCGAAGTACTGCGGCAAGACCTGGACATCCAGGACCCATTCGGCCAGCATGTTCGCCTTGGACGACACCGATGGCAATTACAGGAACCTAAGGATAGCCTCCATGGATCCGAAGGTGGCCCTTGAAGGGGACAAGCCCCATCTGATCGACGAATGGCAGCTCGTCCCGGCGATATGGGATTCGGTGAGGAGGGCAGTTGATTCCGAGAACGGTCCCGGGAAATACATCCTCAGCGGATCATCGACACCTGAGAGGGGGAGAAGCGACGATCCCTTGGAGCAGATCAGGAAGGGGAGTCTTCACAGCGGTCTAGGGCGTATCGCAGCCGTGCGCATGCGTACAATGTCGCTTCTGGAGATCGGAGCGTCCGACGGCAAGGTCAGACTGAAGGACCTTTTCGACGGCGATGTCCCCACATCCGTATGCAGGGAGCAGAAACTGGACCGCATAGTCGATCTGGTCATGGGCGGCGGATGGCCCGGGAACCTCAGTCTGGACATCGAACACCGCCTGTTGGCCGTCTCCCGTTATCCAAACGAGATCTGCGAGAAGGACCTTCCCCGTGTGGATGACAGCAAATCGCCTTCCAAGATGAAGATGCTGATGCGTTCGCTGTCACGCAACGAGAGCACCCTCGCCAATTATTCCACCATATCCCGTGATATGAAGGAGTTCGACGACGAGGTGATGTCCGACGAGACCGTCAAGAGCTACATGTCCGTCCTTGACAGGATGCACCTGATAGAGGACCAGCCGGCCTTCAATCCCAATCTGAGATCCTCGGTCCGTGTCGGCAAGAGCCCGAAGAGGCATCTGACGGACCCCGCGCTGTCCATAGCTGCCATGGAACTGAGCAAGGATATGCTGGTGGACGATCTGAACCTGTTCGGATTCATGTTCGAGGCCATGTGCGAGCGCGACCTGCAGATCTATGCGAATTCCATGAGGGGGCACCTTCACCACTACCGTGATGCGAAGGGCCGCGAGATAGATGCCGTGGTGGAGCTTCCCGACAGGAGATGGGGGGCGTTCGAGATCAAACTGGGAGCCAACCAAACGGATGCCGCGGCCGAGGAATTGATCAACATCAAAGAGATGATAACCAATGACGGCAGCGGACGTCCTCCGGAGTTCCTGTGCGTGCTGAGCGGTATGGAGAGCGCCGTGTACAGGCGCGAGGACGGGGTCTACGTGATACCGATCACCTCTTTGGGATGCTGAGCCCGTTCTATACCATGATGAAGGTTCCGGGCCCCTAATCTTCCATTTCTTCGCAACCCATATTTTACCCCGTAGGTCACGACCAATTAACGGGTCAGACAATGCCTAATATACCCCATCGTTCCTACGACTTAGAGCACATGAACGACAGTCTGCTTTCCATGATTTGGGAGTCCTTGGGGGACGATAGACTGACCACCAGGGAGGCCAGCGAGAGGCTGGACCACCTGTTCGGCTACCGCTGCCCGGACGATCTCGCCAAGACCCTGTCCAAGTACCGCAAGGAGGGGACGGTCAAAGGGGAGATCTCCATGGAGGCCGGCGGATGGGTCTGGTGGGTGGATGACGACTGCCGTTCCGAGAGGGGAGAACAATGACGTACGAGGATAACGAGATCGAGAAGCTGTGGACCACGCTGCTCAGTACTGACAAGTACCGTGTGATGATAGCGGACATAACAGACAATTATCCTCAGAAGAAGAGCGTCAAGGTCGATTTCGAGGACATCACCATGCAGGATGTCGAATTCTCCGCCTATCTCCTTGAGGAGCCGGATAGGTGCCTCGAGATCGCAAGGAAGGCAGTCATGGAGCTGGTCCCCAACATCGACCGTCCGGGACACACCATCAACGTCAGGATCATCAATCTCCCTAGAGACGCGAAAGTTGACATCAGGAACCTCAGGGCCGACCACCTCGGAAGGCTGGTCGCGGTGGAGGGACTGGTCAGGAAGGTCACCACCGTAAAGCCCCGTATGACATACGCATTGTTCAGGTGTGCCAGATGCGGTTCCGAGATATGGGTCCCGCAGACCGGTATGATCATGAAGGAGCCCCTGATGTGCAACAATCCCGACGGAAGCTGCAACAAGCAGTCCACTCGTTTCATCGAGGACCTGAAGGCATCTACATACATCGACACTCAGAAGATCGAGATTCAGGAGAGGCCCGAGGGACTCAGGGGAGGATCCCAGCCCGAGAGGCTGGTGGGCTACGTCGAAGACGATATAGCCGGAATCGTGACGGCCGGTAACAGCATCACGTTGAACGGTGTGCTCCGCTCGGTAGAGAAGTACGAGAGGGATAAGTCCACGGTCTTCGAGACATATCTGGACATCATCTCGGTGGAGTTCGAGCAGCACGAGTATGATGAGATCACCATCACAGAGGAGGACGAGGAGAAGATCCTAAGGATGTCCAAAGACCCCAACCTCTATGATAACATCATCAGATCGATAGCGCCATCCATCTTCGGGATGGAGGAGCAGAAGAAGGCCATCGCGCTCCAGCTGTTCGGAGGATGCCACAAGGAGATGGACGACGGAACGAGCCTGAGAGGAGACATCCACATCCTGTTGGTCGGAGACCCCGGAGTCGCTAAGTCGCAGATCCTCAGGTACATGAGCAGGCTCGCACCAAGAGGGATCTATGCATCTGGAAAGTCAGCTTCAGCGGCTGGATTGACAGCGGCTGCGGTCAGAGACGACTTCGGAGACGGAAGGTGGACTCTGGAGGCAGGGGCGCTGGTCCTGGCCGATAAGGGACTGGCATGCGTCGATGAGTTGGACAAGATGAGCGAACAGGACAGGTCGTCCCTGCACGAGGCGATGGAAGCCCAGAGGATCTCCGTCGCCAAGGCCGGTATCAACGCCACGTTGCAGTGCAGATGCTCCATGCTGGCAGCTGCCAACCCCATGTACGGAAGGTTCGAGGAGGAAGAGACCGTCATCAAACAGATCAATCTCCCGCCGCCGTTGGTGTCCCGTTTCGACCTGATCGAGATATTGACCGATAAGCCTGATAAGAAGCGTGACGAGAAGCTGTCCAGCCACATTCTGAACACGCAGATGCGCGGTGAGGTCAGGATGATCCCCGAGGGAAAGGAGATCAAGGGCGTGGATGTGAATAGGATCCTCAACGACACCGGGGAGCTGAAACCGGTCTACGAGATAGAGGAGCTGAGGAAGTACGTCGCGTACTCCAAGAGGATAGTTCCGGTCATGAGCAACGATGCATACAAGATCATCCAGGACAGTTTCCTGAGGATTAGGAATCTGGGAGGCAACGGAGTCGTGACCATCACGGCGAGGCAGCTGGAAGGATACGTCCGTCTGGCCGAGGCCTCCGCAAGGATGCGCTTATCAGATACCGTGAACGAGATCGACGCTAACAACGCAGCCGAGCTCATAGAGTCGTACCTTTACAGGATCGCAGGAAGCGACGACGGCAGCCTGGACATCGATAGGATCGCTTCAGAGCACAGCGCCAGGGAGCGCAGCGGTCTGAAGATGATCAAGGACGTCATCAGAATGGCCAGCGACACGGGAATATCTCTCGAAGAAGTCATCGCCAGATGTCAGTCAGAAGGTCTGACGGAGGACCAGATCCATGATGCTTTCAAGAAGATGAAGGCCAATAACGAGATATACGAACCAAAGCCTGGATTCTTCAAAATGCTGGATTGATAACATGTTCGTGAAGCTTCACAGGGATGAGCAGGCCGTTATTCTGGCTGCATGCGATGAGGATCTGGTCGGACAGACCTTCAGGGACGGCGACAGGAAGCTGGACGTCAACGAGATATTCTACAGGGGCGAAGCCCTCGACAGGAACGGTCTTGTCCAGCGCATGAAGTCGGTGGACATCATGAACCTAGTCGGCGATGAAACGGTGACGGTGGCCATCGAGGAAGGATACGCCTCCGAGGAGGATGTCATCGTCATAGCCGGCGTAAAACATGTTCAGGTCGTGCTATTGTGAACTTCTGCGTGAAGTGCGGCCGTGATTGCGAGGAGTCCCTCCAGGGTCTGTGCATAGACTGCTGGCTGGACGGCCGCAAACTGACCGAGCTTCCGCACCATGTCGACCTGAAGGTGTGCACCAACTGCGGCGAGTTCATGTTCGGCGACAGATGGGTGAAGAAGGAGCTCACCGAGGCCGTCCAGGATGCGGCAGTCGATGCACTGTCGGTTATCCGCGATGCGAAGGTCCTAGGGGTCGCGACCTCGTACGAATGTCAGGATCCCTACGTCTATGTGGTCAATGTCCACACGGACTGCGATGTGATGGGCTACGAGACTAGCGATGTGGCCTCCACCATCGTCCGTATCAAGAACAACGTCTGCAAGAGGTGCTCCAGGCAGCTAGGCAGCTATTACGAGGCCATCCTCCAGATCCGCACCGGTGCGAAGGGAGGCCTGACCAAGGAGCAGAGGGAGGAATCCCTGGCGTTCACCGAGGAGTATGTCGCAAGGGCGGCATCCACCAACAAATCCCTGTTCATAACCAAGATGGAGATCGTCACCGGAGGTGTAGATGTCTATCTATCATCCATCTCTCTCGGAAAGAACCTGGCCAAGGAGTTCTCCGAGGTCTACTGCGCAGAGACGAAGGAATCCCCCAAGCTGGTCGGACAGACCACTGACGGCCAGGACATGTACCGCTTGACCTATCTGGTCCGCCTGCCGGAGTACCATGTAGGCGATGTCGTGATCTTCGAGAACAGGTACTGCAAGCTCACACGCGTCTCAGGCAACGGCGGGCGCGTATTGGACCTGATGAACTTCAGGGAGAAGTCCGTCAGGAAATCCGACATGACGGAGATCAAGCTCTACGAGAAGGCCGATGACCTGAAGGAGGCCACCGTCATCAACGCCAGCGGTCAGGAGATACAGGTCCTCCATCCAGACAATTTCTCGACCGTGGACCTCAGGGTCCCCGAGGGATATGAGGCAGGGGAGACCGTGAAAACGGTCATCATCGACGATGTCCTGTACCTCGTACCGTGATCTCAGTTCTTCTTCACGAAGAATACGCCTTTTGCATTGGGATCGTATTCATCGCTGGTCAGGTTGTAGTAGAAGTGCTCCATGGTCGACACGGTCGCCAGGATGCCGAGGATGACGATGGTGGCTGGAACGCCTATGAAGGCGATCAGCACCGGTGAGAGATAGATCCCCGCGCTTGTGGCCTTGTTTAGGTACGAGTGCAGGAAGGCGGCCTTGCCGAATCTAATCGATCCGACAGCTATGGCGATTATGCGGGATATCGCCAAGGCCGCTATCCAGATGATCATCCAGTCCTCCAGGACTATGTTCGGTATGATGCATATCAGCAGGCTCACCACGAAGAATCCGTCCGCGATGCTGTCGAGCATGCGTCCCTTCTCCGCAGGGAAACCCATCCTCCTGGAGATTATCCCGTCGAACACATCTGTCAGGGCGGCAACCGCTACCAATAGCAGGAAAAGCGGCGAGAAGACCTCGATGAAAGGCAAAATCAGGGATATCCCGATCCTCGAGAACGATAGCATTGGGGGGATTTCCTTGATCACGATGGTGAAATAGTCCTTTACTAGTTAAAACAGATGGCGGAACTGGTACGGAACTCAAATCCTATTTTTCAGGTCTGTAGAGCGATGATCGTCTTCAACACCATGTACCTTCGATGGTCACAGTCATATATCGGTCACTTCTTCTCCTCCATCATGATAAAACTGCCTGAGCCCGTGGAGGATGTCGTCTACAACCTCCTGCGTTTGGCCAACACGAAACTTCCCGAGGATATCGGATGGGCCATGGAGGCTGCTTCCGGTTGGGAGCAGAACGAGATCGCCTACACGCAGCTAGGGGCCATCATGGACAACGTCAAGAAGGCAGAGCACATAGGCATCCCGATGTGCCAGGATACCGGCATACCGGTGTTCTATGTCAAGGGGAAGTTCGATTCTTCCATCGGCAAGGCCATAGCGAAGGCAGTCGAGAGGGCGACGAAAGAGATCCCTCTCAGGCCCAACACAGTCGATCCCATCACCAGGGAGAACTGTGGATTGAATCTCGGGCCCGGAATGCCGATCATCCATTACATCCCTACAGATGATGACTTCACGCAGATCACCGTTCTGCCGAAGGGAGCGGGATCGGAGAACATGACCCGCCTGGGCATGCTGAACCCCGCAGATGGCGTGGAAGGGATCAAGAAATTCATCATAGACTCCGTTCTGGACGCCGGAGGGCGTCCCTGCCCGCCGACCATCGTCGGTATCGGAATCGGAGGGACATCAGACGTCTGCGTCGCGATGGCCAAGGAGGCATTGATGGTCCCGATTGATGAGGAGAATCCCGACCCCGTCCTCAGGAAGCTGGAGGAGGACCTCTTCGTCGCACTGAACAACTCAGGCCTGGGCCCCATGGGCCTCGGAGGATCAACCACTTCCCTCGGAGTGAGGATCAAGAAGTGCGCCTGCCACACGGCCAGCCTTCCAGTTGCTGTCAACATCGGATGCTGGGCAACCCGCCGTGCATCCGCCAAGATCACAGCCGACGGAGTGGAATACGCCCAGGGGGTGAAGTTCTGAAGGTCATAACCGCACCTCTGAAGGAGGAGGACGCAAGAGCCCTCAAACTGGGAGAGACCGTCTTCATATCCGGACCGGTCATCACCGGCCGCGATGAGATGCACATCCGCGCCCTGGAGTACGCCAGGGAAGGAAAGGAGGTCCCCAAGGACATAGAGGAATCGGTCCTGTTCCATTGCGGACCCATCATGCTCCAGAGAGAGGACGGCTCATGGTCCGTCATCGCAGCCGGACCCACAACATCCGCCAGGATGAACAAGCTCGAGCCTGAGTTCATCAGGAGGTTCAAGATCCGCGCGATCATCGGAAAGGGAGGCATGTCCGCCGATACCATCGCAGCGATGAAGGAATGCGGATGCGTCTATCTGGCCGCGACCGGAGGAGCAGCCGTCAGCCTCGCAGAGGGATTGAGCAAATGCACCGGCTGCGAATGGTTGGACCTGGGCATGGCAGAGGCCATGTGGAGATTCCAGAGCGACCGCTTCGGACCGTTGGTGGTAGCCATTGATGCCAACGGCAACAGCCTCTACGAAAAGGTGAACAGCAATCTTGTAAGGCCGTAATCGGCTCACTTCTTCTTGGCCTTGGTCTCGGGAAGGTCGTTCAGCACATAGATGCCGTTCTCCTTCTCGGGCTTTCTGGCCATGTATATTCCGAAGAGCGCGACAAGGACAGATATCAGAAGTCCGAACAGGGCCAGGGTGTGCGCCATATCCATTCCGAGCACACCGATGTGACTCTTCTGTACCATCTGGACGTTGGTCGTCATGTTCAGCGAGGGATCCACATTGCTCACGGTCACGTCCTCCAGGCCTCCCTTGGCGACGGTCACGTCGTAGGTGGTTCCCGTCGGGCAGTCTATGTGGTAGTGACCCGCATTGTTGCTGGTGCCTGTCAGGTTGTACTGTCCGGAGACGATGGTGATCAAAGCTCCTTCAACGGGCACAACACGGTTCTCGATCATGGTGGTGACCGTTCCGAATATGGTTCCGTTCGTACGGGCCAGGAGCGCGGTGACCCCGTAGTCGTCGTACAGCTCATGGACGCCTTCGGTCTCGGTCTCGTCCTTCAGGACGATCTCGTACACGTTGCTGTCTCCCAGGCGGACCAGTTCCGAGCAGTAGCTCTGCACGGAATACCCTTCGAGCGTGAATGTGATGTACCTCAGGCTGGTGTCGTACCTCACGGTGAACGATCCGTTATCGGTGCTCGTAACTTCCTGCAGGGGATCCTGATCGAGGGATGCCCATGTCTTCACGCTCACTCCTTCCAGGGCCCTGTGGTTCTCCTGGGGAGGGATCTCGTGCACGTAGCCGTGCAGGGATGCGATCGGGGATTGCGCCCCATCGTCGGCCGAGGCATCCTCTGCGCTGATGGCTACGCCTGAGAAAAGCAGGGCGAAACCGAGCAATGCGAGAAGGAACTGCCTCTTCATGATGGATGTGAAGGTCCTGACAGTTATTTAAGTGGAATGTAAGGATCATCCATACATCGCGTCAGGTATCTTGGAGACCTCTTCAGCGAGCTTCTTCAGGTCGCCGTCGTGCTGGTCCACGGTCTTGACCATGTGCTTCATCATCGACAGGACGAACTCCTGCGACATCTTGGTCTCAACGAAGATATAGCCGTACTCGAAGGATATCAGTCCCTCGTCCGGGTCCAGGAAGAACGCTCCGAACGGCAGCGTCTTGTTGATGCCGTTCAGCTCCCAGGCCACTTTCTCGAAGTTGTTGGGTTCGGCCTTCAGGGCCAGGGGGCACACGAAATGGATGGCCGCATCCTGCACGACCATGTTCATCATGATAGGCAGGTCATCGCCCTGTATCGGCACTGTGAACATCTTGTAATCGTCGGAGTATTGGTATTTCATATCGTTGGATTCCAATGCCTTCCTGATCGTCGTGATGACGTCATCGTCACCGGTGAGCCCATACCTCTTCGTCTCGTTCTTCTTGCCGAAACCGAACATACACACCGTATCATGGTCTTGGTATTTGAACGGATATCGGCCAGATTATCAGAATCGTAGGTCCTTAAAGCTACAATTCACGGGTGGATTCAGTTACCTTTTTAACAAAAGGTTTTAATCTATAATGTTTCTGTCAGACGGATATTCTCATGGTCGAGAGGGTAGACAGGACATACAGTAAAGATGAGGTCATGGGCATGATGGAGCCCCTCATCTCAACATGGTTCAATGAGAAATACGACGATCTCACCATTCCTCAGGCGAAAGCTATCCCCGTGATCCATCAGAGGCGTAATGTTTTAGTTTCCTCTCCTACAGGATCCGGTAAGACCCTCACGGCCTTCACAAGCATCATCAACGAGCTCACCCGCTACGCCAGGGAGGGGACCCTCGAGGAGCGCGTCTACTGCATCTACGTATCTCCGCTGAAAGCCCTCGGAAACGATGTCAACCGCAACCTCAACACCCCGCTGGCCGAGATGAGGGAGGTTGCGCACAGGCACGGAATGAACATCCCGAACATCACCGTGGCCGTTAGGTCAGGAGATACCCCCCAGGCCGAGAGGCAGAAGATGGTCCGCCATCCTCCCCACATTCTTATCACTACGCCGGAGAGCCTGGCGCTCATCCTAGCGGCACCCAAGTTCAAGGATGCCTTCAACAAGGTCGAATGGGTGATCCTGGACGAGATCCACGACATCTGCGATTCCAAGAGAGGAGCTTTCCTATCGCTCACGCTGGAGCGCCTCAGGAGGCACTGCGAGAACGATTTCGTCCGCATAGGATTATCCGCAACGCTGGCCCCCATAGAGGAGATAGCCGCATACCTTGTGGGATGCGAGCCCGACGGGAAGCCCAGGGACGTGGCGCTGATAGAATCAGGTTCCAAGAAGACGCTGGACCTTCAGGTGATATGCCCGACAAGGGACCTGACCACACTCTCATCGGACATCGTCAACTCGATGATGTACGACACCCTGAAGGAACTGATCGATACGCACGACACGACGCTGGTCTTCACCAACACCAGGTCCGGAGCCGAGAGCGTCGTCTACAAGCTGAAGGAGAGGGGACTGGAGAACATCGAGGTCCACCACAGCTCATTGGGAAGGGACATCAGGCTCGACGTCGAGGAGCGTCTCAAGCACGGAGAGATCAAGTGCGTGGTGTCATCCACCTCATTGGAATTGGGTATCGACATAGGTTCGGTCGACCTGGTGTGCCAGATAGGTTCTCCCAAGTCAGTCGCGAAGGGGCTGCAGAGGATTGGAAGGAGCGGTCACAGCTTCGGAAAGGTGGCCAAGGGAAGGCTGCTGGTCTTCGATCCCGACGACCTAGTGGAATGCGCCGTCATGTGCCGTGCTGCCCACAGGGGAGACATAGACCGTGTCGGTATCCCCGAGAACGCACTGGATGTACTCTCTCAGACCGTCGTCGGCATGTCGCTGGACAACAGATGGGATATCGATGACGCATACGATCTCGTGAAGGGCTCGTACTGCTACCGCAACCTCTCGAAGGAGAGCTTCATGCAGGTCATAAAGTACCTGGGAAGCAAGGATGACTTCGAGGGAGTGTACTCCAAGATATGGTACGACGAGGAGGAGAACACCTTCGGAAAGAAGAAGGGTTCCCGCATGATCTACTTCATGAATCTGGGAACGATCCCGGAGGAAGCCAACTACCGTGTGATCACGAACCACGGATCGGTGGCTGGGGAATTATCAGAGAAGTTCGTCGAGAGGCTGTCACCCAGGGACGTCTTCGTACTGGGAGGACGCTCGTTCGAGTTCGTCCGCTCCAAAGGAATGACGGCATATGTGAAGGAGGCCAACGGCAGGAAGCCCACCGTTCCCTCCTGGGCAGGAGAGATGCTGCCCAGGTCCTTCGATCTGTCGATGGACGTCGCCATCTTCAGGAGGGAGATGTCGCAGAGGATCCTGGAGAACGAGACCGAGGCCATTGCTAAGATCTCCCAGGAGTTCGACGTGGACGAGGGTTCCGCCCGTTCGATCTATTCATACTTCAAGGAACAGGACGCAGTCGCAGGTTTCATCCCGGACGACAGGAAGCTGGCCGTCGAGGAGTACATCGACCCCTCCGGCAACCAGAAGCTGGTGTTCCACTTCCCGTTCGGACGCAGGGTCAACGATGCCCTGTCCCGCGCATACGCCCACAGACTCACCAACCTCCTGGGTGCGAACGTATCCGTCACAATTTCAGATGATAGCTTCATGCTCGGATGCCCCAGGACATTCGATATCGACCAGCTGCCCGGACTTATCAAAGCGAGCGAGCTGGAGACGGTCCTGAGGAAATCGCTGAAGGATTCCGAGATATTCAAGCTCAGGTTCAGGCACACGGCCGCCAGGTCGTTCATGATCCTCAGGAACTACATGGGCAGGCCGATAAGCGTCAACAGGCAGCAGGTCAGATCCACCTATCTCCTGGAAGCATTGGGAGGAATGGAAGGTGTCCCCGTCATCGAGGAGACCTACAGGGAGGTCATGGAGGATGACATGGACATCAAGAACGCCCAGCACGTCCTCAACCTGCTGGATTCCGGCGAGATGCAGCTCAGCCTAATCCGCTATTCCGGAACTCCTTCACCCTTCGCCCACTCAGCGATCCTGTCCGGATTCTCGGATATAGTCCTCATGGAGGACCGTTCCGCACTGCTCAGGGAGCTCCACAGGAAGGTCCTCTACCGTGCGTTGGGAGACTCCGTCAGGGAGTTCGAGTTCGATGAGGACCAGATCGTCCCCTACTACGCTCAGAAGCCCACCCGCATCACATGCAAGGACGACATCCCCAAGCTCCTCATGGAGACCGGACCGCTCCAGGCGCTTCGCGAGAGGGGAAGGAACATCTATTCGTATTCGGACGAGGACAGGAAGGTGCTGGATGGCTGGGTCCGCGAGCTGATGCACTCAGGCGAGATAGGCACCGTGTTCCTGGACGAGCCCCACATCATGGTGGCCGATGAGATCCCATATTATGCCGCGGCCACGAGGAAGGAGAGGGAGCTCAACGAGACCGACCAGGCAGTCTACGACCTGATAGACATGGACGTACCGATGAACGAGGTGGCCGAGAAGCTGGAGATCAGCGAGGACATGGCCATCAGGTCCATCAGGAAGCTGGAATCGATGTACCTCATCACCAGATCCGACCTCGTGAACAACAAATGGGTCTTCGGCAGGGTCGATTATCCGAAGATGGATATCGACGAGGCCACGGACCGCATCGTCATGAGATATCTGGACTGCTTCGCGCCCGCATCCGTGCAGGAGGTCGCATTCGCGCTGTCCCTAACGGACGACAAGGCCCGCCAGTCATTGGAATCGCTGGTCGCCAACGAGGAGGTCGTCAAGGGAAGGTTCCTGGTCTCCGAGAACGACCAGTACATGCTGAAGATCGACCACATGAGGCTTAAGGCCGGAAAGGACAACATCTACAGCTATGAGGCCGTGGAGAGGTACAGGCTAACCAAAGGCCAGCATTTCAAGACCATCAAGGAGTTCTTCGACTTCCACGGTTCCGCAGGGAACGAGCTGGACGTGTACAACAGGGTCGAGAACTTCGACCTCGACGAGTGGTACAGGCTTCGCGCGGCCGGCGAGATCCAATTGGGACGCTTCGTCAGGGGAAGGGTCAGGTTCGTCATGAAGGACGACGCTGACAGGTATGCCGCCGTGAGGATGGACGAGACCGCCCCGGAGGACCTGGAGCTTCTGAACCTCATAGACGGAATGGGCATGGCCACCCTCCGCCAGCTCGTCGCCGAGACGGGCAAGGACAAGGATATTATCCGCGATTCAGTTATGCGTCTGGACAGGTCCCTCCGCATCATCCGCGCATTCAGCGAGAAGGAGGACTGGGGAACGGAGAACACCTATGCAGTCTTCAGACCGGGAATCCCCGAAGGGGATCCCGCTAAGGACCTCATCGCCAAAGCCATCAGGGCCTACGGTCCGATTCCTGCTCAGGGTTTGCGTTACATCGTCGGTGCACCTTTGGACGTCGTCGAATCCACTGCGGCCGATATCGGTGCCAAGGTCATCGCTGTGGGTGACGGCCAGTCGCCCATGTACATCATGGAGGACGAGATCCCCGCCCTTGACGCTGTCAAGGAGGAGGAATACCCCCTCAGATTGTTGTCATTGTTCGATCCAGACCTGGGATCCAAATGGGCCGAGATCGCCGCTCGTTACGGCGACCGCTGGATTTTCCCCTTGGTTAAAGGGACAATGATCGTCGGTGCGCTGGAGATCTGGGAGATGTCGGGATGCATCGAGGTCAGATCCATGGATATGGACGACCCGGAGATGTTCCCGGAGGTGCTGAAGACCATCGACCACATGATGGGATTCTACAACCAGAAGGGAATCGACATCGTCCGCATCAGGGAGGTCCTCAGCGTGGATGTTGCGGATCTGGACGACGCCAAGGTCAAGGCCCTGGAGGATAGCGGATACGCCTTCGTCAACGGATTCTACGCCAAGGGACGCTTCGATCCCTGGACCATGACCGAGGAGCAGATGCTCTCGTACATCTTCGCCAACCAGAAGGTCAACAGGGCGAACATGTACCCCTCGGTCGCCGACTGCGTGGCCAAGCGCGGATACATCCGCGGCGACCAGGAGGTCTTCACCAGGGTGTCCGAGAAGACGCTGATGAAGAAGCAGATGGAGAAGGGCTACCTGATGAAGATGACCCTCACCCCCATGTATCAGGGATACACCGATTCCGATCACGCCAGTTTGTTCAGGGCACAGAAGGGATACGTTCCCGACGAGGACGCCAAGACCCTACTGTCCCTCATCGTCATGAAGCAGCCCGTATCCAAGAAGAAGATAGTCGAGGAGTCCCCGCTTTCCTTAGAGAGGACCAACGAGATCCTAGGCGAGCTCAACAGGATGTCGGTGCTCTACCAGGATGCCGACGGAGGGTTCAACATCGTCCCGGACAACGGAATGGACCAGATGGAGGCCACCAAGGAAGTCGCCAGGATGCACATGCGCGACTTCGGCATCTTCACCGCCGAGGACATGTCCATGTTCATCGGCAGCAGGATGTCGGTCACACGCAGGGTACTGAGGGAGCTGGAGGACGAGGGAATGGTGAAGAAGGGATTCTTCGTCGCCGACGATCCCACTCTCAGATGGATGCTGGCCAAGGACGTCGGGAAGACCAGCCGCAGGGCAGGGGAGTCTTTCATCCTGAACTCGCAGGACAACCTTCACGCCTATCTCCGCGACATGATCAAGAGGGAGGTCGGCTCCACCAAATCCGTGATCTTCGCCAACAACAAGATCATAGGCTCCTTCCAGGGTAAGATATGCGCCTCCGGAGCGAAGGTGGAGGAGTTCGAGGGATCCGACCGCGCCAACCGCATGATGAAGGAGGCGGCGCAGTCTTTGGGAACCAGGTTGGACACCAAGAGGGACCGTGAGGACGAGGATTGGGACGTCTCCGAGTTCTACACCAAGGTCAATACGGGCGCATGAGCTAGCCGGCTCTAGCCAACGGTTCAAGGTCGGTTAATTGTATTTGAAAAATAGTCAAGCATTTTATACTCAAACAATTTCGAATCCAGCATGAAGATCCCCTGCGAGATAATTGTATGGTATATTCTCCCGATAATCCGCAGGGAGATTGCCAACGAATTGGTCAACGTACACCACATGACTCAGGCCGAGGTGGCACGCAGGTTCAGCGTCACAGATGCCGCCATCTCCCAGTATCTCAAGAAGAAACGCGGGGACAGCGCCATCATCGAGGAGAGCGAGGCCTATGCGGAATTCCAGGCATCCATAAGGGAATCTGCCAGGCGCATAGTTGTTGAGGATGCGGACTTCGAACTGGAGCTCTGCAGGCTCTGCGGAACGGTGCGCAACTCGGGTCTTCTGAACGAGGTGAGCCTCAAGCAGACTGGCGACACTTCTGCCAACTGCAATGACATGGGTTGCGCGATCGCGCCTGTCAAGAAATGAAATCGGCGTGATACAGGAACTCTTGAGCATATCCTGCATATTCCCCGAACTTCTCACGTCCGTATGCGGAGACCGCCTTGTAGTTGCCGGTCACGCCGTAGATGTCCTCCATGACCTTGGATATCCTGGCGTCTATGGGGAAGGCCTCCATGTGCTCGAATGCGAACAGCGCCACGCAGTCAGCCACCTTCGGCCCGATGCCGTTGATGTCCTGAAGGGCGACAACGCATTCCTCATAATTCATCTCCGAAAAGGATTCCACATCGATGTCCCCGGACTCCACCCTCTCGGCGAGGGTGACGAACCTCGATTCCCTGAAGCCGAGCCTGCATTCCGCTATACATCCGCATCCGTCCAGGATCTGCTTGGGCGTGGGGAAGCCGTGCCTCCTTCCCAGATCGTCCCCGAAGTGGTCGCAGACAGATTCAACCATCTGACCTATCCTCTTGACGTTGGCGTTGGTGGCTAGAAGATATGTGGCCAGGCACTCCCAATGGTCCTGGCGGAGTATGCGCATGCCTGGACATCTGTCCGCCAGGGATGCTACGTACTCATCCCTCTTGGAGATCTCGGAGATGATGGTCTCCAGATCATCGTCCCCTCCGAGGTATCTGGTGATCCCCTTGCGGTCATCCGTACCGATGACCTCCACGGATGTGGGGGATATCTGCTTCATGGTAATGATCTGGTTCCTCCAGACACCTTCCCAGCTGCCGTCGTCCAGCTTATGCCAGCGGTGGGCCTGTCCGCATCCCAATGTGGGGTCCAGCGATACCTCCAGATCGATCCTCATGGTTACCCGATATCGCTTCCAGATAATCATTTATTCGGTCAGGGACATCGCCCCCGCATGATGAGATTCGGTCCCGCAGGATACCCCTCGGCAGGAAAGACGCCTGAAGGCTCCCTTGAGTACACCAAAGGCTTGGGCCTCAACGCTTTGGAGGTGGAGTTCGTCCGCGGAGCCCGCATCAGTCCCGAGAGGGCGCAGGCGGTCGGAGCGAAGGCGAAGGAGCTCGACATCAGGCTCAGCTGCCACGCACCGTATTTCATCAGCTTCAACTCAGACAGCATGGAGACCCGCGACAAGAGCATCAATTGGGTGATGGATACCGCCCGCGCCGCACACAATCTGGGAGCCTACATTATCGTCATCCATGCTGCCGCATACGGCAAGACGCCGGAGACCGCACTTCCCAATGTCATCGCCGGGCTGTCCAAATGCAAGGACATGCTTGACGACGAGGGGATCAAGGACGTCATCCTCGGGGTGGAGACCATGGGCAAGCTCGGACAGTTCGGGACGCTCGCAGAGATCGGCAAGGTCATGGACGAGGTCGACGGGGTCCACCCGGTACTGGATGTAGCTCACGTCCACGCCAGGGGCCACGGGTACCTGAAGACCGAGGAGGACATGAAAGGTCTCATCGACGAGTTCTTCCCCCTTGCAGGGGACATAGCCCATTTCCACATCAGCTGCATAAAGTACGGCGATAAAGGGGAGATCTCCCATCTGCCTCTGGAGTCCAAGGACCCCGACCTCCAGCTCCTTGCGAATGTTCTCGCGGACAGCAAGCAGGAGTGCAACTTCATTTGCGAATCGCCGATGATAGAGAAGGACGCCGTGGTGTTCAGGGACATGTTCCCCAAGTACCGTCAGTGAACGGTAACGCTGTGCGCTCCATTGTACTTTCTGATTTCGTCAATGGACAGATATCCTCTGACGTTGGATGGATTCGGCCATATCTTTTTATCATTTCAAAGCGATGTTAAGCTGGGTGTTACTGGTTGAGGGAGGTCAGGGGTTATCTGTCGGAGGTGAGTAAGACTACTTTGCCTATCGCAATTTTCATCCTTGCGATCGACACCTTGACCGTAGGCACCAACCCCGAGCAGTTCGCTATCGAGCTGCTATGCGTCATGTTGGTCATAACCGGGTTCTCCCTGTTCCTGTACGGGGTGGACATAGGAGTGATCCCCATGGGGAGGGTCGTGGGTTCCGAGATATCCCACAGGAAATCCGTCCTGCCGATGATCCTGATCGTGTTCGTTATCAGTGTCGTCGTCACGGTGGCCGAGCCGGATGTGACCGTTTTCGCATCCACGGTCGATCTGTTGTTCCATGATGTGAACTACGGTATGCTGATAGCATCCATCGCCGTCGGAGTGGCGGTCATGCTCGTGCTCGCGGCTCTGAGGATCTATCTGAATTACTCCATGAAGAAACTGATCACGATAGGTTATGTCATCGTTATCATCCTGGGGCTCGTGGTCCCCAAGTACATCCTGGGGATAGCTTTCGATTCGGGAGGGGTCACCACCGGCCCGATAACCATCCCCGTCCTCATGGCATTGGGAATGGGAATAGGGATGGCCACATCCCGCAGCTCCGATCCGATGAACAGCTTCGGGATGGTCGGGTTGGCATCGATAGGCCCGCTGATAACGGTCATGCTCTACGGTCAGTTAGCCGGAATATCGGACCTGATGACCCCCGTCGCCGCCGCGGAGATCGACGACATCAGCAAGGAGACCCTGATCCGCTATCTATCGGAGGCATTCGTGGACACCCTGGGTTCGGTCATACCGCTTCTCGTGATATTCCTGCTCCTGCTGAAGTTCTATCTCCACGGGACTTGGCACGACGTGAGGATCACGTTAGCGGGAATGGGGATCACCATGGCGGGGATGGTGTTTTTCCTCACAGGCGTCTATGCCGGTTTCATGCCCATGGCCCAGGAGACCGGGGTCTACCTGATCCAACACGGAGCAGGGATATGGATACTTGCCATAGGACTCATCCTGGGATTCCTGGTCATCGCGGCGGAGCCCGCGGTGAAGATCCTGGGATCGCAGGTGGAGAGCGTATCCAGGAACATGATAACATCGAAGACGATAATGATAGTCGTCGGTATCGGGGTATCTGTGTTCGTCGGAATAGGCATGTACGCCATGTCGCAGGGCTGGATGTCCATATACTACATCCTGCCGATATATGTCGTGGCTTTGGTCATGCTGTGGTTCATGGACGACAGTCTCGTGGGAATCGCTTACGACGCGGGAGGCGTGGCCACCGGACCCATGTCCGTAGCGGTCATAATGTCCATGTACACGGCGATGGCAGAGGAGCTGGGCGGGGATATCGCATCGGAGAATGCGTTCGGAGTCATCGCCCTGATAGCCTTAGCGCCGATCATTGCATTATCGATAATGGGAATCTATATACGTCTGAAAAGGAAATCAATTAACAGGAACTGAGACGATGGAAACTAATCAGAACATGGTGATGATAGTCTCGATGGTCGACAAGAGCGTCGCCGACGAGGTTGCATCCCAGGTGTACGAGATAGCGCAATCCAAAGTGTCTATTTTCTACGGATCCGGAAAGACCGATGAGAGAGGCTTCCTCGGGGTTCGGTTGAACGACGAGGTCGTCGAGATCGTCTGCGTGGTGGACCATTCCATGGTGGATGACATCACGAAGCTCATATCGGAGGTCGGCCGCATGGACGAGCTTGGTAAGGGATACATCGTGGAGATTCCGTCCGTCACGTTCATGGGTCCTACGCCCAAGGCCGACCAAGCCGAGGCCGAACCCAAAGCCGACCAGTAAATCCTTCCGGAATCAGCGCTTTATCAGCCCTAACGACCAGAGGATATCAGCGTGAGCACTCTCGACATACCGTCCGAGCCTATTTTATACGGTGATAATATCACTAGCCTTGAGGCCGCTGTGGCTTAGTGGTATAGCATCTGATTCGTAATCAGAAGGCCGAGGGTTCAAATCCCTTCAGCGGCTCCATCCTCTTCTTCAGACCTTTCAACAATCCTCTTTGGGAGAATCCTTCTTGCCGGGCTTGTCCCCGTTCATGTAGACGTTGACGATCTTGATGGCGCATACGTCGCCGCACATGGAGCATCCCTCGCTTTCCTCCGTGCAGCCTCTCTTCCTGTACCTTCTGGCCTTCTCCTCGTCGATGCAGGTCTCGAACATGGTCTGCCAGTCCAGCTCCTTCCTGGCGTGGGCCATCCTGGTGTCTCTCTCCCTGCCGATGCCCCTTGAAAGGTCCCCGACATGGGCGGCGATCTTGGACGCGATAACGCCCTCTCTGACGTCGTCAAGGTCTGGAAGGGACAGATGCTCCGCCGGAGTGACGTAACATAGGAAATCGGCCCCGTTCTGGGCCGCTACGGCGCCTCCTATGGCGCCTACGATGTGATCGTAACCCGGAGCTATGTCCGTGACCAACGGTCCAAGGACGTAGAATGGGGCCTCATGGCAGAGCCTCTTCTCAAGCTGCATGTTCATCGGGACCTGGTCCAAAGGCATGTGACCCGGGCCCTCAACCATGCTCTGAACACCTGCCTCGCGGGCCCTCTTAACCAAATGACCCAGCGTCATCAATTCTGACAGTTGAGCCTGGTCGCTCGCATCGTCGATGCAGCCCGGTCTGAAACCGTCCCCGAGGGACAGTGTGAACTCGTATTTCCTCGCCATCTCCAACAGATAGTCGAAGTTCTTGTAGAGGGGATTCTCCTCGTCGTTGTGAAGGATCCAAGCCGTGAGGAACGATCCTCCTCTTGACACGACATCGGTGATCCTGTCGCTCTTCTTGAGCCATTGGACGGTATCCTTCGTGATTCCGCAGTGCACCGTCATGAAGTCCATTCCGTCCTTCGCATGCCTCTCTATGCCGTTGAAGATGTCGTCCTCGGTCATCTCCACGATGGCGTTCTTCCTGGCGGCGTGAACTCCGGTCTCGTAAATCGGGACGGAACCCATCATGACAGGACACTCACCTATGAGCCTCGCCCTTATGGCGTCTATGTCCCCTCCGGTGCTCAGATCCATCACAGCATCGGCACCGTACTCTATGGCGACCTTCAGTTTCTTGGACTCCATCTCCACGTCGACCATGTCCCTGGACGTTCCCAGGTTGACGTTGATCTTGACAGACATGCCTTGGCCTATGGCCCTGGGTTCGCAGTCGTGTATGGGGTTGTGCGGTACGCAGATCCTTCCGGAGGCGATTCCGTTCCTGACGAACTCCTCGCTCACCTTCTCCTGTCTCGCGATCTCCTTGATTAGGGGCGATACGACTCCTCTGCGAGCCTCTTCCATTATGGTGCTCATAGATTATCGTCCAGACATCTTCTGGCGGGGTATATCAAAGTTGGGAATGTGCGCGTGCGGGCGCACACATACGCGCGCATACATTATATACAAACGGGGGATACGGAAAAGCATGACCATGGATGGGAACATACAGAAGGCCGAAGAGGAGTACAACGCGGACAGCATCGTCGCGTTAAAGGGCCTCGAGGCCGTCAGGAAGAGACCCGGGATGTACATCGGGTCCACAGATACGCGCGGACTCCACCATTGCGTCTACGAGGTCGTGGACAATGGTATCGACGAGGTCATGGCAGGATTCGCCACGCGCGTCGAGGTCACCATAAACGAGGACGGCTCAATCACCGTGGTTGATGACGGAAGGGGAATCCCCACCGAGATCAACCAGGAGGAGGGCAAGTCCGGACTAGAGATGTGTCTCACGGACCTTCATGCAGGAGGAAAGTTCAACCAGAACTCCTACAAGGTGTCCGGAGGACTCCACGGAGTGGGAGTATCCGTCGTGAACGCCCTCTCCAAGAAGCTCATTGCCACCGTCGACCGTATGGGCAAGAGGTGGAGGCAGTCCTACCAGATCGGTATCCCCGACGGACCCGTAGAGGAGATCGGGGAGTCTGACAGGCACGGTACGACGATCCAATTCTGGCCGGACGGAGACGTATTCGAGACCACCGAGTTCGATTATTCTACATTGCAGAACAGGTTCCGCAACCAGGCATTCCTGAACAGCGAGGCCACCATAGTCTTCACCGACAAGCGCACGGGCAGGACCGAGACCTTCCACTACGACGGAGGAGTCTCGGAGTTCGTGCAGTACCTGAACAGGTCCAAGACTCCGCTGCACCCCAATCCCATCCGTATTTCCGGGGAGAGGAACGGAGTCGCCATCGATATCGCGATGCAGTGGACCGACGGGTACAACGAGGAGATCGACTCCTTCGTGAACACGATCTACACCCCCGAGGGAGGAACGCATCTCACAGGATTCAGGACATCCCTGACCAAGACCGCTAACGATTACGGCAAGGCGAACAACCTGCTGAAGGACCTGGTCCTTGAGGGAACGGATATCCGTGAGGGACTGACGGCCATCGTCAGCATCAAGATGTCCGAGCCCCAGTTCGAGGGACAGACCAAGGCCAAGCTGGGAAGCAGCGTGGCCCAGGGAGCGGTCAGCAGCCTGATGAACGAGAAGCTCTCCGAATTCCTGCTCGAGAACCCCGCCATCGCCCAGCAGATCATCAGGAAGGCCGTCTCCGCCTACGAGGGCAGGGAAGCGGCAAGGAAGGCAAGGGATGCCACAAGGAGGAAGGGGGTCCTTGAGACCACGAGCCTCCCCGGAAAGCTCGCCGACTGCTCCGAGAAGGACCCGTCGCTGTGCGAGCTGTACATCGTCGAGGGAGACTCCGCAGGAGGATCCGCCAAGCAGGGAAGGGACCGTGCGTTCCAGGCCATCATGCCCCTCAGGGGAAAGATCCTGAACGTGGAGAAGGCCCGTCCCGACAAGCTCCTCGACCATGAGGAGATCAAGAACCTCGCCATAGCGATCGGCGGAGGTATCGGAAAGGAGTTCGACATCACCAAGATCAGGTACCACAGCATCGTCATCATGACCGATGCGGATGTCGACGGAGCGCACATCTGTACCCTACTCCTGACGCTGTTCTACAGGCAGATGAGGCCCCTCATAGAGAACGGCAACGTCTACATCGCCATGCCGCCTCTCTACAGGGTCTACAAGGGCAAGAAGCAGATCTACTGCTACAACGACGAGGAGATGGCCAAGGCCATCGAGGAGCTGGGCCAGGGATGCAACGTCTCAAGGTACAAGGGTCTGGGAGAGATGAACCCCCAGCAGCTGTGGGAGACGACCATGGACCCCGAGAACAGGGTGATGAAGAAGGTCTACATCGAGGACGCCATACTGGCCGACCAGATGTTCTCAGTCCTCATGGGCGACGATGTGGAGCCCAGGAGGGAGTTCATCATCGAGCATGCACACGAAGTGATCAACCTGGATGTGTGATACCATGGACGAGGAACAGCAACCCACAAAGAGGATAATCAACCAGACGGTCGAGCAGGAGATGCAGCGCTCCTACATCGACTACTCCATGAGTGTCATAGTAGGACGTGCCCTTCCGGACGTCCGTGACGGACTGAAGCCGGTCCACAGGAGGATCCTGTACGCGATGGACCAGATCGGTCTCACCTACAACAGGCCCCACAAGAAGTCCGCCACAGTTGTCGGAGAGGTTTTAGGAAAGTACCACCCCCACGGCGATTCCGCCGCGTACGAGGCGATGGTCAGGCTCGCGCAGCCCTTCTCCCTCAGGTATACTCTGGTGGACGGACAGGGTAACTTCGGTTCGGTCGACGGAGACTCGGCCGCGGCCATGCGTTACACAGAGGCCAGGATGACCAAGATGGCCAGCGATCTCCTGCTGGATCTGGACAAGGAGACCGTGGACATGGTGGACAACTACGACGGTTCCCTGAAGGAGCCTTCCGTCCTCCCGTCCAAGTTCCCCAACCTGCTGGTGAACGGATCAGACGGTATCGCCGTCGGAATGGCGACCAAGATGCCGCCCCACAACCTCACCGAGGTCTGCAACGCCATCACATACACGATCGACAACCCCGAGGCGACCGTGGACGACCTGATGCAGTACGTCAAGGGTCCCGATTTCCCCACCGGAGGAACCATCTACGGACTCTCCGGAATCAGGTCCGCATACGAGACCGGAAAGGGAAAGCTCAGGGTAAGGTCCAAGGTCCACTTCGAGGACATGGACAACGGAAAGACCAGGATCATCGTCGACGAGATCCCCTACCAGGTCAACAAGGCCATGCTGATCATCCAGATCGCCGACCGCGTGAAGGACAAGGAGATCGAAGGTATCACAGATCTCAGGGATGAATCGGACAGGCACGGAATGCGCATAGTCATCGAGCTCCACAAGGATGCGATCCCCAACGTCGTCCTCGAGAACCTCTGGAGGAAGACCAACATGGAGATCACCTACGGTGTCATCAACATCGCACTGGTGGACAACAAGCCCGCCCTCCTCGGTCTGAAGGAGCTCATCGTCCAGTACATCAAGCACAGGAAGTCCGTCGTCACCAGGAGGACGCAGTACGAGCTGGACCAGGCGGCGAAGAGGTTCCACATACTCGAGGGTCTGATGAAGGCCATCAACATGCTGGACGAGACCATCGCACTCATCCGCGAATCCGCGGACGGTGAGGCGGCCAACCTCGGGCTGCAGAATCTGCTGGGCATCGACCAGGAGCAGGCCAAGGCCATCCTGGACATGAGGCTCCAGAAGCTGACCGGACTCGAGTTGGACTCCATCAAGCAGGAGTACGAGCAGCTGAGGATCCTGATGGATGACCTGAAGGACATCCTCGCTCACGAGCAGAGGGTCCTGAACATCATCAAGGACGAGCTCAAGAACATGTCCGAGACCTACGGAGACGAGCGCCGCACCGAGATCGATCCCAACGAGATCGATGCCGACGAGGAGGACCTGATCCCCAACGAGAAGGTCGTCGTCACGGTCTCCAATGACAACTACATCAAGAGGATCCCGCTGAACACCTACAGGGCGCAGTCCAGGGGCGGAGTCGGCCTCACGGCTATGCAGACCAAGGAGGAGGATCACGTGGCAGCCATGTTCGTCATGATGTCGCACGACTACATCCTCTTCATCACCAACAAGGGACGCATGCAGTGGCTGAAGGGATACAGGATCCCCGAGGGAAGCAGGCAGGCCAAGGGTAAGCCGATCGTCAACCTGATCCCCGATCTAGAGGAGGACGAGAAGATCATCAACTCCATCACCACCCACGACTTCCCCGACGACAGGTACCTGGTGTTCTGCACCAGGAACGGACTGTTCAAGAAGACCGTGATGTCCGCATACGGAAACGTCAGGTCCAGGGGAATCAAGGCCATCAAGCTGGACGAGGGCGACGAGCTGATCGGAATGGGAATCACGGACGGTGAGGACCAGATCATCATCGCATCCGCAGGAGGACAGGCAGTCAGGTTCGACGAGACCGACGCCAGGCCTCTCGGCCGTGACACCATGGGAGTCAAGGGAATGACCCTCTCCGACGGTGACAGGGTCGTGTCCATGGCAGTGGTGAAACCCGGCGACAAGCTGCTGACGGTGTCCGAGAACGGATACGGTAAGATCTCCGACGTGGACGATTACCGCAAGACCAAGCGCGGAGGAAAGGGAGTCATCACCATCAAGACCGACGAGCGCAACGGAAACGTCGTGAGCGTCAGGAAGGTCGTCAACGGCGATGAGCTCATGCTGCAGTCCAAGAGCGGAAAGATCATCCGCATGCAGACCGACAGCATCCGCGAGACCGGACGCAACGCCAAGGGAGTGAGGGTAATGGACATGCGCGACGGCGACAAGATCATCGCTGTCGAGCCTGTCATGGCCGAGGATGCGGAGCCCGAGGACATCGAGGCTCCCGCCGAGGAGGCCCCAGCACCCGAGGGCGGAGACAACCAACAGTGAACCTGAAAGGGGGCTCAAGCCCCCTGGAAAGGTTCAAAAAGGCTTATAAATAGAATGTCCATAGGGGGAAATTGCGCCGTGGTAACTCAGTTGGGAGAGTGCGTGACTGAAGATCACGAAGTCGCTGGTTCGAGCCCGGCTCACGGCACCATCTCTTCTATCATATCGTTTTGAGGCCATCTCATGGAACCCGACCGCATCTTCATAAACTTCCGCGAGGAGAGCATGACGATGATGCAGGTCATAAACAAGGTGGCCGAGCTGCAGAAGCAGTATCCCGAGTACGAGATCTTCATGGACGGAGACGCTTACGCTATAGTCGGAAGGAGGAGGAAGGAGCGATGGGAAGAGGAAGGATAACCATAGGTCTGTACAACTCCTACGATCAGAACTTCAGGGAGCCTCACAGGCGCATCATCGCACGTGCAGGGGACCTCGCCATGGCCTTCGATATGAATCTGGCTCTTTTCGGTTTCCCGATCCCGGAGGACACCCGCACGCCGGTGGAGGTGGCCAATTGGATCGCCGGAACCACCAGCATCGGCCATCACGGCGACTACTTCGTGGACCTCGCCGAGAAGGGGCGCTTCCAGAAGTACCCCTATCCCTCAAAGGGTTTCCCTCCGCAGCTCGGCGAGCCCGTGCTCACCACATGCAGGGCCGAGGAATCCAAGAAGGTGACCGTGGGGCAGCTCACGGACATGGTGGAGAACGGCCAGAGCATCCTCCTTGTGTTCGGCATAGGCCCGCACGGAGTGCCCAAGGATGTCATGAAGATCCCGAGATACAACTTGGACATCACCACCGGGGGATTCTCGTTAGAGACATGCGCAGCCCTTGGATCCGTGGTCGGGGCGCTATACTCCAAGCTCAACTACTGACCGCATTCCAGTCACTTCATCTGGGGTCAATGCGGCACTCTTGCCTATAATCCGGCTTGGCCGTTGCAAGGAGAGAAGAACAAGGGCATGAACTAAATTCTGTTCAACCCGCCTGACAACGTCAATACTTCACGAGAGCATGACCTAGGAAGACCTCATCGATATCCTACTCTATGTCGTTCCTCGACACGTGAACCCCCTGGATAGAAGGCTTCGTCATGACCAATTTTATTATAATACCGAGCGCATCCGTGGCCTATGGCTGAGGGATCTCGCGGCTGGCAAGATGTTATCTCCGATGATCTGGTGGAAGTTTCCAAGATCATGCGTGAGGCCACCCGCGACGGGAATGCGGAGGTGCAGGAAGTCATGGACTACGCACTCGATTCTCCCGGCAAGCTCATACGTCCCTCTATGGTCCTGCTCGTGTGCAATGCATGCGGTAAGAAGCCCGACATCCATGCCAAGAAGTACGCCGCAGCGGCAGAGCTGGCACACATGGCCACACTGATCCACGACGACATCAACGATGAGAGCGAGAACCGCCGCGGGAAGCTTGCGACGTACAGGAAGTACGGTGTCCGCAAGGCACTCACGACAGGGGATGTCATGCTGGTCAAGGCGATGTCACTGTTCGATTCAAACCCTCAGCTCCTGCAGAGCATCATCGACATGGGTTCGTCCCTTGCGGACAGCGAGTTCCTCCAGTACAACCACAAGTTCGACCTGGACATCCTCGAGCAGGAGTACTATCAGGTCATCTCCGGTAAGACAGCGGCCTTCCTGGCCGAATGTGCAAAGACCGGCGCCATAGCAGCAGGTGCATCCGACGAGCTCATCGAGGAGATGGGACGCTTCGGACAGCTGTACGGCATGGCATTCCAGATAGCGGACGATCTCATAGACCTGTTCGGTTCCGAGAAGGTCTCCGGTAAGACGGCTATGAGGGACCTCAGCGAAGGGGTCATAACACTGCCCACAATCCTTGCCATCCGCGACGTCAAGATCGGCAACAAGATCCGCGGAAAGATCAAGAAGGGAGCCTCTCTGGACGAGATCCGCGATATGATCCTCCAGACCGAGGCCGTGGATGACTGCAAGCTGATCATCAAGGATTATGTAGATGAGGCTGTGGACTGTCTTTCCGTTATCCCCGACAGCGAGTACAAGACCTCGCTAATACAGCTGGCCGAGCTCAACCTGAACAGGCTGAGCTGATCAGTAGTGATCGTACAGTATGTTTCCGGGTTCCAACAGTACCCCGTCGCCCTTCTGGACGCGTCCGACTACCTCGGCGTTCTGATACTTCTTCGCGATCTGCTCAGCATCCTCGGCAGGGGCGATTATGGTGAATCCCATGCTCATGTTGAGGGTCTGGTAGATCTCCTTGTCCTCGACCTCTCCCAGCTCCTGGAGCTTGGTGAAGATGGGCGCGGGCTTGACGGGATCGCTGATGACGTACTGGAGTCCCTTCCTCATACGGAGGATGTTCCTCAGTCCGCCGCCGGTGATGTCCACCAATCCGTGGACGTTGAAGTTGGAGGTGATCTCGAGGACCTGCTTGACATAGATCTCGGTGGGTGTGAGGAGCTCTTCTCCGATGGTCTTGGACAGACCGGATACCTTGTCGTTCCAACCGATGTTGTTGGCCTCTACGATCTTCCTTGCCAGTGTAAGTCCGTTTGAGTGGATTCCGGAGGATCTCAGGGATACGATGAGGTCACCCTCCTCGCAGGTGGATCCGGTGATGATCTTGTCCTTCTCCACGTATCCGAGGCAGGTTCCCGAGAGGTCGACGCCGTTCACGATCTCGGGGAGGACGGCTATCTCCCCTCCGACGATCTCCATGTTGGACAGCTCCGCACCCTTCTGGAGTCCGATACCGATCTCCTTGGTGATGTCCTCGTTGGGCTTGTCGATGGCGATGTAGTCAACGAAAGAAGTGGGCTCCGCGTTCACGCAGATGGTGTCGTTGACGTTCATGGCGATGCAGTCTATACCTACGGTGTCCCATTTGTTCAAGGCCTCGGCGATCATGAGCTTCGTACCGACACCGTCTGTGGCGAGTGTGATGTACTTGTCTCCGAAATCGATCAGGCTTGCGAAGAGTCCGGGCATGCGGACGTTCTGACCGATGCCATCCCTCTTGTACTCCAGCTTGTCGACCAATGCCTTGATCGCGTTCGATTTCTGATCGATGCTCACGCCCGATTTCTCGTAGGTCCAACCGCTCATCGTGATCCTCTGGAGAAGGGTATGGATAGAGGGTTTTTATGGGTTGGGATTGTGCTCTGGAAAAGCTTCACATGAGATCCGTCAGCTTGACGGTGTCTAGATAGTCGGACATGATATCGTCCAGCTTCTTCCACATGGGAAGGGTCTTGCAGGTGTCCGCCTTGGGGCAGACGAATCCTCCAGTGAGGCATGCCACAGGGGCCATCTGGTCCTCGGATACCCTGAGGATCTCGCCGACCGTATACTGGTCGGCAGGCTTGGACAGCTTGTAACCGCCGCCCTTGCCTGCCACACCGGTCACCAGACCGGATTCCTTTAGGTTCGGCATTATGGATTCCAGGTACTTGAGGGACAGTTCCTGTCTCTCGGCGATATCCTTCAAAGGGACGGTGGCGCCCTCGCCCTGCTCGGCCATGTCAAGCATCACGCGCAACGCGTACCTTCCCTTTGTGGATACCAGATAACTCATTTCATGCCTCGAACAGTGCTGTGGACAGATACCTCTCGCCCGTGTCGGCGAATATCGCGACGATGTTCTTGCCCTCGTTGGCGGGATCCTTCGCCAGCTGGATGGCCGCAGCCAATGCCGCTCCGGCGGAGATCCCTACGAGGATGCCCTCGGTCTTTCCAATGAGTCTACCGTTTATGAATGCATCGTTATCCTCTACGGCGATGACCTGGTCGTAGATCCCGGTATCGAGGGTGTCGGGGACGAATCCCGCACCGATTCCCTGTATCTTGTGAGGCCCGGTCTTGCCCTCGGAGAGGAGAGGTGATCCCTTGGGCTCCACAGCCACGACCTTCACGTTCGGGTTCTTGGATTTCAGATACTTCCCTGTTCCCGAGATTGTACCTCCGGTACCGACTCCGGCCACCAGGATGTCGACCTTCCCGTCCAGATCCTTGTAGATCTCCGGGCCGGTCGTCTTGAAGTGGATCTCGGGGTTGGCAGGATTCACGAACTGTCCGGGTATCACAGAGTTGGGGATCTCCTTCACCAGCTCCTCGGCTTTCGCAACTGCTCCCTTCATTCCCTTGGCCCCCTCTGTAAGGACCAGTTCTGCCCCGTAAGCCTGGATGAGCTTGCGGCGCTCGATGGACATGGTCTCGGGCATGACCAGTTTGATCTTGTAGCCGCGGGCGGTCGCTATCGATGCCAGGGCGATACCGGTGTTCCCGGAGGTCGGTTCGATGAGGACAGTGTCCTTGTTTATCTTACCCTGCTTCTCCAGTTCGTCGATCATCGCCTTCGCGATCCTGTCCTTGACGGAACCGGCCGGGTTGAAGAACTCTATCTTACCGTAGATGTTGGCCTTCAGCCCCAGCTCCTGTTTTATCCTTTTGAGCTCCACCAGGGGAGTTCCTCCGATCGTTTGATCTATCGATGTGTACAACATGTATCTCACTCTTTGACTGCTTCGAATCCTTGTTTGAGGTCGTTTATGATATCGTCTATGTGCTCCGTTCCGATCGACAGGCGTATGGTCGTCGGTTTGATCCCGCATGCCAGCAGATCCTTCTCGTCCAGCTGCGAATGCGTCGTGGATGCGGGGTGTATCACCAGGGATTTTACGTCCGCCACGTTGGCCAGGAGGGAGAAAAGCTTCAGCGATTCTGTGAATTTCTTCGCCGTGTCCGCATCCCCTTTGATCTCGAAGGTGAAGATAGATCCCGCTCCTTTGGGGAAGTACCTGTCGTAGAGCTCCTTCTTCTTTCCAGTCTCCAAAGAGGGATGGTTGACCTTCTCCACCTGAGGATGGTTCTTGAGGAATTCCACCACCTTCAGCGCGTTCTCGATGTGACGGTCCGTACGGAGGGACAGCGTCTCCAATCCCAACAGCAGGAGGAAAGAGTTGAACGGTGAGATGGCGGCTCCCTGGTCCCTCATGAGGGTGGTGCGGATCTTCACGACGAATGCAGCCTTGCCGACGGCTTCCGTGAACACCACTCCGTGGTAGGACGGATTCGGTTTGGAGAGAGTCGGGAACTTGTCGTTCTGTGCCCAGTCGAAGTTGCCGCTGTCGACTATCACACCTCCCATCGCCACACCGTGACCGCCGATGAATTTGGTCGCGGAGTGCACCACGATGTCCGCTCCGTGCTCTATCGGCCTGAAGACCGAAGGAGGGCTGAACGTGCTGTCGACGATCAGAGGGATCCCGTTCCCATGCGCTATCTTGGAGATCGCATCGATATCGGCGACATCGGAGTTGGGGTTCCCCAGCACCTCGGTGTACAGCAGCTTGGTGTTCTTCTTGATCGCTTTCCTGAAGTTCTCGGGATCGGAAGGGTCGACGAAAGTGGTCTCGATGCCCTGTTCCCTGAGCGTGTTGGCCAATAGATTGAATGTACCCCCATAGAGGTTGGTAGACGCGACGACATGGTCGCCTGCCAAGGCTATGTTCTGTATGGCATACGTTATGGCCGAAGAGCCTGACGATGTCGCCAGAGCCGCCACTCCTCCTTCCAAAGCTGCAATTCTCTCCTCCAGTACGGAAGAGGTGGGGTTCATGAGCCTTGTGTAGATGTTACCGGGTTCGGTGAGTGCGAAGCGTCCTGCCGCAGTCGCCGAGTCCTTGAATACGTAGGATGTGGTCATATAGATGGGTACAGCGCGGGAGTCGGTCGCAGGATCGGCCTCCTCCTGACCAGCATGTACCTGCAGTGTCTCGAGTTTGTATCCATTCGGTGTTGTCATTGGTTCACCAAAGGCTATAACAAGAATGTTGGATAAAAACCTACCTATTAAATTGGTAGGAATTACTAAATACGCAGTTTGGGTTGAGGTGGATAGGTGGAGCAGATGCCGATCAACATACCAGACGGACTCCCGGCCTTCAAGGCCCTGGAGGATGAGAACATATTCGTGATGAAGGAGACGAGGGCTCTAAGTCAGGATATCAGGCCTCTTAAGATAGGAATATTGAATCTTATGCCTACGAAGGTGGAAACCGAGATTCAGCTCATGAGGCTACTCAGCAACACCCCTCTCCAGATAGACATCACCTTGCTGATCCCGGCGACACATGATTCCAAGAACACCTCCCACGAATACCTGGAGAGGTTCTACAGGACATTCGATGACATCAAGGAAGGCAATCTGGACGGTCTGATCATCACCGGGGCCCCGCTGGAGGACATCGAGTTCGAGGAGGTGGACTACTGGGATGAGCTCTGTGCTATCATGGATTGGTCCAAGACGCACGTGACCACCACCATCTACATCTGCTGGGCGTCACTTGCCGGGCTCTACCACAACTACGGCATCGGGAAGCAATCCCTTCCTGCCAAGAAGGCGGGTATCTTCGGATATAGGAACACGATGCCCAGCGAGCCTCTCATGAGAGGGATCGACGACATCTTCAGAGTGCCTCAGTCCAGATACGCCACCGTCCTAGCGGACGATATCCTCGCCTGCCCGAAGCTCCACATCGCAGCCATCGACGACAACAGGGATGTGGCTGTCGTGATCTCCGACAACGCGGAGATCTACATCACGGGGCACATGGAATACGACCTCAACACTCTGGCCAACGAATATCAGAGGGATGTCGCAAAAGGAATAACCCCGGCCTTCCCGGTGAACTACTATCCGGGTGACGATCCCCAGTTCGACCCTATCCTGAGCTGGAGGAGCTATTCCACATTGATTTTCACCAATTGGCTGAACTATTATGTCTATCAGCTCACGCCTTACGACATCGGCAAAGCCGGAAAGATCAGAGGATGACAGTTATGCAGAACGTATATCTTGATAATGCAGCGACCGCACGCATGAAGAAAGAGGCACTGGATGCCATGCTCCCGTATTTCATGGACGAATACGCGAATCCGTCCAGCATCCACGCGATGTCAAGGAACCCCAGGGCGGCGGTGAAGAAGGCCAGGGAGCAGATAGCGTCATGCATCAATGCGGACCCGTCGGAGATATTCTTCACTTCAGGCGGTACCGAATCGGACAACTGGGCTCTAATCTCCGGAATGGAGATGCTGGAGAAGAAGGGAAAGCATCTGATAATCTCCACCATAGAGCACCATGCGATCCTGGAGACCTCCTACTATCTGGAGAAGAGGGGATTCGAGGTGACGAGAGTCGGGGTGGATTCCGATGGAATCATCAGAATGGATGAGCTGGAGAAGGCCATCAGACCGGATACAGTTCTGATCTCGGTGATGACAGCGAACAATGAGATCGGTTCCATACAGCCTATCGCGAAGATAGGGAAACTCGCGCATGAGAAGGGCATCCTGTTCCATACGGATGCGGTGCAGGCATTCGGACACATCCCGCTCGATGTCAAGTCCATGGATATTGATATGATGAGTGCCAGCGGCCACAAGTTCGGTGCACCCAAAGGTGTCGGCTTCCTTTACGTGAAGAAGGGGATCAGACTGCCTCCTTTCATGCATGGAGGGGAGCAGGAAGAAGGCCGCAGGGCAGGTACGACGAACGTTCCCGGCATAGTCGGGATGGGAGTCGCAGCCGAGATCTCATGTAGGGAAATGGCCGACAACGCGACAAAGCTCACGGAACTCCGCGACCATCTCATCGACCGTGTCCTTACCGAGATTCCGTATTCCAGGCTCAACGGTTCAAGGGACAAGAGGCTTCCAAGCAACGCGGACTTCAGCTTCGAGTTCATCGAGGGGGAGTCCATGCTGATGAGCCTGGGCATGAAAGGCGTTTTCATCTCAACAGGATCCGCATGCGCATCAGGATCGCTCGACCCTTCCCATGTGCTGTTGGGGATCGGACTTCCGCACGAGATAGCCCACGGTTCCATCAGGGTATCGATACCGGAGGGCACCACCATGGAGCAGATAGACTATGCGGCCGACTGTCTGAAGCAGACGGTAGAGAGCATGAGGGCCATCTCTCCGCTATATGACGATTTTATCAGAAAACAGAGGGAGTGAACATGTACGACGGAGAATACAGCGACAAGGTGATCGACCACTTCACCAACCCCAGGAATGTCGGGGAGATCGAGAATCCCTCGGGAGTGGGAACGGTCGGAAACGCGAAGTGCGGGGACATAATGAGGATCTTCCTCAACATCGATGAGAACGGAATCATCAGGGATTGCAAGTTCAAGACCTTCGGGTGCGGAGCAGCCGTCGCCAGCAGCAGCATGGCCACAGAGATGGTCAAAGGCAAATCCGTGCAGGAGGCCATGGAGATCACCAACAAGGCGGTAATGCAGGCTCTGGACGGACTCCCTGTTGTCAAGATACACTGCTCCCTTCTGGCGGAGGAAGCAATCCATGCGGCGCTTTGGGATTACTGTCAAAAGACAGGCACCGTAATCGAGGGATTGAAACCTCCAAAGGCGGACATCAACGATGAGTGCACCATATGAACGGAGACGAACTGTTCTCCAGGGTGATCACCACCATCCAGGAGATGTATCTGAAGATCGGGGATTCCTACGGGAGCGTGTCGCTCTACTATCCTTTCGAGAGCGATGATCCCATCGAGGATGAGTTCCGTCATGCCGCAGCCGATTTCCCGGATATGTTACTGGAGAGGCTGCCACAGCGTCTGAGGGTGACAGTCAGCGAGAAGGATTGTGTCCGCATATCGAAGATGCCCGTCAAGGAAACCATCAGGGACATGGTGACGATCACCAAAGGCGGGACAGGCATCGATGCCGTGAAGGAATACATCGGCAGCAGGTATCCGGATTCCAAGATGGTGAAGTCGGGCTACATCGATTTCGACTGGATACTGACTTTCCCTGAAGGGCTGGATGACGATGTGTACTGTCTTTCAGAAGAATTGGGACGGGTGACCTATCACAGGTTCTCCAAGGAAGAGTATCTGGCCTTGGGATTCGAGATCCCGGAATGATCACAGTACGTTCAGCAGGACCGTCAGAACGCTGACGTTGATGAGGTCCATGAAGACCCCTCCTATGAGGGGCACTATGAAGTAGGCGACCGGGGCGGGACCGTTCTCCGATATCATCGCTTCAACGTTGGCGACGGCGTTCGGCGTCGCACCCATACCGAACCCCATTGTTCCCGATACCAGTGCGGCCGAATCGAAGTTGGCACCGGTGAATCTGAACACCAGATGGTAGGCGAAGATGCTCAGCGCCACCGTCTGTATGAGGAGGGTGATCACCATCACGGCCGCCAGATCCGCCAGCTGCCACAGCTTGATGGACATGAGGGCCATGGAGAGGAACAGACTGAGGCAGACCCATCCTATGGTCTCGATCTCCTTGTTGGGCAGGGTGAAACCGAGGACATCGGCCACATTCCTGACGATTATCGCCACGATCAATGCCCCCAGATAGGTCGGCAATGCAATTCCGACCATGCTCAAGGCATTGTTGATGAGGGTTCCCAGACCCATACAGATCACCAGCAGAAGGAAAGCGACCAGGAATTCATGCGGCGATATGATCCTCTCCTTCATCTCCTCCTTTTCATCGATCTCTCCTTCGGAAACGAGATTGTGTTTCTTCACAAGGCGCCTTCCAAGGGGTCCGCCCAGCATACCTGCTATGGCCAGTCCGAACGTCGCGGCCGCTATGGCAACGACATCGCCTCCCACGAGTCCGTAGTCCTCCACAAGGACCTGGCCGTAGGCTGCTGCCGTTCCGTGACCGCCTGTCAACGATATCGAGCCCAGGGCCAATCCGTACTTGGGGTCCAGGCCGAACGCGCTCACGCTCACGATGCCTATGACATCCTGCATGACGACCATCATGAGGGCCAGGATGACCATGACCACGAGGATCCTGCCGCCGGACTTCAGCATCTTGAAGGATGCCATGAAACCCACCGAGCAGAAGAACACTCTCATGCAGATGTCCTTGATCGTCTCGTCGAAGGTGATCTCGGCCACGCTCCCGGAATGCAATATCAGCATCGCCAGAGAGAAGATGAGTCCGCCTACCACCGCTGCGGGTATGCAGAACTTCCTGAGCGCAGGGATCTTGTTGATGAGGTATCCTCCGAAAACTAGAACTATCGCACCGATGGCGGCGCTTTGATACATATCGAACTGCAGTTCTATCACGGAGGCACTTCCTTTGGATACGCCACAAATCGTCAGTTGATCGATGCACCGAGGTCGTGGGCCTGTTGGGTCCCTCCGGATCCCAGTACCTCTCCGAGGCTGTTCCATCCCACGCTGTCCACGAAGTTCCTGTACCAATCCACCGACAGGTCATACTGCGGATCGTCCGATGTCATCAGCAGGGCGCAGTCCCTCTGGCAGGCCTCGAAGCCGTATTTGGAGAACATCGCGAACAATCTGTCGACGGTGGTCTTGAGGGGTCCGGCCACTCCCAGGAAGTACACAGGCGAGGACAGGACCACGACATCGCACTCCTTGAATGCGTCGTAGATCTGCGTCATCTCATCCTTCTGAGCGCATGGATCCGCATTGCGGGTGCATCCCATGCATGCGAGGCATCCGCGGATGCTCATTGTCTGAAGGTAGAACTCCTTCACAGAGTTCCCGGATTCCTTGGCTCCCTTGGTGAACGATTCGACCAGGGCGGCCGTGTTTCCGTTCTTCCTTGCGGCTGCATTCAGTATGATGATGTTGGACATGATGGAGGGGGATTGGCATGTTCGCATATAATCTATTCATGGGATAATTCAGGTACGAATCGTGGTCAGGCGTCGATTATCGTTCGCTACTCAGGTATAATTTCGCATTCTTTACCTGAACAAATCGAAATTTACGACGCAGATGCATCAATGTCGGATGTCAGCGTGTATGTCATCCAAAAGGTGCTCAAGCTGACGATGGGGAGGGTTGGAGCATTCCCGACAACCTTAATATGAGAACCCCGTAACCAGATTCATGGCCGACCTACACGACCGTTGGGTTGCAGAGAGGAGGAACGAGCACTACTACAAGCTCGCCAAGAAGCTCAATTACCGCTCCAGGGCATCCTTCAAGCTCATCCAGATCGACGAGAGGTTCGGCATTTTCAAGGAAGGCGACTCAGTTGTGGACCTGGGAGCATGTCCCGGAGGATGGTGTCAGGTCGCCCAGGAGAGGACCTGGCCCAACGGCCATGTCATCGGTGTCGACCTGAGGTATATCAAGCCCATGGACGGCGTGGAGTTCATCATCGGCGACATCACCGAGGATTCCACCATGAGGGAGCTCCTCAACAGGTTCCACGGGAAGGCGGACGTCGTCCTATCCGATATGGCGCCCAATATCGCCGGCCATTATTCAACCGATCACGCCAGATCCATCAATCTCTGCATGTTCGCTGTCGATGTCTGCGACCGCATCCTGAAGAAGGAAGGGAAGCTGGTCATGAAGGTCTTCATGGGAGACATGTTCGATTCGCTGAAGGAAGAGCTTGAGAAGCGCTTCCAATCGGTTAAGGTCCATTCGCCGGATGCGTCCAGACCTACATCTTCGGAGGTCTATGTGATCGCCCAGGGATTCTACGGCAAATCCGTCAAGCTGAAGGATGTCACCGAGAAGGAGAAGAAGCCGGAGTTCACGGTCAAAGGCGGATTCATATGAAACCTACTAAGATCGTCTGCATCGGATGGAACTACAAATCGCATGTCTCCGAGCTCAAGTCCAAGCTCCCTGAGGTGCCTACGATATTCTTCAAACCCACCAGTTGCTTGATTGGAGACGGTGACGAGATAGTGATCCCGGAAGGTGTGACGAATGTGCAGCACGAGGTGGAACTGGCGCTCATCTACGGAAAGGACTGCAAGGACGTCTCTGAGAAGGACGCGATGTCATACATCTCCCATGTAGCTGTTTTCAATGATGTGTCCGCCAGGGATATGCAGTGGAAGGCACGTGATGAAGGCAACACATGGGATTTGGCCAAGGGCATGGACACCTTCGGACCGATGTCCGATCCCGTGCCGATCGAGAACGCAGGCGACCTGCAGAACCTAGAACTCGAGCTGACGGTCAACGGCGAGGTCAGGCAGAAGGGCAACACCGCCAACATGATCTTCACCCTGCCATGGATGGTCTCTTACGTCTCCAGGTTCATCACGATGTACGAGGGCGACATCCTAATCACGGGCACACCTGAAGGTGTATCCGAGATCAAGCCCGGTGACACCGTCGTAGCGAAAATTCAGAACGTGGGCACTCTGACCAACAAGGTCAGATGAATATCAATCCCAGAATCTCTTGTTCTTCGCGAAGAGTATCTCCGCATTCATGATCTCTCTGAGGAACTCATCCTCGTCAGTGTGCAGTGTACGAAGGATCCTGGCCGCTGTATCCGGGCCGATCCCTCTTCCTGCCAGTACAAGGGCTGCCCTGTTGCCTTGTTCAGCGATGAGATTCGCATTGCGGCTCATCTTCTGGAGGTCCAGCTTCTCCTGTTTAGAAAGGGCGGGTTCCTTGATCAGCTTCACCGTATCCCTCTCGTAGTTCTTCAGAGCTGCGATCATAACTCCTCCGCATTGGGGGCATTTGAATTTCTTCGGGGCATCCCCGACCCTGAACCTGGTCTGGGAACCGCAGTGCATGCAAGATGCGAACAGGATCTCATCCTCCAGCCTCTTCTTCAGCGCCATCAGGATGGAATGGTCCGCACGCACAGGCTGCATCAGTTCCTTCGATCTCGTGATCCCTTCTAGAGCGATATGCGACAGCCTCTGGACCTTCATCTCTATCTCACCGTCGGCGATCATCTTCACGACCTTCTCGGTGTTGGGGATGTCCAGATCCTCCCACAGGACCTTGTTAATCGCCTCGGTGTAAGCCGGTGTGTCCTTGTGGAGGTCGAACAGCCTTCCGAAGTTCATGAAGCGATGGTCCGCCTCCTTCTCCACGATACCGAACTTCTTCGCCACATAGACGAATCTCCATCTCAGGAACGATGAGTTGAGGATGGTCATCCTGGCCAATGCTTCCACGGTTCCCGGTTTGACGGACCTGATGGTGTTCATCATGGTGTCCTTGTCCACGTATCTGGGCAATTCGAGGATGATACGGTAGGGATCGGTCGTCACACCTATGGATTCCCCGAGGCGTGCGCTCAGGAGAGCTGAGTAGATCTTCCCCAGAGTCTCGTTCACCCTGCTCCCGAAGCAGCAGTTGACTATCGCCATCTGCTGGGCCAGGTCTATCGTGACCATCTTGTCGGTGGGCATGATCGATTTCTCGTCCTGTTCCGCGAAGTATTGCTTCAGGACCCTCACGCATCCTTCGTCGCCGGGATAGTCGCCGAAGTTCCTGAGCCTCCTCATCCTGCCGACCTCCATGGCGATCTCGAAGGGAACAGGGATATCCGATCCCACCCAGTTCGGGACTGAACCAACCTCCTTGGCCTCCTCGACCAGGATCTCGTCCTCCCTCATCTCGACTATGCGCCAGGTGCGTCCTTTGGCGATGAACATGGCGTATTCCTCGGCGAACGATGCGACGAAGCTTTCGTCCAGCGTACCGATTATTGCCCTGGTCCCGATGTCGCGGATAAGATACGTCCTCTCGTCAGGGATCATCGAGATGTTGTCGTAGAAGTAGTTCATCCCTTTCTTGGAGCGCTTGAAGGTGTTGCCGTCGTCGAAGACCATCTTGATGCTCTTCAGCTGCTCCAGCACATCCAGCATCTGACCCATGGTCAGGTTCCTGAATGGATAGGCGTTCCTCATGACCTTGTAGGCCAGCTCCTTGTCCATAGCGCCGCTCATGGTCATGGCGATGAGCTGGTTGGCCACCACTGATAGCGGGCATTCCCTGCCCTCGAAGAACTCCAGCTCCTTGGAGTCTGATTTCCTGGCGACGACCATGGCCTCCGCCACCTCGTCAGGTGCGGTAGCGATTATCTTCGCCCTGATGACCTCCCCGATCCTGTGGCCGGCCCGTCCAGCGCGCTGAATCATACGGGAGACCTGTCTGGGGGAATTGTATTGGATTACCATCTCCGTGGTACCGACATCTATTCCCAATTCCAGGGACGATGTGCAGATGAGGCACTTCACGTCCCCTCTTTTGAAGCGGTCCTCCATCTCCATCCTGTTCTCCTTGGACAGGGATCCGTGGTGGACCTCGATCGATATGTTGTCATCCCAAAGGTGGTAACGGGCGGCGAGCCACTCGGCCGTCTCCCTGGTGTTCACGAAGAACAGTGTGGAATTGCCGCTCTCGACTATCTGTCTGGCTCTCTTCATCACCGCCAGTATGTCGGGGTCGCTCTGGAGCTTGTCGATGAGCTCCGAATCCTTATCGGCAGGCTCTGGGCTCTCGACCTTTATGTCGAATTCCCTGAAGGTGTCATGCTTCCTCACGACGACCTCCCTGTTGTTGCCCGCCAGGAAATTCGCTACATTCTCGATATTACCGACGGTGGCGGAAAGGCCGATCCTCTGATAGTTGCCCGCCAGGAGCACCAGTCTTTCAAGACCTACGCTCATCTGGGCCCCTCTCTCGGTGTTGGCCAGCTCATGTATCTCGTCCACGATCACCCATTCCACATTCTTCATGTGCTGGGCGAGCCTCTTGCCGGTGAACATCACCTGTAGGGTCTCCGGAGTGGTGATTAGGATCTCGGGGGGATGCTCGGACTGCTTGTTCCTCTCGGCTTGGGATGTGTCCCCGTGCCTCACGCCAACCGTTATGCCCAGTTCCCTGCCGTAGTCCTCCATCCTCTTCAGCATGTCCCTGTTCAGGGCCCTGAGGGGAGTGATGTAGATGCATCTGATCCCGGGCTTCCCCTGCGATCTCTTGATCATCTCCAGGATGGGCAGGATGGCGGCCTCCGTCTTCCCTATTCCGGTCGGGGCCACGAGAAGCAGGTTCTCTCCCCTGATGATCCTGGGGATGGAGTCGGCCTGGGGAGGTGTCGGTTCGGTTATCCCCTTCTCCGCCAGGACGCGTACGATGTCGGGGCAGAGTTCGGGGAATGTCATGAAAAACGTAAGATAGGGGGCCGGAGCCCCCTTTGATATGTTCGGGTTTCAGGCTTTGTCCGCTGCGGGCTCTTCGGGTTTGGGCGCGGTGACCTCGAGGAGGACCTGTGAGAGATCCATGACCTTGATGGGCGAGCCGATCTTCTTAGCGGCCTGGCTGAGGTTCAGGGCACAGAAAGGACAGCAGCTGACGAGGACGTCCGCTCCGGTCTCCTCCGCATCGTGCACCCTCTCGATTCCGATGTTGAGAGCGAAATCGGGGTATGTGCTCTTGTATCCTCCTCCGGCACCGCAGCACCTGGAGTTCTCCCTGGACCTCTCCATCTCGACGAACTCGACGCCCTTGATCTTCTTGAGGACGTTCCTGGGTGCGTCGTAGACACCGGAGTGCCTTCCGAGGTGGCAGGGGTCGTGGTATGTGACCTTGTGGTTGAACTCGTTGTTCAGCGGGAGCTTCCTGTCGTTGATGAGCTGCTCCACGTACTGAGAGAAGTGGTAGACGTTCTGTCCGGCCTTCGCGTAGAACCTTCCGAAGTCGCAGGAGACTGTCTTGTAGCATCCGGAACAGGTCATGACCATGTCCTTCGCTCCCATTCCATCCGCCTTCTCGACGTTGTGCTGGGCGCAGTCTGTGGACTCCTTCTCGTTTCCTGTCCTGATGAGGGGTGACGAACAGCACCACTCGTCGGGTCCGAGGCAGTTCATCTGGACGCCTGCGCGGTCCAGGACCCTGACTCCGGCCTGTGCGATGTGCTGCATCCTGTAGGATCCGGTACATCCTGCGAAGAAGATGACGTTAGCAGGGAGGTGCCTCTCGACATCCTCGGGCCACCATGCATCCCTCTTCGAGTCGGGCTCGTTGTAGGGGTTGTGGTTGGCGTGGATGCTCTTTCCCATCATGACCGCTGCGGGCATGGGTCCGATTCCGATCTCCACCATCCACTTCCTCATCGTCTCCCAGAGGTCGACGAGGCGGATCTTGGCGTGACAGACAACCTCACAGTTTCCGCATCCTGTGCACTTGTACATGGCGTCAACGAACTCAGGGCTGAGTGATACGGGCCTTCCGAGCATCTTGTCCATTCCGCCGCGTCCCATCAGGTCCAGCTGCTTGAGGTAGTAGATCTTTCCCCTGGGGGTGACTGAGTCCCAAGGTGTCTGGGCGTGAGCCTCGCAGACATCGATACAGTATCCGCACTGAACGCACTGTGTGAGTTCCTGCGAGATCTGAGGCATGTTTATGATTTTGAGTCCCATTAATTCTGGCATTCTTATTCCTCTTGGAGCGGGGGTGCTCCGGATGTAATGGATGTTCCACCGATTCACCTTATTTAAGTATTATAGGGTGGGATAGGCAATCCCGGCCGTCTGCGGGATGTTGTAATGAGAATAAATGAGATTTATATCTGTACAGCCATCATGTCCCCGTGAAGAGCGTCTACGACGATTGGACAGGGAACGTCGTCCCCGAAGCGGACATGCGCAGCTTCGACCCGGAGGCATTGAGAGCGATCAGGGCGACCTATGTGTCCGAGCATTCCGAGCACAGGGACGAGATCGCCGGCATGGACGATCAGGAGTTCCTGTCCCGCATCGGAGTCCTGAAGAGGGGCAAGGTGACGGTGGCCTCCATGATACTCATGGGAAAGGCGTCAGAGAGGGTGATCCCCTCCACCGTATGCATCAGATGGAAGCTCCTTGACGTGGACGGCTCTGTAGTCGATACCCGTACTGTGAACGGCTCCATGGTATTGGCCATAAGGAAGGTCGCATCCATCATCAGCAACTCAACGGTGAAGATAGAATCCGATGAGGGCCAGACATTCGTCAGCACCTACCGTGTCGCATCCCTCACGGAGGCGATGTTCAACGCTTTGCAGCATCAGGACTACACCATGGGAGGGACCATAGACGTCATCGAGCGCGAGAACGAATCCGTGACCGTGATGAGCAAAGGATCCTTCCCGGAAATGCAGCCGGAGTCCTTCGTAAAAGGTCAGAATCAGACCATGGCCTCCAGGAATGCCTTCCTCATCAAGGCCATGACCGAGATAGGCCTGGTGACCAATTCCGGTGCCGGTATCCGCAACTTCTACCTCTCCCAGATGCACAAGCATTTCCCCTTGCCGCATTTCACCATAACCGACGATTCCGTCTCAGTCACATTCCCGGGAAGAAGGGAAGGAGCAGTGGCGCGTGCGTTGGACATCCATTCGAACATGTCCGTGCAGGACATCCTGGACCTCGACCGTTTGGATTCAGGGAGGTACATCCCCGACAGGAGGATGCAGGCGCTGATCTCAGAGGGACTGGTCACGGTCTATGACGGGGTCCCCTGCATAAACCTCTCCCACGAGGATCCCTCGTCCCTTTTCAGCAAAGGTTCCGATCAGAGCGCTGTTCTGAATCTGATCAAGGAGAATGGCTCGGTCACCCGTGCGGATGTGGTGGACGTTCTGAGATTCAGGGACAGGAAGGGACTGACAGACGAGCAACTGTCGGTCAAGGCCACTAACATCCTCCAGAATCTTAGGAAGGACGGCAGGGTGAGGAAGTCCGAGGGCAGCACGCGTTCTGCCAGGTACGAGCTCATCTGAATGCGGTGTCCTTCCTGGTGTTCAGCATTATCACCGATACCAGGATCAGAGCTATACCGAGTACATTCATCCACCCGAACTCGTCGCCGACGATTATGCTGAGGACGGTAGCGACCATCGGCTCGACGAACGCTATTATGGATGCCTTGCCGGCCTCCATGCCCCTCAGTCCGGTTGTGTAGAAGAAGTACGGCAGGATCGTGGACACTATGCCCAGTCCGAGCACATTGAGCAGGATATCGGTATTCATGCAGGCTCCCAGGACATAAGGCACATCGGTGAACGGCACCAGGCATAACGTTGCGACAAGGAACGTGTAGAACAGCACCGTTAGCAGACTGTACTTCTCCAGTGCGTACTTCCCGAATATCGAGTAGAGGGAGTAGCCGAATCCGGCCAGCACTCCGAACGCGATTCCTATGTTGAGGTCGCCGAATCCTAGGCCTGTGGTGAAAACGCATCCGATGAACGCGATGACCAGTGCCAGCACCTTGTTCTTGGTCATCTTCTCCTTGAACAGTATGGCCGACATGACGACCACGAAGCACGGCGCGGTGTACAGCAGGACCGATGCCGTGGAAAGCGAGACCATCTGCTGCGTCGTGAAGTACATGATGTTGAAGAACACGATGCTGAAGAGACCCGTGCCCACGAACATCCATATGTCCCTGGGCTCTATTCTGAGCTTCTTCTTGTCTACCGAGAGTATGACAAGGAACATAGCAACCAGTGTGATGAGGCACCTCGTGAAGGTCATCTGCAGAGGGGACACGTCGTATGCGTAGAGAGAACGTGTGAAGATCCCGATGATTCCCCAGAGCGATGCACCTATCATGACGTATATCGCTGGAAGGAGATCGGACCTCATGCTATCGTTCCTGCGAACGGTCATGATAATAAATATTCAACGATGGCTGGGTTCATCAGATGGTTCGATAATTTAAACTATGTGCCAGCGTTTGATTATTAATCAAATAATTGACTAAAAATCCAGTAATTAATATTTGTTAAATTGTTATATGAATGAGCATGTCCAAGAATCCGCCGCCGGCATATGACCCGGTGTCCCATCAGATTCTTGAGTATCTGCTCGATCATGATGAGGCTAAGGCATCAGACCTTTTCCATCTAGCGACCTGGAGGGCACTGGAACCCCGTTTGAACCAACTGATAGCGGACGGGCTCCTGACGATGAGGACGATGGAGACCGGGAGGAAGATCAGGTTCTTCTCGCTGACGATGAAAGGGCATGTATGCGCTGTCCTCTCACGTTTGCTCATCAGGACATATCGCGGTCAGTTCAAGTTCGAGGATATGGAGTTCATAGAGCAGGTGGACGGGCTGGAGAAGTTCACGAGTCCCCAGTCGAAGAAGTGATAGGACTCAATCTCGCAGGTCTTACAGTTCATTCGTTTTTCTTCAGGAATGATTTGCATCTGCTGTAAAGGTCATCGGTGGGCTGTAGGTCTGCCCATCCATCCTCGGCCATCCTTATGGTGAGCCCAGTCCTCTCGGAAACCTTTTGGATATCTCTCTCGAAACCTTCCCTGTCGCCGATCCCGGTATCGATTTTCAGTATGTGCTCGTAACCGCCCAGAGAGAGCAGCCATCTCATGTAGCCGTCGCGTCCTGGGGCTATCCCTAAAGCTTCCCTCATCTCGTCGGTGAGGCTGGCCTCAGTGGCAGCGGACTCGGCCTGATCTGCCTCCATGAACTCGTCGTAGTTGGTGGCCATTGCAGGGAATATGTACAGATGTCCAGTGTACTTCTTCTGGAGCTCTATGTACTTGGGCCCTCCGGCGATGTTTATCCCCACGCAGTCATGACAGAGCTTGCCTTCCTTGTCGCAGAACATCGCGCCAGGTTTGTAGCCCTTTTCACTGCACCACTTGGGGATGTTCCATTCGAAGTTACCGCAGGTCCCCAGATAGAATCCTATGCCGTCCACGAAGGGCTGCATCTCCTCGGTGATGCCCTCCACGGTCTTCTTCAGTTCATCAGGTTTGGAATGGAGTCCGAGGTTGATCATGTAGATGATGATGGTGAACCTGTCCTGTTCCGGAACGAAGTTCCTGGAGATGATGTCGTTCCATGGAACGAGCCTGTAGCTCTGTCCGATGCCTTCCAGCTTGTTCTTGATGGAGGTGTTGTGATCGTTGTCGATAACGATGATGTTCTTCTCTTCGGGATCCTTGCCCAGACTGTAGGTCAGATTGTCATCGGTCATGGGGCAGACTATCAGTCCGAGGACTCCAGATGTCATGATCATCATTACATGAATGTCGTAGATAAAGGCATCTTCAGTTCATCAGATGAGATCGAAGTAATCCTTGAACCATCTCTTCGTCTGACGGATGAGCTCTGACAGCATGAACGATATCTTTCCTTGACCGGCAGGCCTCTCCCTCTTCTCTTCGATCGGGATCCTCTCGATCCTATCCGCACCGACATGGCTGGCCATCCAGGCCAGCAGTTTGTTCTCATATTCCCATAGATGCCTGATGTGCCTGTTCAGTATATGGATGACATAGAAGAACAGGAACGAGAAGTACAGGCCGACGACCATGAGTATGGGGTTAACTTCCGGAATGCTGAAGCCCAGACCGTTCGCGTATCTGATGCTGAATCTCAGCACAGTTGTCAGCACAAGGGAGATGACAATCAAGGCGACCTGGATCTCCACCTTGTTCTTCATCGTGCTGGGTTTCATCGGTTCGGGGAATCCTTTGCTGTCGAAGGTCCCTTTCAGCAATTCCGTGAACCTGCATAGGATGTCATCTATCTTGTTTAACTTGTAAACGCCGAACAGACTGGTGATGCAGAGGTTGGCGGCTGCGATCCCGAGGACGATGGTCTCCGGGGTCTTGAACTGGCCGTCCCCAGAACCCGAACGGAAATCCAATATGAAGAAACTCAGGGCCATCATCGCCACCATGGCGGCGAATATGAGGAACGAGACCATCCTTCCCCATACGATGCGCTGAGAGGCCACATCATCTGCCAGCAACCTGAGTTCTCTGGAATCCTTGTCGTTGTCCTCCACGAACTCGCATAGGGCATCGGTCCACACTATGGTACGGTCCGTATGCAGCTTGATGGATTTCATCAGCACATAGGTGATGAATGCCGCATCCATGGAGAAGAACAGTGCGATCAGGTATTCGCCTGCATCCGAAAAACCGAACCACACCCCTGATTCGATGTAGAGCCTGACGATCAGGAGTACGATGAAACTCAGGGAACCGGGGATTATCAGCAGCAACACTAACGGATTAATCGATATGTCCTTACCAGCACGGCGTAGAACGCAATCGAGGAATCTGTCCTCTGCCGACATGCCCATAATGGTACGATATTTTTAATTGTAAATAACCATTTTTGAGCCGATCGGCATGGAGTTGGGCGGTGAAAGGACCAGTATTGCGAGGATGCCTCGTATCCTATACTTGGTGGAAATATGCCTGGCCTACGTTCTGTCGTTCAACATCTACAAGTTCAGCGTCCTCTCGTATGGGCTGGACCTGTCCACTCTGGAGTCCTCTGTAAGGTACCTCTACATCCTGGGCTCAACCATCATCTCATCGGAGATGACCATAAGGACCATGGTAAAGCTGTCCTCGGCCCAGAAGAGGTCCTGGCAGCTGGCCAACAAGACCATGATCCTGCAGATATTCCTGGTCCTTCTGAACGGTTATGTGTTCGGGAACTGGGCAAGGAACCCGTTGATCCAATCCGAGGTTCCATTCGTATTCGTCTGCATCCTCTGCATGCTCATCATGTTCCTTCCGCATGTGAGGAAGTACTACACTCCTCCGATGGTCGGCACTACCGAGGCCAAGAAATGGATCCCCTACATTCTGTGGGATTTTACCAAGGACAGCAGGTACCATTACATCTTCGGTTACGATGACGACAAGAAGTCCTGAACGTCGAAGATCCGGACATCAGAAATGCTTCTTGAGGGTCAGGATGTTGGTTCCGTCCCTGTATTCGTATGAGCTTTCTTCCATGATGCTATTGACGATGATAAGGCCGAGTCCGCCTGCGCGCAGGTCGGTCTCTCCCTCTTCGTATGCATGATTTTCGACCTCTAGCTGATTGAAGGGTTTAGCATGATCGATTATCGTCAGGACGAATCCTCTGCTCTCGTCATCGAAGGACAGACGCACCAGGATCTCGCCGCCATTGTTCTCGTACCCGTACTTGATAATGTTGGACAACAGCTCATCGCCGACTATGACCATCTGCTTCTTGAAATCCTCGGGGAATCCGTGCTCGTTACCGAAGACTTCGATGTATTCCAGCATCTCAGGGATGTTATCGATCTTGGCATCGAAACTCCTCTCCTCGAAATAGTCCTTGTTGGCGTGATACTTCACGGTGAGAAGGGTGATATCATCGCTCTGAGGCGTATCCCCGACGAATTCCGCCAGATCATGCTTTATCGCGTCATGGAGTTTGATGACGGACTCATGGACCTGACCGTTCATCGTGTTCAGAAGTTTCTCGTCTCCGTAGAAATCGCCATCGGTATTCCTGGCCTCGGTCACACCGTCGGTGTAGAGGGTCATGCTCTCCCCAGGATTCAGAACGACCTCCTCATCGACGATGAAGGTCTTATTGAAGCATCCCAGCATGATCCCGGGGTTGCATTTCAGATAGCGGTAGTTCCCGTTGGAACCGATCAATACCGGGTTGTGTCCCGCGTTGGCGAACACTATATCTCCGTTCCTCTTGTCCAGAATGGCCAAGAAACAGGTCACGAACATGCTGGCGGAGTTACCCTTCTTGATGGAATCGTTTATCTCATTCAGGATCTGGGAAGGAGTTTTCCCTACTTTCGCGAAGTCCCTGAAGGCGGTGATGGTCTTCATCATGAACATGGCTGCCGGAACTCCCTTGCCAGAAACATCTCCGATAAGGAATGCGAAATGGTCCTTGTCGATCTCCAGATAATCGTAGAGGTCTCCACCGACCTCTTTCGCAGCCTTCAGCTCTGCGACGATCTCAATGCCTTTTATCGACAGATTCTTCTTGGGCAAGGTCTCCATCTGGATCTTCTTGGCGACCTCCAGCTCGGTCTTGCCCTTTTCAACCTCGTTGCTGGCGTTGACCTCATCCGCTAGGAGGGTCTTCGTCCTCTTGTTGAGATACATCACTCCGGCGAACAGCAGGATGATGAACAGCAGCCTTCCTCCCAGATACGCAGTCAGTATTACGTTGAATCTGTTCTCTCCAGCTAAGGCCAGGGCATCCAGGTATTGCTGCCTTCCCTCCGGTGTGTCCGGATAGATGTCAGGCAGAAGTTCGTTGTGGATGGTACCGCTGAGAACATCGACCTGACCAGAAAGGAGGTTGGAATCGTATTCTCCATAGAACACTCCCAGATACAGACAGCATATCATCGCTGTGATGACGGTCACGAAGACGATCATGCAGACCCGGGGGTTGTAATAATGCCCTGTAAGGGCGATACAGACGGCCCACCCAAGTATACCATGCTTCGGCATTATGATGTTCAGGATCGATATGGTCAGGATGAACAGGAACAGCACATAGTACTTGAACAGGGGATTGTAGAGATGCTTGCTCTTGTAGAACAGCATGGGGGTGAGCAGCAACACGACCACGATTGGAAGGATCGTTATCGTCAAATTGTATGTGAACTCTCCGACCTTGAACACGTTTGGGATGTAGGCCATCCACACCAGGATCGCCAGGGCCGCGGCCAGGAGCAGGACCAGGCACATGTGTCTATTGGCGTCGGCCTCATTCTTCGCATACGGACTTAGATATCCATCGTCGGTCATAATGAACACGTGTAATCAGAGCTTTTCGATCTTGAGAAGATTCTGGAAACCTACCATCTCTAGGATGGAATAGATGTCCTTGGGGACGTTGATCAGTGAAGTGTCATCGCATTGCTGCTTCAATCTGACGATTATCCTCAGTCCCGCCGATGATGTGTATTTGAGGTCCTTCAAATCCAGGACGATAGCCTCGTAGGTGCTGCTGGCCATTACGCTCTCTATCTCCTTCTCCGCTTCTTCCGAATTGGAGGAATTCAGTTCCCCTTCCAGGAAGAAGGTCAGGGTACCATTCTCTATGGTGTGCTTCATGCTCTCCCCTCGCTGTTCAATCTCTGTCTCTCGACCAGTTCGGCGAATCTGCCATTTCTGTCGATGAGGGTCTGATAGTCGCCCTCTTCGATGATCCTGCCGTCCTCGAGCATGATGATGCGGTCCGCATTCATAATCGTTGACAATCTATGAGCTATGACGATCCTCGAGCAATTGAGCTTCTGGATGGATTCAGTGACCTTTTTCTGCGTTTTGTTGTCCAAAGCGCTGGTCGCCTCGTCGAAGATCAGGATCTTCGGTTTGTGCACGACGGCCCTGGCGATCATTATCCTCTGCTTCTGTCCTCCGGAGATGCCGCCCTGTCCTTCTGATATGATGGTCCTCATGCCCATCGGCATCTCCCTGATGTCCTCGGCCAGATCCGCGATCTCCGCCGCCTCCCAGGCATCCTTCTCCTTCAGATCCGGAGCGGTGATGAGGATGTTGGACATGATATCGGCGTGGAAGAGGGTTCCGTTCTGGATGACCGAACCTATGTTCCTCCTCAAAGAGGTCAGGTCGATGTCCTTGATGTTGATGCCGTCGTAGAGAATCTCTCCGCTCTCAGGTTCCTCGAATCCGAGCAGCAGCCTCACCAATGTGGATTTGCCGCACCCGCTCTGTCCGACTATGGCAACGTACTCTCCCTCCTTGACGGTCAACGACATGTTATCCAGGATCAGCGGGCCGTCCTCCTCGTATCTGAACGAGACATCCTTCAGTTCAATGTTGCCGGACACCGATTCCAGCTTGATCTTGTCGCTGTTGTTCTCCGGCTCTGTGGTCATTATGGGTCTGGCCATCTCGAAGAGAGGCTGGGCGGAGAACACAGCTCCCAATATCTGACCTAGGTTGAGGAATGCGGCCGTGATGAGACCGTAGCTGGTGATGAAGGCCACGTAGTTACCGACCGGGATGCTGTTCTCTGCGGCTATCAGGTAAAGGACGATGCTTCCCACCAACGTGATGAGCAGAGAGATCGCAGCGTTCAGTTTGAGGATGAGCGGAGGGTTGTACGTCACCTTCGTGGCCCTGAGGTACGCCCTGGTCCATTTGGCGAACGCCCTCTTCTCGGAACCGGACAGCCTGATCTTCTGTATGCCGTTGATGATCTCGTAGGTCACTCCGTCCTCCTTGGAGGACAGCTCGAGCACCTTCCTGGTATGGCTCCTCTGGACATACGAGATGTAAACCGAGAATCCCAGCGATACCACCTCTATGATCACCACAGGGATGATCAGCACGGGTGCGAAGCTGAACAACTGGACGATATAGGCCAGCGACATCACGAACGACAGCAGCGCTATCGACATCTGGTTGACGATCAGGTTCGACAGCATCCCGACGCTGTTGAACCTGGCGGTGAGCTCTCCGGTGTTGTACTGCTTGAAGAACGACGTAGGAAGGCTCAGAGTGCGCATCATCGTCGCTTCCTGTACCGAACGGTCTATCCTTATGGCGACGCGGGAGTTGATGAAGGCCTTCGCCGCATTGATGATCAGCAGACCGGTCGCTGTGGCGATCAGATATATGGATACACTGATGAATTGGTCCATATCCTTCGAACCAACGACATCTCCCGTCATCAGCTTGATCAGGTAAGGCAGAAGGAGCCCGACCCCGGTTGCAATGATCGACAGGAGAATCACCAGGGCTATGTCCGTCGGACGGATGGCTTTGGATATGTAGCTGGCGTATTCCTTGAATGAGACCTTCGTCTTGGGAAGAGGCCTGTAGAAGCTGTACGCCTCCAACTCGAGCCTGTTGACGAGATTGGCATCGATGGTGGTCTTCTTTCCGGTCTCGTGGTTCACGTAGTAGTAGCTCTTCGTTCCCTTGGGGAAAATGACCACCGGGCTGTTCGAGACGATCGTGAAGATGAGCAGCGGGCATTCATCATCGCCGGCGTACGAGTCATCCAGCATTATCTTGCGGTACTGTACGTCGTACTGGCCGAGAGCGTAGTTGAGCTTGTCCGTGAAATCTGTAATGTTCGTCGGGATGTCCGTCATCTGGTGGTTGAAGTAGGAGAGGATCTGCGATATCGCGTAGTTCTCCCTGGCGGCCTTCTCGCTCAGATCGGTCGGATCAGCAGCCTCCATCCCGGCCAGTGACTTGAAGGATTCCTTGAGCAGGTCATCGTCTAGCTTCTTCCTTTCCTTCAACTGATCCTCGAACCAACCCATCTCCTCACCTCCTCATCCATTCGTTACCAGATCGTAGTAGCATCCCTTGACTGCCATGAGCTCGTCATGGGTGCCGCGTTCGATTATGTGTCCCTTGTCCAGAACCACGATGAGGTCAGCATCCCTGATCGTGGACAATCTGTGTGCTATGACGATGGTGGTAATGCCCCTTGCCTTGATGGCGTTGACGACCTCGTATTCGGTCTTGGCGTCCAAGGCACTCGTCGCCTCATCCAGTATTATCAGGCTGGGGTCGTTGGCGAGTGAGCGGGCGATCTCGATCCTCTGCCTCTCCCCTCCGGAGAAGTTCTTCCCGCCTTCCAACACGAGGGAGTTGTACCCTCCCTCCCTGCTCATGATAGTGCTGTGGATCTGAGCATCGTTGCAGGCCATGATGACCTCGTAGTCAGCTATCGATTCATCCCACATCTTGATGTTGTTGTTGATCGTGTCCTCGAACAGGGTTATCTCCTGATCCACGACGGCTATCGATGATGTGAATATCTCGTGGTCGATCTCGCTTATCCTCTGTCCGTTGAATATTATGTCCCCGCTCCATGGCGAATAAAGTCCGGAGATAAGTCTGGAGACCGTCGATTTACCGCTCCCCGTGGAACCGACTATCGCGACCTTCTGACCCTGCTGGACCTCCAAACTGAAGCCCTCTATGGTAGGCTTGTCCATTATTGAATAGCCGAAGGTCAGGTCCCTGACCACGAGGTCGCCTCTGATCTTGGAGGCGTGGTCAGTGGGTATCTCCCTGATGACGTTCTCATCCAGAGGGTTCTCCAGGACATCGTCCACCCTCTCCATCTTGGTGCGCATCTCCTGCAGTGTCTGCCCGCTGGACACGACGGTCATGGCAGGTGACATGAACAGGCTCATCAGACCCTGGAAGGTCACGATGGCACCGACTGTGAACTGGTCGTTCATGGTAAGGTATATTCCGAGGATCAGGACCGCATAGTTGGCCATCGTAGAGATGAATGAGGGCAGAAGGCCCAAGGTCGCATTGATCCTGGCCATCTTGAACTTCCCTTTGACCACATCGTCCTGCACTGCGGACCAGGATGCGAAATAAGAGGATTCGGAACCGTTCGATTTGATGGTCTCCACCATCTCGATGCCTTTGGAGGTCATCGCAGTCAGATTGGCAGCGTCACGTAATTGGACGCGCGAGACGTTCACCCTGATCTTGGAGATGTACTGTGAGATGAAGATGTTCAGGACGATCGCGGAAACCCCTACGAGCGTCAGAATCCAGCTTTGTTTGATCATGAAGAACAGATAGACGATGATCATGATGGCGCTGTACATCAGCGGGGCGAAGACGTTCACCATAGTCTCCGCTATAGTGGCGTTCTCCGACTGGCGTCTCTGCAGGTCCCCTACCATCCTCTGGGAGAAGAACTCTATCGGCAGCCTCAGGATGGTCCACATGTATGTCTTGGAACCGGCTATGTCGAGCTCGCCCCTGATCTTGTACTGGTAGAGGGATTGGATCATCTTCAATATAACTTGGAACAACCCGACTCCCGCTATGATCAGAATGAAAGGTAGAAGCCATCCCGGATCCTCGCCGCCCAGCACCTTATCGATGAATATCCTGTCCATCAGCGGATTGACCACGCCGGCCAGGTTGATGAGGATCGCCGTGATCGAGAAGAATGCGACTATCTTCATGTTCCCCTTGAGCCTCTTCTTGGCGAAATCGATGACCGATTTCCTCTCTCCGCTGGGAACGAAATCCTCACCTGGTTCCAATTCGAGGTAGATCCCGGTGTACATCTCGTCGAAGGTCTTCAGGTCGACCTTGACCAGTCCTTTCGCGGGGTCGTTGATTATGGCCTTGTTCCCTTTGAAACCGTTGAGCACGACGAAGTGACCGCCGCTCCAGTGTATGATCGCAGGGAATTTGCCCTTCTCTTTCAGCTTCTCGATGCCGCAAGCGAACCCCTTGGTCTTGAATCCATACTTCTGGGCGGCCTTGAGGATGTTCTTGGCGTTGCTCCCGTTGCGTGAGACGCCGCAATCGACCCTCAGCTGCTCCAGCGGGACCCATTTGCCGTAATAGGCCATGACCATAGCTAAGGATGCAGCTCCGCACTCGAGTGTCTCGAGTTGCATGATGAGCGGAGTGCTCGCTACCCCGGAAGTTTTGGGCTTCCTCACCTTCTTAGCTTTAGCCACCAAAAATGAACACCTGTTCTTAAAATGGCGAAGAAAATGAAACTATGTAAAATCGACGTACTGACCGCTGTTTTGCTACGATCATTCTAAAGAAAAGTCGATTATGGGCCCCTCAGATGTCCAGGGGGTTGATCAGTTGCCATTCCTTGAGCGAATCTGTGATCCTCTCATACCAACCGTTCTCGAAGAAGATGCATTTGCTGATGTCCTCGTGATAGAAGTCGCTGTCAGGCGAATACAGCAGACCCAATGCCGGACAGCCTCCGGTGCAGGCCTTGTAGTACTTGCAGTCTGCACATTTGTCGTTCTTCATTATCTGGACCAGAAGAGGCGCTACGGCCACGTCGAGATAGGGGCTGTTCCTGATGAGGTCCTTGAGAGGAGTCACTAACAGATTCCCCAGGCTGATCCCCTTGTCCATGAGATAGCCGGACATCTGCAGGCACGGAACGACATCCCCGGTGCTGGTCACGGCGATCATGCCGCGGTTGCTCTTGCACATGGGGATGCGGATGTTGAACCTATCCTTGCTGCACGATACGGGGACGAGTTCGTAGTTCTTGAACCTGGGGACCATCCTGATGAGCTGCCAGACCTCCACGTTCATCTTCAGACCCGAAGCCATGTACTCCTTGGAGAACTCCGTCATGCGCTCATAGTACTCCTCTATCGTGAGACTCGAGTGCGGGGAGGACTTCTCCCATCTGGGCGCTTCGGTGGTCCTGATGATCCTCATGTTCTCCACCCCGAGCCCGTCGAGCAACCTTGCCGTATCCATCATGACATCGACATTCTTGCGGTTCACCTGGACCTGGGCCATGACCCTGAAGCCGTTACTTATGCAGAGCTCTATGGCCTTGATCGCCAGCTCCTCCGCCTTCGGATTCTGTCTGATCCAATTGTGATGGCCGATGCCGTCGAACGATATCTTGATCACCGGTCTGCATCCGATCTCTTTGAAAGCATCCAGCATGCTCTGGTCTATCAGCACCCCGTTGGTGTTGAGCTCGAAGATATGCATGTTCCTCTCGTAGATCGCCCTGACGATGTCCAGGAACCTGCGGTGCATCATAGGCTCTCCTCCGGTCACGGTGAACGCATGGACGCCGATGTCCCTGGCTTGGTCCAGGATGTCCATTATCTGCTCGTAGGAGAGCTCGCTGTTGAGCGGTGCGTTGTCCATCGCATTGAAGCAATGGAGGCAGTTCATGTTGCACCGCCCGGTGATCATCAGATTCATCCTCGGGAAATAGAGGTTATCGTATTCCTTCAGAGCTGACCACTCGCTCGGGCCGTCGCCTTCGCTGCATACTTCGATGAATCCCTTGTCGATAAGTCTGTTCACAAGAGGATCCGTTCCGATATCATGTTCGCCGTCGCACTTCAGGAGCAGTCCGAACTCGTCTTTGGAGACTCTCAAGGCCAGATCGGTGCCTTTCTTGTACACGGCACCGTCTAAGTATTTCCATTTCCTCAGCGCGATGTTCTCTTTCAGACGGTAGAACATGGTTTCACATGGGATCTTTTGTTCGGATCCGTTCGGTATTTTCAAGAATATTGCAGGAGGCCGTTGTACTTGGTACCGCAGCCTTTGCACTCATAGTAACCGATACCGTCGTTCATGGTCTCGATGTATTCGGTGCATCCGCATTTGGGACAGACAGGGAGGACTCTTGTGTCACAGCTGCCGGTAACGGCCGCCATCTGTTCATCGGTGAGCTCTACGCCTTCCGCCTTGGCCAATGCCAACAACTCCTCCGTGGATTCACATTTCTTGGCCAGTTCGAGCTGTTCCTCGGTCAGACCTTTCAGCAATTCCGATTTCATTTAGAATCACCTGACAGAATCATCATTTGTATTGGAGCATGCCGTTGTACTTGGTACCGCAGCCCTGACATTCGTAGTATCCTACGCCACCGCTCATGGTCTCAGTGAACTCGGTACATCCGCAATTGGGACAGACAGGATTGACTTCCGTACCACAGCCGCCGGTCACTGCGCCCAACTGCTCTTCCGAGAGCTCCACGCCCTCTCTTTTGGCAATGGACAGCAGCTCTTCCATACTCCTGCAGTCCTTGATCATCTCTTTCTGTTCCTCGGTCAGACCTTTCAATAGCTCTTCCCTCACGGTTATCCCCCGCTATAATTATGCATGCAGTTATTGGGATTATATCAAACTGTTGTTTTGAAGTACGGAAAACGTGTTTTTGTGTTAATTCTCGACTGCACCATCAGAACGGCATTGTTTTAGTCTAATGGTGGACGCGTGAGTCTCGGCTTAACAACCCCCTTGGACAAGTTTTTTTTGTAAAATTCTGACCCCACAACTACCTTCTTTATTTAAGTCGAATGATATCGTATCATCATGAGTAAGTCAGGCGATGCATTCATGAAGCTTGATAAGACCCTTTACGAGGGCGAGTTCGTCGGCATGTGTGAAGGTGTTATCGTAGCGCACTCCAGGTCGTTCGACGAGGTCTATGATGAAACCGTCAAAGCTTGCGGCAACAAATATGTTCCTTTTGTGACTCAGGTTCTACCTGCGGAATGCATGCTTTTGTGATAGCATGACGATGAACTTCAGATACCTGGATTCATCCAGCCCTAATGGGACTATCAGTAAGCGTCCATACGTCCTCGTCAGATTCTTTCACAACGACAAGGAATTGGAGCAGTATGCTCTGATCGATAGCGGTGCTGACATGAGCGCTATGGATTACAGGTACGCCACGAAATTAGGGCTTGACCTAACAGGAAAAAGGTGAAGACATTCGGCGTATCTGGTCCGGTCGAGTCCGTCGTCACCAGGATTCATGTGGAGATCTCCAAGGGTCATGAGCATTACGTTTATGAGATCCCCCTCCGTGTGCTTTTCTCAGAAACGGAATTCTTCGCCCCTACGCTCTTGGGCAGACAGGGTTTCTTTGATAAATTCGTCATTACCATTGACGAATCCGAGCAGAAGATCAAGCTGAAGCACAATGGTCAGGAATGAGTTAACCGTTGTAAGGTCGTCTCTTATTTTGTGTCCATGAGAGTAAGTCATATGACATGAAAAAGTGGTGGGCCCTACCGAAACCAAATCTCACTGAGCCAGATCACAGAAAAATATTCTATAAAGAGTCGAATTTCTGGCGATAAAAATGCCGTGGGGAACACAGAGGGAAGAATTCCTTGTAGCGTGGGTCCGGTTTTAAGCGCTCGATCTGAGAACAACGACGGCCGTACAGCCGTTCCCTCAACATTGCACTCAGAGCGAGGTAATCAATATGAAAGCGAAAGCTAGGTATGGGCCCTACAAGGCCGGGAGCAGCAGGAAGAACAAGAGGACCAAGGTCAGGAATCTTGTGTCCTTCGAGAAGGGGAACATCAGGATATTTCTCAGACAGATAACGCCATTCGACGAGGTTTCTGAGGAGTACGTCCAGCCCTTCCTAAGGTTGGTCTCTTTGGTTGACGGCAAGTATGCGAGGATTCCTTTAGACAAGGAGATTCTGATCGAGTTGGGAGGATTCCTTCAATCGATCGGTTCCGGACTGTCGATGAAGGAGGATTCAGGATTGGAGTACTCAGCCCCTTTGAAACCGGAAGCTATCCAGGAGGCGAGCGAATGAGCTCAGAGGAGGAATTCATCCAGGAAGCTCAAGAGAAGCTTGGGGTCCCACAGCCGGTATCGAAACCTCCCATGAGGCTGCCGTTGAACAAGTTTCATTACGGCCGCCTCTTCGCCAATTTCACATTGGTGGCAGACTATGACATCAAGAATCAGGAGTACAACCCTCCGGAGCCCAGACTGAACACATCTATGGGGGAGAAGCGCATTTGGCTTCCCACAGATCCGGAGGTCATCAGGCTTTTGGGCGAGTACTTCATCACAGTCGGAAAGACGATGGAGGATCTCAAGTTCCCTACCAAGGAAGTCTATATCGAGGAGATCAGGAGGATCCTGATGTCATGCGGGTGTGTGGTGAAGGATGGGAATTAAGAGATGCTGCCTGACTTGCGCATACTTCCCAGGATTCAACGAGGACGGATTCTACATGCGGTTCATAGTCGCGGATTCTCTCCAAGGGTCCCAAGGCGATCAATGACGATCTTCTTGGTCCCCTTCGAAAGACAGTACTTGTCGGGACCCTCTTCGGGATGAACTCCATAGGCTCAGGCCGCTGCGAGCTCTAGTCTGATAGGATGATCATAGTCCATCGTCTGGCCGGTGCGGAGGTAGAGGGTGGCCGTCAGGTCCTCGGTGTCGTAGACGATCGACCATCTGGTGTAATGGGAAAGGTCGGAGCTATCCTGCTTGACAGATACCAGCACGTCCTTGACCCGGTCCTCGTCCATGACGTCCGATGCGTCCAGGGCATCCCTTATGATATCGTACCTTTGTTGGCTGCTCTCGGATATGGGAACTCCAGTGCCGGGGTAGATGTAATGGTTAGTCATCAGTTCGGTGGGTGTCGCCTTGATCCTCCCGTCGATGACCTCGATCGCCCTGGAATCGCCAGATGTGTCGGTGACTAACAGATGGTAGCATCCCTCGGCCCTCAGGCTGTAATCCTGCAGGAGATCCACGGCCTTCTCGGCGGAGTCCGCATGGTCGAGTATGATCCTCAGGGCGCAGGTCGTGAAGATTGGCGTCTTACCCGACATGTCCATCTCACTGACGTTGTGCACCATGTTGACGCAAACGAAGACGCCCTTCTCGTTGACACCGTCCAGAGGGATGTACGGGGCCGCGTTCAGCCTGACATCGGCGGGCAGCTTGCGATAGTCCTCGTCGGTGTCCACGAACATCCTCATGTCGACGAGGCTCATGGACCGGTAGCAGCCGTCCGCATGGGTGTAGACCACCGCGGGCATGCTGTATCTGTAATCGAAGTTCCTGCCCACGAGGTATCCGGAGCCGTCGGCATCGGTCGCCTCGAAGACGGAACAGTTCCCGGGGATGACGCCGTTGATGTACCGCCCGCACGTCACGTTGTCCTTGAGATATTCGTAGAAGTCCGTCAGATCCAGATCGGACGAGCCGTGCCTGAGGTAGTCCTCGAATCCGTAATCCCCTGTCATGTCTATGTAGGCCAGTTTGCCATCGGCATCCACCTTCACTTCGAAGATGACGGTCTGGTCGTCGTCCGGTACAGCGGTGGACAATACCAGCGCAACGACCGCCAAGGCGATCAGGATGGCAAGGGCTATGATGCCCCTCGTTCTTGTGCTCATGGGCACGGTATGGGCTTCAGCATAGAAATTAATACCCTTCCCTGGCGCTGTTCCCTCCTCTGATGGTCAAGTCGGGATTCGTCACGATGGAGACCATCAACAAGAGGAAGAGGAGCGTCGAGAAGATCATCGGCGAGAGGCTCGCTCTCAAGGACGCCCGCCGCGCCTACGGGCAGAGGATGTTCGACCGCGGGGTACCCATCGAGAGCGTATCCTATGCAATGGGGCACGACTCGATCAAGACCACGCAGAAGTACTACGCGAACTACCGCGAGGAATCCATCCTAGACAACATCTATGACGTCATGAGGGGCAGGTCTGAGAGCATGCCCTGATCCATAGTAGTGCGGGCACACCGGCCGGGCGACAACTGTTGTTGGGCTCAGATTCCAGAAATCGAGCCCGCAACAGTCCAACTCGGCCGAAAACCGTCACTTTCCATCCGAAAAAACACGGACAGCATCTTAGTTGAGCCCATTTTAAATTATGTCATTGACATAAAAAAAAAGGTGGGCCCTACCGAGTCCACTTCGACAATAGCCAGATCTTCGTAATTTTTTCTATGAGGGGGCCAATTTCTGGCGATACAATTGTTGTGGGGAACAGCTCAGATGCTACTCTAAACAGTTGTGGGCCCGAATTGTCTTGGCTTCCATCCGTACGACCTCTACCTCAAGCAAAACGGGGGGATGCGATGGATACAACAACAGTTGATAATCAGAGATCCGACAAGGCAAGGAACACAAAGAGGAACAGGAAGACCAAGGTCAGGAACATAGCTGCCTTCGACAAGGGGAATATCAGGATGTTCCTCAGGTCAGTGGTCCCCTACAACAAGGAGACGGGATGCTACGAGGAGCCTCTCTTAAGACTGGTGACCCTCGTCGATGGGAAGTACGTCAGAGTGCCTCTCGACCCCGGTCTCCTTAAGGAATGGGGAGCCTTCGTCCAGAAGGTCGGTACCGATTTCGAATCCGAATGTCAGGATAGGATAGCTGATACAATGACTAAGGTCTGAATCGAGATAGAGTCGATAGAGGTATCAAGGAATTAACAGAGAATCAAGCAAGCGCTGTTGCCTAAGATCAATATCATCCAGGACAACACGGCGTACCGTGGGGGAACACATAGAATAACAACACCACGACCCCACGAGTGAAAGAGGCGCCGCGATCCATCAATTCTACACAATGCAAAGGCAGCAGGGCATGAGAAAGAAGGGCAGCGGCCGACAGGCCGTAGAGGACGCTCCGTCACCGGGTTTCCCGCATCCAGGATGCGCCCAAGGTGAATAACGCCGAAAGGCAGGACAGTGATTACGTGGTTAACGATACAATCATAAAGGAAGCGCAGGAGGCGCTCGGAGCACCTCAACCGGTATCCAGGCCTCCGTTGAGAATACCTGTAACCAAGTTCAGGCACGGGAACATCTTCGTGGGACTGAACATGATTATGGATTACGACAAGAAGAAGCAGGACTACAAGGTGCCGAAGCCTAAGATGACCTTCATCGTAGGCGACATGCACCCGTACCTTCCTGTGGATGCACAGCTGTTCAAGGACCTCGGAAGATCGTTCATCGAGCTCGGAGAATCCATCGAGGATATGGAATTCCCCAAGGAGGAGATGGACATAGAGGAGATCAGAGAGAAGATGAGAGCGCTGGGGTGCAAGTTGAATGATTCTTAAGAAGAAGTGCTGCCTAACCTGCGCTTGCTATCTATGTCCGGACAGCAAAGGCAAGCTCTGCGGACCCTGCGGGGATTACACCCCTCTGGTCTTCGACAACGGTAACATCGAACATCGCGACAGCGTGATCATCGAACTCTACGGCCTGGATGCCCTCAGGGACCTTTACGACGAAGACGAGTTCGAAGAGTACTATGGATTACTGGTCGAAGAGAAGGAGACGGCCTTGGGACTCGACCGTCAGGGTCGTCTCGACGACTCGGACAGGAAGCAATTCGAGGAGGTGTTCGGTCCCACCGACTGGCCAAGCAAACGTCTTGCCGATTTCGGGAAGGAGCCCTGACATGGATCTCCAGGAACTGTTGGATCTGGGATACACCGAGGAGATGGATTCGGCCGAGCTGGAGCTGAGGATCGCAGAGAGGAACGAGCATCCCGTCATACAGTATGTGAAGATGTTCCCGTTCGAGGATGCATACTACAATCCGGATGATGTCCCCATCTGCGATATCCCCGAACCGCTGACATGGGTGGCTCCCGGTCACGACCTCCAGCGTCCCAAAAGGCTACGCTGCGGTCCGGTGAGGATCAAGGGATCCACGGGAGAGAAGGGCCGTCTCTTCGTCTCCTGCTCAAACTCCAGATTCCATTATCTCAGAGGGAAGAACAACCATTGCTGGTCTCCTAAATGCCCCGTATGCCTGAACGATTCCTGTCTTAGAACGGGAACACGCATCGAGATGAGATACGTGGAATACCGTCTGCTGTGCGAGAAGCAGGGCATCGAATCCGGGAACGTGGGGCATTGGATAATCTCCCCTCCCCAGGACCAAATGAGATGGATCATGCAATCTCATGTGTGGTTCAACAGGTTCAGGAGGAGGCTCCAGCAGGATCTCTGCAAAGTGGGATGTCTGGGAGGTAGACTCGTCTTCCATCCCTGGAGGATGAAGGACTGTACCTGGGAGAACGGCCCCCATTTCCATGGAGTGCTCATAGGATTCCTGGACACGAAGGCGTTCCTGGATACCCATCCCGGATGGGTGATCAAGAAGGTGCATTCCAAGGATGAGCTGCAATCCATACGGCTCACCTTCGCCTATCTTACCACACACGAAGGCATCGGGCTGTACGAGAGGAATCCCACGAGTGACGATTACACTTCGAAGATCCTGAACTACTATCTCCCTGGCCTGAACTCCAACGACGATACTGGACAGAATGGATCGAAGAAGAGGATGTTCAGGTACACCGAGGAGGATCAGGCCAACGAGGTACTCGGCAAGGGCAGGATGGTAGGGGAGATAGGTAACTTCGACTGGTTGGGATATGCCATGGAACCGCAGTTCTCGCAGATCAGTGACAATTACTTCGGAGTGTTGGCGAACAACATGATCAAGACCGTCGACAGGGAATCCTACAGGGTCACTAGGACCTGCACGCAATGCGGAGGTACACTGAACGTCTACTCGGGCATATGCGACCAATGCGGCGAAGCTGCATCTCACATCTTCGAGAACAAGGTCAGGGCATTCGCACGCGATGCCCCTTACGTGAAGGAGGTCCTTCCGGACCTGAAGGACAGTCTCCGCCTCGATGGATCCACGATGGGGGATCTGACGCCGGATGTGGCCATGATAGTATCCGACAGGGAGGTCATGGATAACATAGCATCCTCCAGGCCCAAGGATCCGATGGCGGAGTATCAGCGCCATGCCGCTGCAAGGAAGATAGCCTGACATTCCACGGCCCTCGGAGGCTTCTCCGACAAACCCTTTCCAAACGGTTTGCAAACATCTTATGTCGCCCGACGGACGCGTGAGCGTACGTCGCGCACCCGGAGTGACCCTCAGGAAGCGGAGGGTGCGGGCGACAGGGGCCGTGGCGGCGTGGCGCGTCGGGCCGTGGACCGGCGCCCGCCGACCGGCCTTTCCCGATGTATGCAACAGATTCCAGATTCAACTCATTTTATACACCATAATGACATAATTATGTCTAAATATTCAAACGATATATAAGTGATCATGACTGCCATAGTCCCAATCACAGAACTCAGGAACACCTCCAAGATCCTCGAGATGTCGGAAAAAGAGCCTGTGTTGATCACCAAGAACGGCTTCGGTTCAAGAGTACTGATGAATATAGAGACCTACGACAGGATAAAGGAGATCCTTTTGGACATCGAGCTGGCGGAAGCGTTCAGACGTTCCGAGGAGGAAGGAGGCAACGTGGATGCTTTCGAATTCCTGAAGGAGCTCAGGGATGACCCAATTTTCCATTGAACTATCCCCTGACGCAAAGCAGCAGGTGGATTCCATCGCCAGGTACATCGCTATCGAACTCGGGAACGTATCAGCGGCCCTGTCGTTCCTGGACGATGTGGAAGCATCCATGGAAAATATCAGGGACAATCCGTATTCCCACATGGTCAGACCCAATTCCGCAAGGATCGACGGTTATCCTAAAAGACAGTTCCAATTCCGTAAGAACTTCATCATGTTCTATGTGATCCTAGAGGATCGCAACCTCATCAGGATACTGAAGGTCGCATACTCATGGATGGATCTGAGCAAAGACTGAACGCTGTATCCTGCCATATATGTACCATGCTGAAAGATGGTACATAAAAATTGAACTAATTAGTACATAAGGGAAGGGAGGTACCATGCTGATAATGTTAATAAAACTGGTTTAATTGACCCAACTATGACTAACTTAACTGATACAATAGAGGATTTCAAAATAGATGTTGAAAAATCATTCTGGGCAAGTTTCATCTTTATTCTTTTTGCATTTGCGTTCCAATTTGTATCGGATGGATTAATTTCAACAATTCTGATGGGAATATCTTCTATACTAACTATCATCGATCTTATTGTATTCCTATTAACAAAGGAACCTTTGCCTTTAATTGCATCAATTGTGGGAACCGTATCGGCTGTTATCTTCCTCTATAATTGTGGCATTTCTGTTTAAATTAGGGGCTTATGCCCCAGTTTATCATTCAGAGAATCCGTGTTCTTCAAGCCACTCTTGGATGCTGTCGAATCCCGGATAGATTTGGACAGTTTCCAGAACTGCCTGCTTCCTATCCTCGTTGTTCTTTCTGAAGTCGCTGTCCACATGGGCGATCTGACGGAGGATGACGAAATCCAGGACGTTATCCGGAGTATCCTCCGAATCCAATCCCGCATTGACTGTGATGACCTTCATCAGCATCGATGACCAGGCACTCTGTTCATTCGATGTCCTCTTCGACCAGAATAATCTGATCTTTCCCAGATCCTCCGAGATAAGCTTCCTGTCCTTCAGCCTGTTCAGTGAATCCTCGATGCTCTTGTGCTCTCCTTCATCCGAGCCGATCCTCATATCCCTTGCGATGTACACAGGCTGATTGATCTCGACGAACTCGTCCGAGGTCAGCCATTCCACCGTCTCTTCGGAGTATTCGTGCTCGATCCCTTTGATCTTCGAAAAGATCGTCACTGCGATGTCCTCAATGACCTCCAGCGGAGCCTCTCTGAGGAAATCGCTCACGGTGAACTCAGCCCACTTGTAGGTCCTCATCCATTTGATTTTGAGGTCGCGGAATGCCGCGAACTCTGCTTTTGTTTCAATTCCGAAATCGTTTCCGACCTTCTGGAAGGTCATATTCAGTTCTTCCGATGTTACCATCTTCTTCAACTCCTTTTTTTCTTAGGGGTTACCTGAACCCCGGAACGGAGCTGAGAGCGAGGGGATTATGCGGACTGCGGTGAACAGAAGAGAATCGTTCAAGAAGAGAAAGATGAACCGCAGGACACAATATTGCCCCTCGCGATGAGTGCAGGGGTGAAGGTACCCCGAAGATTATTCACTGTGTAAACCCCACCATTTGTTATCCGTTTCAGTGAAAAATGAAACAGGACATAAATTCAATCGCGACTAGGCGATGAACATTACTCGATTTCATTCCAAGTCTCAAATTTATTATTCGTTAATTTGGAAAAAGGCTGATAGGTTAATTTGATAGATTATTATTCTTGCATGTTCTCCACGAAATAATGACCAATGTCCTTAGTAGAATTAAACAGATCCCGAGCCACGCGGTGGTCTTATCAATCCTAAGGAGTTAGAAACTATCATATTCGAAGACGGTCTGGTGTTATCCCCAGAATGTATTTCGCCTATGTCAATGGGTTTGATGATTGATTACTTGACCCGCTGGTAGCTATCCGGTGATAAAGAAGAAGCCTTTTCTATATCCATTTACTTGACAAAAACGATTCGTCAGGACTGCAGTTTTGTCGGTATACATGAGGTTTTCGAACCGTTGATGTTTGTTGATTTATGGATCGTAGATGACGTGCAATCGGCTACGTAAGCGGGCGTCATATGGAGTTGTAACGCCCTCACTCTCATCCATACGGCTGAAAGGGAAATACGTACAAAAGTGTGCATTGGATGCTATATGCGTGATAATCTGCACTCCTCAATAAATCCTATGGATAACAATACAATCTCCATGTGTACAGAGAGGGAACCGCTATGAAGGCTTCAGTCATAGTAGTGGTGCTGATAGCCGCGATCGCCGTCGCAGGTGCCGGAGTGTATTTCATGATGAGCGGCGGAAGCGGGAACGAGGTAATCGACGATGAGGATCCAAAGCCGTCGCCATCGAATCCGGAGGAGCCGTACAGCGGCGAGATTCTTGAGCCCAGGGAGATAAAGCCGACACTCCCGTCTCAGTGGTCTTACGTCGGAGGGGATGTCGGGAGCTTCGGCATCACCGATTCCAAGACGCCCCTGAATCAGAGCGACATGAAGATGCTCTGGAAGGTATTCTCGGAGATAGACGCCTCCGCATCCAATTGGAAGACGCCCAGCTCGCCGCTGTGCGTGGGAGACAAGGCCTATTACTACAAAGGACAGGAATCCGCGTTCTATTGCGTGGACATCGCCACGGGGAAAACCATCGCCAAAGCGAGCTGTCCCTCGAAGACCGTGTACAACATGGCCATAACCTACGGCGACGGCAAGGTGTTCGCGGTCACGTCTACAGGCTACTGCTCCATTCTCTACGCTTTCGATGCGGAGACCATGCAGCAGCTCTTCGTATCCGTCCCGGTCGATGGAGGGGAGACGCAGGGAACGGTCACCTACTACGACGGCAAGGTGTTCTTCGGAACATACGACGGGGATTACGCGTGCTTCTCCACCGAAGACAAGGACAGGACGAGGGCGGACGAGGAGGTCGAGCCACTGTGGCTGATGGAGTGCGACGGATGGTACAACGCCACCCCCGCCTTCTTTGACGACTACATAGTGCTAGTCAAGAGGGGATTCAACGACATGGGCGCCACGGCGTTCTTCATGGATGCGGACACCGGAAGGGTGATCGATTCCATCCACTTCGACAGGGAGTACTCCTCGTCGGGCGCCACCGCCTACGAGGGAAGGGTGTACATCCCGCTCAACAGGGTCGCCGACCGCAACGACTGGGAGCCCAACGAGTTCACGTCCGAGAAGCTGGCGATTCGCTCGTACAAGGTCACCCCCGAAGGGTTCGACAGGTCCTCCGAGAGGTACTGGGAGTCCGAGGACAGCTTCTGGCAGAAGAATTACAAGGGGGCGGTATGGGGAGGCACCCAGTCCATCCCGGTGATATGGAACGACACAATATATATCGGAGGCGGAGGGAAGACCCTGGGAAGCAACGAGCCCCTTTGGATAATCGATATCGGCAAGGACGGGGACATGAAGGCCCGCGGCTACCTGAAGGATGTCTGCACCAAGGGCACCATGGCGATCTCCACCGCCTATTCCACGAAGGACAACGGCTATGCCGTGTACATCTACGTGATGGAGTACGGCCATGTCAACGAGGGGGAGGCGGCTGACAGCATCAACGGCTATGCGGACATCTTCGTCATCAAGGACAGCAAGGACAGGGGCACGTCGATAGAGTTCAAGCTCAGGCCCGATCCGGCACAGTTCTGCTACCAGAGCTTCGTGATATCGGAGGACGGATACGTTCTCCTGAGGAACGACACCACCCTGTTCTGCTTCGGCAAGGAGAACAGGTACGGACCGGATGACGTATCCTCATCGATAGACAGGTTCCTGGACATGTACGATGACGGCAACGTCAACTACAGGGATTACCAGAGGATCGTCGCAAGATACTCCGGCCTTACCGACCAGGATAGGGCGAAGGTCTCCAACTACCAGGACCTGGACAGGTTGTGCGTCACCCTGACGCTGAGAACCGTCTCGGGCGATCTGGTGATGAAGGTCCCGAAGGGAGCCATCGTCGACCTCCCCGATGTGGCCGTGCCCGCGGGCAAGGTGCTCACGGGATGGAAGGAAGGTTCTGCTGACTGGACGTCGTTCAGCACGCCTGTCGCGAAGGACACGGTCCTGACGCCGGTGTACGCTGACGCAGTGAAGATCACCATGGATCCCCAGAACGGGGGCGGATCCAGCATCATTACCCTGGCCAAAGGGGATCTGATGCCGTACATCCACGATCCCTCCAAGGAGGGATATCAGTTCGGAGGATGGTTCGACGGTTCCACCCAGTACATTCCAAACAAGACCAAGGTCTCGAAGGACGCATCACTCACGGCCAGATGGCTAAAGGTGAGCTATCTGGACTTCGATCCGGACGGAGGCTCCTTCGTGTCCGAGGTCTACTACGGGGTTTATGACAGGCCCCTCGGCGACCTGCCGGTATCGGTGAAGGCCGGCCATACCTTCATGGGATGGTTCTACGACGGGAAGGAATACACCTCGGCGACCGTTTACAAGTTCGAGCAGGGGATAACACTGAAGGCGAAATGGTCCGAGAACGCCTCGGCCACCGTGGACAACGGCAAGGGGCTGTCGGTGACCGGCAAGTTCCCTGCATCCTCCACATTGTCCGCCAACGCCTCTAACACCAACGGAAGCACCTACAAGGCGATCAATTCCGAGTGCAAGGACAGGACGGGTAGCGACTCCAACTGCATCCTGGTCACCCTGAAGGGGGACGGGGTAAGCAAGGAGCTGCCGCTCACCGTGAAGGTGAAGGCGAACCAGGGCTACGATGGGAAGGAGGTCAAGGTGTTCTACTACCTGGACAAGGTGATCGAGACCACCGGCAAGGTCAAGGACGGATATCTGACGTTCGAGGCCTACGGCAACACATTCTCGGGCGGAGTGCAGATGACCTTCGGCGTCCAGAAGGGCGTGATGAGCGAAGGGTCGTGGTGATAGGATGAACAAGAACACATTGGTTATCATACTGATAGCGGTCATCGCGGCCGCAGGGGCGGGAGCCGTTTTCGTCATGATGTCCGGCGGCAGCAGTGATGTCGACGATGGGACGTACAGCATAAGCCTGGAGGTCTCCCAGGGAGATGGGACGTACAGGGAGTACTCCGCAGAGGGGTCCAGCGTCAAGGAGGTGCTGCAGAGCACCTTGGGGGACAGCATAGTGCTGAAGAGCAACGGCAACGTCCAGAGCTACAAGGGCAAGGAGAACTCGGACGACAGGTCCTGGATCGTGTTCAGATGGCAGAGCCTGAAGGGCTGGGTTCCTGCCAAGGATGCCGACCTGAGGGACGGTTCCACGCTGGTCCTGGAGTATGCAGAGAAGGTGGTCGAGAACGGAAGGACCGGATACGTCCAGCCCGCGTTCAGCATAAGCAGCGAGGCGTACTTCTTCATACAGGTCCCCGACCTCTCGGAGATCGAGAAGGTCGCCAAGGACCCCAACTCCAAGCCCGACGACAAGTCGGAAGGGAAGAGGCTGACGACGTCTGAGAGGTTCGACATCATGATGGGATGGTTCGAGAAGGCAGGTCTCAGCACGGCGGACATAGAGGAAGGGTTCTGGATCAAAGGCTCCGGTACGAACGTGAACGAGGCCTTGGTCAACGCGGTGAGGGACACGCTGTTCCCCGACGCGGAGGTCGAGGTGGTGGAGGACAAGGGAGTGCTCGATTACAGGTTGGATGGGCAGTCGGTCCACAGCCATCTCATGAGCAAGGACATGTTCGGATGGTTCACCGGATTCTTCGGATGGGCGGACACGCAGCTCAAGAACGGGGACTGGACGTACTGGTCGCAGTTCTCCTACAACCCCAACGCCAAGTCTTTGGACGACACCAGGCAGTGGACGTACAACAACCTCACATTGGGCAAGTACGACATGGGCAGGTACCATTACTTCGCCCTGGTCCTGCAGACCACATCTGAGAAGCAGGCGGACGACGGAGTCGAGATGGTCATGCCTACGCCGTCGACCATACCCGAAGGTCTATGAGATGAACTCCACCGGTAAGAAGCTGGCCATAACCGCTGTCGTCGCTGTCGCGGTGATCGTCCTGACCCCGGCCATGGGCCTCACCCATGCGGAGACCGAGGGCAGGAGCGGAGTGGTCATCGACTTCGGGTACTGGGATACGGTCTGGGTGAACCTGGATTTCGGGGACGGCATGGACGGATACGAGGCGCTGGAGACGGCGTGCGGTCTGAAGGGCTACCCGCTGGTCTACCAGGATGACAGGCACACCATAGTGCATTCGATAAACGAGCAGTCAAACCTCCAGGGGAAGAAATGGGGGATGTACATGCTGTCCGAAGGCCAGTGGATCCCGTGCGACGACCCCTCGGCCGTCATCCTCGGTCCGGGGGACATAGCGGCATGGGCTAGGGCGTCCGGTCCGGACGACGTCATACCGGGTACCGACCAGTCCGGGTTCACATACTACAGCTACGCTGACTCCGGATACTCCCTGAAGACCGGCGAGAAGCTCAAGGTCGTATCGCTGGCGCCCTCGGTCACGGAGACCATATGCTCCATCGGGGGATTGGATTACATCGTGGGAACCGACCTCTACAGCAACTATCCGGAGGGGGTCGTAGAGAACAAGGCCGAAGGGAAGATCAGGAACGTCGGCGGGTATTCCGATCCGAATTACGAATGGATCGTGAAGCTCGGTCCCGACGTGGTATTCTGCGAAGGCGGCACGGGTGAGCACGTGGCGATGGCAGACAAGCTGAGGAAGTCGGGGATAGACTGCGTCGTGACTTACGACGTCACCAACATAGAGGTGCTGTACGACAACATCTGGCTGGTGGCTTCTGCGATGGGATTGAGCGAGAACGCCAACAGCGTCATCCAGACATTCAGGGGGACCATCGACGCGGTCTCGGGCGTCATAGGCTATCAGGCGGCGGTGAGGACTTTCATCGCCCTGTCGGCGGACCCGTCCCCGTGGACATCAGGCAGCAACACGTTCGCTTCCGACACGATCGCGAAGGTCTCGGGCAGCAACGTGTTCGATTCGCAGTCATCTTCATGGTTCATGGTCTCCAAGGAGCAGATCCATGCCAAGCAGCCCCAGGTCATGATAATCCTCCACGGCAGCGAGATAACCTCCGAGGAGGAGTACGAGGAGTTCCTGGAGAGGATAGATCCCGTATGGAGGGAGACCCCGGCCTACAGGAACGGGAACATATACCTGTTCACAGGGCAGGCGGCGGACCTGCTGTCCAGACCGGGGCCGAGGCTCTGCCAGGCGGCCGAGCTCCTGGGCAAGGCGCTGCATCCGGACCAGTTCGAGTTCAGGGACCCGCTGGATACGATACCGAAGTACCTGGGGGACGATTACAGGGATTACCTTACATATCAGAGGGGGATGGCATGAGACGCTACGCACCTTTGCTGGCGATCGCCGTATTGGTCCTGTCGGTGTTCTCGGTGGCATCGATCGATGCCGATCAGCAGGACCAGGTCCTCGTGGATTTCGGGAACGGCAGCTACCAATGGTACGCGAACGGCGGAGGCGCGACCTTCGGGAGCGTCCTGGAAAGCTCCGTGGAGGATACCGGAGTCATAAACGAGATCAGGACGAGATCCGCATCGGACTGCGGATGGCATCTCTTCCAATGGGAGGACGGATGGACGGACAGGGGAACGGACTTGAACGCACCGTGTTCGGGTACGGTAGCTTTCGGATTCTACCCGGACGGCTTCGCACCGGTGTCCACCCCGGAACACCCGACGTCATGGACGACGCTGAGCGGATCCTCATCGGCATCCAACGTCTCCGTGTCCCACGGACAGAAGGAACCGAAGATGCCCGTGGAATGGTACAACACGTACACCACGGGATACGTCGACTCCGGACTCGTTGTCGCAGGGGACATGCTCTACCACACGACGGGAGGGGCCTATGGGGCGACCGGAGGGGACGAGGATGCCTGGGTGTACGCACTGGACAGGTTCACAGGAGGGATCGTGTGGAAGTATCACGGCATCAAAGGCGCCGGATACGAGGTCACCACCCCTGTGATAGTGGGAGATTATCTGGTGGTGACCTTCACATGCGGGGATGTGATCTGCTTCGACAGGTACACAGGGGAGATCAGGGACAGGATGACGGTGGATATCAACCCGCCCACCGACGATGACGGCGACGTCATCTGGGAGGGAAGGGTCTTCCAGACCGGGGGCACGACCCCCGTGTACGATTCCGGAAGGATATACTTCGGGACATCCTCGGGAACGGTGATGTCCCTGAAGCTGTCCCCCGAGGGCAAGATGTCCGTCGACTGGGAGTACGCGCCTCCGTGCGAGAGGGACCAGTCCGGCGACTATATCGGGACGAGAGGCTGCTTCTACTTCCATGCCCCGACCATCGCCAAGGTCGATGGGAAGAGGATGCTGTTCACAGGAAGCTATGAGGGATACGTGTACGCGCTGGACGCCGACACCGGCAGGGAGATCTGGGTGAAGAGGGTCATAGACATGAGGGACGACAACAGGGCCGCTCCCGGGACTCCGGGTTCGGCGGCATCCGTCTCCGTCTCCCCGGACGGGTCGCATCTGCTGATCGGATGCACCGATGGGGCGCTGTTCTCCCTGGAGGGATACCTTCTGGCGTTGGATCCGGGGACCGGTGAGAGGCTTCAGGCGGACGGAAAGGATTGGAAGCTGGATGCGCTGTTCACGTCGCCCGTGGTGACGGACAGCGGGTTCTTCACCTATGTGTCGCCCCTGTCGGCAGGATCTCAGAGCTTCGCCACCGCCGACGGCGGAGAGGTCGAGGCCACCACGGCGGTCTACAAGTTCGACTGGGACGGGAAGGTCGTATGGAAATCGCAGGACTATCAGATGATCAAAGGCGCTCTGACATTGGACGCCGACGGGGTCCTCTACGGAACGGATTACTCCGCGGGAGCGTTCTGGCCCACCGGAGGCGCCCTGACCGCGTGGGACTCCAGCGACGGCAGCGAGATCTGGAGGGTGCTGCTCTCGCCTTATTCGGAGGATTCGTACTCCATGGTCCAGCCAACGGTGGTCGACGGCAAGATATACACGGGGAACGACTTCGGAGCCGTATACTGCCTCTCCGATATCGAGGGGGAGGGTACCGACGAGGAGAGGGTGCAGGCCCTCGAGACGGTCGGATTCGCGCATTGGTCATGGTACCTGGCCGCGATAGTGGTCGCATTATCCACGGTATCGTTCGCGATACTTTACAGGAGGACGATGAATGTCTAAGGATGGGCTTTTCTCTCAGCTTAAGAAGGGATACAGGGGAATGAAATCCGATCTGGAGAATCCGGATGAATCGGAGATCGAACTGAAGAAGAGGCGTTTCAGGCTGATAGTCCTGTTCGGCCTGTTCATGTCGGTGGTGGCGTTCCTGATTTCGATCTCGATCTCGTCGGGCGGTATCATACCGCTGAGCGACGCCATCGCGGCGCTGTTCTCCTCCATCGGGAAGGCGGTCGAAGGCGACAGGAACCTCGACATGATCGAGCTGTACATATTCAACGCAAGGCTTCCCAGGACGATAGCGTCCATCGCCGTCGGCGCGGGCCTGGCGATTGCCGGTTGCATGTACCAGGCCATCATCAGGAACCCTCTGGTCGACCCGTACATCACGGGAGTGTCATCCGGTGCCGGCTGCCTGGCCATGGCTGCCACCGCCCTGGGGTTCAGCATCTCCTTCCTGGCGGACAACACCCTGTACATCATCCCGGTCGTCGCCATCATCGGAGGCATCATAGCATTCGCCATCACCATGACCGTCGCCGAAGGCAGCGGAGGGTCATCGGTCAACTACATCCTCGCCGGAACCATAGTGGGATTCGCATTCTCGTCCGTGCAGACGATATTCATGTCCATGGGCAAGGACAACCTGACCGACGTCATGTGGTGGCTCTACGGCAGCTTCGCGAACATCACATGGGAGAACGCTTGGATAGTCTTCATCCCTGTCATCGGCATATCCGTGATAGCGATGGTGTGGGCGAGGGAGTTCAACCTCTATTCCATGGGGGAGGACCAGGCCGCCCAGCTGGGATTGAATGTCAAGAGGTTCAAGAGGCTGACCATGATAGTGGCGTCCGTGCTGACGTCGCTGTGCGTGGCATTCGTCGGGATCATCGGATTCGTAGGATTGGTGGTGCCGCATGCCTGCCGTATGGCGCTGGGAAGCGACCATCGTCTGATCATGCCCGCCTCGATAGTCATAGGCGCGATGCTCATGCTGTTCGCCGACCTGGTAGCCAGGACGGTCATGTCCCCGGCGGAGCTGCCTGTGGGTGCGATAACGGCGATGATCGGTACGCCCGTGTTCGCCTACATGCTCATGAAGAGGGGGCGCAACTATGACGGATGATCCCCCGGTGCTCAGGATAAGGGGTCTGGTCAAGGACTTCGACGGCTTCAGGGCCCTCAAGGGGATTGACCTGGAGTTCGGCAAGGGCTTGCTCATAGGCCTCATAGGCCCCAATGGGTGCGGCAAGTCCACGATGATGAAGTGCATCTCCAGGATCCACCCGCAGACCGAGGGCACCATCGAGGTCGCCGGGAAGGACGTCTCCACGATGAAGGCCGCGGAGGTCGCCAAACTGGTCGCCAACGTCCCCGCGGAAGCCGGACAGACCTTCGGCATAAGCGTCATGGACATGGTCATGCTCGGAAGGTATCCGTTCGTCGACAGGATATGGTGGGAGAATCCCGAGGACGAGAGGATCACCAGGGAGGCCCTGAGGACCTTCGGCATAGACCATCTCAGGAGGAAGCAGGTGGCGCTGTGCTCGTCGGGAGAGAGGCAGCGCGCGCTCATCGCCAAGGCGTACGTCCAGGAGCCCAAGCTCATGCTCGTCGACGAGCCCACCTCGCATCTGGACATGAAGTACAAGCTGCAGGTCATGGAGTACCTCCAGAAGATGGCCCGCTCGGAGATGACGGTCATGGTCGCCGAGCACGACATCTCCCTGATGGCGAGATACTGCGACATGTGCGTGATAATGAAGCAGGGGGAGATCGTGGCCGTGGGGGACCCCAAGGAGATCATAACCGAGCAGCTCATCAAGGACGTGTACGAGGTGGAGGCCAGGGTCGGCCTCGATGCCGACGGGGAGATCTACGTCCTGCCGAAGAGGTACATAGAAGGGTCGCTGTGACCGATAACATATGGATGTTATATCCAACTAAAGCATTATGGTAAACGATGTCGAACGAATTCGCGAGGGAGACCGATTCTTGGAAGGGCAGGAAGGTATGCTGCTTCAGATGCGGCCATCAGTGGATCTCCCGCTCGGACGAGCGCCCGGTCTCGTGCCCGTCCTGCCGTTCCCGGCGCTTCGACGTGCCGTCAAAGGAGCACAAGTGCTTCAACTGCGGCGCGGAATGGGCCCCGAAGCATTCCAGCGACATCTGTCCCGGATGCGGGTCGTCCGTATCGGACATCGGGGTCAGCAGGGGGTTCTCCTGCAACCAGTGCGGCCACCGCTGGGTGTCGCGCGGCTCGGAGAAGCCTGTCAAATGCCCCAGGTGCAAGTCCCGCAACTGGGACGAACCGAAGATCCCGAGATTCACATGCCGCAAGTGCGGATACGTCTGGAAGAGCAAGATGGAGCATCCGGAGCAGTGTCCCAAGTGCAGGTCGAGGTCCTGGGATAAGGACACGTTCAAGCTGAAGTGCTTCAGATGCGGCCACAAATGGATACTCACGGAAGGCGTGGAGCCGAACGCGGTGAAGACATGTCCCTCGTGCAGGTCGATGAAATGGGATGAGCTGCCGCCCAAGTCGGAGTGCTTCAGATGCGGCAGGATGTTCATCCAGTTCAAGAGGAACAGCCTCTGCCCCATATGCAAGGGGGAGGACCACAGCGAGTTCAGGTGCGGATTCTGCGGCGCTGAGTGGGTCGCCTCCGCAGATGCCAAGAAGATATGCCCCGCATGCGGCCTGGTGTTCTCGGACGACGAATCGGAGAAGCTGATCGTGCTCTGGGAGAAGGACGGGCTGAGGCTGGTCTATCTCTTCAAGGACGGGATAGGGTGCGTGTACCTGTGGGAAGGGTCCTATCCGATATCATGCAGGTACATGGACGAGCTCCTGGACGAGAAGGGATTGGAGTTCGCGACCATCGTCAGGCACGCAGGCAACGAGAGGTACGGCAGATTCTGGGATTCCCTGACGGAGGATATGATGTCCCGCAGGGATTCGTACAGGGAGAACATCCCGTACTTCATGGATCGCCTTGGCCTGAACGAGGGCCAGGCTGAAATACTGGCCCTGCACTTCACAGGGATGAGCCCGGAGACCATAGCATTGAGGCTGGGCAGGTCCCTGAGGGACATAAGGTCCGAGTTCACCAGGATCCAGAACGCCTTCAGCAGGGGCGGCATAGTCGTCAACGACTCCGTCTACACCGAGGACCCGATCTCATGCTATGAGGATGAGCAAAGGGACACTACATGAAGTTACATGTTTTCCCTGTAATGTAGAATATTGTATCGTAAAAACTACACTTAGTTACATGATGGACACATAACCTATTTGGATGGTCTGCATATTGGTACTATCATCCATTGGCCTCGAGGGGTGCTAGGTTGATAGATGAGAAGGATTACCAGATCGGGATGCTGCGTCTCGAGCGCATAGTCGAGCGCAACCGCACGGTTCACGATGCCGACGACAGATGGTGCGTAAACGAGTGCAAGCTGTGCGGTTACATATGGAACGCCGAGAGCGAAAGCGAAAGGCCGAACGTCTGCCCGATGTGCAGGTCCTCGCTGTGGGACCGTCCCAACGTCAGGAAGGTCATGTGCTACAGATGCGGTCACGAATGGATCACATCCAGCGAATCCCCCATGATGTGCCCCTCATGCAAGAGCAGGAGGTGGAAGAACGAGCTCCTGCCCCTCGAATGCTGCAGATGCGGGTCAACCTGGGAGGACACCTTCAAGCAGGGCGTCCCGGTGACCTGCCCGAAATGCGGGGTCCTGAAACCCGAGCAATACAAGGTCGGGAGGATCCACAAGAAGACGCTGAGGGACGTCACCGAGCACAGGAACAACAGGGTCTCCCTCGACGAGAGCATCCTGAAGGAGATGTGGGGCATCGACGAGGACCTCTTCAGGTCGGTCTGTCTGAGGAAGCACGGCCTGACATCCGTGCAGGCAGACATCATCGTGAAGTTCGACCGCGGGGAATCGGTCCCCGACATAGCATCGGACATGTCCGTCTCGGTGTCCACCGTCATGGACGTGGTCCTTCCGTTCATGAGGCTGTGCGAATCCATGGGGGTGAGGACATGGAGCTGATCAACGAGAACAACTACGGTCCCATGGCGAGGTACACCGACGCGCACATATTCCTGGTCCTCGACATCATCCAGAGGAGGGGACGCATAAGCAGGAAGGGCCTCGTGGAGGAGACCGGTCTCGGAGAGGGCAGCATCAGGGGCATGCTGAAGGTCCTCAAGGAATGGAAATGGGTCGAGGTCAAGCAGAACGGGATACACATCACCGCGTTCGGCAAGCAGAGCTTCGACAGCTTCCGGCTGAGGTACGTGGACATCTACAACGAGAAATATGCCGTGAGCAGATACCAGCAGGGGATCATCGTGGAAGGTGTCGCAGACAGCATAACCAACGGCATGGCGCAGAGGGATCTGGCCATCAAGAACGGTGCGGACGGGGCCGCCATATTCGTCATGAGGGGCGGCAGGATCATATTCCCGGAGTCATGGGACATAGACGAGAAGGACCCTGAATTCGCCAAGAAGATAAGGGCCACGGGCATCAAGGACGGCGATGCTCTCGTGATAGTGGACACCAAGGATCCCGACGAGGCCAGGGTCGTGGCCGCGGCGGTCGGACTGGCGATGAGATGAGAGCCTATCCGGCGATAATCCTGGCGGCGCTGCTGCTCATGGTCTGCCCATCCTTCATGGACGGGACAGAAGCATCCGAGACATGCCCGGACGGGACCGTCTACGGGTACGAGACGCATGGCAGCAGTCATCCCGACTACTATTGTGTCATAACGTCGGCCGAGACCGACGAGAGCATACTCCATCTGCCGTCGGTTCTGGAAGGATACGACGTGCGCACGCTCGCATCCCATGCATTCGACGGGTGCATGTTCGTATCGGCGGTCATCCCGAAGAATCTCAAGGAGATAGAGAACGGCGCCTTCGCAGGATGCCCGCTCCTGACAGATGTGTACTTCATGGGCGACCGTCCGGTCATGGGCGATCCCTTCCCGGAAGGGGTGAGGGTCCATACGGTCCCCGGTTCCACCGGTTGGACCGGTACGGAGGCCATCGACGTCGTCACCGTCGGCGGAGTGGATTACGCGATCCTTCCCGACGGCGCCGTCGTGACCGGAGGCATCCCAGTCGACGGAGTGCTGTCCATCAGGGGAGAGGTCGACGGCGTCAAGGTTGTGAAGGTGGACGATTATTCCTTCGCCGGGGCCATGAGGGAGGACGGCACGGTCGACAGGAGGTCGGACATCGACAGGGTGGAGATGCCTGAAGGGCTGCTGTCCATCGGACAGAGGGCGTTCTACTACAACGATGTGAAGGCCGCCCCCATACCCGAGACCGTCAAAGACATCCAGGACGAGGCCTTCAGGGCGTGCCACAATCTGGAATCCGTGATATTCTCCGGGAATCTGAAGTACATAGGCTTCGAGGCGTTCCGCGACTGCCATTCCATAGAGGCCCTGGACGTCCCCAGTACAATAGGTTTCGTAGGCGACGGGGCGTTCTACATATGCGAATCGCTGGAATCCCTGAGGCTGGGGGTCGATGCGGTCCCGCGCATGTTCGGATACTGCGTATCGCTGAGGGATGTGGAGTTCGGCGACGGAGTCGAAGGGATAGGGGCGTCGTCGTTCTACCAATGCGAATCCTTGAAGACCGTCGAGATCCCGGACAGGGTGAAGGTGATAGGCAGGGAGGCGTTCCGCGACTGCGTCTCCCTGAGCAGCATCGACCTGAACATGGCCGAGGGCATCGGCAGGATGGCTTTCAGGGGCTGCGAGTCGCTCAGGACGCTGACCGTCCCTTCGGATGTCAGGCTCATAGAGGGCTACGCGTTCGCGGACTGCACAGGGCTGCAGAGGATCGATGCCCTCGGCATGGCGCCGAAGGGCGATGACACCTCGTTCCTGAACGTGGATGCGACGGTCCATTGCAAAGAGGGAGCGGTCGGTTCATGGGAGTCCTCCGGCCTCGGCCTGAAGGTCGTCGGCGATCTGGACGAGGGTACGGACCATACGTTATTGGTCGCAGCGGTCATCGTGACGTTGTCTCTGATAGCGATCGGGGCGGCATACATCATCCTCAAGAGGATTCGCTGATGCCGCACGGGGAATGAGGTGGCGTCGTTTCCTCGAATCAGATATCGATGGTCATTTGACGTTCAAGACCGGATGCGGTCCGCACATGTCCCGACACTGCTTATCGCCGAAGGATTCGCATCCGGCGTCGATGTCGGAGTTCGGGAACATCTCCGTATCCTCAATCCGAGGTCCGTACTCTGTAATCTCTCCCATGGCGGTTAAGTAATTTGCGGCATTTTGGTTAAGTGATTTGCGGTTCGGCTGACATCGTCCATGCGCGTTCGATCCTTACTCCTATCATACTTAGCAACCGGTCAGATCCGATTAACGAAAAGAAACGTTTACCATCAGAACAATCATCATGTGTTTTCTGATCGAGCGTTCCGCGGTACGATTGTATTTCAATTCGTGCTTTTCATCTTAATTCAAAACTCTTCAAAACTCTTCAAAACTCTTCATTTGAAGAGTTAACAGAAACTGATGCGGTCGCTGGGAATGCCTTCCTGGACGATCAGCGAGATGCATCATCTCATTAGTATCGATTTGCTGGTCCTCCTCATCCCGGCTATCGCCTTTATCAGATTGATGTCCTTTTATCTTCTGAGGATTCTAAGATAATCCTTGCGTACGACCTCTTCTCTCATGTTCCATCGATCTCGCTAGTAGTTGGTTATATATGTTATAATGGATTTATTTTCGAAATCAAATAATAAATCCAGTTTATTGGATTATTATCAGAAGGCGAATGATCTAGAATATATGCCAGCGGATCATCTTGGGATTATATCATTCTGATATAATTATTATATCGATTATATCACTCGATGATGACCCATTTCCCACGTGTGCCTCCGATGCGGTCTATTCTTCCGGATTTCTTCAGGGAACCGATTGTACGTGATATCTTACTTCTCTCCATCCCAGTCGCCTTGGAGATCTTATCTATGGAGATGGAGGGGTCGTCCGCCATCATCCTGAGTATGACCGCTTCCTTATCTGCTGATGACGTCCAACTTCTCAGCATGAGGTTGACAGTCACCGTTTCTGGATCCGAAGTCTCTTTGTATTCAGGAGGAGGTAGGCTCAGTTTTCTGCATATGGAGAAGACGTCGCTCACACCGCTCCCCGCACGTTCCGAGAATCCGATCAACCCCAGCATTATGGCGATATGCGGATTGCGAGGGTCGCTGATACCGCCCTCCACCATCTCTTCATAGGGGATCCTGAGATCGCCTGGGTTCCTGACAAGGAACCTGTCAAACCTCCATTCGGCCCTGATGCCTCTGAAACCGCTGTAATCGGCATGGATGAGCGCATTGACAAGAAGCTCCCTCTCCGCTCTGACGATGCTGCTGACGTCTACGCGCTCCATGCCGTCCAGTTCCTTCCCCTGATCGTTGATGATGAGCAGTCTGTTGCTGACCTCGGTGAGGAACGAATAGATGTTCCCGTTGAACTCTCCTGTGCCTGATGTTATGCGATACGTCCAATTATCCGCGTCCTTGGGCAATTCGAGATAATCGAGATGGTAATTCGGGAACTGGGACATGATGCTGTAGTCATAGCCGAACATGAGAAGCCCTGCAAGCGTCGGATATAACTTGCCGGAATCATCTCTGGAGCAGGCACCCAACAGTCTGAGGAAGTCCAAATCGTCCCTATCATTCCAGGGATGCGAAGGATTCCTCCCGGACATCCTTTCCCTGAAGGATTTGACGGACCGCATATCCAGATCGTCCATGGACATGGACTCGATGGGAATAGAATCCTGGGATGAATCTGCCGAATCCCTGATCAACTGCTTCAACTCACTGACAGAACAATGGTAATCGCTCTCGCCGTTCCTCTTGTACGTGCCGTTCTCCATGGACCTGTTGATGTAGACGGGGCGTTTCCTGCGCTCCGCACGGGGCACATGGACTTTGATGACGGTCTTCCCACCGATAGCGATTTTGCTGATATCATTCGGAGACAGCAGGTTAACGCTGACCTTGTTATCATCATTAAGGAGGTCCCAGATCTCTTTCATGATTTTATCCGGATCGTCAATGCCTATCACCTCACGGGTGTCGTCATCGATTCCTAGGAATATTGTGCCCCCGAAGGTATTGGCGAATGATGAATAAGTGGGCCAGAAATCCTTCGAGAGTTTACTGCTGCAATTCTTGAATTCGAGGTATTCAGTCTCTTTATCGACGACTCTGCCGTCAACGACGTTTAATTCGACCATCGTGTCGATTATATCATTATGATATAATAATTATATCGATTTTATCACTAGATAATAATCATGCTTTATGAACCTCCTGCATAGCATGCAATGACGGTTTTCAGGAACGGCCATGACATATTCGCATGATATTTCCTATCGATATTGGGAGAACGTTCCGTCAGGTACATGGATTTTGATATCAGGGATGACACGTCAGTGATTGACAGGAGATTTGCATTGCCACATTAGACTCCGGTTCGTTCAGACATACTGTTCAATCGGAATCACCGATACTCGAATCTGCAGCGACCATATATTCTTCTGAATGATGCTAGAAAAGGGATATAGTCCCATCAGACGATTACTTTCGTCGATGTGATGACGAGTGATTATCAAACGCAAATCTAGAATGAATCGATGCGAAGACCGAATCTGTTGATAGCCCTTCAGATCAGATATTCCTACTTACGATATATGATATCATAATAAGTATAAAGGATCCGGAATTCCCGGTTGCTTAAATACGGATCATCCTTCTCCGCGTCTCCGACGCATTTCTAGGCTCCTTTCCGCAGCCGAAATTTAGTAGCCGGATCGGGTCATATCGGAGCATATTTCCAACTCTCAAAAAGTCAGATTTTCCGACGAAAAAATGCATTGGAATACATATCGCTGAAGGTTAGCACGGAAGTTCATATACTTTGTAAATGTGTGATGTTAGCAGGCTTTTTCGGGAGGAGGAGTGACGACCCTCTTCTACCGAGAAAGGGAGGGACCGGGAGCGGATCCGGGAATCGGCATCGATTTCGAAACCGTTTGCCGGGTCCACGAAGCTCGGGGCCGAAACCGCCCCCCCTCCTAGAGGAAGCAGAAGTCGTGTATATGCTTCCCGGAAAAGCAGAGAATGTCGAGGGTCGGTCCGATTGGACTAGGAGCGGTCAACGCTCGACCAAGAATATCAATCGAAACCACTTAAGCGAAACGATTTCAGGAGAATGATTAAAAATGGAAAAGAGCAAGATGTTTGCCATAACAGCAGCATTCATGATGCTGGCAGTGGCAGGGATTGCTGTCGTTGGAATATCGGACGATTCCGATGCAACGAGCACAGGTTCAGTGAAAGTGTATTATTACAATGAAAACAGCTCGCAGTGGGCTTCCGCATCCGTCATTGCATACAATTTGTACATAGCAGTCAATAATGCAGCTTCAAATCTGGGTTACACTGTATCGACGAATAATGCCAATTGGTCTGTTGGCGTGGTTCCCATAGACAACAATCCCAACAAGGATTATGGACTTATTACTGCGGTGAACAACAGCACAAACTTCAAGATTTACGGATACAATAATGCCGATGAAGCCTGGAACGAAATTACCAACTACCCTCTCGGATGGTTCAGACCATATGTCGACTACACTGCAGTCAATGTCGACGGACACTATGCAGCATATGCGAACGTCGCTATCGTTACTCAGGATGGACAGGGGGGATATCATGACTACACTACCATCGAAGGAATGATTGATTTGACCAGTGTTCAGTCAGCGTCCAACATGTACAGCTTTACAATAAGGGATGACTCAGGAACAATTGAGATTCCTGAGGGAAGTGTTGCTAAGATGCCTTTTGGATCTACGTATGATTACCAGCCGATCACAACTCAGATGGTACGTAGTGGAGTTACAGTTTACGGCTTTGGATCCGATGCATACCTAGCATTGATCGATGCAGTCGGAGCAGAATTGGTTGGACAGATGACCGCATACATAGCACATACCAACTATTATACATACTACTCGTGGATGACTTCCCTCTATAATATGGGGACTGAACCGATTATGGATGGCAGTGAAATTATTGGGTACAAGTATTGGGAACTCACTGACACCAGCGGATACTGGGTCAGTTGGACACTTGGATACTATTCCATTGAACATCCTGATTCGGCACAGCACATGACTGCTTTCAACCTGACATACGTCGAGAGCTATAATTGAGGTAAAAGGCTGGGAAATTCCCAGCCCCTTTAATTCATCCGAAAGATGTATCGGTGATACTTAATCGGATAGGGAGGGGGCATGAATCCAAAGATAGTTATGCTTAGTGTATTGCTGATCGGTGCAATCCTTACAATTACATCGATGTCGATGGTTTTCTTCGAGGATGCCGAAGCGACTCCAGATTATTCAACACCAAACTATAAAGCTCCAACGTTCAAGACTACTGAACCCGCAGCCCAAGATTGGGATCCGACAACGTCCTTCGTTGTTAATATATCGTCGATGCAGATACAAGGCGTCTCAGATACTGGTCCGTTCAACGACGATTCTCATGCGACCATCACATTGGTCGTTGGGCAGTCTTCTAAATCAGAGGAATCGGTAACTTTTGAACAAAATCAGGTCTCGTGGGACGGCCCTGTTTTGAATATTGGCGCTGTAAATTTGAATTGGCAAGTACTCAAAGTAAGTTCAAAAGTCATGAAGATGAATTTCGAACTATCTTCCACAGGTCCTGTAGATGTGGATAAGGTGTTGGTTAAGATCAAGGCACGTGGATTGAACACAAATACGAATGTGGTGAATGAACTAGAAAGGACATTTACATTTAACATCGCAGGAGCAGGGACATCTCACGGGATCAATACAGTATCTACTGGGGGATCTGTTTACATTTATCCAGCTGATGATGTTGAAACATTTGTTATGGATAGTGCAAATCAGAGCAAGGGGCAGATAAGCTCTGCGGTTTCAGGACAGTTGGTCAGAATATCTCCATTTCCAAGTACAAATGGTATGATAAGTTCTGTATCTGTCAAGGATTCAAGTAACAACGTTTTAGATGTAACGACAAAATCTCATATAGAGACTACAGGTCTGACCGCCCCAGAGTATTGGTACTATTTTTTCACGATGCCAGATTCCGATGTTACGGTAACGGTGGAATTCAATTCGCATCAATTATCATTAGTATCTGATCATGGGTCTGTATCCAAGAAACTTGTTAGAAATTTCCTCGGTCCCGTCAAGGAATTGAATGATATGTCCGGTGGTGCAGGATATCAGGTAAATTCATTCCAGGTGAAAAGAAGTGGTGATTACTACTTCAATCAGGATGTCATCGAACTGACTCCGACACCGGAAGAAGGGTATGTGTTCAAACAGTGGAATGTCACCTCCGGAGGAGTGACCGTTGGAAGCGATAACAGGTTCACAATGGGGGATACCGCTGTGACCATCGAGGCAGTCTTCGAGAAAGTGCAGGACCAGCCACAGGTTCCCGAGGCAAGTTCGATGACCTGTTCGGGAATCAAGGACGGTTCCAACATCGTCCTCAGCATCCAGATCGACGGAAAGGGCGATGTCACCAGCATGCAGGATCCAAGGCTGTTCATTACTGTGAAATACGGCAACCAGGGTTCGAAGGTGATCAATTACTATTCGAAGCCTGTGTTGACCAACGGCTCAGGTTCCGATGTGGCGATCTTCTCCGCAGAGGGCCTGAACCAGGTGGTCGTCCAACTGGTCGACGGAGTGACTAACGGTTTGCCAGCATCCTATGTGTGCTGGTGCCACTACGAACCTGCAACGGCGTGAGGGATTATATGGCACACGCTACACATCTGTTATGATTCTCGCGGCTGCAATAGTGGTGCGTTCCCCATCGCTATAATCCCTCTTCCCGGCCTCGAGGGGTCGGGAACAACCTCTTTACAGGAAGTATCCTACGACAGCGATTCCGGAACGGTAACGTTCTCGGGATCCTCGAGATATTCGGAGTACGCCTCGTTGGCGCATCTGATGTCGAACTCATCCTCCAGCCTCTCCATTACGGATTGCCTGATGAACTCGCTGAGGGTCACGCCGTAGAACTCGGCATACGATTCCATGAGGTCCTTGTCTCTGTCGCTCATACGGACTGTGCAGCTTGCCATTATGATATGTAATACAATTGTAATGCAAAATTAAGCCCCCGTCCCACATCCGCGCAGAAGCCTTATCATCGTTCGTTTGCAATCATCGAATCAAAGAAGTTTGAAGATGAGAGGGCGATTATGCATCGCATGCGATCAAGCAATCGAATCGAATCACGATAGCGGTCGTGTCCTCTCGCCATGATCAATGGATGGTCACATCTTCCTATTTATGATACATGATATGATAATAAAGACGTCTATATGGAAATCCTCGGTTGCTTAAATACGGATCATCCTTCTCCGCGTCTCCGACGCATGTCTAGACCCCTTTCCGCAGCCGAAATTTAGTAGCCGGATCGGGTCATATCGGAGCATATTTCCAACTCTCAAAAAGTCAGATTTTCCGACGAAAAAACGCATTGGAACGCATATCGTTTAAGGTTAGCACGGAAGTTCATATACTTTGTAAAAGCGTGTAGTTAGCGGGCTTTCTCGTAAAACAAAGCGGGGCTTTCCTACAAGCGAGAAAGAGGGGGACCGGAGACCTAGGTCTGTGGGGGACCCCCCCCCCCCCAAATGGGACGAAGCCGGTATGGGGCCTGAAGGGAAAGCCGAGTGTCGGTACTGATCTCGAACGAGGTTAGAAGACACATCAAAAATACAAAGGAGTAAAGAACATGAAGACAAAGGCATTTGCCATAATGGCAGCATTCATGATGCTGGCAGTGGCAGGGATCGCTGTTGTCGGAGTATCGGATGATTCCGATGCAACAACAACCGGATCTGTTAAGGTGTATTATTACAACGAAAACAGCTCGCAGTGGGCTTCTGCAACGACGATTGCATACAACTTGTATATTGCAGTGGACAACGTAGACTCGACACTCGGGTACACGATAACCACAGACAACAGCAGCTGGAAATCAGGATACAATCCTGACAAGGACTACGGACTGATCACCGCGGTGAACAATTCAGCGAATTTCAAGATCTATGCATACAACAATGCAGACGAGGCATGGAACGACATAACTAACTATCCTCTCGGATGGTTCAGACCGTATGCTGATTACGCAGCAGTCAACGTCGATGGACATTATGCAGCATACGCGAACGTTGCTATCGTTACACAGGATGGACAGGGAGCATACCACGATTATACAACCATCACTGGAATGATCGGATTGACTGAAGTGCAGGGCGACTCTGATTTCCTATGTAGTTTTTTCTTGGCTGATGAGACAAATAGAGTAAACATTCCTGCAGGAACACAGGTCAAAGTGTTCAATGGAACCACTTATGAGTATCAAACAATAACCACACAGGATATAAGAAACGGAATTACTGTTTATGGATATGGGTCTGATGCATATCTTGCACTTTTGGATGCAGTGGGTGCCAGTCTCTCTGGGCAGATGACTGCATATATAGCGCATACTGGCTATTATACATACTATTCGTGGATGAATTCTTTGTTTGGGATAGGAACAACTTCTACGACGGAGTCGGGTATTACAACATACTATTATTGGGAATCTTTAGATCCCAATGCGGTTTTGCCAGGTGACGAATATCTACAATGGACTCTTGGATACTATTCCCCTATGCACTTCGATTCTAATCAGGTATTGAATGAATTCTGGGTGATATACACCTTTAGTTGAAAACAAACGGCTGGGGAAACTCAGCCTTTCTTTTTGGGTTTCTAATAAAAAAAGCAGCTCATGAGAATTGTTTTCAACACATATTATCGAGGGAGTCATATGAGCAAAAAAGAAAGAATTGTTGCGTTGCTATCGATAATTGCCTTAAGTTTATTCTGTTTTCAAACAATATATGACGATACAAATTCTGTAGAGGGGGATCCAGCATCATATATTTGGACTAGTTTTCCAGCATCATTGAGTTGGGATCCCTCGTCTGATTACGAATTACATCTTACTAATGTAAAAGCCATGACTTCGGCCTCACAGAGGCTAAGTGATGCTAATTTCAGGGCATTTATTACATTGACGGTGGGGGATTCGACAGTAACCTCTGCAGAGATCACTCAACAGAGTGAAGATGTAACAACGGTTCAAGGCAGCACAATTAGCAACGGTGGAATACAGATACTTTGGTCGATAACCGAAGATTCGACAGGTAACGCTGTAACGCAAAAAAAAGTAATAATCGATTTGAAAATCCATAAAGACGGTGAAATTGAACAAGATAGTTTTACTCTGAAAGTAAGTATTAACGGAACTAAAACGAACAATACGACAGTGTTGGGTGAAAAGACAGCTACAATCAACGTTCTAAAACTGAATGACGTACAAATAGTCTGTAACGGAGGAGTTGCTTACGCATACGCCGCAACCGATGTAGATACTCATGTAGCCGATAGCGATAATAGGTTCCCGATAAGTTCAGCAGCTTCAGGACAACTGGTAAGGGTGTCCCCATTTCCAAGTACTAACGGCATGATTCAGAGCATTGTAGTAACCGATTCAGACAATAACTCTGTAGACGTTACATCGAAAAGCCATCAAGACACAGATGGTTTAACAGCTCCAGAATACTGGTATTACTTCTTCACCATGCCTGACAAGAATGTTACGATTACAGTGACATTTAATTCAAAGCTTGTCTCCATATCAGCTGAACACGGGTCTGTTGACATGAAATTGGTTGCAAATTTCTTAGGCCCTGTGAGAGAAAGTGAATTGCAAGGTGGTGCCGGATACAGTAAAACATCGATGCAGGTGCTTAGGCAATCCGGTTATTATTTCAACCAGGATGTCATTGAGCTGACCCCGACTCCTGCAGAAGGTTATGTGTTCAAGAATTGGAACGTAACATCCGGCGGTGTGACTGTAGGCAGCGATAACAGGTTCACAATGGGCGAATCCGCTGTAACCATCGAGGCAGTCTTCGAGAAAGTGCAGGACCAGCCACAGGTTCCCGAGGCAAGTTCGATGACCTGTTCGGGAATCAAGGACGGTTCCAACATCGTCCTCAGCATCCAGATTGACGGAAAGAGCGATGTCACCAGCATGCAGGATCCAAGGCTGTTTATCACTGTGAAATACGGCAACCAGGGTTCGACGGTGATCAACTACTATTCGAAGCCTGTGCTGACCAACGGCTCAGGTTCCGATGTGGCGATCTTCTCCGCAGAGGGCCTGAACCAGGTGGTCGTCCAACTGGTAGACGGAGTGACTAACGGTTTGCCAGCATCCTATGTGTGCTGGTGCCACTACGAACCTGCAACGGCGTGAGGGATTAGATGGCACGCTACACATCTGTTATGATTCTCGCGGCTGCAATAGTGGTGGCGTGCTCCATCGCTATAATCCCTCTTCCCGGCCTCGAGGGGTCGGGAACAACCTCTTTACAGGAAGTGTCCTATGACAGCGATTCCGGAACGGTCACGTTCTCGGGAACCTCATCCGCAGGTCTGGTCAACGTCATAGTCACCGGACCGTCATACTCCTCGCCCGTGGATCCCTGCGTGGTGTCCGGAACGACTTTCGGACATACGCTCAGTGTCGGACAGCTAGCCGCAGGTACGTACACTGTGACCGCATCGGCCTCCGGACATCAGGATTCCAGGACGTTCACGGTACAGCAGTCGTCACCCCAGCCTGCAGGCTACGTGACCATCTCGAGCGTGTCCTATGACAGCGATTCCGGAACGGTCACGTTCTCGGGAACCTCATCCGCAGGTCTGGTCAACGTCATAGTCACCGGACCGTCATACTCCTCGCCCGTGGATCCCTGCGTGGTGTCCGGAACGACTTTCGGACATACGCTCAGTGTCGGACAGCTAGCCGCAGGTACGTACACTGTGACCGCATCGGCCTCCGGACATCAGGATTCCAGGACGTTCACGGTACAGCAGTCGTCACCCCAGCCTGCAGGCTACGTGACCATCTCGAGCGTGTCCTATGACAGCGATTCCGGAACGGTCACGTTCTCGGGAACCTCATCCGCAGGTCTGGTCAACGTCATAGTCACCGGACCGTCATACTCCTCGCCCGTGGATCCCTGCGTGGTGTCCGGAACGACTTTCGGACATACGCTCAGTGTCGGACAGCTAGCCGCAGGTACGTACACTGTGACCGCATCGGCCTCCGGACATCAGGATTCCAGGACGTTCACGGTACAGCAGTCGTCACCCCAGCCTGCAGGCTACGTGACCATCTCGAGCGTGTCCTATGACAGCGATTCCGGAACGGTCACGTTCTCGGGAACCTCATCCGCAGGTCTGGTCAACGTCATAGTCACCGGACCGTCATACTCCTCGCCCGTGGATCCCTGCGTGGTGTCCGGAACGACTTTCGGACATACGCTCAGTGTCGGACAGCTAGCCGCAGGTACGTACACTGTGACCGCATCGGCTTCAGATATGTCTGATGAAGCATCTTTCACAGTCACTGCATCCATCGGATCAGTTCAGCTCAGCATTGACGGAACCGTTCTGCTAAGCGTTACAGGGCATTTCGATTCTTTTACAATCCCATCGACCGTCACCACGGTCGAATCAGGAGCCTTTGCTTCGTGCACGATTGACAATTTCGTCTATGACCGCGATGTGAATTGGAGGATTTCCCTTAGTGATGGAACATATCCGATGGAGAATGCAAACATTTCTGTCATTTCGATTGGAGATTCGGTCACATCCATTCCCGATTATCTCTTTGCTAAAACGGAAATAACTTCATTATCTGTTCCGTCCAGTATAGAGTCAATAGGTATCAAGGCATTCTACCACTGTGATAACTTAGAAACCATTACAGTATGCTCAAATTCTCGTCTGACAACCATCGATCAGTACGCTTTCAGCAGCAATAATGAATTGAGAATGGTGACATTCGAATCCTCGCAGAAAGGATATGGATGCGACATACTGAGGGGGGCGTTCTTCTTGAACCCGTCCTTTACCAAGGTCAATGTGGGTAGCGGTTTCAATCTGGTTTCTATCGGTGATTTCGCATTTGCAAAGAGGAACAACAATATCAACCCAGATGCTGAAAACGCAAGTCTATGGTCATTAGCGGTCAACATCAATTCGGACAGCGGTATGGTCATTCCGGCAACAGTCAACTCCATTGGTTTTGCCGCATTCTCTTGGGTCGATAATGTTCCCTGGAGCAATAAGGAACCGGGAATGAATACAATATCTGAGAATGCTAAAGGTTCTACCATAGATCGCCGTATCTTGACCTCGGAAGGATTCTCAATAATATTCGCTCAAGGTTCCCAGTTGGGATCAGTGGGCGACTATGCATTCTCCGGATACAGTCATGTATCAACAATTGACCTGAGCGAGTGTAAGTATCTTGTCGAAATCGGAAGAGGTAGCTTCTTGTATTCGGTTTCTGAAGATTCTCAAATCAAGCTCTCTGAATCCTTGCTCAAAATCGGAAAAGAAGCCTTCAAATCGGGAATGAAGATACTGAGCGGAAGTCAGATCACAGTTCCTGCTTCGGTTCAGTATATTGGCGATATGGCATTCGACTGCGTCAGTCTGGTCAAATTCGAGCAAGGTTCCGATCTTAGGAACTATATGGGTTCCTCATCCAACGTAGTTGTGGATCTAAGGAATTGTGACCATTTGGATTATGTCAACGGACAGAAAGTCATGTTGCCCGTCGGAGTCTTCGAGTGCGACGCGACCATAGTGGATAGCTCGACACCATTGGCATCTGTACAATCGTCCGTCCTTACAATCAGGGATAACACCGTGGCCGTTAATAAGAAAGGGCTGGAGAAAGCCGATTCAGTAAACTGCTCTGGAAACAATACCAATTTCAGTTATGAGGATGATATCCTATTCCTCACGAAGAATGGAAAATCAAAGCTTGTCCTGGTCATGTCGGATTCTACCACCTTGACTCTCATGAGGTCCGGATTGGTGATCGAGGATGGTGTGATACCCGGAATAGTTCAGACGCTCATAGTCGGAGGCGGCATATCATTCGCCGAAAGCTGTGTCAATGCAGATTCATCGTTGGAGACCATCATTTTCACCCATCCTCTTGACGGTTCATGGGATGTGGTCGACGCATTCAACGGCGGAGGTGTTGTGAACTACTTCGCAGATGCCGATAGCTCAAACGATGTTCTCCGTCAGTTGTCGGTATTAGGCGACTTATATCTAGGATATCACGTTGGTAGCAGCACAGTATACGTTCCTAGTAAAGTGGAGGGCCATGAGATCTCATACAGTGTTTCTGAATCAAGTGAGATGTCGTTGATACTCAATATCAATGATACCATCAGCAGAGTCCTTCTTCCAGAATGTAACGATGCCAATGTTCGCATAACGGATGGAAAGCTTTGCATATCAGATGTCACCAAGAATCGCGTGACTGTCGGCCTCAACACAGAGGGAATAACAATCCTGTTCGATGGAAACGGAGGTCTCTTCGAAGGCATCGGTAAAGTCTCGAGGGTTGTACCGAAAGGTTCTGACATCGCCAGCATGGACATGCCTCAGTTCATCAAGAACAGATGCATGATGTCCGGATGGTCTTTAGAGCCTAATGGTGAACCTGTAAGCGAATCCACAGTATTCTCATCGAATACAATCCTATATGCATGCTGGACACAGAGGAATCCAGAATTGACGCTAGATTGCACGGCCGCATCAATATCCGTCAGTCCGTCAATCACCGGAAATCTGGTGACACCCGGCAGTTACACCTTAACATGCAGATCGGTAAACAATGGATACGAAGTGTTGGGCTGGATGGTAAACGGTGAAATCGTTTCCGGCAGTATTGATGAGCCTTTGGTGCTTAACGTGCAGGATGATACGACTGTTAGTCTGATGTATAGATTCCATTCATCCAGTTCCGGTCTCGATGCTGTAAGCAACCGCGGTATGCCCACATCAGAAGAGATACTGCAGATGGTCCAGGCATACAGTCTCGGAGGGCCCCTCGATACATCATCTAACATCTGGAAAGGGCATTCGTCAGTTCCACTGATTGTTGACGATCGCGTCTATTTCAGGGCAGGTAACTACCTTTACGTAGCCGAGTCTGATACAGGATACGTCTTGAAGTCCGTGCCGTCAAGGGAAGCGGAAGCTTACTACCATTCAGTAGGATATGGTGCTGGCGTCATAGTTGACTATCCTACATCGAAGGTTTATGATCTGGATCTGAATCAGCTATATGTCTTGGACAGACAGGTCACAGGCGTCGAGTACTATGATGGTTACTTCTACACATCAGGCTCTTCAGTCTATAGATTCACACCAGATGATGTTGATGTTTCAAGATCAGATGAATCAAAGCAGCTGGAATTCATCGGAACGATAGAAAAGTCGTTCAGCTCCTACGGATTCACCAGCAGCGTGTTCGTCGATCATTACCTGTATCGTATAGTTACCGAGGGGGCATCACGCGGTATTGGAGTGATGGACCTGGATACCAAACAGGTGGAAAGGTTCTATTTCGACAGCCTGGAATCTATGTTCCTGGATGACGGATGGATATCATACTACGACGGTGTTCTGTACATGAGCGCTTACTCAGAAGGTCTGTTCGGAGCTGTCGGATCGATCAACAACAGCCGCATAGCATACTGCACTGTCGACGGATTGAATCATGGCACTGAGAAATACTACGAGTTCAGAGACAACGGTTTCGTTTCACAGTTCCTGGTGGTCGGAGGAATAGGATATGTCAACTGCGAGAGCAAGTTGTACGCTTTCGATATGAGCTTGGGAGAATTAAGGTCCCCGAGGTCTGTCGACTCATCCTTCGGACACGGTTCGATGTCAGTCGATGTGTCGCACATGGACGAGGTTGGATCCCCAGTCTATATCTACATGATACCCTACGATGGCTACACACAGTCAACTTTCTGCATCATCAAGGATTCAGGAATCGGAGCGCAGAGGCATCTTGAAAAATCTGATGCCAACTATCTTCCCAGGCAATGGAATTCGCAGACAGTTCGTCCGGATATAGATGGTAGGATAGTTTGGTACAACGATTCTGGACACATCTTCACATACACGACACCCGAGAAGAACCCATACTTTTTCTTCATTGATGATGGAGAGAAGGCGGGCTGGTATCAGGCGTATGGAAAGAACATGTACGATGCAGCAAGATCCTTAGGCGATGAGATTCTGTCCATAGACGGTACGTTCAGTGCATCTAGGCTGTTCGGTAACACTGTAGCCGACGCGAAGATAATGGCAGTCCACGCACCAACTGATACGATCATGCAGTATGATTGGTCGGTTGTGGATTCATTCAATAACAGACACTTCGATACCGATCACTACATCATAATAACCGCAGGTGATGCGATTGTTCAGAAAGGTTCTGTTTACACCTATTGGGATGGGTCGGCGTTCAAGACATACTCGTTCAAGGAGAATATCGGCGACCGCAATCTCATCGGAGTGCAGATGGTCCCCGGTAACAGTGCATCATTGGTACAGTTCTTCGAAGGGGATGAGGAGATCGACGATTCCTACATAATCGGAGTCGTCGGATCCGACGTACTTGGTGACTTCCCAAGGGTCCACAAGGATGGATATCTGCCCGTTTGGAAGGATTCGTCCGGTAACGAAGTGACCTCGTTGGAGGGCACCAAGTTCGTCTCGGGAGGAACCGTCTACAAGCTGTCCTGGGAGAAGATCCATTCCTACGAGATCTCGGTAACCAAGACGGAGGTCAAGGACAACACCCTGAAGCTGGAGTACACGATCGAGACCACTGACGAATCCGGACTCAACATCCAGGTCCAGGCGGCCTATTCGGACATGACTTTCGTCAGGGAGCCCATCGAAGCGAAGATCGCAGAAGACGGAAAGATCACCCTGGTCTACACCAATACCGGTGAATCGGCACCCGTCAAGGCGCTGGTTACGGCATACAAGGGCAACATCCTGGTCCTTGCCGAATACATCGACCTCACGGAGAGTGGTTCCTCATGAACAGAAAGGCAATGAATCTGCTTTTGCTGATCACAGCAATGGTCGCAGTCTCCTTCCTGTTCATCGGCGATACCGTTGACGCGGATGACGAAGGACTGACGTCGGAGTACACCTACTCCGAGGGTGTCCTCACCGTCACCGGTACCACCATGGAGGGGACGAAGGTCATCAACCTGACCGTCAACGTCTCCGAAGAGGTCAAGATACCTGCTTTCGCAGACATCGACGAAAGCAATTGGACGTACAGCGCGAAGATTAAATGCACTCTGGTGGACAACGCCACCCTCACGGTGGAGGCTCAGAGGCTCAACGAGGCCAAGGTGACCAAGAACATAGATCTCGTTATCAAACAGTCTGTGGTCGATGTCACTGGGATCGAGATAAACCAGCTCGACAAGGAGATATCGCTGTATGTCGGCGACAGTGCTACGCTGAGGTACGAGATCAAACCATCCAACGCAACCGATAAGACCGTCATCTGGAGTTCAGACAAGCCCAACATCGCATCGGTCGATCCGAAGACCGGTGCGATCAAGGCAAACGCTGCAGGCAACGCGGTGATCACGGCAACGGCGGGAGGCAAGACCGACACCGCTAAAGTGAAGGTCCTCAACGTCCCTACTACCGATCCCTCGTACACCTTCGACATCAGGATCGAGTTCCACACCAATAAGCTCAATCTAGGCCAATCCGGCTACGACCTGAACGCTCTCAAGAGGGGTATAACCCTCACAGCAACCGGAAAGGATGCAGGAGCGGCATTGGAGAAGGCTCTGAAGGACAACAAGATCCCATGCAGCTTCTTCAGCGGAAGCTCCGGCGGCGAGAGCCTCCAGCATTGGGTCAACCACATCTTCGGAATGGGCGACACCCACTTCGACAACGGAGTGTGGATGTACTGGGTGCAGTACCACAACGGTTCCTACAACGACAAGACCCTCGGTTACTACAAGGAAGGCGGAAGCTTCGAGCTCGTCTACGGAATGACCGCAGGCGACAACTCGTCCGCTCAGAGGATCCAGGCCGTGGAGATCCCCCAGGTCAAGCAGACCTGGACGGGCAGGGACATCACAGGATTGTCCAACACGTCTGCGTACACTGTGGTCTCCGGAGGAACAGGAAAGGATGTGGGCAGCTACACCGCCATCCTTAGGCTCAACAACGGCTATGCGTGGGAGGACGCCACCTTCACCGACAAGTCCGTCCGCTGGACCATCGAGAAGCAGGTGTCCGAATCGTCAACCACCAATGCTGACGGATCGGTCACCAAGAAGACCGAGGAGAAGGACGAGAACGGTTCCACTCTCACAGAGACCACCACGAAAACCAAGAAGGATCCCTCCGGAACCACCACCGAGACCAAGGACGTCAAGGTGACCACCAAGGACACCAGCGGAAAGGTCACCGGAATGTCGGAGGTCAAGGAGGAGACCGTCAAGGACAAGGCCGGCAACGTCACCCATCACAGCACCGTGGAGACATCCATGGACAAGGACGGGAACGTCCTGTCCTCCAAGGAAGAGGTGAAGGACTACACCAAGGAGAAGGACGATGCAGGCAACGACGTCAGCGTCGAGACGGTATCCACCGTATTCAAGGACAAGGACGGCAACGTCATCGAGAACAAGGAGGTGGCCACCGCCACCAAGTCCGTCACCGACGAGGACGGAAGCGTATCAGATGTCAGGACAGTCACGGAGACCGAGAAGGATGCCGAAGGCAACGTCAAGGGATCGACAGAGAAGTCGGAGACCAAGGACAAGGACGGCAACATCACGGAGAAATCCGAGGTACTGAGGGACAAGGACGGCAACGAGACCTATTCCAAGGTCGAAGAGATCGTCCCGACCAATGTCATAGAGGAAGAAGGTAAGACGGTGACCGAGTCCTGCACGAAAGTCACCGAGAAGGAATCCGGAAAGACCACCGTCACCGAGGAATCCGTAAAGGAGACCGTGGGCGCCGACGGCGCAAAGGAGACGGAGAAGGCCAGGGAGGAATCAGTTACCGATCCCAACGGAAGCACCTCGTCCAAGAAGGTCACCGAGAAGGTGGTCGAGGACGGCGAGTCGAAGCTGACCTCCACCCAGACCGAATCCAAGGACGCATCCGGCAAGGAGACGTCCGAGAAGAAGGTCGTGGCGGAATCCAAGGACGGTTCCGTGAGGTCATCCGTCGAGGTCCCGCAGGACGGTAGCCCCGCGGAGATCGTAACTGTCCTCGGAAGCGGTCAGTCCGGCGGCGTGATGTCGATATCCTCCGAGCAGGTCAAACTCGCGGTGTCCCTGCAGGAGAAGGTCTCCGGAGAGATCACCGATGTGCAGCAGGAGAAGGTCATGCTCGCGGAATCAACGACCGACAGCATCTCCCTGACCCTGTCAGGCGAGGCCATGAAGGGCATGTCCGATTCCGGGGCCGTCCTGAATCTGGTATCGTCCGAAGGCTCGCTGAAGGTATCCAAGGAGGTCCTGGGCAACCTGTCCGGCGAGGACGAGGTACTCATCCAGTTCTCCGCTTCGGAGGAAATCTCCCTCTCGGAGGATCAGAAGGACGCCATCGGCGAGAACGCCAGCGTCCTCGAGATCAAGGTGTCGTCCGGCGGCGAGAGCCTCGGCAACAGCATCAACGGCGTCCTGACGATAGTCGTCAAGCATGTCGCCGCGGAGGGAATGGTACCTGCGATGTACTATGTCGCCGACAACGGTGACATGGAGAAGCTAGAAGGGTCCTACGATGCCGAGAGGCAGGAGATGACCGGAGTCACCACCCACTGTTCGATCTATGCCGTCATCGACGAGGATCCGAACGCCGGGGACGATAACGCCCTGCTGTACGCAGGAGTGGCCATCATCACCATCCTGGCCGTCGTCGCCGTAGCGGGATTCCTCTACATGCGCAGAAGCTGAGAACCTTTGGTAAACGAAGGCCGTCCGGGATTCCGGGCGGCCTCACCTTAACATCCATTCCCCCGAAGAAGGTGGAACGATCCCTCCGTTCATCAAGAGCATCCATATGCATAACATGAAAGGCTGGCCCGTGGCGGCCATCAGGTTCACCGAGACCATGGAGGTCCTCAGCAGCGCCGTTCTCAACGGCGGGATGGCGGCGGCCGATGCCGTGTTCATCATGGAGGTCCCGAAGGATTTCAAATGCGAGAACTTCATGGCCCTGATCGCGGGCGTCAGGGATTCACTGGGATTGCCGGAGAACTCGGTGGGCATGATGACGGCGGCCGAGGTGGACCAGGTCTTCAATGTGAAGTCCTCAGCATGCAGAGGAGTCGAGGTCACCGCCTTCGCTACCGCAGGCCTCGCGAACCATGTCATCGCCGGAGAGGAGCTGACCGACTACGGGATGAAATCCGAGACGTCCATGAAGAGGATGAGGGCGCTTAGGCCGGGCACCATCAACATCGGTGTCGTATCGCCCAAGCCCCTCACCCTGGCCGCGAAGGTGAACATCATGAACCCCATCGTTGAAGGGAAGACGGTTGCCATGTTCAGACAGGGGTTCCTGGAGACGGGGACGACATCCGATTCGGTTGCCGTGTTCTCACCCAGAGGGAGCGGTCGCGAGAACTGGACCGGTACCGGTTCGGACATAGGCATAGCGGCCGCGAGAGCGGTCATAGACGCCGTCGGATGGGCCCTGAGGAAGAGGGACGAGCATCCGATGCCGTTCGAGCCGAGGGACGTCCTGGAGAGGATGGGATTGACCGGGAATCGTCTGTACGGGTATTCCGGCATGGGCATCGGCAGAGAGGAGTTCAGTGAGAGGCTGGACACCGTCCTTTCGGATGAGGGCGTGGCTGCCGCGCTGGATGTCGCATATACGGTGATGCACAGGGCGGATTCCATGGCGGATGACGGGTACGGGGTACCCCTGGAAATAATCAGAGGCATGCTATGCGATGCGTTCGGGGTGGAAGCGGCCGCAGGGGATGATATCGATAGCATAGTTCGCACTATGGTGTTGCAGAGGATCGATTCTGTTCGGTGACATGGCATCAGTAAGGTCCGTCCCAGTGAATTCTCACATCGAGTATGATTCCTGTCGTAACCATCTGCGGATACGAGGTATCTGCACGTCTTCCATCTGTTTTGTCATGTCAATTTGTACGTTTTCCAATAGATGATCTTCACAGACGTGTACGTTCTACAAGCATTCTGATTATGATCGCAAAGAGGATACGGATAATAATCAGGGACCTCCAATGATCGGGTCCAAGGATAGGCCCCCTAACCCGATAATATTCGAACATGATGGTATGTAAAGGGGCTTTCGCCCCTTATTATTCAATATTCGTCTGAAAGAAGTATCGTTGTTGCGGACCTGTCGCATTCCGTGATTACGTATATCTTCCCGACGTCGGTCTCGTAGCTGCTGAACAGGCTGTCCGCCCAGTCCCCTTTCTTCTCTGCTTCAAGAGATTCATTGTTCATCGCCTTGTCGTCCTCACAGAGGTCTCCCCAGTCGCCCTTGCAGTGTCTTTCCAGACAATTCTGTACGACTTCTTCTGCGTGCTCGTCAGAGTAGACTAGATCTCTGATATCGCAGGTCATGACTACCGTCCCCGTCTCGAACAGGCTCATGCGATCACCTCCTTGGTGGAATCGATGGAGATGTGTCCTCTCATCTCGTCCGGGGCCAGTATCGACTCCCTTCCGTCCTTCCACTGGAATCTGGGAAGAGTAAGTTCTTCCTCGTTCATCTCCACGATGAGTTCCATGAACGGTTTGTCGACAACTCTGAGGATCTTGTCAGGCTGCCTCTCGTTCAGAGAGTAGTACGATCCGATCTTGAATCCCGTGCATCCCATCCCTTCCTCTTTCCTCTTGTTCATCTCGTAAGAATAGTTCCAACAGACGTCGGAAATCGTCCTCCCGTGGTGCATCAGGCAGTCGATCATATCCCCGCCGAGCTGCTGATTCTCAGGCTGTTCCTTGTCCAGATAGTGTAAGAACTCGCACAGTCCGTACTCGTTCTGCTCCCAGGTGGAATCGTAGAACCTCCTTCCGACTATCTTCCAGTCCTTCATCAGATAGACTCCATTGTCCCCGTTGTCCATGTCAAGGCACTTGACGTCGTCTATTCCTACGGAGCATCCGTCGGCTCCCATGAAGTTCCCGATAACCTGGGCCAGCCTGGCCCATCCGTAATCGTCGTTCTCCGGTCTTCTGAAGGCCCTTAGCCTGCAGTACTCCAGGAATCCCTGGACGGAGTCCCTTCCTCCGTTCCAGTGAAGGTAGATCCCGAGTCCGGACCTCTTCTCGAAGTTCTCTTCGGTCGTGATGACGGCTCTGTTCCCCATCAGATCACCCCGTTCATCTTCGCTTCTGCCATCCACACCGTGTACTCCTCGTATTCATCGGTGCTCATCAGGATGTCCAGGACCTCTTTCCTGTCCGCGAACATCCCCCTGAAGGGCTCGTCCGGGCACATGATGACCGGTTTCCTCTTGGATTTCCTGACGGTCGCGACAATCGCGGGGATGCTCATTCTGTGGCCCTTGTCAGTCCTTCTGATGACCAATCTGTATCCAGTGTACTGGTCCTGGTCCACCCTCAGGTCCTCGGAGTTCAGCACGGCTATCTGCCAATCCTGCATTCAGGCCACCTCCCCGCTTGCGAGCATGTCCTTCACGGTCAGGATGCCGAGCGTGTTCAGCCTGTAGCACATCCTGTGCGCGTATGCCCTTTTAGGGCTGGAAGTCACGTGCCTCTGGAGGTGGTATACGAACCCCTTCTCCTCCAGCTTCTTGATCTCTGCAGACACTTGGCTTCTGGAGATTCCGATCGCTTCTGCGATGCCGTCCTGAGTTGTCTTATACGGCATCTCATAGGTGTTCCCGTATCCCAACTGTCCGTACAGGTGAATCAGGATCTGCTCCTGCCTAGTCGCCATCAGCAGCACCTCCCAAGGCCTTCCTCGGTGTAGTTGCCGTCCTCGTCAAGCGGATACACGTACGGGTCGTCCTCGACCATGAATCCGCTTCCGTTGCCGCATTCCCTTATCCATGCGGCCACCATTCCGATGCCTGCGTAGTCCTGCTCGTCCAGCATCTTCTGGAGGTCGTTCCTGTCCCATCCGTAGCGGACGATTTCGTACAGATCCTCCACGTTCAGCTTTTCGATGACGACCTCACCGGTCAAAATCCTGTAATCGGTTTCCAAGTCGTTTCTTAAGGAGTTTATTTTGTTTTCCTGATCTTTGTATCTATAGATCATAACAACACAAACCTGGGTGTTTGAAACCCGGAATGGCTGTTCGAAGCGCAGCAATACGTTACTTTACATTGAAGATGGAAAGGACGATATGCCTGCGCGAGTGAATGAAGGGTGGAAAACATCCCAGGGGGTGTGATTCATTTCATCATACTCCGCTATTGTGTTCATCTAATCAGTTCCGATCAGCATCGCGGTAATTCAAAAGTTCGAGGTATTTCTTTCTGATGAAAGGTGATGATGGATCCGTGACTTCAGAATGCGAATCAAGCGTAGGCCTTAGTTCTTCTTCAGGAACGATATACTCCATCACACCGTTTGTCTGGTGCCCTACTACGATCGTAGCACGGATGTCGGATGGATAATCATTCTCGCCTATGTACAGCATCTCGACTTTCATATCCTTGAATTCATACATCTCGCATCTGGTGTATGGGTCCCCGGTCTCTTCAGGATCCTCATCCCATTCGTCTATCAGGATGCCGGATCTTTTCACATTGTCCGTGACGACATCGATGTCCTCTTCACCGATCCAGATCATCTCTTCGAGATCGAACGATTCATTCATGCTGTCCGTTATTAAGTATAGAAAAAGGGAGTAAAAGGTTTACCTTAGTTGGGAATTAGTAACATTTTAATGTCAGATTCCGAGAGCAGGTCCGAATGTTTGTAAGAAAAGACTGACAATTCCTAGTTCGGGAGAGTATTGTTCCAATCTGTTATGAATCCTGTTACCAAGTCTTTTCAGTACACTGATATCATCAGGATGGTTCTCCCCTTCTTTAGTGATATTGATGATTTCTTGTCTATCTTCTTCAGAGATGTCAGAATCTATGGCGATTTGTCGAACTTTTTGGTATATTGCCTGTAGATCGGTTATGTTTAAAGTTAGAATTTTTGTAGTTATATTGATCGTGATATGCTCTGAATCTATCAGATTAACGTGTTCATTTATTTTGTATTGCTGTTCTTCTTCTAATATTTCCAGCATTCCATCAAGAGCGAATCTGACCTTTTCTTTGAATTTGTTCAAATCCTTATCATGCACGCGCCATCCGCATTTTATATTTTGATCAATCTGGACTATTGCTTTATAGACACAATCATTGCGTCCATAGTATGGTTTCACATGATCGACCCATGTGTTCCATCTCATTTTTAACGAATCGAGTTCCTTTTGATCAACCTGGATAATCTGCTGATCACCACATGCTGTTATTAAAACAAAGCCACCAAGGTTTTTCTCTATAGGCTGGTAAGATATATTTGCGCCATCCAATATATGGATGAAATCATCCCTTATCTTTATCGTATTCCTGATTAGAATATCTGTATCCACAGTGTCACCGGTCACTGATTATCTTTGTTTTTGAGCCTGCGGAGCTCTTCCTTGTTCTTCTTGTCCTTGAGGTATTGCTCTCTGGAAAGCCTCTCTATCTCCTCGGGGTCGACGACCTCGGGATCGAAGTTCACAAGGTATTGATCTTCATAATCTCTCAGTCTCTCCTCTATCTCCTGTGTCTCGAAATCGAATCCGTTGTATTTCGTGGTGACCTTCATCAAGCAGACCTTCCTTCCACTGATGTCCCAATAGACCTCATCGGAATTCTTCTCCAGATCCATGAGTTTCATTATTTCTGAAGGTATGGTTATCCTTCCTGATGCGTCGATTTTGATCTTATTACCAACTTGAACCATATTTTCCCTATTGGGAAATTATCCCCAAAGGTATTAAATAGTTTTGAGGAAATCGTACCCATACAGTCGAATACGGAAAATACGGCAAAATTGACCGAACAGAAAAACGGTATTTGGACCCGGAATTTGAGCTTGATTGAATCAAAATCGATAATTTCCAAGCAAAATTCCGGAAAAGAAGCCCTATCCGATCCGGTCATTCTTGCATATTCCCCTTACGGGAAAATTTTCCCAAAGACTGACAGTATAGGAGACGAACACATGAAAAGATGTTCTGAGAACGGAGCCGCAATCCGCGGACATGATGCATGCACAGGTGCGGAACCCATCGGGATCACAGCATGTATCATGCAAGGAAGCACCACAGAACCAGCAATTAGAACGACCATCACCCAGGGGGCATACTGATGAGGTACCAGTTCATGACCGATGTCAACAAGTACATCGATAAGATCGCGCAGCATCAGAGCGCCAGTACCGTGTACAACAAGCAGAGGAAGCTCCGTCTGATAGCGGATAACTTCAAGATCCTCTACGAGGAGGGTAAGGTCTCAACCAATAACCCTAGGAAGATAACCACCGACGACATCGAAGCGTATGTGGGGTTCAGGCGCAGCAACAACATCAGCGACGCCACCCTCAGCAAGGACCTCTGTCTTCTGAATCAGCTTTGCAAATCGGTCGGTAATGAAGTGGTCAAGGAATTCAGGGATTTCGATGCCATCTATAGACCTCATGCATACAACGGCATGAAGGATCCGATGCTCAACTCCGTCATCGACAGGGTGATAGAGTTAGGCAGGTCTACCGAGAGCTTCGAGATCCTCGAGGGGTGCACTGCCATCCTTCTCTGCTCCAGCGCAGGTCTCCGCACACAGGAGGCCCGCAAGATGTACGCATCGGATGTGCTCACCGGACCTCAGGGTCAGGTGTTCCTCCGCATCGTCCATGTCAAGGGGGAGGGAAGCTACGGACATCAGCGTACCGCCATCGTCATGGACGGCGTCGAGGACATCATCCTCAGGTACGTCGAAGAGAGGAAGAAGAGGCTTGCGATGCTCGGAATGGAGACCGATTCTCTGTTCCCTCCGATGCAGAGGGGAGGGGAGTTCTACACCCAGCAGGGATTCTGCAAGCTGAAGGCACCCATCGAGAGGATCCTTGGCACAAAGATAGAGCTGCGCTCGGGCCGCAGGGCATTCGGGCAGAGGCTCCTCGACTGCGGTAATCAGGTCGAGGATGTCTCGGTCATGATGGGGCATGCTTCAACCAAGACCACCGAGCTCTACTACGCCAGAGGAAAGGAGTCCCTTGCCATGGCGAGGGTATATGGTAACAGGAACAACAGGCCGTTCACATTGAGGCCCTGAGGAGGTGTGATCCGGAGTGGGCCCAGACGAGAATTCTGGCCCACTCTGGTGTGGGTCGGAACGAGATAAAGGAAGCTATAACGAAAACCATAGAAATTTTTTACAAGATCTGGGTAGGAAAGTGGTGGGCCCTACCGGGTTCGAACCAGTGACCACTCGGTTATGAGCCGAGCGCTCTACCTGACTAAGCTAAGAGCCCATCGGACGTCGTTAAACCGATTATACATAATAAATTATCGAACGGGCGCCTTAGAGGGGTTTTTCCTAAATACGGGCATCATCTTACGGCACATATGGAGAAAGGGACCCTGGAAGGGTTGCTGGGTGACAATTATAACAACATCCCCACCAGGACGCTAGTGCTGTACATTCTGTTCCTGGCCTTGGCCATAGGCATATCGGCCAACGACCTGTTCTTGGGAAGGATAGACCAGCTGATCCTGTCGGTCCCGATATCCGTTATGCTGGCCATAGCGATAATCACCGATCGCAAGGTCGCACACGTGCCCCCTCTCCTGATTCTTATCATGATGATCGCCCTCCTTCTGGTCGTCATCTCGAGCGCGTTCAAGGACCAGCACTATCTGATAGACATTGCATCGAGCATGCTCACCGGAGTGTGCCTCATGCTAATGGGGCAGGTCGTCGTGTACACGATGCTTCATTCCTCCCCGGAGAAGCAGCAGGACAACAAGCTCTTCATCTACTCCGCAGGGTTCAGCATAGGGATGACCGTTCTGCTGATAATGTTCGTCGCAGAGAGCGTCTACTATCACTTCCAGGAGTATTCGGGATTCGAGCTCTGGAACATGACGATGTACGTCATCTATGCGATCATCGGTGCGGCTATAACCGCCGCTCTCAGCGAGCTCGGTCTGGACAGGGTCGTAATCAACAGCGGTATCAACAGGAGCCTCGAGGTCTATTCCGACAGCGTGTACTCCAACGAGCTTGCGAGGGAGGAGGCGCTGAAGATCATCACCTCGGGAGAATCCGAGAAGCTGGAGTTCAAGTCCACGATCACCACGAACATTCAGACTGGAGAGAACGACAAGAGGATGGAGAAGGCCGTTCTGAAATCCATAGTCGCGTTCCTTAACACCACCGGAGGCATCCTGATGATAGGCGTCTCCGATGATGGTTCGATCTACGGCGTGGATGAGAAGGAGTTCGACAACAGGGATAAGATGAATTTGCACCTTACGCATATGATCTCGTCGAAGATCGGTGACGAGTTTTTTCCCTACATCTCCTTCAGGGTGATAGACATGGAGGATGGTAAGGCCATCATCCGCGTAGACTGCTCCAAATGCAAGAAGCCTGTGTTCCTGAAGGACGGGAAGACCGAGGAGTTCTATGTCCGCTCCGGACCCTCCAGTGTCATGCTGACCGGATCAAATCTCGTGAACTACGTCAACAACAAATCCAAGAAGAGCAGGCAGAGCGTCGTCCGCGGATTGATCTCCGACCATGAGGAATGAATCGATGGCTCCGCCCATATGAATGGGATGAAGAACAGGACAGAAGTCGGTGGTGGAAAAGATAATGGCGCCGCCGCACGGATTTGAACCGAGGACCTTGTGATTAACAGTCACACGCTCTACCTACTGAGCTACAGCGGCTTGGTAGTAATGCGTGGAATGATGGACTCATATTAAAAGTATTCGTAGAGCCCATTCAGACGTCAGATTTGGGACAGAAGTTCCTCGACTTTTGAGTACAGGCCCTTGACGTATTCAGAGATGTTCTTCAGGAACTCATCGTACTTCTCGGTGACCATTGCCCCTTCCTGGGTGGCCATTATGATGCCTTCCTTCTCCAGCAGCTTGAGCGAGTACCTCACCTTGTGCTTCGGTATCCCTGTCATGGCCGAGAGCTTGATCAGTCCGATGGGCTGGTTCAGCTTCACCGTCTTGAGGATCATTATGTGCCTCTCAAGCAACGCAAACTCCTCTGAAATGGATCCGATCGGTTCCTTCTCCTCAGCCATATGAAAACCTAATGTCAATTAGAATGTATAAGAAATTGGGTTTGAAAAGGTCTCAGTAGAGGTACGTACTCATCTTCCGTACCAGTTCTGCTTGCCCCACTTGCCGTAGTTGGTCCACCATCCCTGGATGAGTGATCCGCAGCAGTCGAGAGCCTTCTGCTCTCCCTCAGCACCCTTGTAGACCTTGTAGCAGTTGAGACACTGCCACCTGAGCTCGGGTTCCTTGGTCTGTTTCATGCACTGATGATTAGGAAGTCGGTTAATAAGGATTTGGATGGGAAGACTGTCCATATTATCCATTAAAGTTGATTTCAGGGACTGAATCGGTCGATAATTCCATCGATACGTCGTTTGACGACCGGTCTTTTGCTGGATCACGTTAACAGCTGTCTATTTTTGTCCAATAATGGTAAGAAAAACTGGATTATATGCGATTTGGCACACACCTTATTTATAAACATGACTCCATTAACTATGTTTATGAACAGAATAAAGGTCATCAACGAACCGTCCGAGCTGGTTCCCATGCTCAGGTCCGTTGATACACCTATCAAAAGAGAGGTGTTGAAAGAGGTGACCTTGGAGTGGAGGACTGCCGACGAGATCGAGGAGAAGTTCGGTCGCGAGGGCAGGGATGCTATCATCTTCTTCGAGAAGATGAAGCTCGTAGAGATGCGCTGGCTCTCTAAGGACGGAGGGTATCCGTCAAAGTCCTATCACACATACTACACCTCATTCAATATCAACGCTCAATGGCCGGTCTACGAGATCAGCGATGTCCTCACGGCCGCCATGATGAGCGATGAGGAGTACTCCGACATAGAGTCCAAGATCCTCGCTGAGGTGGGCAAGGACGGGAAGTTCTCGGGAGATGTCGCCGAGACATTAGGTCTGTCCTCGACAATGCTGAAGAGCCTTGTCCGCAGATCCGTCAAGATGGATTACCGCGGGCACAGGATAGAGCTCATCAAAGAAGAGTGAGATGTCCGACATTTGGATAATGAGAATCGGCCACCGTCCCGAGAGGGACAAGAGGGTGACCACCCATGTCGCATTGTCATCCAGGGCATTGGGAGCCAAGGGCATATACGTCGACACGTACGACCCGGTGCTGGAGGAGAACATCCGCAGCGTCGTGGACAGGTTCGGAGGGGACTACGCCATCAAGACCGGCGTGACCTGGAAAGAGGCCACCAAGGACTTCAAGGGAAAGATAGTCCATCTGACCATGTACGGCCAGCAGGTAGTGGATGCCATCCCCAAGATCCCCAAGGACGAGGACATAATGATCATCGTCGGCGCATCCAAGGTGCCTTTCGAGGTCTATGAGCGTGCAGACTTCAACGTCTCTGTCGGCAACCAGCCCCATTCGGAGATCGCAGCGCTGGCCATATTCCTGGACCGTTACACCGAGGGCAAGGCCCTTTACGAGGACCGCCACGGCAAGATGACAGTGATACCCAACGAGAGGGGGAAGACAGTTGTCAATTCCGAGTGACCGCGAGTGCATCGAGTTCCTCATTGACAGCGGTTGTAAGAAGAGGGTCATAATCCACTGCTGCACAGTGAGGGCAGTTGCGGACGAGATCTCAAGCAGGATAACCTCGGCCAACAAGGACCTGGTAACAGCCGGAGCGCTCCTTCACGACATAGGCCGCGCCAAGGATCACACGATATTCCATGCCTACATAGGATCCCAGATGGTGGAGGAATACGGTCTCCCGAAGGAGCTGGTGGACATCGTCCGCAAGCACACCGGAGCTGGTCTGGACGACGAGGATGTGGAGGAGATGGGCCTTCCGCCAGGGGATTACATGCCCAGGACGATCGAGGAGAAGATCGTCGCCCATGCTGATAATCTGGTGAGCGACAACAGGGTGGTTAACCACAACCATTCGGTGTCCAAGCTGATCAACAAGGGGGCGTTCCGCGGAGCGGACAGGATAGAGTTCCTGCACATGGAGCTCTCCGACCTGTACGGCCAGGACCTCGACGTCATGCCGAAGAAGATCGGTGAGTACCCCAAGCTGAAGACGGTTGACGAGTTCGTGCTGGAGTGAACGTTACGAAATGCATCCCGGCAGCGTCAGCTATGGACGGCTTCACCGATGGGACTGAGTGGTGCTTTTTATTAGTAGAAGGTATCTCGCATCCAGTGATCAAAAATGGTGACCGAACTCAACGAGACCAACTTCGACAAATTCGTGGATGACAACAAGCTCGCTATCATCGACTGCTGGGCACCCTGGTGCGGACCCTGCAGGAGGATGGGGCCCATCATCGAGGAGCTCGCAGAAGAGCTCAACGGAAAGGTCGGAGTCGCAAAGCTCAACACCGATGAAAACCAGGGAATCGCTGTGAGGTTCCAGATCAATGCCATCCCCACTCTTCTCATCTTCAAGGACAAGGTCCTCGTCCAGGAGCTCGTAGGACTCAGGCCCAAAGAGGCGATCCTCGAGGTCGTCAACGGACTCTGAACATGGAGACTGACGTTCTGATAATAGGATGCGGGCCTGCCGGACTGCAGGCCGCCATCCATTCTTCACGCAAGAAGGCCAGCACACTGGTCGTGGGTAAGGTAATCAACAGTTCCGTCCACGGAACTGAGATCGAGAACTACCTGGGTGCATCCAGCGACGGTGACACGATCCTGTCGGAGGGAGTGGGCCAGGCGCGTTCGTTCGGTGCCGAGTTCCTCGATCAGAACATCGTGACGTCGGGTAAGGACGGGGATTCCTTCGTCTTCACGACCGACGACGGTACCGAGATAAGGTCCAAGGCGGTCATCATCGCCACAGGCATCTCCAGGAAGAAGCTGGGCGTACCTGGAGAGAAGGAGCTTTTCGGCAAGGGCGTTAGCTACTGTGCCGTCTGCGACTGCAATTTCTACAAGGGTCGCAGGGTCGTCCTGGTAGGCAACGAATCCGAGGCCGCGGTATCCGCAAAGCTCATGACATCCTATGCCTCGGAGACCTGCTGGGTGGCATGGGACCTGACGGCCAACGACGCTGTCGTTACGGCAGCATTAGATGCGGGCGTCAGGATGTACACCTCCAGACCGAAATCCATAGACGGGAACGGCAAAGTGGAATCCATAACCCTCCAGGACGGGACGGTCATCCCCACTGACGGAGTCTTTATCGAGCTCGGGGCCAAATCCGCTGCCGACATAGCGATGGACCTCGACGTCATGCCGGAGATGGACGATTCCATAAAGGTCGATGCAGAGTGCAGAACATCCGTTCCCGGGGTCTTCGCCTGCGGGGACATAACCGGTAAGCCGTGGCAGGTGGCGAAGGCTGTCGGCCAGGGTTGCGTGGCCGGCCTCAACGCGGCCGATTTCGCCAAAGGTAATTCAAATGACGGTTGACGACCTGGTCACAGGAATGCTCAGGGAGGAGGGCGGATTCCAGATCGCTCTCAGGAACATCCTGGAGGACGAGATGCACATGTCCCTAAACGAGTTCTGCCAGGCATCCGGAATATCACAGAGCACCCTCTACAAGGTCATGGAGGGGGAGAGGGAGCCCAATCTGCGCACGGTGCGTCAGGTCATCAAGGCTCTCAAGATGCTCAACAAGACCGATGATTCACGTTTTATCGCCATCATAGCCGCATCCACTGCTTTGGAGAACGTTCCGAGCAGCCTGATCATAGGCGGCCATCGTATCAATGTCCACCAGTACCCCGTGGCGACCCTCGAGGATGCCATAATCGCAGCCGTCCGTGCAGAGAGGGACGGTGCTTTGGGTCTCGTGTGCGCACCTATCGTCGCCCCTACGGTGGAGAAGATCCTATCCATACCCGTTTCCCGTGTGATACCCACCTCTAGTGTGCAGGTGGCCATCGAGAGGCTGACCGAGAACCTTTGAAAATAACACGGCTTAAGCACTGCGTTTAACAGTGTTTTTCTTACGATTTTTATCATCGAATTTAAGGTCTTTGGCATCGCTAATTAACGTCCTACCTTAACCTTTAAAATCATCAACCGCTATAGTGGAGGCTGGTATCAGATGTTTGAGCTTCAGGTGGTTAGCAACACACCCATGAGCGGGGTTACCGACGTCAATGTCGTCGCGGAGACTTTCCTCGTTCAGATAGGCTATCTGCCTAAGGGCTACGATCCCAAGACCGGGGCCGTGACCATACGCGAGAGCGTTCCGTACCGTCTTTTCATGGATTATCTGATGGCCTTCCCGTCCAAACCCTGGACAGTAGAGGAATTGGCGGTTCTTCTCGATACCACGAAGCCGACCATCTACAGGCACATCAACAAGCTGAAGTCGATGGATCTGCTGGAGGCCATGGATGTGGAATACAACGACCAGATCCGCAAGGGCTACCGCATAAGGTTCGGGGACATCGTCAAGGCATGGAGCTTCACCGAGGCCAATGTCACCATGGCCATGGAGAACTATCGCAAGACAGTGATTCACTTCCAGGAACTCATGGCCCAGAAGTGATTCGCATGGATGGGGAGTTCTCGGTTTCTGTTGGGTCCAAGTATCGCGTCAACCACGGTGACGAGGAGCTAACCGTCGGAGTTTTCAAAGGTTATTCCGCAATTGGATCCGAGACGGCGATGGTCTTCCAGCTCGACGACGGCGTCATCAGATTCATCAACCTTGCCCAGATCATCTATCTAGACCTTCTCGAGGCCGCTCCCAAGAAGCCCTCCAAGAAGAAGGAAACCGGCAGCGTGTACTATGGATGAGCGCATCGTCTCTTTGTCCGAGGAGATCATCGCAGCGGTGAAGAGCCAGACTGTCAAGGATCGTGACGAGCTTCAGAACTTCAAACTCAAACTCTGCAAGAAGTACGGCCTCGAACAGGTCCCTATGAACTCCGAGATATTGGCGAACGTCCTACCGGAAGACCGCAAGCTTCTCACACCCTATCTGATCAAGAAACCGATGCGCACCATGAGCGGAGTGGCCGTGGTCGCTGTCATGTCCTCACCGTTCGACTGTCCTCACGGGAAGTGTGCGTACTGTCCCGGAGGGGTAGCGAACAATTCTCCCCAGTCGTATACAGGTAAGGAACCTGCAGCAAGGCGTGCTGGAAGGAACGATTTCGATCCGTACAGACAGGTCATGGACCGGATAACGCAGCTGACTGAGATCGGCCACCAGACCGACAAGATAGATCTCATCATAATGGGAGGGACGTTCACCTGCAGGGATCCTGAATACCAGGAATGGTTCGTGAGGAGATGCTTCGATGCCATGAACGGCGTGGATTCACTCACTCTAGGCGAGGCTCAGGCTCTAAATGAGCTCTCAGATCACAGATGCGTCGGATTGACAGTGGAGACCCGTCCGGACGTCTTCGACAATGCTCAGATAGAGCGTTCCATGAGACTCGGGGCAACAAGGGTGGAACTAGGAGTGCAGATCCTGGACGATGATATCTTGGACCATGTCGACCGTGGCCACCGCACCGACGCAGTCCGCGACTGCACCAAGAGGTGCAAGGACCACGGACTGAAGGTATGTTACCATCTCATGCCTGGACTTCCGGGCTCATCGCCGGAGCACGATCTGGAGTGCTTCCGTAAGGTATTCGATTCGTCTGACTACCGTCCGGACATGCTGAAGTTCTATCCTACACTTGTCGTCGAGGGGACCAAGGTGCTGGATTGGTGGAAGGAAGGCTCGTACAAGCCACTGGATACCGAAGAGGCCGTCGATCTCCTGTGCAGGATGAAGGAGACCGTACCGGAGTACGTCAGGATTCAGCGCATCCAGAGGGACATCCCCGTTCCTCAGATCACCGCAGGGATCTTGAAGAGCAACATCCGCCAGCTGGTGGCCGAGGAGATGGAGAGGCGCGGAAGACCGTGCAGGTGCATACGCTGCAGGGAGGTAGGGCACAGGGGAATCACCCTCGACGATCCTGACAAAGTGCAGCTCAAGATCACAGAGTATGACGCCAGCGGAGGAAAGGAGTACTTCGTCGCCATGGAATACGAGGATTCCATAGTTGGTTATGTAAGGGTCAGGATAGATTCGAATCCTGTGGCCACGATCAGGGAGCTGAAGGTATTCGGAAAGATCGTATCCATAGGCGAGGACGGAGAGGACTGGCAGCACAGAGGATACGGCAAATCCCTCGTACGTGAGGCCGAGCGCATCGCCAAAGATAATGGGAAATCGGGGATACGTGTGACCAGCGGTGTGGGAGTCAGGCAGTATTATGCATCGCTGGGGTTCGCCAAGGAATTGCCGTATATGCAGAAGGGCCTTTGATGATTTTGCTGTGAGTTCATCTCTCAGAGTTTTTTTCATTCACCTTTTCATAAACTTTTGATCTCATCGGTTCTTCTAAATCCATTATACCAAGAGCCTCATCGATCGTGATGTCTAAAGAATCCATTACATTCAAGGTCACTTTGGAGATTTCTTCTATAATAGTTTCTGAAGCTTCTTCCATAGCTTTCTCCATAGCCTTCTCCATTGCAATTTTCTCAGCAACAGGGATAGCCTTCTCCATTGCTCTGTTGTAAGCTTCGCGATTGCGATAGTTCTCCAATTCCTCATCCAGGGTAAGTGTCATGCGTATCGCCTCCAGATTCCTGGATAAAATATTATTGATTTGGATATTATAATTGATCGACAGCGCGTCATTACGCTCGTTCTCAGACAATTCGCTGGAAAACATGGTGTTCATGATCCCCATCATGGCGTTCGGTGCCTTGGAATCCGCCCATCCGATATTTACAACCAGAATTTCCAGGCGATCGCTGATTGGGATGTCGGTGCGTTCATCTGAAGACCATTCCATTGATCCCTGAACTCTGTATCTGATGATTGAATTGCGGTCCTTGTCCCTAGGCTGAAGTACGCACCATACAGAATACACTTTTTTTCAGATCCTCATAATGGTCCCCTGAGAAGTCCTTCCCCCTCTGATCGGCAATGATGGATGACGCGTAGAATAGGGCCATGTCGACCAGACTGTACCCTGGATTCGGATCGGCCTGTCCTTCAACGTTCAATATGAGTTTGACCTTCTCGTTATCGGGTAGCGTGATATCGAACAGTGAGTCCAATTCGCTCTTGCGCCCTCTAGAGTTAATCAGTTCAGCATTCCTTCCGGGAATGTTATCGCTAGCTGGAGAGAGACATTTGCGAATATACTCGGGATCCTTGTCTTTCAGTTCTGTAACCCAATCCCCTACCAGTTTTGAGAGCACATCGGTGTTGTGCATCAGCTGCTTGAAGTTAGAGTCAAGGATGTTTCTTCTTGTGAGAGATGGTTTCGCATTATCATTTTCTTGATACATGCATGCCTTGTGTCATGTTCAGATTATAAAGACAGTATGTAGAAGTCATGCTGACTAACTTTCAATATCAGCCGTAGAACGGTATGTTATCCCAAGATGCACGGCGTTTCTTGATGTCCTTGCCCATCTTCTCGTAGTTGGCGAACATATTGGAATCCACGGAGGGTGAAATCTTCTCCAAAGCTGCCATGAAATGGTCCATGGTGATATACTCGGAATCATGGTCCTCGCGATATGCAACCAATCCCGCTTCCCTGCAGAGCGCTGCGAGATCCGCCCCGACATAGCCGTCGGTCTTCGATGCTACGAATTCTAGATCGACATCCTTCAGAGGCATCTTGCGGGTGTGGACCTTGAGGATGTGCCAGCGTGCTTTCTCATCGGGCTTTCCAACGAGGACGAGCTTGTCGAATCTTCCAGGCCTCAGCAGTGCGGGATCGATCATGTCCGGGCGGTTGGTGGCGGCCATGACCATGACGTTGTTCAGGCTCTCGACGCCATCCATTGATGTGAGCATCTGTGCTACGACCCTCTCCCACGAGGATCCATCTTCGCCTCCGCGTATCGGGGCTATCGAATCTATCTCGTCGAAGAAAATGATGCACGGAGCCATCTGTTTGGCCCTCTTGAAGATCTGGCGGATCGCCCTTTCGCTTTCTCCCAGCCATTTGCTTGCAACCTCGGGTCCGTTGACAGTGATGAAATTGGCTCCCGCCTCGTTGGCGATGGCCTTGGCGATCAGAGTCTTACCGGTTCCCGGGGGACCGTACAGCAGGACTCCCTTGGCAGGCTCTATGCCCAGTCTCTCGTAGGATTTGTTTCCCTCCTCGGGGATGAACGCCTCCTCGATCTGGGCGCGGACATCATCCAGTCCGCCCACGTCTTCCCATGTTACCTTGGGGATCTCCACCAGGACCTCCCTCATTCCGCTGGGCTCCACTTCGGTGAGTGCATCCTTGAAGTCGTTCAGCGTGACCTTCATGTCCTCGAGGACGTCCATCGGGATGGGCTTGTCCAGGTCCAGATCTTTCATGTGAGACCTGACGCATTTCATCGCGGCCTCTCTGCACAATGCAGCGAGATCGGCACCGACGAATCCCTGCGTAAGTCCTGCCAGAGCGTCCACGGACACATCTTCAGTCAACGGCATGTCCCTCAGGTGGACATTCAGTATGTCGCAGCGCGCTTTGCGTCCCGGTATGCCTATCTCGATCTCCCTGTCGAACCTTCCTGGTCTCCTGAGGGCGGAATCGATCGAATCCTCCCTGTTCGTGGCTGCAACGACTATGACATTCCCTCTGTCACCGAGTCCGTCCATCAGGGTCAGGAGCTGTGCTACGACGCGTCTCTCGACCTCGCCTGCGACCGAATCCCTGTTGGGGGCTATCGAGTCTATCTCATCGAGGAAGATTATGCTGGGGGTGTGGTCCGAGGCCTCCTTGAAGATGTCCCTCAGCCTTTCCTCGCTCTGTCCGTAGAACTGTCCGATGATCTCGGGTCCGCGGACCGAGAACAGGGTAGCCCCGGATTCGTTGGCCACAGCCTCCGCTATGAGTGTCTTTCCGGTCCCCGGGGGACCGTACAGGAGGACTCCCTTGGGAGCGCCTATCCCGAGCCTCTCGAAGAGCTCCGGGTGCTTCAACGGAAGCTCCACCATCTCCCTGATCCTCTTAAGCTCGTCGTCCAGTCCTCCGACGTCATCGTACGTGACCTTCCCTCTTGCAGTCCTCTCGGTCTGCTTCTGGGCCATGTCCTTGACAGTGAACTTCGTCTTCTTGGTGACGATAACCGGACCTCTGGGGGTTGTGGATGCGACATTGAATGTGGACCTGTTCCCCATCAGCGCCACGTTGGGGACTATGATGTCCGTCCCCATCATCAATGGTCTGCCCTGCAGACCAGATTTGAAAATTTCCTCTATGTCCTTGCCGAAGCGGATCTTCTTCCCTTCGGGGATGTTGGGGTACAGCATGACCGATTCGGCCTCCGCGGGGATGCATTTCTTCACCGTGACGTTCTCGTCTATGCTCACCCCGGCGTTGGTCCTGGCCAGTCCGTCGATGGCTATCAGGCCCTGGCCTTCCTGATCTATCCCGCAGGGGAAGACCTTGGCCACGACAGACCTCTTTCCGATTATCTCAACGGTGTCACCTAGCTCCAGACCGAGCTTGCGGCGGGATGCTGAATCCATCCTTGCACGGCCGTATCCTGACTCCGTCTGACGTTCGGGCATCGCCACCTTGAGAACAATCGAATCTGCCATCGGGTAACCCGATGTTTTATTAGCTCATAAATGTGGCTACAGCCACCCACCAATCCCTTTTATCCACGCACGCGATAGGGATGTTTATGGCTGTACTAGAGATCAGAATCGAGCTCAAGAAAGGCGTTGCCGATCCTGAAGGCAAGAACACTAAGAAGACATTGGAATCCCTCGGTTTCGAGGGGCTCGGCGAGGTCAGGTTCGTCAAGCTCTTCGAGGTGGAGGTGGACCTTCCTCCCGAAGAGGCCAAGAAGGCTGGGGAGGAGATGTGCAGGAAGCTCTTGGCGAACCCTGTCATCCAGAACTACAAGGTCGCAGTGAGATGATCCAATGGCAGATCTGATGATCAAGCGCGATGTCCCCTTCCCGCTCTACGACGTCGCAATCCTAGATGCCACGGACGACCAGCTGAAGCAGGTCTCCGCAGACATGGCCTTGGGATTGTCCGTGGACGAGATGAAGGTGGTCCGCGATTATTTCAAGAAGGAGGGTAGGAATCCCACAGATGTGGAGCTCCAGTCCCTCGGACAGGCATGGAGCGAGCACTGCTGCTACAAGAGCAGCAAACCCATCCTCAAGGAGTTCGTATTCGGACTGGACAGGGAGGATATCCTCTCCAGGGGAGATGCCGGGGTCATGGTCTTCGATGACGACTACGGCTACTGTCTGAGGATAGAGAGTCACAACCACCCCTCCGCTGTCGAGCCCTACGGAGGAGCAGCGACGGGAATCGGAGGAATCCTGAGGGATGTCGTGTGCATGGGAGCGCAGCCCATCGGTCTGGCGGATCCCCTGTGCTTCGGACCCATAGACTACAGCGGGGAGATCCCTCCGGGAACAAAGCACCCCAGATACCTTGTCAACGGTGTCGTGTCCGGAATCAGGGACTACGGTAACCGCTGCGGTATCCCTACGATAACAGGCGGATTCTTCTTTGATGAGAAGTACACAGGCAACTGCCTCGTGAACGTGGCATGCCTCGGAATCGTAAAGAGGAAGGACCTGGCCAACAACTTCGCCGGAGGGCCCGGCGAGGTAATGATCCTCATCGGAGGACGCACCGGACGTGACGGAATTCACGGAGTCAACTTCGCATCCGCGGACCTTACAGCCACCTCGGATGAGGACTCCAGGGGAGCCGTCCAGCTGGGAGACCCCATCACAAAGGAACCGGTCATGCACGCATGCTTCGAGGTCAACGCCAAGCATCTCATCACCGGAATGAAGGACCTCGGAGGCGGAGGACTGAGCTGCGTCGTCGGAGAGATGGCGCTGGAAGCCGGATGCGGAGCGGATGTGGACCTGGAGAAGGTCCCGATCAAGGAGCCCGGACTTGCACCCTGGGAGATATGGGTGTCGGAGTCGCAGGAGCGTATGATGTGCACCTGTAAGCCCGAGAACGTGGAGAAGGTCCTGGAGATCTTCGATATGTGGGATGTGCTGGCCACACCCGTGGCAAGGACCACTGATATTAGGCACACCCGCCTGTTCTGGGAAGGAGAGCTCATCTTCGACATGGACTTGGAGTTCCTCACAGGAGGACCGGTCTACAACAGGCCTTACACGCTGCCCAAGGTGTCCTCCAAGCAGAACGAGAAGTTCCCCAAGCTGCCCTCTGACAAGGAGGTCATCCTCAAACTGTTGTCCGATTTCAATGTAGCATCCAAGGAGTGGGCCATCAGGCAGTATGACCACGAGGTCCGCGCCAGCACGGCCATCCACCCGATGGTCGGAAAGCTCAATGAGACCGGTCCCGGAGACGCGTCCGTTCTCCTGCCGGTGCCCGGAAGCAAGAGGGGGCTGGCAGCTGCAGTCGGCTGCAACCCTTGGTTCTGCGAGGCAGACCCCTACAAGGGAGGAATGGCAGCCATCGATGAGACGTGCAGGAACATCGTCGCCGTAGGCGCGATGCCCAACGCATTCACGGACTGTCTCAACTTCGGAAACCCCGAGATCCCGGAGAGGCTCGGAGTCTTCAGGGAGGCGGTCAGGGGATTAGGTGAGATCGCCAGGGAGCTCAACATCCCGATCCCTTCAGGAAACGTCAGTCTCTACAACGAGGCTCCTGGAGGAAAGCACATCCTGCCCACGCCCATGCTGTTGGGATGCGGAATCATCGACGACGTGACCAAAGCCGTCACCGCCGACTTCAAGAGGGCCGGAAGCTGCATATTCATAGTCGGAAAGACGAAGGACGAGATGGGGGCATCCCTGCTCTTCCGCAAGTTCGGAGGAGTGGAGGGAGAGGTCCCCGGAGTCGACATCCCTGCGCTGAAGAGGAACATGGCCAATCTGCTGAAGGCGATGGACAAGAGGCTCGTCCTCAGCTGCCACGACTGTTCCGACGGAGGACTCGCCGTGGCCGTGGCCGAGATGTGCATCTCCGGTCAGATCGGAGCGGAACTCGACCTTTCAGCCATGGAGGGCGAGCTCAGCAGGAAGCTCTACTCCGAGAGCAACAGCCGTTGGATCGTCGAGGTCGACGGCAAGGATGCGACGGAGTTCACCAAGATCATGGGCGACGATGCCCAGATAATCGGAATCACCAAGGGTGATGAGTTGAAGATCAAGGACAACGGAACGGTCATCACCGTCGAGGAGATGAGGAAGGCCTGGAACGATCCCATTTGGAACATCATGGGAGGTGCTTCCCAATGAAGGCAGAGGATGTCAAGGTATGCGTCATACGCATCGAAGGAACGAACTGCGAGGATGAGATGGCCAACGCTTTCAAGATGGTCGGAGCCCAGGCGGAGAAGGTCCATCTGAAGCAGCTGCTCGGTCAGGCCCCTGCAGAGATGAGGCGCAGTTTGGAGGACTACGACGCACTCGCATTCCCCGGAGGATTCTCCGCCGGAGACTACGTACGTGCAGGTGCGATATTCGCAGCCAGGATCAAGGCCGGTATCGGCAGCGACGTCAAGAAGTTCGTGGAGTCGGGCAAGCCCGTCCTCGGAGTCTGCAACGGATTCCAGATCCTCGTCGAGATGGGACTTCTACCCGCAATCGAGGAGACCATGTCCGCAGAGCCCCAGGCGGCCCTGTACAACAACGTCTCCGGAAGGTTCGAGTGCCGTCCCACGATCCTCAGGAACGACAACAGGGGCAAGTGCGTCTTCACAAGCAAGGTGCCTGCCAAGAAGACCCTGATGATCCCCTCCGCTCACGGAGAAGGGAACCTGATGAGCATGGATCCTGATTTCGTGCAGAAGCTGGAGGACAACGACCAGATCGTCTTCAGGTACGTCCGTCCCGACGGTTCCGACGCCGATTATCCGTGGAACCCCAACGGTTCCCCCTCGGACATCGCGGGAATATGCAACCCTGCCGGTAACGTCATGGGAATGATGCCCCATCCGGAGCGTGTGATGACAAGGTTCACTCACCCTGACTGGACAAGGGGATACGACACGGAGGAAGGAGACGGCAGATGCGTCTTCGAGTCCGTGATGAAGTATCTCGAGAAACTTTAAACGGGACGGGGGCGACCCCGTCTCACAGTTTTACTTTCACGTCTATCCTGTCGCCGTCGCTCAGGCTGAGGGTTCTCCTCACGCTGCAAGGCGCTATGATCTCCAGGATGTCGACGTAATGCGACCTCTCAGGCACGATGATGGCGCATTCGATGTTGTGGATGGATGCCTTGTATGCGATCACGTTGCCGAAGCTTCTGCCCTCGTTGGTGAAACCGTCGATCATGATCCCGGCGGTGTTCCTGACGATGTCGATCTTACCGATCTCCTCGGGGTAGATGCGGACGTTGAAGGTTCCCTGGAAGGGGCTGAACCCGAGTTTCTCCTTGAACTGCTTCAGGTAGCCTTCCTGACAGATGTAGTAGCCGCCCTCGCCCATTCCCGATGCGACCTCCCCATGGATGTTGAGGTGGTCGGTGCGCTCGAAGATACGGCGGTATTCGGTGTACTCCTTCTTCATGAGCTCGACACCTTTGGGAGTGATCTTGATGCGCTGTCTTCTGGTCCCCAGGTCCCTGGTGATGTAACCGTCATCGATCAGTTCGAGGATCCTCTTGGATGCGGATTGCTGACTCATATCGAGCGAATCGCCCAATTCCCTGGAGGAAATGGATATGTAATCATCCAGTGCTCCCAACAAAGCCAACTTGCGGAGGGCGAACGCAAACTTCTCATCCATGTTTTCGGTATACTATTCTCTACCAATAAAAAAGTTGATGAGCTTAATCTAACAAAATTAGATGTAGGAAAAAGGGCCCTTTCGGGCCTTTTGAAGTTTCTCAGATGACCCTGTTGGTGTCCACGTAGCTCTTGGTGGATCCCATGCTGCCGATGGCGACGCAGAGGATTCCGAGAATTACGAGAATGATAGCCAAGATGGGCATCATCGCACCGTAGATGGCTGCGATGACCGTGAAGGCCACTGTCAGTGCGGAGAGCACGACGACTGTGGATCCCTTCACAGGGCTGTAGGAGGAGAAGCATCCTGCAACGGCGAAGAACACCATGGAGACAACCATGTTGATTCCGACGAAGGGGGTGCACTCAACCGTTCCGTCCCAGGCGTATGCCATGGAAGCGAACGCGATGATAGCACCTACGAATGCTACTCCCATTCCAATCTTCATTGTGTTGGGCATTGCGCTCATTTTATTACCGTCCTGTTATCGGGTTACCTATTTTAACCCTTACTGAAAGCCAGCGAGAGGCTCTGGGTGATCATCCAGATGCACATGGCCAAGACTGCTATTACCTCAATTCCGCCGAGCTGGAATCCAGGCATCGAGGCGAAGACGATGACCACGAGAGCTCCGGTTGCTGCAGCGCTGACGACTTTTCCTGAGCGATAATCAGTTATTGCACTGATGATGACCGTGATGAGGATCAGGAAGAAGTATGTGCAGGCAATGGGGATGTGGTAAGCCGTGTCCTTGGTGAACAAGCCGATAGCTGCGAGCAGAATTCCACAGAAGAACAGTACGACCGCTCCTCCGCATGCAGCCCCTTCATAGGCCTTGATTTTTCCAATCGAATGGATGACGATAAACAAACCTGCGATCATGCAGGTGTAGTTGAATATGTTGGCCGCAAGAGCCGAGTGCGATATGCCGAGGTCGGAGAGCGTGTTCAAGTCGAATTCCCAAAAGCCGTCTATGAAGGCGGAGATCGCGAATGCGATGGGAGTAAGTGCTCCGACAAGGATTCCGGCAAACGCGTAAGGCGCCGCGCTCCTTGTTTTAGTAACCATGTGTTTGGCATTGCGTATTTATTTTATATTGATTTCCCGTGTTCAACGTCTGACTAAGGTCGTTGATCACTTGAAATTCCTGTTTTTTATCGGAACTGCTGGCAGTGGAAAGAGCACGTTGGTCGGAGCATTCAAACAATGGTGCGATGACTCGGCAGTTGATGCGGTTGTCGTGAACATGGATCCCGGAGCGGATGCCCTGCCTTACACTGCAGATGTCGACATCAGGGAATGGATCAACCTCAGCGAGGTCATGAAGGAGTACAATCTCGGTCCCAACGGTGCGCAGATCGTAGCAGCGGACCTGATGGCCGTTAACATCAACAAGATGATCGACGTGATCTCGGGATATGACACGGACTATGTCCTGATCGATACCCCCGGACAGCTGGAGTTGTTCGCCTTCAGGGAGTCCTCCAACGTCCTCATCGATGCGTTCGGAAGGGAGGATTCCATGCTGGTCTACCTATCCGACCCGTCCCTTAGTAGATCCCCGAACGGATTCGTCACGGCCATGGTTCTCGGAGCGCTGGCACAGTTCAGACTGCAGATCCCGATGATCAATCTCCTATCCAAATCGGACACCCTTTCCGATGACGACGAGCAGAGGATGCTAGATTGGTACGTCGTGCCCGATTCGCTCTACGGCGACCTGTTGGACGCGGATAACAATCCCGAGACCGTTGTCGGAATGGAGCTCTTCAAGGCCATGGAGAATACCGGTGTCTTCGGTGAGATGCGTTCGGTTTCCTCGGAGACCGGAACAGGCCTGGAGGAGATCTACGCTGCTGCGCAGCTTGTCTTCTACGGCGGAGACGACAGCAAGAGAGAGTGATTCTCGGCAATAATTGAAAAAATGGGGCCAATGGCCCCTTTTGCAGTTTTATTGGAACATGTAGGCGGGAGCAGGGTTGGTCTTGTTCCTTCCTGCTTCCATGACCTTCTCCTTGGCAGCTAGGAAGTCTGCCTCGGTGGCCTTGTTCCTGCTGTCCCTGATGGCGAGCATTCCCGCCTCGGTGCACAGGTTCTTGATCTCGGCCCCGGACAGTCCCTCGGTGATCTCCGCGAGCTTGTTGGCCTTGACCTTCTTGTCAACGTTCATGTGCTTGATGTTGATGTCGAATATCTGAGTCCTGGCCTCGAGATCGGGCAGTCCGACGTCGATGATACGGTCGAATCTTCCGGGCCTCAGCAGGGCATCGTCCAGGATGTCGGGCCTGTTGGTGGCTCCGATGATCTTGACATTGTTGATCGCAGTGAATCCGTCCAGTTCGGACAGGAGCTGCATGAGTGTCCTCTGGACCTCCCTGTCTCCTGAAGTCGCAACGTCCAGCCTCTTGGCTCCGACGGAATCCAGCTCGTCGATGAATATGATGCTGGGTGCCTTCTCCTTGGCCAGCTCGAACAGGTCGCGGACGAGCCTTGCTCCCTCTCCGATGTACTTCTGGACGAGTTCAGATCCGACAAGCCTGATGAATGTGGCATCGGTGGCGTTGGCCACGGCCTTGGCCATCAGGGTCTTTCCGGTTCCCGGAGGTCCTACGAGCAGGACTCCCTTCGGAGGCTCTATACCGATCTTGGCGTAGAGCTCAGGTCTGAGCAGCGGATCCTCGACTGCCTCACGGAGCTCGAGCATCTGCTGCTTGAGTCCTCCGATGTCATCGTAGGTCACGTTGGGCTTCTCAAGGACCTCGGCTCCGGAAACGATCGGGTCGACCGAGGACTGGATGACCTCCATGACGGCAAGCGTCTGCTTGTTCATGGTGACCCTTGATCCGGGAATGAGCGACTTCGGATCGATGTAATCTGAAATGGCGACGACGAAATCAGGTCCTGTGGAGCTCTTGACGACCGCACGGTTGTTAGGGAGCACGTCGCGGAGGTTTCCCACTATGAGCGGGGGCGTCTTGAGCCTCTCCATCTCTCCCCTGATCCTTGCCAGGTCCTTCTGGAGCCTGAACAGCTCTCCTTCAGCGTAGCGCTTCTCGTTCTCAGCGTTGCGGAGATCCTCCACCAGCCTGACATTCCTGTCCTCCAGCGTGACGATCTTTGCTTTGAGTTCCGCTACCTCATCGGTGAATCCTGAATCGACTTCGTTTCTTTCCAGGATGGTCTCGTCGTTGTTCATCAGAACCTTGATGGACCTTCCCTTTATTATTATATCTGATGAGAAGCCCGGCTATTCAGCATCATCCTTATCTACAATCGGAATGATGAAGTAAGCATGATCTGCGAGATGTGCGGAAAAGAGGTCCCTCTGACGAAGACTGTCATCGTCGAGGGAAGCAGGTTGAACGTCTGCCCCAACTGCGCCAGGTTCGGGGAGGACTACAGGGCCAACCAGAGCGGTGCGCCTATTTCATCCTCAGTCATCGACCAGAGGCTCGAGAAGCGCGAGAGGAGGATGAAGACCAAGGACATCTACGCCGGCAGCTCCTCCACCGAGCTCATCGACGATTACGGTACCGTGATCAGGGAGGCACGCGAGGCGAAGGGAATGGACCTGGAGCAGTTCGCGGCATCCATCCTTGAGAAGAAGGGTACGCTGTCCAAGATCGAGGCCAATGCGCTGGTCCCCGACGACAAGATCATCAAGAAGATCGAGAAGGCCCTCGGCATCAAGCTGACCGAGACCGTCCAGACGGGAGTCACTGTGGGTGGAGGCAACAGTGGCAACAAGATGACTCTCGGCAACTTCATCAAGAAGGAATGAAACCAATCCCCGGCATGTCCGGGATTCTTTTTTCATCATCGGCTGCGAATACCCTCGTACACCTTATCGGTGTAGGGGCCGACATCGATACCGTTGTCCCTCAGAACAATCAGGGCGGCGGCCGCGATGTCGATATCCAGTCTCTTTTGGATCCTGGAGCATGCGGGGACGAAGTCCTTCGTCTGTATCCCGTTCTCCTTGGCGACGTCGATCAGAACATGGAAGAGGTCCGGTTCCGGATTCTTTTTACTTGGTGCCGTTGCAGGCTTGTGCAGCGAATCCACCAGCTCCTTGGAGGGCTTGTACGCCAGCGGGAGGTCCATTCCGCTGAAATCTGTAGCGGGGCGGATGTAGTCCCCTTTCTTCACTATGGCCCCATCGCTCAGCAGGCGGTTGAGGAGGAGCTTGGAATCCGACGGCGACATCCATTTGAGCTCCAGGGACGTGATCATGACGAACTCGTCCGGTTTGGAGACATCCTTACCGATGCTGCGGAAGAACGCAGCTGCGCAGACGGTCAACTCGTCGGTCATAACCCGCAGATTGGTTGGTTGATAATTAGGCTTTGTGTTAAAAGTGGGGGCCAAGAGGCCCCCGAAATGGTTTATGAATCGGAGATTCACTTGAACATGTTTGTCTCGTTCAAAGTGTATGTCCCTTCATAGTACGATTCATCGCCATTGGAATTCCGCTCGTAACTGATGATCGAAGCGTATATGATGCCGCTATCGCTGGCCCAGAAGATGTACGTACCCTCTGCGGTGAACACGATCAATTCACCATCGATCCCAACGACTTCGAAGTCATAGACGATCCTGTTCACATCCCTCTCGCCGAACGCTGTGGTGATAGTATCCTTGGTACTGCTCTTCTCCGTAGCGTTGTAGCTGTAGGTGATGGAACCCACTTCAGCATCCTCGGCGAACCATTCCAACCAGCTGGTTAGGTCTATGTCGGAGAGGAATTCCGCCTTATGCGTTAACTCATAATGCACTTCCGGCTCATTGGTCCCCTCTTTACTCTCTATTTCGTATTCATAGGTGTCGTCATCATACACCTCGGTTATGGTGTACTTCTCCGACAAGCTGGTGCCTTCGGCAAGTACGTATTCAACGGTCTCGTCGCCCAGACCCAGGATCCAATAATCCTTATTCCAGCCACTGTCATCCGTCCATGAACCGATAGCGCCGACGAACAGCTCCAGCTCCTCCTTGGGGGAGTTGTAATCCAACGAGATATACAATAGTTCATCCTCATAGTATTCATCATCTGTGATGACGATCCTCTCCACCAGGATGTATCCGGAATCAGATGTGAAAGCATAGATTCTTGGATTGTCGACATCATCAACGTAGACTCTGGCATTGACTCTCTCGCCGTTGACGCTGACGGTCCTTACATCATCTGTCAGGATGTATTCATCGGAGACATAGAGGTCGTCGATGAACTCATCCACGGTTTCGACTATCGTGTGAGATCTCGTGTATTCGCCGGAGATGGCGAAGTACGATCCGGTTTCCAAATCGGTATCGAGGTTGTCGGTAGGGTTGGTCGAGCCATAGAATGCGATGAATGACGCAAACAGCACGATAATGACGGCCGCTATGGTCGCTATGGCTGTGGTGTTTTTGGACATGGTTGGAAATAGTTTCCAGCATATATAATCAAAAGTCACAATATACTTCCAGACTATAGTAGATTAGAACCCTTTAAATCCGATGTCATCTGGTATCTTCTGCCATGACCGACTTGGGATTACTATGGGTGATACTCGCAGGGCTCATGGAGCCTATCTGGATGGTATCCCTTCAGAAGTACAACGAGAGCAAGAACATCCTCTGGGGAGGAGTGGTTCTTGCATTCATGTTCATCGGACCCGCATGTCTGTCCATGGCCACTGAGGGGACTCTGCAAATCAGCATAGCCTATGCTGTATGGGTGAGTATAGGTACGGTCATGACGACCCTGGTGGGATGGTTGATGTACAAGGATCCCATTGATCGCTACACCCTTCTTTACATCGCGATGGTCGTGGTAGGCGTCGCTGGATTCGATCTGGTGGTAGGATGAACTCAGCATGGTGGTGGGTAATCGCGGGAGGTATCGTCGAAGCGATATACACGACGTTCATGGGTCTTGCCAACGGTATGACCGACATCGTCTACACCGTATTGGGATTCTCCCTCAGCATCGTAGGCACGGTCCTGCTCAACGGCGGACTCAAGCGCGGACTGCAGATGGGTGCTAGCTATGCGGTATGGGTCGGTGTCGGCGTCGTAGGAGCTGCGATAGCAGACATCCTTGTGTTCAACAACGGCCTGAACATACTAGGATACATGTTCTTGGCCCTCACCATGGGCGGTATCGTAGGTCTAAATCTCAAGAGCGACAAGCTCCCGGAGAGGGCCTGATGACGGGCGTCCTCGCGCGCGCGTTTTTTGATTATATACTAACAGATAAAATAAGGGCCTAGCAAAGGTTTATAATCAGGACTAGTTTACACGGCTCTATCCTGTATGGTGACTTATATGGAAACACACAGTAAGTACACAAGATTCGAGAAAGCAAGGATCATCGGAGCGAGGGCACTGCAGATCTCATACGGAGCGCCCGTACTCACGGACTATCCGGAGGATATGCTTGACCCTATCGATATCGCCATGCTGGAATTCGACAAGGATCTCATCCCGATCACTGTCGTCAGGAACTGATCATAAAGAGGTATCAATATGAGCGAAGAGGAAACATATGTAGCACCGGGAACCGATCTCCTGGTGGAAGAGGACATCTACCTTACATCCGGAGTACACATCGGAACACAGCAGAAATCCGCCGACATGAAGGACTTCATCTACAAGGTCAGGCAGGACGGACTGTACGTTCTCGACGTCAAGAAGACCGACGACAGGCTCAGGGACGCAGCTTCCTTCCTGGCAAGGTTCGACTCCAAGAGGATCCTCGTCGTCTCAGCTAGACAGTACGGACAGAAGCCCGCAAGGGAGTTCTCCAAGGCAATCGGAGCACCCGCATTCGCAGGCCGTTTCGTCCCCGGTACCCTCACCAACCCCCTGAACCCCGCGTTCATCGAGCCCGAGGTCCTGGTCGTCACCGATCCTTCGGCAGACAAGCAGGCACTCAACGAGGCCCTTAACCTCGGAATCCCCATCGTCGCACTGTGCGATGCCAACAACGAGACCAGGAACGTCGACCTCGTCATCCCCACCAACAACAAGGGAAGGCGCGCACTCGCATGCATCTACTGGATCCTCGCAAGGGAGGTCCTCACCAGGCGCGGAGACCTCAAGGACCCCAACGACTTCCAGTTGTCCATCGACGACTTCGAAGCTAAGCTCATCTGAGCATTCTAAACTTCACGCCCCTTCGGGGGCTCTTCTTCTAAAACAATCGTTCAGAACATACCGACACGGTATGTGCTAGACGGATCACTTGTAACGATATTCCCCGTAGATCTTCTCGAGGGCGATGTTGTCGTTCTTGCCCATGCTGGTGAGGGGAATGGAATCGACGACGATGACGTCCACCGGCTTTCCACGGTCCTCGACATCCTCGTCGCAGACCTTCAGGAGCTCCTTGCGAACCGCATCCTTATCGCAGCCCGGCTCCAGCTCGACCAGCGCTAGAGGCATGTGGCCGATCCTGTGGTCCAGATCCTTCACGCCGATGACGGCGCAGTTGACGACATGGTCGTGATAGGTCAGGAGGTTCTCAAGGGTCGTTGGAAAGACCTTATGGCCGTCGAACCTGGCGATCATCCTCTTCAGACGGCCCATGACATGCAGGAACCCATCCTCGTCGAGGAATCCCAGGTCTCCCGAGTGTATCCAGGTCATTCCGTCATCATGCTTCTTCATGATCTCGGCAGTCTCCTCGGGCTCCTTCCAGTATCCCTTCATGATGATGGGTCCGGCCATGCAGATCTCGCCTGTCTCGTTGTATCCCAATTCTTTGCCTGTCTCGGTATCGAAGATGCCGACGATGGATAGCGGACAGGGCGCACCCACGGTCCCTGGTTTGTAAATATCAAGGAACGAAGCCGTAGCAGTGGAGGACACCTCCGACATGCCGTATCCCTGGGAGAGCCTGTAAGGCATGTTGTGCGACTTCATCTCGCTCAGCATCCAGTCCTCCAGACCCCTGCTGATGTTGTCCCTTCCGGATCCGAGGGTATAGATGAACGATAGGTCCTTCCCTTTGACCTCCTTGCTGCTGAGCATCATCTCGCAGTAAGCGGGGGTGGCTATCATATGGTTGGGACGATACTTCATCACGAGTTTCCCGAAGTCCTCCGGGACAAATTTGGGTATGATGATGAGCCTTCCGCCCTTTGATATCGGCATGTGAAGTCCGGTGACCAGTCCGTAGGATGTGAACATCGGTATGATGCCGAGGAACGACTGGCCGTTGTTGAAGGTCGGTGCACTGATCTTGAAGTTCTCCGCGACCGCGTTTATCGAATCGTTGGTGAGCATGACGCCCTTCGGCGTCCCGGTGGTCCCGCCGGTGTAAGTTATCGCGGCGGTGCGGTCGCCGACGTACGGCGCTTCCGGTGCCTGGCGACCCTCTCCGAAGGCTATGAAATCCTTCCATCTGATGACGTTAGGTCCATAGGTGACCTTGGGGAGCTTGAAGCTCGCTATCATGCGCTTCAATGCGCTGACGCTGCCCGTGGAGGGGATGACATAGAGCGTGTAGCCGTTCTTGGTCAGGACGTTCCCGGCCCTTTCATAGACGGCATCCAGTACGAATGCCTTCTTGATCCCGGAGGTCTCGGCACGTTGGAGAATGCTCTCGCGGTCCATCCTAGGGTCGATCGTGTTGGCAGTTGCACCGATCTTGTTGAGCGCATAGAACAGTGCAATCGATTCCGGGACGGCAACGGTCACCAGCGTAATCACGTCATCCTCCTTGATGCCGATCGCGTCGAGCGATGCGGCTATCCTCTCTATCATATCCCAAAGTTCCGAATGTTTGATGGAAGAACCGAAGAAGTCTAGGACGACCTCATCCTCCCTGTTGGCATTGGATGTCCTGATGTAACGGTATGCGGACATCTCCGGCATGGGAGGGATGTCCGGTGAATACAGGGACATCCATACGCGTTCCTCGGACGGTGTGGTCATCTTAAGATTCCGCCTTCTTTCTGTGGATGTGGTATTGATACAATGCCGATGCACCAATGGCCACTGCTACGATGATCATTGCGATGAAAAGCGGGCTGATGTTCCTGGGAGGGTTGTTCAGTATATCATGCTGTTCGATGGCCGTGATGATCGCCGATGCCACTTCATCATGGCCGGCCGGCGAGGGGTGGATCAGTGCAGCGGCGAACATGCTGTTCGCTAAGTACAGCAGGAACATCTCGTTGTAGTCAAAGAAGACGCTGTCGGTTCCGTTGGATATGGTGCAGCCGCCATCTTCGTGGAGGACGATGTCGCAGTCGTAGTCATGGATCATGTCCAGGTTGTTCACCAGCTTCATCTTGGTCGCGTTGGCCTGGGCCTTTATGCCGTCCCCTTCCAGCAGCTTTAACAGGTCTCCCTTGTTGGAGCCTAGGGAGTACTTCAGGAACTCGGTGAGGTCATGATCGTCCCCGTCGTAGTAATCGTAGACAACGTACGATTCCACGGGTATGTACCAATCGCATTTCTTTTCGATGTAGGGGCGCAGCTCCTCGGGGACCACTTCATCATGGCCGTCCAGGAGCGCTATGGTCATGTCGTTCTTCGAACCGTTGGTGAGATACAGATTCGATAGGTCTGCCTGCGTGAACTCGTCCAGGAGCTTCTCCGGGGACTTGTCCAGGCTGACATGGTATACACAACCGGCGTACGGGGACAGATATTTGGCGTAGAAGTTTCCGAAACCGCCCATCATGCCGTAGAGTTCGCCTGCGGGGATCGTCAGCGGACCAACGGTGAGCGACATCTCATTTATGGGGTTCGTGGTGTCCACGACTATTATGGTCGCATCGGGATTCAATTCCAGGATCCTAGCAACGTTGTAGTCGAAATCACGGCAGTACATCGTGATACAGTAAGCGACCCCACTGGTGAAAGATTCGATGAGTTTGCTGATGAAATCCGCGCCTAATCCGGATAGGATGGCCCTGTCGACGACCAATGCGTTCATACCAGTTGTTCCCATGATCGATTTGGCCAAAATGTAAGAATACGGGTCCAAGGTCTCGAACGGTCTGTTCAGGGCGGGGTCGTCAAGGTTCATGAACACGCTATCCATGGTGTTGGAGAAGTCGAAGTGGAACTGGTATGTAATCAGGTCCGCCTCGGAGATCCTGTCCTGGTAGTAACGTTTGAAACCATCCATATCCGGCGTGTATCCCTCGGGCAGGATCTTGGCGCTGTTGGACATGTAATGTTTATAGACTTTGGATACGGTGTAGTCGTCTCCGTTGTAATCGTCGTAGATGAGGGAGCGGAAATCCAGCGTACGTGTCGAACTGACTGCTAACTGATGGTATTCTACCTCGTACCCCTGTGATTCGAGGTACTTCGCGATCTTCGTGGGGTAGATGACATCGCTCTTCACTTCGAACCCGTAGCTGTTGTAGTCGGTGCTCGTGTAGTATTCCGGATTGCCATAGCCGTTGACCATGGAATCGCCTACGGATATGTACGTTATCTGAGGCTTCCAGTCCTCCGCATCCGTTTGGATCAGCGGGGCCAATGTCGGCATTATCATTAAGGAGACTGCAAAAAAAGTCACAATAACCTTGCTGATGCCTTTCCACATCCAGATTCCTCAGCCATCCAGCCATGTATCTGGCAGATACAACTGTTCTTAGCGTTACTTGGTATAATAAGGTTACATACGACGGGAGGGGTACCACCCCTCCCAGATTCAAATGCGTTTGAGGTATCTGAGGTTGGGCTCGTAGACGAGTCCCTTGTCCATCAGGGTGTTGGAGACCTCCTCGAGCTCGATGCTGCTGATGCCTTCGGCCTCGGCTCTTCTCTCGAGCTCCTCCCTGGGGGCTCCCTTGCCGTCGGTGTCCAGCTCTTCCAGCAGATTCAGGATCATGTCCTCCAGCTGAGCGCTGTTGTTTCCTGATGCACCGTTCTCGGGAATCTCGATCTCGTCGGGCTCTCCGGAAAGGTCCTCGGGGAATCCGAGATCCACATCCCTGTCGGGCAGGAGCATCCTCAGCGCTGCCTGGATGGTCTTCAGGTACAGCGAAGAGTCGGGCATCTGACCGTAATTGTCCAGCGCATATGTGATGCCGAAGGCCTCCACCGGGCTCATTCCAGCCTTGATGAGGTCCTGTTCCGTCGCGTCGCCCATGCCGAGCACCCTCTTGGTGTTGGTCAGCCTCCTCCATGTGGATTTGGCGGTCTCGAGGATCCACTCCTTGCGGACGTCCTCTGTGATGGGGATGACGTGCTCCGGTCTGACCGATATCAGAACCCTGCCGTCATCGGCATTATAGGCTCTGACCCTTCCGACCGCCGCGACGAAGCACGGAGCCTCCAGGTCGGCCATCGTCGCAGCCGCCTCGGGCTGGAATCTTCCGACGTTGATGTAGAAGCTGCCGGACACATCCTGTATCCTGGCCCTCCACATGGGCTCTTCTTCGCTTCCGGTGTTCTCCTTCTCGGTCATGACCCCGGCGATGAGGACCCTGTTGATCTTCGCACCGAGAGGTGTGACGATGTAGGACGGGGCCTTCTCTTCGGTGGCCTTGATCTCCAGCGTGGATGAGTTCAGCTCGGTGGCGAACACCCTCCATGCGGTCTCTCTGGCGTTCATATTGCCGCCTCCACTTCGTCAAGGAGCTTTCCAGCTTCCTCTTCAAGGTCGATCTTGACGCAGTCTGCCGATTTGACGATGATGCTCGGACCGTAGTCGTCGCTCATGACGTTGCCGGTGACGGAGATCCTCTTCATCAGGATCTTTCCGGTTATCTCCCTTCCGACGACGCCCTCGCCCTGAGCCGCAGCCAATCCCTGGGCTGCCTGCAGGGTCACTCCTGTGAGCTTCTCTGTGTCGGCACGGTTGATTATCGCCCCGATGGCACCAGTTCCGTCATCCAGGACGATCTTGAGCCTCAGGTCCGTGATGCCCTCCACCATGCCGTGGGTGGTGCATGTCCCGTTCAGCATTGAACGGTTGCATTGGGGACATCTCCTGATTATACCGCTACCCTGGCGGACATCGACCACCAGGCCTTCAAGCGTTATGTCCAGACCGCCGCCGATCCTGCTGATCTCATCGACGGTCTTCTTGTTCACCGATGTGTCTATCACATCTGCGATCTCATCTACGCGGCTGACCTCGCATCTGTCGCCGAGGTTCAGCTGAGGAATGCCCTTCCAGGACCTTATGTAGGCGTTCTGGATGCACAGCGATTCCCCCTCCTTGATGCCGAAGTCGCTCCATGCTGAGAATTGGATCTTCCCGGTGTCGTCGGCGATGACACCTGAATACACGGTCTTGGGTTCGCCCTTGGCGGTGATCTCCCTGGTCTCCACGGAGACGATCTTGCCTGTCACGGTGACGCTTCCCATGCCTTCCTTGATGGATCCGATCTTGACCTCGGTCACGGGTCCAGCCGAGATCTGCCTCTCCTGAGGCTCGATCTTGGGACCGGAGTAGTTCTCCACGCGGCCGCGGTTCCCGATGTTGATCTGGACCTTGTCGTTCCAGGTCTTGCAGTAGCAGTTTCTGAAGATGTAGTCCGTTCCCTTGGCCAGTGAGAGCGCTCCAGGCTCCCATACGGTGAATGATGCACTGCCGGTCTCGTCAGCGAGGATTCCCGAGATTATGATCTTGGGCAACCCTTTGACCGTGATCTCCTTGTTGTCCACGAAAACGACCTTGGCCGTGATGTCAACGTTCTGTTCCGAGCCCGTGAGCTCGCCAATCTTCTTGACCAGGCTGTTGCCGGTCACGAAAGTGGATGTATCGGTACCTCCGTACTTTCTAATGATGCCCCTCTTGGCGGCATCGATGTTCACGTGGTACTCGTTGAGATATTTGTTCAGCTCCTCTGCGAGCTGTTCTTCGTCGATCTTGTCTCCGAGCACCCTTTGCAATTCCTGAATATGGGGTGTTAGTTCATCCATTTCCATTGTATCGACTCCTTCCCATAGGGATGGACGTCAATGAATCATTCCCTATCTATAAAAGGCTACGAGGGGGGTGACCGAAAGTGGCGAAAGTGGATGCAGAGCGGTATACCCAGAGTGGTCGATTTCTTGATTTTTTCTCCGTAGGGTTTAAATCACACATCAACATTGATGTTTAATGGTACCCAAGAAGAGAATCGATGAAATCCTTGACGGCTACGACCCTAAGGATATTACGATCGCTACCCTCTGCTCCCACTCCTCGTTGCAGATTTTCCACGGAGCTAAGAAGCTGGGGTTCAAGACATTGGGATTGACCATTTCGCATTCCACCAAGTACTACGATGCGTTCCCACTCGGAAAGCCCGATGAGATCATCAAGTACAAGGACTTCGACGACATGGAATCCCGTGTCGACGAGCTCTACGACAGGAATGCCATCATCATACCCCACGGGTCCTTCGTCGAGTACATGGGGTCCAAGAGGTTCTCAGACTACCCTGTCCCGTCATACGGGAACCGTGAGGTACTGAACTGGGAGTCCAGCAGGGAGAAGCAGAGGGAATGGATCACCAGCGCTGGGGTATCGATGCCCGAGATCATCACCGAGCCAAAGGATATCGACAGACCGGTCATGGTCAAATACAATGGGGCCAAGGGCGGAAAGGGTTACTTCATCGCCATGGACTACAACGGATTCAAGCTCGCGGTAGATCCCGACGAGTCTTACAACATACAGGAGTACTGCTTGGGAACAAGGTACTACATGCATTTCTTCTACGACCCGCTGAAGCACGACGGGTACAGGTGCGCTGAGGGAGGGTCCCTCGAGCTGATGTCCATGGACCGTAGGGACGAGTCCAACATCGATGAGCTGTACAAGCTCGGTAACATAGACGAGCTGAAGAAGGTCGGAATGTACCCCTCGTTCGTGGTTACCGGGAACACCCCTGTCGTCCTGAGGGAATCGCTGCTCCCGAAGGCGTTCGACATGGCGGAGAAGGTCGTCGATAAGTCCTACGAGCTGTTCGGAGGAATGTGGGGACCGTTCTGTCTGGAGACAGTCGTCAACGACAAGCTTCAGTTCAAGGCATTCGAGATCTCTACCAGGATCGTCGCGGGTACGAACCCGTTCATCTCCGGCTCCCCCTATGCCGACCTGATATATCCCGGAATGAGCACCGGCGCCAGGATGGCCATGCACATCAAGGAAGCCGCTGAGACGGGCAAGCTGAAGGACATCGTATCCTGATCACCTGAAGATCATCTCTCCGGTGGAGCCGTCGTCAACGAAGTTGTTGTTCTCCAGCAGCTTGCGCCTTCCGCGGTCCACGTATACGGATACGCGGAAGTTGCCGACTTCCTTGCCTGTCATTGCCGAGACGATCTCGGAGGCATCCAGCGGGGGCATTCCCTTTATGCGGACCAAGGAGAAACACAAAGCTTCCATCACTGACAGACCCTCGACGACCGTGAGATCCAAGAAATGTCTGCTGATCTCATCCTTTATGGCATTCAGTTCGGATTCTGACAGGCCGGACATGTCATTACAAAGAGAGAACAACTAGTTTAAGTTAAGGAGATAACGGCTATCAAAGGAGCCGGATCGGTTAGGCCGATCGGACCTTGACATCCCTTACGGACGTCAATGACAAGCATCCGACCTCACCTCTTGCCAACGGTCTTGGTTCGCCGAGAATGGCCTTGCCCAGCGTCCCGGGCTTACCGTTCTACTGCATTATTCCATTCAGAGTAATTATATTTAATACATGGTTCATGCCGTTCCTAATTGGATTTCACGGCGCTTTACTAACAATTATTATCATCCTCAGTAATGCGCGATTTAACAATAGGTGCATCAGGATGGTTTCGCAGAGATTGCAGACGGTACCTGCCTCAGGAACGATAGCGATATCAAATCTTGTCAGTCAGATGAAGGCCGAAGGCGTGGACATCGTGTCCTTCTCGATGGGAGAACCGGATTTCACTACACCGTCCAACATCATCGACGCGGCATGTGATTCCCTGCACGCGGGATTCACTCACTATACCCCTTCCACGGGTATTCCCGAGCTCAGGAAGGCCATCGCCGATTACACCAAGAAGAACGACGGAGTCCCCTGCGACGCATCCAACGTTCTGGTCACACCCACCAAGCAGGCCATATTCATGACCTGTCTAGCATACATCGATCCAGGTGACGAGGTCATCCTGCCCGATCCATCATGGGTTTCATACGAGGCATGCGTCCGTTTGGCCGGAGGCGTCCCCGTCTACATCCCTACGAAGTTCGAGGATGGATTCGTTGTAGACCCTGCACTCATCGAGGCTGCTATCACCCCTAAGACCAGGATGATAATCCTCAACACCCCAACGAATCCTACCGGTGCGGTCATACCAGCTGACAAGCTGAAGCAGATCGCGGACATCGCGATCAAGCATGACATCAAGGTCATGTCCGATGAGATATACAGTGCTATCATCTATGAGGGAAAGCACGTCTCTATGGCCTCATTCCCCGGCATGTTCGACCATACCATTCTCATTTCCGGTCTCTCCAAGACCTTCGCGATGACGGGATGGAGGCTGGGATGGGCAATCGCTCCGGCCGAGGATATCAAGAACATCAACAAGTTGCAGTCGCATTCGATCTCATGCTGCACGTCCTTTGTTCAGAAGGCTGCGGTGGAGGCCCTCACCGGACCCCAGGATTCCAAGTTCGAGATGGTCAAGGCGTTCAAGAAGAGGCGCGATCTGGCACTCGATCTGATCGCGGACATTCCCGGCATGGAGTGCAACGTTCCCAACGGAGCCTTCTATCTCTTCCCGAAGTACAACAAGGACATCCCATCGGCTAAACTCGCCGAGATCCTCCTCAAGGAAGGCCATGTCGCCGTCACCCCCGGTACCGCATTCGGACCTGGCGGAGAGGGATTCTTCAGGATCTCCTACGCCACATCCGAGGACCAGATCAGAGAGGGCATCTCGAGGATCAAATCCACGCTCTCGAAGCTCTGAAATCCGCTTTTCAGTGCGTTTCTGAAGGTCAGTATGGACGCGCATGCGCGCGTTCCTGCATCCTATTTTATAGGACGTGCGGGTTACACAATCAATGTCGCTTACGCGAGCGAGGGATTAATCTTGAGTAGAACGTTGTTCACGGTCGGCCCCGTACATGTGGAGCAATCGACCCTTCAGGCTATGACAAAACCTATGATCACACACCGCTGCAAGGAGTACAAGGAGCTCCACGCAGGAATCGTTGAGAAGATTCAGAAGGCTCTCAACACCGATATGGACGTGTTCCTTGTCGGAGGATCCGCCACGGTGATGCTGGAGGCAGCCATCAGGAACGGCGTTAACAGCAACTCCCTCGGACTGACGAACGGTTCGTTCGGTAACAGGTCCATCGAGCTCGGGGAGCTCAACGGCAAGAACGTGACCAAGGTCCAGGTCCCTTGGGGGCAGGCCATGAAGCCAGAGCACATCGCCGGCAAGGTCACAAAGGACATCGAGGCCGTCCACTGGGTGAGCAACGAGTCCTCCACAGGAGTGTTCAGCGACTCCCTCGCCCTTACCAAGGAGATCAAGGCCCAGAACCCCGATGCGCTCACGATGATCGATGCGGTCACATCCGCATTCGCCATGGACCTCAAGGTGAAGGACCTTGACGCTGATTCCATCGTCTTCGGAACCCAGAAGGCCCTCGCCCTTCCCCCCGGACTCGCGATCATGCTTTGCTCGGAGAGGCTCCTGGAGAAGGCTAAGACCGTTCCCAACCGCGGATTCTACGGCGACTTATTGAAGATCAAGAAGCAGGCGGACGTCGACTATGCACTTACGACTCCCCCTGTATCCCTCATGTACGCCCTCGACTACCAGCTGGACAAGGCTCTGGCAGAGGGCATGCAGAACAGGTATGCGAGGCACCAGGAGATGGCCGACATGGTCAGGAACTGGGCCGACAAGAAACTGCACGGAGTCTTCCCCGAGAAGGGATACCAGTCCAATTCGATCGGTGTCCTCAACAAGGGCGATATGGACTTCGATGCTTTCAGTTCCAAGCTGAAGGCCAAGGGATACGAGATATCCAACGGCTACGGCGATGTCAAGGAGACCACATTCAGGATCGGGCACATGGGAGACACCACGCCCGCTATGGTGAAGGAGCTCCTGTCCGTAATGGACGAGGTATTGGAGGAATGAAGATGACAACGAAGATTCTGGTATCGGACCCCCTGGATGCAGAGGGTCTCGAGATCCTCAAGAACTCCGGTTTCCCCGTCGACGAGGTCTCCGGACTCACAGAGGATGAGCTTTGCGCGAAGATCGGCGATTACGATGCTCTGATCATCAGGTCGGGCACCAAGGTGACCAGCAAGGTCATCGACGCAGGCAAGAAGCTGCGCGTCATCGGACGTGCCGGAGTAGGTGTGGACAACATCGACGTCCCGTACGCCACCGACAAGGGAATCCTCGTCATGAACACCCCCTCGGCGAACATCCTGTCCGCAGCGGAGCACTCCTGTGCTATGCTCCTGGCAGTAGCAAGGAACATCCCCTTCGCACACGAATCCATGCACAAGGGCGAGTGGAAGAGATCCAAGTACACCGGTGTCGAGCTCAACGGAAAGGTGCTCGGAATCATCGGAGTGGGACGCGTCGGCGGAGAGGTGGCGAAGCGCATGAAGGCCTTCAACATGACCATGATCGGATACGATCCCTTCCTGCCCAAGGAGGTCGCGGACTCCCTCGGAGTCAGGCTGACAACCCTGGAAGAGGTCATCACCAAGGCCGATTTCATGACCATCCACACACCTCTTCTCCCCGAGACGAGGAACATGATCTCGCTCCCCCAGTTCAAGATGATGAAGCCCAACGCGAGGATCGCCAATGTGGCCCGCGGAGGAATCGTCAACGAGGACGATCTGTACACGGCTCTGAAGGAGAAGATCATCGCAGGCGCCGCATTTGATGTGTGGTGCAACGAGCCCCTCACGGACGACGAGAAGAAGCTCCTGGAGCTGGACAACCTCGTCACCACACCCCACCTGGGAGCATCCACGGTGGAGGCACAGCTGAGGGTCGCAGTCGAGGTCGCTGAGCATGTCATCATGTACCTCAGGGACGGAATCGTATCCAACGCCATCAACGCACCCCGCGGATCTCTGGACAAGGAGACCGAACCTTACATCCCCCTGGTCAAGAACATGGGATCCATCATTCAGCAGATCATCGGCAACAACCCGCTCAACAAGCTGGAGATCTCATACTGCGGCAACCTTGCCGAGAAGCAGACCAAGATGCTCACAGTCAATGCGATCATCGGATACCTCGAGGGCATCATCGGAACCGCCAACATCATCAACGCTTTGCCCGTGGCGAAATCCAAGGGAATAGAGGTCATCGAAGGCACGAAGGATGCTTCCAAGGACTACTCCAGCATCGTGGAGATGAAGTTCACATACAACGGCATCACACGCTCGCTGAGGGGAACCGTCATCGGAGGAACACCCAAGCTCATCGGAATCGACGAGTTCATCACCGACATCACGCTGGCCGACAGGATGATCATCCTCAAGTACAAGGACACCCCCGGTGTCATCGGAACAGTCGGAAATGCCATCGGAGAGCTTGGAATCAACATCGCTCTCATGGCCGTCGGAAGGAATGCTGGAAAGGCCACAATGTTCCTGACCATGGACCAGGACGTCCCCGAGAACGTCGTCAAGGCTCTCGGAGAGAAGGTCGGAGTCGAGGAGATCAAGTACATCGAGCTCGGACAGTGATACCATGAGCATAGTCACCGTAGACGATCTGACCCTGGCCATCAAGAACAGCATCGACGATTCCCACGCCATGGTGGAGGAGCAGGCATACGAGCTCGCCCATCATGTGCTCAACTTCTTCGGATACTCCGACAGGATCATCGACAACGTCCTGGAGCCTGAGGACCGTGATGCGTTCTATATGCTGGAGGACGGAGGGATCCTCACCACCGAGAGGGAGGAGACCACTCTGTACGACGGAAGGGAGTGGAGGATCCACTACTGGCTGTTCAAGAGGGACAAGATCGCGGATCTGATGGTCAACTCCAGGAGTAGGGAGAAGTCCACCGGTGACGAGGAGTTCACCTACGCCGACCTTCCGGACGACGTCTGGCAGAGAGGCGGCGAAGAGGACGAGTGATGGATTACTTCCCCTACGAGTACCGCGCCGGTCAGAAGGAGCTAGTCGAATTCATTGACCGCACGGTACGCGATCGCAGGTGTGCGGTCATAGAGGCGGGGACCGGAACCGGAAAGACGGTCACATCGCTGTGCGGGGTCCTGGGCTACACCAGGGAGCACGGCATGAAGGTCATCTACCTGACCAGGACCAAATCCCAGCAGAAGCAGGTCATCAGGGAATCCGCCGCCATAGGCGGGGACATCATGTGCGTGGCGATGCAGGGCCGTTCGGCAGCATCATGCCCGATGATGAGGGACGATCCAGATTTGGCCTCAGGCAATGCCGAGGAGATCTCCAAGCTCTGCTCGGAGTACAAGAAAAAGAAGAACGGCATCTGTCACTGCAAGTATTTCTCGAACATCGAGGTGACCGATGTTGAACAATGGGTGGATGTCATCAGGAGGGAGCACCCTGAACCGGAGAGATTTGCCCAGATGTGCGAGGATGCCGAGGTCTGCCCCTATGAGCTGATGAAGCTCCTCCTGCCTTACGCCGATGTGATAGCCGTTCCGTACCCATTCATCTTCATGCCTATGATCCTGGACCGTTTCGTGGAGTGGGCAGGTGTCCCTCTGTCGCAGATGGTCCTGATAGTCGACGAGGCCCATAACCTTCCGGATTACCTGAGGGACGTCCAGACATTCGAATATTCTGAATACGCCATGGATCTGGCCGCCAAGGAGGCGAAGGACCATGGGGACTTCGAGCTCCAGGAGGGCATCACCGTGACTGATCTGGTCGCGGTGCTGAAGGAGATACTGGCCCATGCACAGAAGGAATATCTCATAGATGATGACGGGATGCTCCCGCCGTACTATCTGGAGGACGAGCTCATGTCCCGTCTGGGAGTCAGCTCGGTCACTATATCCCGCATGTGCAAGGCCATGGAGGAGATCGGCGACGGCATCATGGAGAAGAAGAAGGAGCGCAGGAAGCTTCCACGTTCCTACATCCATTCGATGTCCAGATTCATACGCGCTTGGATTGACGGGGACGAGGACAACTATGTGAGGCTGATCGTCAAGGAAGGGGATAATCCGCTCTTCCAGGCATACTGCATGGATCCCTCAGGCGCTGCCGGACCATTGATAGACTGCTTCTCGTCCATACACATGTCGGGTACGCTCCAGCCTCTGGACGCATACATCTCTGAACTAGGTCTGGACAGGGTAAACAAGCTCTGTCTGGACGGTATATTCCCCAAGGAGAACCTCCTCACCCTGTACACGGACAAGGTGTCCATGAAGTATGAGGAGAGGGAGATTCCGGAGAACTACAACACTCTCATGGAGATGATAGTGGAATGCGTCAACGCTGTCAGGGTCAACACATCCGTGTTCTTCCCGTCCTATTCGTTCATGGACAAGATGGTGGACGACGGTCTTGTACAGAACCTCCGGAGGGATGTGGTCTATGAGCAGAGGGGTATGTCGCAACCAGAGCTCATGAACGTCTTCGAGAACTTCAAGACGTCTCAGGGAAGCGTCCTGTTCTGTGTGACCGGAGGGAGGATCAGCGAAGGTCTGGACTTCCCGGACAAGGCCTTGGAGATGGTGATCATGATAGGCATTCCCTATCCAAAGCCTACTGCCAAGATGCGTGCCATGCGCAGGTATTACGACATCAGGTTCGGCAACGGCCTATGGTACACCAACACGATCCCCACCGTCAGGAAGATGAGGCAGTCCATTGGCAGGCTGATAAGATCGGAGACGGACAGGGGCGTCGCAGTCATCCTGGACCGTAGGATAGCAGGCCTCAAGGACATCCAGGCGGAGCTAAGTCAGGACATACCGTCGAAGATAAGGGAGTTCTTCGGCTATTCGAAGTACGATCTCTGACAGGCTACGGTCAGATCATCCAATACGATTATTTACTGAACAATCTTAACCCGGGGCATGGAGATAACCGTAGAACCCGATGTGGAGCAGATGATCAAGGAAGCAGGATGCGATTACCGCGTCTGCACAGCATGCCTAGGTCCTGCACTTGTACCTACCTCGGTAAAAGGCCCCAAGGAATCAGACATCAAGATCAAGATCGGGGACAACACGCTTTACATCTCCATGTACGTCGCACGTTACATCTCCAGAGTCACAATGGACATGCTGTACGATGATGACGAGATCGATTCCTGTCCAGCGTTCCCGGAGAGGTTCCACAACAAGTATTATCACTGAACAAGGACAGCCTTCTCAGCGCATTCGTGCGCGAGGGAATCGATGTCTATCTTGGCGCTCATGGACGCCACCTTGTCCGGAGAAGCTTCGGTTATAGGCCTGATGGGCACTATCTTGCAGCCGTCGGTCGGTCTTATGGAGATCTCGTAAGTGCCTATCTGCTTGGCCACCGCCTCTATCTCCAGTTTGTCAAGCCCGATGAGCGGCCTGGCTACGGGGAAATCGAGCCCTGTGTTCTCCGACCTGATGTTCTTCAGGGTCTGGGAAGCTACCTGGCCCAGGGAGTCTCCCATGATTATCCCTGATGCTCCGAGCTTCTTCGCTAGTTCCCTGGCGGTCCTCTGCATGACACGTTTGCACAGTACGCACTGGTAGTGCGGATCGCAGTTCTCGTTGATGATCGTCTGATTCCTTCCGTGCTCAGCAACGTACAGAGGAAACTCTTTCCCGGTGACCTCCCTGAGACGCTGGGCTATGTCCTTGACGACCTCGATGGAGCGGTCGTCGGTGTACGGACGGTTGTCCATGTGGAGAAGAATGACATCCGCACCGCGTTTGCTCATGAGGTAGGATGCTACGGGAGAATCGATCCCGTTGGACATCAGTGCTACTAGCTTCATCAGAGGTCCACGTCGCCATAGTCGTCAGCTAGTTTTCTGGGCATGGCGTACTTGCACTCGGGGCAGAAAAGTCCGTCGCCCTTCTTGCTCCTGACCATCTCGGTCTTGCACTTGCCGCACTGAGCCCTGATCACTCCAAGGTGATCATCCTTGGTGGTAAGCTGGAGAGCGGGTTTGATGGCTGTGACCCTGGCCCTGATGAAGTCTCCCTTCCTGAGCTCCTTCGACACATCGTCGGTGTAGCCCTGGGAGATCTTGGACACGTGGATCGTAGCATAAGTGTCTCCGCCGAGCCTCCTCTGGACACCTTCCTTGACGTAGACGTCGGCGGTGGCCATCGTGTTCCTGATGTCGCCCACGATACCGTAGACTATGTCTCCGACAGCAAGAACGTTGGGCGGGTTGGGGGAGACAACCCTGACGACGCAGTTGTCGTCATCGAACTCGAGCTCCCCGATCTGTGAGGCGTAGATAACGCCGTCCTCTGCGAATGTTCCCTCTGCGGCCAGATACTCCTCCTCTGAGGCAACTTCCTGTCCGGGGAAAACTAGATTGGAATCTGTCATGTGAAATCACCTAATGTTGACGACCGCGACGTCAACCGTCTTCTTCGTCTTCTTATGGAATGAAAATGTATGAGGGATTTCGTACTTATAGATTTTATAATAAGTAATATGGCGACCCCTCTTCTCGCAGTATCCTTTGACGAAATCCAGGGTCTCCGCCATGTGTATGGAGTAGACGCATTCCGAGAGCTCCATTGCCTTGTCGAGGAAGGCTCTGTCGGCGTTCCTGTTCTGGCAGCCGAACGGGGGATTCATGAACACCGTGTCTGCTCCCTCCTCCACATCCAGGATATCCGATTTGCGGAATTCGACGTCCACTTCGAGATCCTCCCTGTTGGATTCAGCAACCCTCAGGGCCGATTCAGAGATGTCGAAGCCGATGACCTGCGAAGCACCAAGAAGGAATGAGCCTATGGAGAACATCCCTGTGCCGCATCCCAGATCCACGACCTTCAGGCCTTCGATGTCTCCTTTGCTGTAGGCGTCGAAGAGGATGTCCGAAGCTATTGTGGCCGGGGTCATGTACTGTTCCAATGCCGGATCGGGATCCTCGAAGTTCCTCACCCTCTGCAGGGTCATCTCTAGGTCCTTCTTCCTCATTCCGTCATCTCCCGGCGGCATTCCCGCCGATTCCGATGTACGGTCTGCCCCTATAAAATTCGAATCCCGTAAAGAATTGTGACCGATATCGGACATGGTTTTTTCGCAGTTGTTACCTGAAAAACAAATGGATTTACCGAGAAATCTTTCGTGGGGTTTCTTTTTTATTATATGATTTTCATGAGCTGATTGCAGGGATAATAAGACAATATTTCTGTAACCAGGTGAAGAACATGGCTATCAAGAACAAGTACCTGAAGGAAGTCTATGCCGGTCTGGAGCAGCGCAACAAGGACCAGCCCGAGTTCCTCCAGGCGGTCAAGGAAGTGCTGGAGTCCCTTGAGCCCGTCGTCAAGGCGAGGCCCGAGCTCCAGGAAGCTGGAATTATCGAGAGGATTGTAGAGCCCGAGAGGATCATTATGTTCCGCGTATCGTGGATGGATGACAAGGGCAAGGTCCAGGTAAACCGCGGATACCGTGTACAGTTCAACTCCGCAATCGGACCCTACAAGGGTGGACTCAGGCTGCACCCCTCAGTCAACCTGTCGATCCTGAAGTTCCTCGGATTCGAGCAGATCTTCAAGAACAGCTTGACCACACTCCCGATCGGAGGAGGAAAGGGAGGATCGGATTTCGACCCCAAGGGCAAGTCCGATGCAGAGGTCATGCGCTTCTGCCAGTCCTTCATGACAGAGCTCGCCAAGCACATCGGTGCAGACACCGACGTTCCCGCTGGAGACATCGGAGTTGGCGGAAGAGAGATCGGTTACATGTTCGGACAGTACAAGAGGCTCCAGAACGAGTTCACCGGAGTGCTCACCGGAAAGGCAATCCCCTGCGGAGGATCACTCGCAAGGACAGAGGCCACAGGATACGGTCTCTGCTACTTCACCGAGGAGATGCTGAAGGCCAAGAAGGATTCCTTCAAGAAGAAGACGGTCGTCATCTCCGGATCCGGAAACGTCGCAACATACGCCTGCCAGAAGGCAACCCAGCTGGGTGCAAAGGTCGTTGCGGTCTCAGATTCCAACGGTTACATCTACGACCCCAAGGGAATCGACTACAAGATCATGAAGGAGATCAAGGAGGTCAAGAGGGACAGGATCAAGACCTACGTCAACTACTCCAAGACCGCCAAGTACACAGAGGGTTGCTCCGGTATCTGGACCATTCCCTGCGACATCGCACTCCCCTGTGCGACACAGAACGAGCTGGACGAGAAGTCCGCAAAGATCCTGATCAAGAACGGCGTCAAGGCAGTCGCCGAGGGAGCCAACATGCCCAGCACCCCTGGTGCAGTTGCAGCATTCCAGAAGGCAGGAGTCCTCTTCGGACCTGCCAAGGCAGCCAACGCCGGTGGAGTAGCCACATCTGCACTCGAGATGAGTCAGAACAGCCAGAGGCTCGCATGGACATTCGATGAGGTCGATGCAAAGCTCCACGACATCATGGTCGAGATCTACAAGCAGGCCTCCGAGGCCGCTAAGAAGTACGGCATGGAGGGCAACCTCGTCGCCGGTGCAAACATCGCCGGATTCGAGAAGGTCGCCAACGCCATGCTCTGGCAGGGAATCTCCTACTGATAAACCATTCAAGGTGCCTTCGGGCACCTCCCTTCTTTCATAATTCCGTTGTTTTATCGAATCATATCGAGTTAGGTCGATATCGCCAACTGTGTTATTCTGCCTCCTAAAAGCAATCAATAGGTCATATCATCCAACTATTGATCAGATTCATACATTGTTGAACTCTTTTCAGGTGTTGTTATTATATTGGAGGAGGATATTACACGTTTGCAAGTATGACCCGCAATGCGGGGAGTGGATGGCAGCTGGATGGGATGCGGATAAAGAAGCGCTTGTCAGTTTGTACATTTACTGAATTCAATACCTTAACGTTTAAATACAACGTAAAACTAATGACCTTTCAAGGATGTGCCTACTGGGTTAAGATGTCGAAAGTAGGTGTGTCTAACCCTAATAAACGATTTACCTAAGTCACGGAGGGATCCGTGGGTTGGGTTCCCCTAATATCTATCCGGGTTCGGAGAAATCCGAGCCCGGATCCCCTAAATTCTAAGAAATTGTGTCCACTAACATCATGCGTCACATTCGCGTGTTAGTATTGCGGCATCCCGAGCACCTTTCTCCACCTCTCTAAAATGCCTTGATTTTCGCCTTGAAAAAAACCCAAAACCTATCTCTCAGAGGCCTTGTAAACGATCCCCTTCGGACCTCGTTTGCCAACGGTTATAACTGATAACCTGCATTCTAAGATGCATACAGAGTATGCATTTCCTCGAACGAGGGGGTGTGCTTCTGGCCAAGATAAAAAGAGCAGTCATCAGCGTTTCCGACAAGAGCGGCATAGTCGATTTTGCAAAGGAACTCGCCGCCACAGGTGTGGACATCATTTCCACAGGCGGAACATACAAGCTTCTGAAAGAGAACGGTATCAAGGTTACCGAGGTATCGGACGTCACGGGATTCCCCGAGATGTTGGACGGGCGTGTCAAGACACTCCATCCCAAGGTACATGCGGGAATCCTCGCACGCAGGGACATTCCTGACCACATGTCAGCCATCAAGAACAAGGGAATCGAGCCCATCGACATGGTCGTCATCAACCTGTATCCGTTCAAGCAGACGGTCCTCAAAGAGGGCGTACAGTTCGAGGACATCGTCGAGAACATCGACATCGGTGGCCCCAGCATGATCCGTGCGGCTGCCAAGAATTACGAGTCCGTGGCCGTCGTCACCGACCCCAAGCAGTATCCTGAGATCCTCGAGCAGCTGAAGACAAAGGGAGAGCTCAGTCTCGAGCTCCACCAGAAGCTCATGGCAGACGCATTCGTCGCCACAGCCAATTACGACGCCATGATCGCCTCCCAGATGAAGGAGAGGTTCATCGGCAAGTTCCCCGACTCGTTCCCCATACCCCTGGAGAAGGTCCAGGACCTCAGGTACGGAGAGAACCCCAACCAGTCCGCGGCATTCTACAAGGACCCGTTCACACCCGGACCCACAGTCGCCAAGGCGGAATGTCTCTGGGGAAAGGAGCTGTCCTACAACAACATCCTCGATCTTGACAAGGCATTGGACATCTGTATGGACTTCGAGAGGCCGACAGCAGTCGTTATGAAGCACACCAACCCCTGTGGTCTCGCATCCGCAGACACCATATTCGAGGCATTCGAGACAGCATACAACGTCGACCCCTTGTCCGCGTTCGGATGCGTCATCTGTCTCAACAGGCCCTGTACGAAGGAGTGCGCGGAGATGATCTCCAAGTACTTCGTCGAGGCCGTGCTCTGTCCCGACTTCGAAGAGGGCGCAGTGGAGATCATGGAGGCCAAGAAGAACATCCGTCTGCTCAGGACCAACTGCCCAATCGGACCTTCCGAGAGGGTCAGGGAGTACAAGATGAAGAAGGTCCAGGGTGGAATGCTCGTTCAGACCGACGAGGATGTCGTAGTTGACCCCAAGAACCTGAAGGTCATCACCAAGCGCGCACCCACAGAGGAGGAGATCCACTCGCTGCTGTTCGCATGGAAGCTCGCGAAGCATGTGACCTCCAACGCCGTCGTTTACGTCAGGGGCGAGCGTGCAGTCGGAATCGGAGCCGGTCAGATGAGCCGTGTGGATTCCGCAAAGATCGCCACCATGAAGGCGAACGAGCCCACCGAGGGCTGCGTCATGGCCTCGGATGCATTCTTCCCGTTCAGGGACGGAGTCGACGAGGCAGCCAAGGCCGGTGTGACAGCCATCATCCAGCCCGGAGGAAGCATCAGGGACCAGGAGGTCATCGATGCCGCCAACGAGCACAACATCGCGATGGTCTTCACCGGATGCCGTGTCTTCAGGCACTGAAAAACAAATTATGGGCCGGGAGACCGGCCCATCTATGATTTTGATAAAATTTCCAAGGATCAGTTCTTGGTAAGGTCCACCGCGGATTCAAGGTCCTCGGGGATTATGGGTTTGCCTTCCGCCTTTTTCTTCATGTGTCCGCCGGGACCGCCGCGCGCAACCCTTGCTTTCTCTATGCACTCGGGGTTGTCACAGACGAATGCGGCATAGACTACATTCTTGCAGGGCCCGCCGCAGAACTCGCATGTGTACTCATCCAGATTGAGGGTCATAGTTGCGATAACGATAAGGTCGTATAAAAAAGCGGAATCCGGGGCAGAGCCCCGGTCCAGGTTTCAGAGATCGATCTCGAATTCTTCGCCGGTCTTGGGAAGGAAGACCTTGTAGTCCCCTTCGAGATCGGGCAGGAATGCCTCACGGGACTCGGAGTGCATGATGATGACGTTGTCGGGGTCGCACTCCCTGATGAAGTTGACGATCTGATTGTGGTCGGCGTGAGCCGAGAAATCGTACTTCTGCAGTTCGCATGAGATCTTGACGATCTCGCCGTCGATCTTCACGCATCCCTCCTCGAGGAGCATCCTTCCGTTGGTGTCCTCCGCCTGATAACCTACCAGGAGGATGGCGCTCTTGGGGTCGTCCTTGATGGCGTTGAGGTATCCGAGGACCGGTCCTCCATCGAGCATTCCGCCGGTGGTGACGATGACCTCGCCCTTTATGGCCGATGCCCTCGAACCGGAGTTCCTGACCTCGTTGAACTTCCTCTTGGCCGCTTTCAGGTGCTTGACGTCCTTGATGTACTCGGGGTAGTCGAGGAAGAGACGGGTGACCGATCTTCCCATTCCGTCCACCCACATCTCGTAACCGAGGTTCCTCAGCAGGAGCATGATCTCCTGCGTTCTTCCGACTGCGAAACAGGGGATGAGAACCTTTCCGCCGCGGTCGATAACCTCATCGATCTTGGCGAGGAACTGCTCCTCCGTGGTCTTCCTGTCGGGGTGGTTGCGTCCGCCGTAGGTTCCCTCGATGAACAGGGTGCTGCAGTCGTGGGGCCTTGCTCCTCCGACGAGCCTCTGAGTCTCGGTGTGAATGTCGCCTGAGTAAATGACGCTCGAATCCTTCTCGAACATGAACATGGCCGCTCCGGGAATGTGTCCGGCATCCAGCATGGTCACGTCGACGTGGTTTATGCTAATCTGATCCTGGTATGTCATCGGCACGACTGCCTTCATGGTTCTCTCGATATCGCCGGATGTGTAGGGCTGGGGATAATCCTCGGCCTTGGCGATCTTGAGGGTGTCGTACATCATCAGCTCCGAGATCTCCGCGGAGAGAGGCGTGGTGAACAGATCGCATTCGTTCTTGCCGCAGATCTGTGGGATCATTCCGCAGTGATCCAGGTGCGAGTGCGTAAGGAACGCATAGTCGATGCGTGGCGCAGGGAGAGGATACTCCGGAGGCTTTGTAGGGCTGAGACCGTACTCGATCAGAGTGGTCATGCCGCCCCCCTCCATAGTCATCCCCATGCGTCCGACCATGTCGGCACCGCCCAGGAATTTACATTTCATTTTCATGTGCTAGCTCCTTTTCGTATATTGCCTCTCATTCAGGAGAGGACTTTGTGAAAGAAGGTGTCTTAACACCCTCTTGACTGTGATGATGATACAGGGCTCCTCGAAACCCCATATTATAAGAGTAATTCTTCCCTAATTATGTATAGTATATAAAATCTTAGAAAAGCGATGTCATAGGACAGAATAATCAAATCGAATGTCTGGCACATCAATTTACAGATACTGGCTCATAGAACCTAGATATCGAATTGAATATGAGCCACACTTCAAAACCGTTATATTTACAAATCAACATTCTCGAGTTCATGGGAACACTCGATAACAAATTCGGAAACTACGCAGGGCTCTGCTCAGCAGCCCTGTTCATCATCGCAGCGTTCGTAATGCTGCTGATGAAAGCCGATGTCGAGACGGAACTGACATTCTATTCCAAGACTATCCTGACCATCGCCGGTATCGTCGGATTGGTGGCAGGTATCCTCATGTACATGGGTGAGGGGGAGAAAGAAAAGAAGATCGACGCAGGATTGTTCGTGCTACTTGGATTGGTTGCGGCACTGACCTATGGGCTGATCTCCCTGTCCGTTGAAGACACAACCGTGATTGGAATCGTCGGAATCGTCGCACTCATCGCTATGCTTGGTTGCGCAATGTGCGATTCCAAGAAGGGAAACAAACTCATGCTGTACTTCGATATCGCCATGGCGGTGCTCGCACTGATCATGGCAGCACTCGTCTTCGCCAAAGTGAACCCCACAGTGGCCATGGCGGCAGCCATCATGGTAATCGGAATCTGGATGGCAGTCTACACGGGCATCGCCAGGGAATATGCCGAGGCAGAGCCTGCGATCGACCCTACACGCAAATCCGCCAAGAAGGCGAAGAAGCAGAGGGCCAAGCAGGAAGAGGAGGCCAGGAAGGTCCAGCAGAGGCACGACAAGCTCGAGATAAAGGCCAAGAAGGACAAGAAGAAGGCAGAGCAGGAGAAGAAGAAGGAGGAGCAGGCCAAGAAGCACGAGAAGCCCAAGGCCGAGCCCAAACCCGCACCTACCGCTCAGAAGGTCGAGAAGGCCGAGCCTGCCAAGGAAGAGAAGCCCGTCGAGGCGCCAAAGGCAGCAGAGCCCGCAGTGGTCAAAGAGGAGCCCAAGAAAGAGGAGAAGCCCAAGACCAACAACGACTTCATGTCCAAACTCGTGTCTTCAAAGGATGCCAGCTCTAAGGCGGCATCCGTTCCTGCAGCGAAGGATGAGGAGAAGCCCAAGGCCGAACCCAAACCCGAGCCCAAACCGGAACCTAAACCTGAACCCAAACCCGCACCTGTCGCCGAGGAGCCCGCAGCGGAGCCTGCAGAGGAGCCTGCCGACGAAGGCGATGAGGAGATGGACGACATCTACACCGACTATTCTCCGGAGGCGCTCGTCAGGAGGGCCGCTTGGAACAAGGGTCTGAGGTGCAGGAGAGACTATGGAGACTACAAGATCCCCGTTGCATTCGTCAAGGGCAAGGTCGCAGTGTACGTCGAGGAACCCGGTTCCGGAGATGCTGCTGTCGAGGCCAAGCTCAAAGAGGAAGGATGGGAGGTCCTGAGGTTCGATGTCAACAAGGTCACCGACGGTCTCGAGGAGGGAGCGCAGATCGCAGAGGCGGTCAAGGCGAACCTCCGTGCTCAGAAGACTTCGAAAAAGAAGAAGAAACCCGCCAAGAAGTAAACCTTTCAAATGCGGGGCCCATGCCCCGCTCCCTTATATTCGCACGCGCGCCACATACCTTAAAATAGAGACAGTCGATGCACTTGCAGAGGCTGATTACGTGTTTTGCTCGTGTGGCTCGATGATGTTCCCCAAAGATGGAAAGTATGTTTGCAATTCGTGTGGCGCTACCAAGGATATCGGTGGCAAGGCAGAGGTCATCAAGACCGATTTGAAGGAGAAGGAGACCACTGTGATTACGGAGAATGTGGCCACCCTGCCCAAGACCCGTATCCCATGTCCCGAGTGCGGACACACAGAGGCGTTCTTCGTCATCAGGCAGACCCGTTCGGCCGATGAACCTGAGACCAGGATCTACCGCTGCACCAAGTGCAACCACTCTTGGAGAGAGTATTGAGGCGATAGCATGTTCGCGGCAGATCTGAAATCCGACACCCTGAAGGGATTGGTCAACATCATTTCGACACTCATAGACGAGGTCAAGTTCACAATCACCCCTGAGGGCATGACCCTGAAGGCGGTGGACGCTGCACACGTAGCCATGATCGAGATGGACATATCGGACAAGGCGTTCGAGTCCTTCTCCGCGGAGAGCACCGAGCTCGGACTCGACCTCGAGAAGGTCAAGGGAGTCCTCAAGCTCGCAGGAGCCGGAGAAGTCATCAGGATGGAGCAGGACGACTCCACAGGCAAGCTCGTCTTCAAAGTAGGGAACATCACAAGGCGCATGAGCCTCATCGACACCACCGGCATGAACGACCCCAAGGTCCCCCAGCTCAACCTGGCAACCAACATCCTGGTCCCCATCGAGGAGCTCCAGAAGGGAATCCGCGCAGTGGAGTCGATCTCGGATCACATCACACTCAAGGCAGGACCCGATTACTTCGAGCTCTCGAGCGAGGGAGACACGGACTCCGTGTACCTCAGGCTCGACGCCTCAGCTGCCAAGATCGAGGCATCCTCAGAAGTATGCAGCATGTTCCCTCCAGACTACCTTTCCAACATCATCAAGGCAATCCCCTCGGGAACGCAGGTCAACATCGAGTTAGACAACGACTATCCCGTGAAACTCGTCTTCGCATTGGCGGACGGTGCGGCTAAGGTCAGCTACCTCCTCGCACCCAGGATCGAGAGCGAGTGAGGATCATGACGGACTACACAGTCGCGGAACTCGAGAACATAGCGAACAAGCTCAGGCTCCATGTGGTCGAGATGACCTACGCGGCCCGTTCTGGGCACCCGGGCGGTTCGCTCTCGGCAGCGGACATGATCGCTGCCCTCTACTTCAAGTTCATGAGGCACGACCCCAAGAATCCCGATTGGGACGGAAGGGACAGGTTCGTGCTCTCCAAAGGCCACGTCGCACCCGTATTGTACGCGGCACTGGCCGAGTCCGGGTACTTCCCGGTCGATGACCTCCTCAGCCTGAGGCAGGTCGGTTCCAAGCTCCAAGGCCACCCCGTTCGCGGCAAGGTCCCCGGAGTGGAGATGTCCACAGGCTCACTGGGCCAGGGACTGAGCATGGCCTGCGGTATCGCACTGGCAGGCAAGATGGACGGCAAGGACTACAAGACCATATGCATGCTCGGCGACGGAGAGCTCCAGGAGGGACAGAACTGGGAGGCGGCGATGTTCGCCCACCAGGCGGGTCTCACGAACCTCATAGCTATCGTGGACCGCAACAGGCTGCAAATCACAGGCGACACCGAGGGAGCGGTCGGACTCGAACCCCTTCCCGAGAAGTGGAAGTCCTTCGGATGGAACGCAATAATCATCGATGGACACAACATGCGCCAGATCCTCGAGGCCCTGGACAAGGCTGCTAACGCCAAAGCCAGGCCTACAGTGATCATCATGAAGACCGTCAAGGGCAAGGGCGTCTCGTTCATGGAGAACAACGCCGGATTCCACGGCAAGGCCTGCAACGACGAGGAGCAGGCAAGGGCCGTCGCAGAGCTCAAGGCGGTGATCCAATGACCGGAGAGAAGCTCGCACAGCGCAACTACTACGGCAAGGCCCTGGCCGAATTGGCCAAAGAGGATCCCAACATAGTCGTGATGGATGCCGACCTCGCAGGATCCACTAAGACTTCGGATTTCCAGAAGGCGTGCCCGGAGAGGTTCGTCGAGGTAGGAATCGCCGAGTCCAACATGATCGGCATCGCCGCAGGACTGGCAGCATCCGGCAAGACAGTGTTCGCATCCACATTCGGAGTGTTCGCGACCGGAAGGTGCTGGGAGCAGATCAGGCTCGCGGTAGCTTATCCGAAGCTCAACGTCAAGATCGTCGCCACACACTGCGGTATCAGCGTGGGCGAGGACGGAGCATCCCACCAGGCATTGGAGGATGTGGCGATCATGAGGGCACTGCCCAACATGGTGGTCGTCGCTCCCGCAGACGCTTACGAGGCATACGCCGCCACGAAGGAGCTGGCAAGGTACAACGGACCCGTCTACATGAGGATGGGCCGTGCCGACTTCCCGACGATCCTCAGCGAGGATGTGGAGTTCCACATCGGAAAGGCGACCGTGCTCCGCGAGGGCAAGGACGTCACGATCGTCGGATGCGGACAGATGGTATCGTCATGCATCGAGGCCGCAGAGCAGCTGAAGGCCGAGGGCATCGAGGCCGAGATCATAAACATGTCAACAATCAAACCCCTCGACACGGAGACACTGGCCAAGTCCGTCGCAAAGACCGGATGCTGTGTCACCGCCGAGGAGCACAGCATCATCGGAGGACTGGGATCGGCCGTTGCTGAGGCCCTCTGCGATGGAAACTGGGTGCCTCTCGAGAGAGTGGGTACCAAGGACACCTTCGGGGAGTCCGGAAAACCTGACAAGCTAATGGTGAAATACGGTCTGACCACCGCGGACATCGTCACCGCGGCCAAGAAGGCCATCGGAAGGAAGTGAAGAGATGAAGATTTTCATAGACACAGCGAATCTGGACATGATCAAGGAGATCAACAGCTGGGGTATCCTGGACGGAGTAACCACAAACCCCAGTCTCATCGCGAAGGAAGGCGTCGACGTTAGGACACGCGTCAAGGAGATCGCGGAGGTCGTAGACGGACCCATTTCAGCCGAGGCGATGTCCATGACCTGCGACGAGATGGTGAAGGAGGGCCGCGAGCTCGCCAAGATCCACCCCAACATCAATGTCAAGCTCCCCATGTGCGTGGAGACCCTCAAGGCCACCAAGATCCTCTCGTCCGAGGGAATCAAGGTCAATGTCACTCTGATCTTCTCGCCTCTGCAGGCACTCCTGGCAGCCAAGGCAGGAGCAGCGTTCGTTTCCCCGTTCGTCGGACGTCTCGACGACATCGGACAGTTCGGAGGAGACCTCGTCGCTCAGATCATGACGATCCTGGAGAACTACGGCTATCCCACAGAGGTCATCGCAGCATCCATCCGCGGACCCACCCACGTCCTGGAGGCCGCTCTCAACGGATGCGACATCGCCACCATCCCCTACGACACACTGAAGAAGATGGTCGGCCACCCCAAGACCGATGAGGGAATCGAGAAGTTCATCGCCGACTACGAGAAGTCCAAGAAGAACTGAGCTGATATGCACGATGTTGTGGTTGTCGGCGCCGGTCCCGCAGGGAACCTGGCGGCCAGATCGCTGGCGGAAAGGAAGTTCGAGGTCCTGGTGATAGAGGAGCATGAGAGCTCCGGATTGCCTCAGCACTGCACCGGACTCATCTCCGACGAGACCATCGCCATGTCCAGGGTCAAACCGGACATCTACAACACACTCTACGGCGCAGAGGTCATATTCCCCAACGGACAGTCCATCGAGGTCCGTTCCGACAAGCCGAAGGCACGCATCGTCGACAGGGTCGATATGGAGATGAAGATGGCCGCTGCGGCCATCGATGCCGGTGCCGATTATTGCTACAACGAAAAGTACAAGTCGCACGTCATTGGAGATGCCGTCGTGGTGGACACCGATGTCCGTCCGCACAGGGGAAAGATCCTCATAGGCGCTGACGGAGCATCGTCGACCATAGCGATGTCCTTGGGAGACAACAGGCCCAGGGAGTACGTGAGGGGGATCCAGGCGGACGTCAAGCTCAGGATGGATAACCAGGACCTTTTCAGGGTATTCCTGGGGAACACCGTCGCACCCGGTTTCTTCGCATGGCAAATCCCCTGTGGATCATTCACGCGCATAGGACTATGCACCACATGGTCAGCCGGACCGCCTTCCCAGTACCTCATCGATCTCCTGATCAGGCTGGGCCTGGAGGACAAGGTCATCAAGGTGACCTCAGGCAAGATCCCGCTGGGAGGACGCCAGTTCGTCTGCGGTGACAGGTGCATACTGACCGGTGATGCGGCAGGCTTCGTCAAGCCCATCTCGGGAGGAGGACTCTACCCCGCATTTAGGGCGAACAGGCACCTGACCGACATCCTGGCCGCAGGTCTGGATTCCGATGCCGTTTACGCAAGGGACCTCTCGGATTACGAGAGGGCATGCAACGAGGATTTCGGACGCGACCTTGACCGCGGATACCGTTTGAGGAAGGCATACCTGAAGCTCACCGATCCCGACCTGAACAAGGTCTACGATTACATCCTGAAGAACGATCTGATCCCGACGCTCAACGATTTCAACATCGACCACCCGTCGGACACTTTCACAAGGATCGTCAGGAGCCCCCACGCTCTGCTGTCGGCCTTGCCTTTGGTCCTGAGGACTATCTGATGAAGAGGGTGACATTCGCCCGCCTTCCTTCCGAGGAGGCAGGTCCGATCATCCGCAAGCTCATGTCTCTGGAGTATGTCGATCTCCATGCGAAGATCGGCAAGGACTCCGATTATCGCTACATACCTATCCTGCCGGAGCATCTGGATGATGTCCGTCAGATGGGGTTGGAGACCGTCGAGGGGGATGCCCACACATTGGACAGGAGGAGCCCCCAGGAGAAGATACATGACATCCTCTCGTCATACGATGAGCTGTCGGGCATCGTACCTGAGAAATGGGAGTACGTCGGGGACATTGTCATAGTGAGGATGGATCCCCGCTGCGAACAGTACAAGGAGCTGATCGGGCGCACTTACGCCGATGTCCTGGGCGCGAAGACGGTCTGTGCTGATGTGAGAGGTGTGTCCGGGGAGTTCAGACAGCCCAGCATGGAGATAATCTACGGAACCGAGACGGAATCAGTCCGCCTCGAGAACGGTATCAGGTATGGTTTCGATGTGACGAAGGTCATGTTCGCCTCCGGGAACACCGACGAGAGGATGCGCATGAGGAAGCTGGACTGTACCGGGGAGACAGTCGTGGACATGTTCGCCGGAATAGGTTATTTCACGCTCCCGTTGGCAAAGTACTCCGGAGCAAGGCGTGTCTTCGCATGCGAGAAGAATCCGGAATCCTACAGGTTCCTCTGCAGGAACATCATCGACAACGAGCTCGAGGACAAAGTGATACCGATCCTATCGGACAACAGGAATCTCGCTGGGAGGGCATTTGCCGACAGGATCCTGATGGGCTATGTGCAGACGACCTCCGAGTTCGTGCCGAAGGCATTGACGATGATCCGTCCAGACGGTATCATCCACTATCACGACACATTCTACGTCAGCGAGTACGAGGACAGGATCTGCAGCATATTCGATGATGCCTGTGGTCCGGACGGATACGAGATCGAGAGGATACACGAGGTGAAATCCTATGCTCCCTCGGTTTCCCATTACGTCGCGGATATCCGCATCAGACCTTCTCGCCAGAACCCGACGCTGTGAGCAGCGTGTTCATGGTGTCGCGGTACTTGTCACCGTTAGCGGCCACTACGGCCTTGGCGAACGGAAGGAGATAATCTGCGAAGTCCTTCTCCTCCTTGCTGAGCTTGATAGGCATCTCAGTCGCTCCGGTGGCCATTACGAATGCTGCGGCCAGGCTGCGTGACTTGTTGTTCTTGAGACCGAGGTTCTGCAGGTTCTTGAAGACCATGGTCTCTCCGCCGACCTTTGCAGCCTTCGCGAGGCTGTCAGCTATCACGGTTATGGGTCCGGGCTTGTTGAAGACCGGTAACGAATCGACGACCGATGCCGAGATGAATATGCTGTGTGCAGAGTCCAATACCTGCAGGGGCTGATTCTTGGACTGGTCCCCCATCTTGTCAGCGGTCGCAGCATCGGTGTGAGCGGCCACGATATCCTTCCAGTCGTTCTCCCAGATGGGGCTGAGCGCATCGGTGACCTTGTTGCTCCTTGCGACGATGGCCCTTGGGTTGTCCGTGAGGAACTTATTCAGAGTAGCTTTGACTTCCTCAGGTCCCTCCAGGGCGGATATGAACTTGTCTAGGGACGATCCGTAGTTCTGCGTGCCGATGATGTATGTAGCCGTCGAGCTTCCCTTCAGGTTGCCCAGTTTGGACCTCTTGATCTCGGCAATGAGGGAGGAATCCGTGGTCTTCCCGATGATGTACTCTCTGAGCTTGTCCTCCGAGATCTCTTCGTAATCCTTCTCTCCCTCTGCGTGGTATTTGTGCCTCACGCGTACAGAAAGGTCCTTGACGGGATCGTTGCCTGACATACGGGACAGCAGGAACTGGATGGTGGAGACGTTCTTGGCGCAGTTCTCGCAGATCTTAATGGTCCTTCCCAGGGATTTGACCTCGATCTCGAGCACCGCAGATGCCTCGTGCCCGCACTCCAGATCGTCATCGGGGAACTCGTAGGGGGTCTCCCAGAATGTGTCGTAGAGGTAGTCCTCGGGCATGTTGAATTGATCGGAACAGACCATGGTGTCCTCGAATGAGTAGAGGAACAGGCCGTTCTTCTTGATGAACTGGTTGTAGAGCAGCAGCCTGATCTTGGGATCCGTGTAGTATTGGCATCCGATCAGTTTGTCCGCTCCGACGCTTCCCCTCACCGCATACGAGACCACTTCGTCGCCCAGCTTGGCGCTCGCGAGCAGCGGGATGGATCCAGCCGCGGCCAGTGAGATGGTCCCGGCGTAGGCCTTAGTGATGTCGTCGTTGAACATCTTTCCAGCTTCCTTCACCAGGGCATCGGGGTTGTTGCGTATCTTCTGCAGGGAATCGATGGCCTTGAACGTCTTGTCGAAATGGCATTTCCTGCAGTTACCCGCGCATTGAGGCCTGAGCAGACCGGGGTTGTCAGCAAGGGTCCTTGAACGCTCCAGAAGATCCTCCTCGAGCTTCTTGGAAGTATGCTTGACGCCTCTCATTCTCACGCGCTTCTTCTTGCCGGGCATAATGCGCCAATAGTCTCCCTTTTAGATATATTTCTCTATAGCGCGCACGCGCATGGGCGAACGAACGGGAGCAGAGCAATATATCCGCTACTCATTCAGAGGTCCATGGAGACTGATTTCGAGAAGGAGGTACGCGAGTTCCTTGCCAAGAGCCCCTTCGGTTACAGGAAGGTATCCGAAGAAGATCTGGCACTATTCTGCGCCGCACTCACTCACGACAGCTTCTCCAACGAGGCACTGAACATGGATCCGCCAAGGAAGGTGCCTTCCTACGAGCGCCTAGAATTCCTGGGGGATTCTGTCCTTGAATTCCTCGTGTGCGAGCACATCTACCGTGACACTGACATCAGCGAGGGCCCGATGACCGATTACAAGCAGGACAAGGTGGCCAACCATATGCTGTCCGAGAGGATCCTGGCCAAAGGCATCGACATAGACGGCATGATGAGGGTGGGGCACGGCCACATGAAGGGACAGACCAAGGATGTCGTGGAGAACATGCGCGCCGACTGCTTCGAAGCGGTGATAGCCGCGGTATGTCTCGCATACGGTCTGGACGAGGCCCGCAGGATCGTCCATGAGATCGTGATCGACGACTGAACGCATACTTCGACATATGTGGGAGCCGACCTCAATATTCTTTTAACGTTATTCTTTGATACATGGGCATGGACCAGAACATCGTTGTCACGGCACAGGAAATCCGTGACATGAAGATCCGCGGAGCGGGCAGGATCGCCAGGGCGGGAGCCGATGCGATGAGGAAGTTCGCAGAATCCTATTCAGGGTCGGACATCGCCGCGTTCCGGAAGGACATGGACGAGGCTTCCAAGGTTCTTCTGGATTCCAGGCCGACCGCGGTCTCGCTGTGGAACGGTGTGCAGGCATCGATGAAGGGCGTCAAGGACGAGGACGATATCGAATCGGCCAAGGCATTGCTTATCTCGAACTCGGAGCAGTTCATCAAGGAATCCGAGGAGGCGGTGAGGACCATCGCCAAGATCGGTGCCAAGAGGATCGAGGACGGCGATACGATAATGACGCATTGCAACAGCAGCGTCGCCATAGGGGCGATCGTCGAGGCCTTCAAGCAGGGCAAGGACATCAAGGTGTTCGCAACGGAGTCCCGTCCATGGAGGCAGGGCATCCTCACGGTCAACGACCTGGCCAAAGAGGGAATCGATACCACCCTGATAATCGACAGCGCCGTGCGTCTGGTCATGAAGAAGGTCGACAAGGTGCTTGTGGGAGCCGATACGATAACATCCCACGGAGCACTGGTGAACAAGATAGGCACCTCCCAGGTCGCAATGGCGGCCAAGGAGGCCAGGGTCCAGTTCTACACTTGCAGCGAGACCTACAAGTTCTCGCCGCTGACTTTGGACGGGGACCTCGTCAAGATAGAAGAGCGTGAGACGTCGGAGGTCGTGAAGCCCGGGGAGATCCCGGATTCGGTGAAGATATACAACCCGGTGTTCGACATCACGCCAGCACAGTACATCGACGGCATAATCACGGAGATCGGACTCATATCGCCAGGTTCCGTGTATGACGTTATGGAAAGGAAGTTCGGAACGGAAATGATGAAGGAGTGAGAGCATGGATTCGTATCTGCATTTGGGAGAGCCGGTTGATCCGGACAAATATGTCGTCTGCAAGTACCGCGTCACCACTGACCTTCCTATAGAGAAGGCCGCAGAGGCGATCGCAGCGGAGCAGTCCACGGGAACGTGGACGGGTATCTCCACCCTCGACCATGAGGTCTTCAGCAATCTCGGAGCGAGGGTCGTGGACATCAGCGGCGACAACATCATCGTCGAGTTCCCCACCGATGATTTCAGCATCGAGGTCGGAGCCGTTCCCCAGATCCTCAGCGTAATAGCCGGAAACCTGTTCGGACTGGGTGCACTCAAGGGAGTGAGGCTGGAGGATGTAACGTTCCCCAAGTCCATACTCGAGCAGTTCAAGGGACCGAAGTTCGGTGCGGACGGTATCAGGAAGGCCCTGGACCGTCCCGAGAAGCCGCTGGTCGGTACCATAGTCAAGCCCAAGATCGGTCTCGATCCGAAGAAGACTGCTGAATACGTCTACGAGGCGGGAGCCGGAGGGCTCACCAACTCTAAGGATGATGAGACCCTGGTGGATCAGCCTTTCTGTCCCATAGAGGACAGGACATTGGCGGTCGCAGAGGCCTTGGACAGATTGGAATCCGAAGGCCACAAGATGATGCATGCAATCAATGTGAGCACTCGCGGAGATAAGATCGTCGAGCTCGCAGAGAAGGTGCAGTCGTGGGGTGCAAGGGAGATCATGGTCGATGTCATCACATGCGGATTCGGAGCCGTCCAGGCATTGGCCGAGGACCCCTCTATCAAAGTCCCTATCCATGTCCACAGGACCATGCACGGAGCGTTCACCAAGGATCCGTTACACGGTGTGGCGATGCTCCCGCTCACGAAGCTGACCAGGATGTGCGGCGGAGATGCCCTGCACATCGGTACCCTCGGAGTGGGAAAGATGTCGGGCAGCACCAAGGAGGACGCGAACCTTCCTGCATGTCTCGGCAACGATGTCCCCTATAAGACAGTCATGCCTGTTTGCTCCGGAGGAGTGTATCCGGGAATAGTCGAGGCCATCGTGAAAAAGGCAGGCAACAACGTGCAGATACAGGCCGGAGGCGGAGTGGCCGGACATCCTGGCGGTGTCAGGGCCGGTGCCATGGGTATGAGCCAAGCCGTGGACGCGGCGTTCCTGGGCATCCCCAAGGAGGAGTACGCCAAGGACCACAACGAACTGAAGATCGCACTTGAAACGTGGGGGTCGAAATGAAATTCAAAGTCAAGTCGTACGAAGTGTTCATTAGGACACCGACCATCCTCTTGGATGAGAATGACTGCATAGCATTGGGCCTGAAGGAGAACGACCGTGTGATGATCACCGGGGAAAGGGCCACCATCGCTGTGATGACCTATGGAAAGGGCGTCATAGAGTCCGGAACCGCAGGAATTCCTGTCTCACTTCTGAAGAAGACCGGTACGAACAAGGACGGAACGGTCGACATAGTGTTCGCCCATGCCCCCGATTCCGTCAGGTACATCCGCATGAAGATGGACGGGGAGAAGCTGGACAAGGACCAGATCGAGGCAATCGTCAGGGACATCCTGGAGAACAGGTTGTCCGAGATGGAGGTCTCCGCATGGCTTACCGCCCTGTACATCAACGGTATGGACATCGATGAGATCGCCAACTTCACCATGGCAATGGCCAACACCGGTGACATCCTCAAGTTCTCGAGGAAACCTGTGTTCGACTTCCACAGTCTGGGAGGCGTTCCCGGAAACAAGATCACACCCATCGTGGTATCCATAGTGGCCGCAGCCGGACTGATGATCCCCAAGACATCGTCCCGTGCGATCAGCAGTGCCTGCGGAACATCGGACTTTGTCGAGACGTTCTGCGATGTGGAGTTGGAGGCCAGCAAAGTCATGGCGATCTCAGAGGAGGTCGGCGGAGTGTTCGCCTGGGGCGGATCGATGAACCTGGCCCCCGTCGATGACATGGTCATCAAGATAGAGCACCCCCTCGGAATCAACCCCAGGGCACAGATGCTCGCATCCATCATGAGCAAGAAGGTAGCAATGGGCTCCACGCATCTCCTGGTCGATATCCCGATGGGATCCGGTACCAAGGTCCCTACGCTGGAGATGGCGAAGTCCTATGCCCGTGACCTGATGGACCTGGGAGAGAGGATCGGTATGCACGTCGAGTGTGCGATAACATATGCCGACCAGCCTGTCGGCAACGCCATAGGTCCCAATCTGGAGGCCAGGGAGTGCATAAGCATCCTGGAGGGAGAGAAGCATCCGTCCAGCGTGATCGAGAAGGCATGCGAGTGCGCCGGAATAATCCTGGAGATGGCAGGCATCAGCAACGGGTTCGAGAAGGCCAAGCAGATCCTGGAATCAGGAGAGGCCCACAAGAAGTTCATAGAGATCGTGGCCGCCCAGAACGGCAGACCCGACCTTAAGTCAACAGACCTGCAGCCCGGCAAGTACACCGTTGATGTGGTGGCGAGCCATGCAGGTTACGTCCATTCGATCCGCAACAAGGAGATCGTCAACGTGGCGAAGATCGCCGGGGCACCCGCGGACAAGGGTGCCGGTCTGATGGTGTACAAGAAGAAGGGCCAGAGGGTCGAGGAAGGAGAGGTCCTAATGACCATCTACGCCGAAAGCGGGGCGAAGCTCACCCGTGCCCAGAAGGCCGCTGTCAGCAATTCGCCCTTCGACATCGAGGGAATGCTCCTCAAAAGGGTCACCGACGTCAAGATGAGATGACACGCAAGCTGATGTTCACGGTCGACGTAGACCGTGATGTTAATGTCCAGATCGAAGGCAGTCAGGCAGCCGGGTCGCTGGACCGCGGCCAGGGTACCTCTCCGAGGTTCGCATCGACCGAGAAGGGTCTTGCGATACTGTCAGATTTGCTGGATGATCTCGGAATCAGAGGTACGTTCTTCATCGAAGGCCGCACGGCCGAGACCGTCGATTGCTCTATCCTCAGCGGCCACTGCATAGGTTTCCACGGGTATGACCATGAGGATCTGACAGCTGTGGACGACCTCAGGCTGGTGATGGACAGAGGATTCACTGCCGTCAGGGACAACGTCTCCAAACCGGTCTGCTTCAGAGCACCTTACATGAGGACCAACGACAGCGTCATAGATGAGCTGGTGAGGCTCGGCATCCGTCATGATTCATCGGTATACGCCGACCCTAGTACTCAGCCCTACAATGTGAAGGGCGTCATGGAGCATCCTGTGGCCAAAGGGACGGACGATCGGGGGAAGACCATCGCGGCATACCTGTGGCCGATGCATGAGGGGAAGAGGAGACCGGAGGATTACATGGCGCTGGCAAGGGCGTGCGGAGATGCGGATCTCGTCATATCGACGCACAGTTGGCATATGGAGGAGAGCAGGGATTCCGGGCCCATGCCCTCAGACAGGATACAAGCCAACAGAGTGCAGGTAGAAGACGTCCTGAGGATGCTGATGGACGATGGCTTCGAGCCATCGGTAATATGCGGCGACCGTTGACCGTAACTGTTGCTTGACTCTGTCGTCCGCACGCGTACGATTATATACGCACCAGATTATCGACTGCTTACCGTGAGTGCTATGACCAAGCTCATACTAGGTAAGGACGTATCGGCGGAGATCTACGCCGAGCTCAGGCAGAGGATAGAGGCCCTGAAGTCCATGGGAGTCGTCCCTGGATTAGCCGTCGTCCTCGTCGGTGACGATCCTGCTTCCCAGGTCTATGTCAGGAAGAAGGGGGAGATGTGCGAGGAGCTTGGCATGAAATCTGTCACGGTTCGTATGCCTGCGGATACCACGCAGGAGCAGCTCATGGCCAAGGTGGATGAGCTCAACAATGATCCGTCCATACACGGTTTCTTGGTGCAGCTGCCGCTGCCGTCCCATCTCGATGAGGAGATGGTCATCAACGCGATCGACCCGAAGAAGGACGTGGATTGCTTCCACCCCAGCAATGTCGGCCGTGTTCTGATAGGCGATCCGGATTTCCTTCCAGCGACACCTGCAGGTGTCCAGCAGATGCTGATCAGGTCGAAGATCGATACCTCAGGAAAGCATGTCGTAGTGGTCGGCCGCAGCAATATCGTGGGGAAACCGATGGCCGCCATGATGGTCCAGAAGGGCATAGGAGCGGACTCCACCGTGACCGTAGTGCATTCGCGCACGAAGGATCTGGCCGCCATCACCAGGCAGGCCGATATATTGATAGTTGCAATCGGCAAGCCCCGTTTCATCACGGCCGATATGGTCAAGGAAGGCGCCGTGGTGATAGATGTGGGCACCAACAGGATCGATGATCCCACCCACCCGAAGGGAAGCAGGCTCGTGGGGGACGTGGATTTCGACAACGTGAAAGAGAAGACATCGGCGATATCGCCCGTACCCGGAGGGGTGGGCCCGATGACAATTTGTATGCTCATGGCCAACGCAGTAAAGGCGGCTGAGAAGGTCTCGGAAGTGAAACAATGATAAGAGAATGCGAGGAGCACGGATATTTCCGTAACGAACGCTGCCCGTATTGCGGGGAGGAAGGAAAGTTCATCATGTCCGATTATGAGGTCGAGAAGATCGGCCGCACGCTGGCGGGCATCCTGAGGCACGGCAAGTACAACCTTAGGATGGACGATCAGGGATATGTCTCCACACGCGACGTGCTGGACAAGATCAAGGACCTCTACCCGCGTATGAATTGGCTGAGGATAAGGCACCTTGAATCCCTGGTCGACACCGACCCCAAGGGAAGGTACAACATCTCGGCAGGGAAGATCCGGGCCACATACGGCCACACGATCGACCTGGACATCAGGTTGGACTGCGAGAACATACCCGAGGAGCTGTTCTACCCCACCAACGAGGAAGAGGTTCAGGACCTCTTGGACAACGGTATCGTGCCCGGAGACCGTTCGATGGTCCACCTGTCCAGGACATTCCAGGACGCTATGCGTGCTGGACTCGTCCACACAGAGGACCCCATAATCCTGGGAATCGACACGGACATCTGCATGGAAATGGGATCCGACATAGGCAAGGCCGCACGCACGGTCTACCTCTGCAGGTCGGTGCCCCCGGAGGCGGTGTTCGTCGCAGATCCCGATGATTACGAGACCGGCGAGGACGAGGAGTGAATCGGATGGTCCAGATACTCACCCCCGATGAGGTTCAGGCTAAGAGCGGCAGGATGTTCTGCAAGCAGTTCCTCACTATGGTCGATGAGAAGAACGGGAAGGTCCAGATCATAGAGAACTGCTCCTCCGTCGGTCCAGCGGAATGGGACGTCGTCAACAGGCGCCGTTCAGGAGGTGTGATCACATCGGTCGATCTGAAGTCGACGATGATCATCACCAACACAAGAATCGGGGAGAGCGAGATCAGCCTTGGTCCCGCATCCGCCAAGCTGGGTGCGCAGGGAATCAAGGCAGTGAAGATCGATGGAGACGAGGTACGCACCACATGGTACGGCATGGCAGGAGCATCCGTCGGTGTCGGTGCATGTCTTCCGGCATGCCCCGATGTCATCCGTACGGAGTATCCGGACGATTTCAAGATGGGAGGCGCCCACACATGCCATGTGGATATCATCACGCCCAAGCTGGTCCGTGTGATCATCGGTATCGACGACACGGACACCAAGGAGAAGGGCGCTACATGGGTGGCCGGCCTCAAGCTGGGAACCCAGTGCCCCATAGGCAAGTTCATCGAGCACAAGATCGTGCAGCTTAACCCGGACGCCCCCAACAAGACTACCAACTGCTGCGGTACGGCCATATCGTTCGCTGTGGCGGAGAAGGACATCCCAGCGTTGATCGAGTATGCAGTCGATTTCCTGAAGAAGGAATCCTATTCCGATGATGCGGTCATGACAGTCTTCCAGGGACTGGAGATCCCCAAGGGCCTGTCCGATTTCGGCTGGAGCTGCAAGACGGTCCTCTACAAACCGGAGGATGCCGTCAAGGTGGCCGAGGAGAACGGGGTCCAGATCATATCGCTGAAAGGCAGCCTCAAGGGTGCCATCGGTGCAGTGGGTGCAGTCGGATGCTTCGATATGGGATTGAAGTCCGCAGGCATCCCGCAGGATTTCGAGTGATCAGATGTCGCTCTTCCGCAAGATGGCGAACCCGGCCTACAAGCCTTACGAGGCAGAGCTGGAGAAGGAAGTCAGAGCGGGAGGCATCCCTGAGCATGTGGCCATCATAATGGACGGTAACCGCAGGTACGCCAGGGAGGTCATGGGCGAGGAAGCCAGCCAAGGTCATGTCAAAGGCAAGGATAAGTTCGAGGAGGTCACCCGCTGGTGCCTCGATCTGGGAGTGAAATACCTCACGGTATACGCATTCTCGGTGGAGAACTTCTCCAGAAGTCAGGAGGAGGTCGATATGCTCATGGATCTCATAAGCAGCGCCCTCACCGAACTGGCTGACAGCGAGGAGGTCCAGAGGTACAGGCCCTGCATAAGGGTCATCGGAGACCGTTCGATCATCCCCGAGAATCTGTACAAGGCAGTCGAGTACGCTGAGAACAAGACCAAGGATTACGACGGCTGCTGTCTGAGCATCGCCATAGCATACGGCGGCAGGCAGGAGATAGTGGGAGCCGTGCGTGAGATATCGAGGAAGGTCAAGGAAGGAGAGATCGATATCGACGACATCAACGAGGAGATGCTGTCAGACCATCTCTCCACCAAGGAGATCCCGGATCCAGATCTGGTCCTCCGCACATCCGGAGAGGTAAGGGTATCCAACTTCCTTCTCTGGCAGATCGCTTACTCCGAATTGTACTTCACAGACGTCTACTGGCCCGGATTCAGGCGCATAGACCTTCTCAGGGCCATCAGGACATATCAGCAAAGGAAGAGGCGGTACGGAGCATGAGGTCGGACATAATCTTCATGCACGCCCCTTCAGTATACGATTTCCGCAAGAAGCCCATATTCTACGGGCCGGTCAGCGATGTCATCCCGTCATCGCCGGTATTCGAGATGTACCCTATCGGGTTCATGACGATATCCTCCCATCTGGAGGCGGCAGGTTTCAAGACCAGGATCGTCAACATAGCCGTCCAGATGCTCCAGAGCGATAAGTTCGACGTGGAGAAGAGGATCAGCAAGCTCAACGCCAAGGTCTTCGCCATAGATCTGCATTGGATGCCACATGCCCATGGAGCCATCGAGCTGGCCAAGATCGTGAAGAAGTACCATCCCGACGCCCTGGTGGAGTTCGGAGGGCTGACCTCCTCATACTTCCACAGGGAGCTCATCGAGCGTCCGGAGATAGACCTGGTCATGAGAGGGGACACCACCGAGGTGCCCACAGTCATGATGATGGAGGCCCTGGAGAAGGGCACGGACCTGTCCGAAGTCCCGAATCTGACCTGGAAGGACAAGGACGGACACGTCCACGAGAACGGGATAACATACTCCCTGACCAGCCTGGACGAGATCAGGTTCGACTACGGGACCATGATCAAGTGCGTCATGCGCAACATGGACATCAACGGCGCATTGCCATGGTACGGATGGGACAAGCTACCGCTCACATCGGTGTTCACCGTCAGGGGATGCTCCATAAACTGCGCCGAGTGCGGGGGATCCCATCATGCGAACGGCAGGGTCGTCTGCAGGAAGGCACCCGCCTTCAGGAGCCCCGAGAAGCTGGCCGAGGACATGGACCTTATCCAATCCTATCTGGACACGCCGATATTCATAGTGGGCGACCTGAGGCAGCAGAGCATGGACTATGCCGACAGGTTCCTGGCGGCCTGCAAGGAGAGGCGCATCAAGAATCACGTGGTCGTTGAGCTCTTCAACGGTGCGACGCCGGACTACTTCAGGAAGATCGATCAGACCTTCGAGGGAGGATGGTCTATTGAATTCTCCCCGGATTCCCACGACGAGAAGGTCCGTTTCGCTCTCGGGAAGGGATACACCAACGAATCCATAGAGAAGACGATCCCTGCGGCATTCCGCAACGGATGCAGCAGATTCGACCTGTTCTACATGAACGGACTGCCCTATCAGGACAGGGAATCGGCCCTCTACAGCGTCCAGGCCTCGGAGAGGCTGTGGGCATCGGTCAACAGGGACGACGGCCTTTTCATCTACAACGCGCCGTTCGCACCCTTCGTCGATCCCGGCAGCAGGATCTTCGAGGAGCCCGACAAATGGGGATACACCCTCAGGGCACGCACCCTCGAGGACCATAGGAAGCTTCTGGACAACCCCTCGTGGAAGCATGTCCTGTCCTATGAGACCAAGTGGATGACAAGGGATGATGTCGCCGAGGTATCTTACGATGCGGCCCTTGTGCTGGCGCAGAAGGAGTTCGAGGCAGGCCGTACCAGTGAGGCGATGTACAAGGACCGCTGCATGAGGACCGAGTTCGCAAGGGAGCTCATGCACAAGGTCGATGACATAATGAAGATTCAGGATCTGGAGGAGAGGGAGGCTAGGCTTTGGGAGACCAAGGACGAGGGTACCCGCATGATGAACTCCACCATCGCCAACAAGAAGGATCTGGACTGGGATGCCGGCTCCATATGGTCCAACGCACCCCGCGTAGGGTTCGGTCTTTTCAAATCGCTGATCAGGAAATGATCGGTATCGATCATTCCTTGCTCATCTCGCGGGACCTCTCTATGGTCCCGTCAACGGCATTGGACATGGCTGAACGCATGCCCATGTCCTCGAGGATCTTGACACCGACGATAGTGGTTCCTCCGGGGGAGCATACCTCGTCCCTCAGCTGATCGGGGTGCTTACCGGTCTCGAGGACCATCTTCGCCGCTCCGAGCATCGATTGTGAGGCCAATTTGACAGCCTGCTCGCGTGTAAGGCCGTTAAGCACTCCTGCATCCGCTATAGCGTCAATTACCATGTAGAAGAACGCAGGCGAGCTTCCGGCGACACCGGTCACGGCATCCATCTGCGATTCGGGTACCTCGACGGCCAAACCGACGGAAGAGAGTATCCTAGCTATCTCCGCCTTCTCATTAGAGGTCATCGAGGAGTCGCAGGTATAGCCCATAGCACCCTCTAGTACCATGCAGCAATGATTGGGCATAACCCTAACTATCTTTGCATCTGGCACATAGGATTTTATCTTGTCGATAGAGAGTCCGGCGACGATGCTGAGGAGAATCTTGCCCTTGCCGATCGCGACACCCTCGTTCTTGAAAAGTCCCTCCACGTTCTTGGGTTTCACCGCAAGGACGATGAGATCGGCCTCGCCGACCATATCCGACGCCTTCTCGAAGACTTTGACCCCGTACTGCGACGAAATATGGTCCCTAGTCTTCTTCGACGGTGCGCAGGCTACGATGCCTTCCGCGGGGAAAACACCCTTCGAGATCAACCCTCCGATGAGGGCCTCCGCCATCTTTCCTGCGCCGATGAAACCTATGTTTGCGGACATGAGGTCAATATCATCCATCCAGTACTAAAAAATTGGTCAAAACGTCCTAACTCGGCCTCTATATAGGAACGCGGGCGTGCTTATCTTTATGTACTAACAATGAATCCAAGAGGCCAATGTTACTAATTATGTACTACATGCCGTTGGCCTTCGTAGCGCTACTAACGTTAGCTTTCGGGCCATTAGCATGGTTGGTATCTAGGTTCTTAAGGCCTGAGAAACCCACTGAGTGGATGGAACAGACCTACGAATGTGGTTCCGAACCCATCGGAGATGCCCACGTGCAGTTCAGATTCCAGTACTACACGTTCGCTCTGATCTTCGTCGTGTTTGACCTGGTGGCAACATTCCTGCTCATGTGGGCAATCGCATTCGCAGGCCTTTCTGCCACAGCCCAGCTGATGATGATCATCTTCTTCGGTATCATGGTTCTCGGAGTCGCGTACTCTCTGAAAAAGGAGGCAGAAGTATGGATATGAGCCTATACCCCCATGCAGTCGCAATGAGTGCTGACGAGTTCATGACATGGTCGGACGCGATCATCAACGATCTCCTCAGCACCGGAACGAAAAAGACAGTGGACAAGTTGACAGGACCCATCTGGGCTTGGGGTATGAAGAACTCCATGCACCCTCTGCACTGGGGTCTTGCGTGCTGCGCTCTCGAGATGGCAGCGGCATCGGCACCTAGGTACGATGCGGAGCGTTACGGTATGATCTACCGTTCCTCCCCCAGGCAGACAGATATTCTCCTGGTCAACGGTTGGATCTCCAAGAAGATCCGTCCCGACCTCAGGCGTCTCTACGAGATGATTCCGAACCCCAAGTGGGTCGTAGCCATGGGAGAGTGCGCCATCTCTGGAGGACCCTGGTACGACTCCTACAACTGCGTACAGGGACTGGACCAGATCGTCCCCGTCGACGTGTACATCCCCGGATGTCCTGCACGTCCCGACGCGATGATCGACGGTTTCATGCTCCTTCAGAAGAAGATCGAGAACTACTTCCGCAGAGGAAACTTCATGGAGGACTGAGGATGGCGGAAGTTTATCAGAGTCCTTCTGTCGATGAGATCACATCGGCACTCAAAGCAAAGTTCCCCGACGTCGAGATCGTCGAGACAGAGGAGCGCAGGGTCAAAGCCAAGTGCCCCAGGGAGATCTCGCACGACGTCTGCAAGTTCATCCACGACAACCTGACCTTCGAGCACTGCTCGGTCGTCACAGCCGTGGACTACGTGGACCACCTCATGGTCGTCTACCTTCTCTCCAACTACTACAACGGTGTCATGATCGACCTCAACGTCGATGTGCCCGCCGACGATCTCCACATCGCCTGTGTTACAGACATCTGGCAGGGAGCTAACTGGCATGAGAGGGAGACCTGGGAGCTCTTCGGAATTGTCTTCGACAACCACCCGAGGCTCGAGAGGCTGCTCACACCTCAGAACTACGAATTCTTCCCCTTCAGGAAGTCATACAAGATGAGGAGTCAGGAGTGATACGATGGCAGATTCACTTGTACCAGTTTTGGAAGCTCAAGAGAAGATGGACACCGACAAGATGTGGGTCATCTGGGGACCTCAGCACCCGTTCTCTCACGGACTCTGGACACTCAAGCTCCAGATCGATGGAGAGTTCTGTACGGACGCTGACCCCATAGTCGGATACCTTCACCGCGGTTGGGAGAAGGAGACCGAGAACAGGGATTACGCAAGGATCATCCCCATGACCGACCGTCTCTGCTATTGTGCATCGATGACATACTCTCACCTGTACTGTATGACAGTTGAGAAGGCGCTCGGAATCGACATCCCTGAGAAGGCAAAGTACATCAGGATCGTCGCAGACGAGGTCTGCCGTATCCAGTCGCACCTGATGTGGCTCGCGGCGGTAGGTACCGATATGGGTAACCTGACCGTCTTCCTGTGGGCCATGAGGGAGAGGGAGTACTTCCTCGATCTCAACGTCAAGCTGTGCGGAGCCAGGATGACCACCAACTTCCCGCGTATCGGTGGAGTCAGGAACGACACCACTGAGCTGTTCGACAGGGATATCCTGAGGACAGTCAACCGTTTCGAGAAGGCAATGTGGGATATCATCTACCTGATCGACGATTCATCGGTCTTCGTATCGAGGATGAGAAAGGTCAGCTACATGACACGCGAACAGTGTGCCAACATGGGTCTCACCGGTCCCGCAATGAGGGGATGCGGTGTCGATTTCGATATCCGCCGTGACGACCCCTATGACAATTACGACAAGGTCGACTTCGAGGTCCCTGTCCTGAACAAAGACACCAAGGTCGGAGACACGTACGACAGGTACATGATCCGTATCGAGGAGATGTTCCAGTCATGCGACATCATCAGGCAGGCAGTGAAGAAGATCGAAGCACTCGGAAAGAACGCACCCTACAGGATAAAGACCCCCACCAAGGTCCCTGCCGGAACGACATTCGGAAGGCTCGAGGACCCCCGTGGAGAATCCATCATGTACCTCGCATCCGACGGTACAGACAAGCCCTACAGGCTTAAGGTGCGCAGCCCGATATTTACGAACGTATCATGCTCCAAGGCGATGTGTCAGGGCGTCAGGATCGCTGATGTCCCCGCTGTGCTCGCACAAATCGACATGTGCCTCGGAGAGACAGACAGGTGAGAAGATGGCAGTTGCTCAATATTCATCTATACTGGATTGGATCAACTATGGGGACCCCTATCAGAACCCCTTCACGCCCTTCATCACCGACAACCTGCCCTACGACATCTGTTACGGTCTCTGGGAAATCATCGGCGGAACACTCGCATGGTTGATCAACCTGCTGTTCCCCAACAACTGGCTGTCCGAGTGGCTCGTCAGTGACCAGGTGACCGTGCTGTTCGCACTGGTCCTCTTCATGCTGGTCATCTTCATCGTGGCCTTCGTGGTCGTCCTGTTGAACCTATGGATGGAGCGTAAGGTCCTCGGAAGGTTGATGGACAGGCGCGGAACAATGGTCGGAATGAAAGGATTCCTCCAGTGTGTCGCTGACGGTCTCAAGACCTTCATGAAGGAGAACACAATCCCCGCAAAGGTCGACAAGATGACATACATCTGGTGTGTGTCGCTCATCGTCGGTCTCTCGTGCCTGGTCGCGTGTATGGTCCCCCTGTCCGACAGGTGGTATGTCGTCAACTACGACACAGGTCTCCTGATTATCATGGCGTTCTACGCCCTCGCACCGTTCTTCATCCTGGTTTCCGGATGGGCCCAGAACAACAAGTACTCCCTCATCGGAGGAATCAGGGCCGCAGAACTGATGATCTCTTACGAGGTCCCCATGCTGATCATCATCGCTACGATCTCACTGCTCGCCGGCAGCTTCAACATCGGAGACATCGTCGCCCTGCAGGACACAGTTTGGCTGGTCGTCCCCATGTTCTTGGGATTCTTGGTCTTCTTCTTCTGCTCCATTGCAGAGTGTGAGAGGCCCCCCCTCGACATCGCGGAGGCAGAGACCGAGCTGGTCGAGGGATGGCAGACCGAGTACGCAGGAATGAAATGGGGTCTCATCATGCTCGCAGACTACCTAAGGGGTTCAGTCTCATGCGGTATGGTCGCGATCCTGTTCCTCGGAGGATGGACTATCCCCTTCATCGGTGGCACAGCCCTTCCCGAGATTGTCTTCCTGATCAAGGCATGGTTCGTGTTCTTCCTGATGATCGTCGTCAGAGGAGCGATCGCCCGTGTCAGGCCCGACCAGATCCTGAACTTGGGATGGAAGGTCTTCATGCCTCTGTCCGTGTTCAACCTGGCCATTGCCGTTCTTCTTAAGATAGGAGGGTTCTACTGATGGCGATGAAGTATCTAGATAAGTATCCGAAGAACCTCGCAAAGAGCCTTTGGATAATGAAGCCTACCTGGACGGTCTTTAAGCTCTTCTGCAAGACAGTCGTCCACAGGCCCGTCACCGTCCTGTACCCCTATGAGAAGGAGTGGATTCCGGAGAACTACCGCGGACGCCCCGGACTCAGGTTCGACAAGTGCGTTGGTTGCGGAATGTGTGTACGCATGTGCGTAACGCAGGCCATCAAGCTCATCGAGGTCGAAGATGACAACGGTGAAAAGGTAATGAGGCCTCAGGTCAACATCGGAAGGTGCGCATTCTGCGGATACTGCGCAGAGTACTGCCCCGTCGATGCTATGACCGTCACCCCTGAATATGAGTTGGCCGAGTACACAAGGTACGACCTGCTCTGGGGCCCCAGGAGGCTCAACTACGATAAGACGACCCCCGGAATGGAGGTCAAGCTGGAGGTTACGTTGCCTTCCGATATCGAGAACGGCAACCCCGAGAGGCGTGTCCACATCTTCGATGTCGACAAGCCCGAGCTCACCGACAGCAAGTGTATCGGATGCAAGAAGTGCTCCAAGGTCTGTCCCGTCGACGCCATCACAATGGTCGAGAAGGGAGTCAACGACAAGGGTAAGCCCATCGTGCGTCCTGAATTCGATAACGCGAAGTGTATCTCATGCAAGAACTGCGTGGACGCCTGTCCTAAGGATGCACTCGAAATCAAGGAGGTGCTCTGATGGGAGTCATTTGGGATGCCCTAGTTTGGGTCTGGAACGGATTGGTCGGTTTCGGTACCTATGCACTTGACAACCTCGATCTCGTTGCATTCCTCATACTGGCAGCGATCACAATACTCGCAGCCCTGTATGTCGTGCACGACAAGGAGGTCATGCATAGCGCGTTCTACCTCGCTCTGGTTTTCTTCTGCGTAGGACTCTTCTACTTCTTCCTGGAGGCGGAGTTCCTCGGAGTTATCCAGATGCTGGTGTACGTTGGTGCTATCACCATCCTGTTCGCATTCAGCGTCATGCTGACAAGAAGATACATTGTAACAAAGGAGGATGAGGACGATGAGTAAGAGATCCTCTAAGGGCCTTGTTGTGGTCGGAATCCTCCTGGTGGTCCTCATCGGAGGCATATTCGTTTCGAACATCGAGACAAACTACGACGAACCTCAGGGACTGCCCACATTCGCAGGTACAGAACATGATCCCGACCAGGACATATTCGACGGAGGCGAGCTCAAGGAGAACAGTCTGCCCTATGCTGTGTTCGAGGAGTACGGATTCGTGCTGATCCCCTTGGCTTTGCTCATGTTCGGAGCCATGGTCGGCGGAGTCGTCATTTCGAAGGAGGAGGTGGAAGAATGATTCCAATGGAGTACTTCCTCGTCCTCGGAGCGATCCTCTTCTGTATCGGGGCATACGGTGTCCTGACGAAGAGCAACGCGATCGTCGTCCTGATGTGTATCGAGCTTATGCTCAACGCGGCGAACATCAACTTCGTCACATTCGCGGCATTCAACTACGATATCGTCGGTCAGGCGTTCGTCATCATGTCGATCTCCGTCGCAGCGGCAGAGGTCGCAGTGGGAATCGCTATCCTGCTCAACGCATACAAGATTAGAAAGTCCACGGAGCTCGATGATGCTGAGCTCACATCTATGAGGTGGTAAGATGATAGCTGAATACACATGGCTCGTTCCTTTCATCCCTATGATGTGTTTCCTCATCATCGGTATCATCGGAAGGAAGACACCCGAGAAGGGTGGTTACATCGCAATAGCCGGAGCCCTGCTCTCGTTCCTGATCGCACTGGCGATCAGCGTGGAGTACCTCGGCAGCTCCGAATACGAAATGGGACTTCCCATTACCGAATCGATCAGGTGGTTCGCCATCGGCGACTACACACTGAACCTCGGATACTACGTCGACGGACTGACATGCATGATGATGCTGTTCTCGTCCTTCATCTCGACACTGATCTTCATCTACTCGATCGGCTACATGCACGACCAGGGAGAGAGGAAGAACAGGTACTACGCCGAGGTCTCGCTGTTCCTTACCGGAATGCTCGGACTCATCGTATCAAGCAACTTCCTGGAGCTGTTCATCTTCTGGGAGGTCATGGGACTCTGTTCCTACCTGCTGATCGGATTCTGGTCATTCAGGCACCACGAGGGAGACGCTGCTTCCGCCAACGCGGCATCCGCAGCAAAGAAGGCTTTCCTCGTCACCCGTATGGGAGATGTCTGCCTCATGGGAGGCCTGTTCATCTTCCTCAACCTGTTCCACAGCTTGGACTACACGGACATGTTCGCAGCAGCAGAGCAGGTCGCACAGTCGAACCCCGAGCTCATGACCCTCGGTCTCCTCCTCATGTTCGGAGGAGTCATCGGAAAGAGCGCTCAGTTCCCTCTGCACGACTGGCTGCCTGATGCAATGGCAGGTCCTACCACAGTATCATCTCTGATACACGCAGCAACCATGGTTAAGGCCGGAGTCTACCTCGTAGCAAGGGCCTTCCCCATCTACGTCATGGACGGCAATGTCATGCTCTTCGTGGGCATCATCGGAGGCGTAACCGCCTTCATCGCAGCCACCATGGCTCTCAACAACATGAACATCAAGAAGGTCCTGGCCTACTCCACCGTCTCACAGCTCGGATACATGATCCTCGCTCTGGGAGCAGGAGGATACCTCTGGTCGCTCGGATACTACGAGCTCGGAGCGCTCGGATTCTTCGCAGGATGCTTCCACATGGTCAACCACGCCTTCTTCAAGGCACTCCTGTTCATGGGCTCCGGATCCGTCATCCACGGAACCGGAACAGAGGACATGAGGCTGATGGGTGGCCTGTTCGGAAAGATGAAGATAACAGCAATCACCATGCTCTTCGGATGTCTGTCCATCGCTGGAATCCCGATCTTCAGCGGATTCTGGTCCAAGGATCTGGTCATCGATACCGCTATGCTTGCATTCGAGCACGGTGTCGGAGACGCAACCACATGGTTCCTCGTCCTTTGGATCCTCGCAGTCGTTACCGCATTCATGACGGCGTTCTACATGTTCCGCATGTGGTTCATGACCTTCATGGGCGAGCCCCGCGAGAACGCACAGCACTGCCACGGAGAGTCTCCCAAGACAATGACCACCCCCTTGATCATCCTCGCGGTATTCGCACTGATCAGCGGACTGTTCATGTTCTTCGGACTCGACCAGATGCTTGCATTCGAGGGAGTCATGATCGACGGAACCGAGCACGGAATCGAGCTGTTCACCAACCCGTACACCTACCTCACTCTGGTGCTCGCGGCAATTGGTATCCTCATCGCATACGGCATGTACGTAAAGCAGTCCATCAACCCCGGAAAGTTCAACAAGAACGGAGAGTCTGGACTGTACAAAGCACTCACAAAGAGATGGTGGTTCCCCGACCTCTACAACCAGATCTCATGGAAGTTCGGTTACGGAGTCGCAAAGGGAGTCAACTACGTCGACAGGCAGATCGTGGACGGAACTGTCAACGGTCTGTCCGCAGCAGTCGTCGGAGGAGGAGATGTCCTCAGCAAGGTCCAGACCGGACACGTGCAGGACTACTCGTCCATCGTGCTGCTCGGAGTATCGGTCCTATCCGTGCTCTGCATTGTGATCTTCGCATTACTGGGAGGTTTCTGATATGAGTATGATTCTTTCAAGTCTGATCCTCATCCCCCTGATCGGAGCGATAATCGCTCTGCTCATGGGCGGTTCGAGGGAGAAGTACTCGAAGTACGTCGCTATCGGATTCTCCGCAGTGACGCTCGTCATTTCCCTGCTCCTTATGCTGGGAGTGTTCGGCGACTTCGCCGATCTCAGCGAGAGCTTCGAGTGGATTAGCACATCGACGTTCATCATGAACTACTCTCTGACAATCGATGGACTCAGCATCTTGATGGTCTTCCTGACCGCACTGCTGGTCCTCCTCGTCAACGTATTCTCGTTGGACGAGCACAGGGAGAACAACAACTACTTCTACGCCCTGATCATGGCGATGGAAGTCGGTCTCATGGGTGTCTACACCGCATCCGACTACTTCCTGTTCTACATCATGTGGGAGGTAACTCTCATCCCGATGTACTTCATGATCTCATGGTACGGAGGACCTCGCAGGCACTACTCTGCGATCAAGTTCTTCATCTACACACACGTAGCATCGCTGGTCATGCTGATCGGTATCTTCGTACTCGGTTACGAGTCCGTTGAGCCCGGAATGGCAGTCAACTTCTCGTTCGACGCCATCAAGCTCGGTATCGCGAATGCGGGAATCACTATTCAGTCCCTCATCTTCGCCATGCTGTTCTTCGGATTCATGGTCAAGATGCCTTCAGTACCGTTCCACACTTGGCTGCCTGACGCCCACACAGAGGCACCTACCGAGGGATCCGTCCTTCTGGCCGGTGTCATGCTGAAGATGGGATCCTACGGTATCATCCGTATCTGTATCGAGGCCCTGCCCGATGCAGCATACGTCTGGCAGTGGGTCATCATCGCGATCGCCATCGTCTCCATCATCTACGGAGCATACGGATGTATCGCACAGACAGACCTCAAGAAGATGGTTGCATTCTCATCCATCAGCCACATGGGAATGGTCATGCTCGGTATCGGATGTATGTCCGAGGCCGGAATCACATTCGCGGTCTTCCAGATGTTCGCACACGGACTCATCACCGCAATGCTGTTCATGGTCTGCGGTATGACCGGACACAAGGTCGGAACCAGAGAGATCCCCTTCCTCGGTGGACTCGCTGGAAGGATGCCTATCTATGCGACATTCATGATGATCGCGTTCATGGCATCTCTCGGACTGCCCGGACTCGTCGGATTCTGGGGAGAGTTCCCTGTCATCATGGCGTTCTATGAGTTCATCCTCGAGAACGATGTGATCTGGATGCTCCTGTTCTGTATGCTGTCCCTCATGCTGACCGCAGGATACTACCTGTGGGCAATGCAGAGGACCCTGTTCGGACCCGAGACCACAAAGATCGACCTTTCGAAGGTTCACGATGTCGCGCACTTCGAGTTCGCGGCCCTGGCGGTCCTGTCAATCCTGGTCGCATTCTTCGGAGTGTGGCCTGATGCGGCTCTCCAGTACATCGAATCCTACTCCACCATCCTTATGGGGGTGATTTGAAATGGTAGCTGAGATCATAACATCGATATTCGGTGACCTTACACCTCTCGCAGCCATGATCGTATTGGTCATAGCAGCACTCGTGATGCCCGGCATCCAGATGTTCGGAAAGAAGCACACTGCAACATGGGCAATCGCCATGATCTTCGTCATCTTCGCGATGTTCATCGACATGTGCCTCCTTGTCGACGGCTACGTCGGCTACTATCTTGGCGTGTACTTCGACGAGTACAGCTCGATCATGGGACTCCTGTTCCTGATCGTCCTGTTCCTCGTAGTGCTTGTCTCCAACTCAAGCGTTGAGACAACCAGGAACCATGCCGGAGCATACTACTCGCTGCTCTTCGGTGCAACGACCGGTATGCTGTTCGTTACGACATCCTACGATCTGCTGACCATCTTCGTCGGAGTCGAGCTGACCAGTATCTCCTCGTATGCAATGGTTGCATTGAAGAGGAAGGACGGAAGGTCCGCAGAGGCAGCTGTGAAGTACGCCATCATAGGCGGTATGTCCACTGCACTGACCCTCTACGGAATCTCGATGATCTACGGAATCGCTCAGACGACAGAGACTTACGCACTCGCAGAGTTCGTCGCCTACAACACGGAATTCAACTGGGCCTTCATGATCGGTATCATCTGCATGATCGCAGGATACGGATTCAAGATAGCAGCAGTACCGTTCCACATGTGGGCACCCGATGTGTACGAGGGAGCAGCCTCACCTGTCTCCATGTTCCTGGCAACAGGATCCAAGAAGATGGGAATCGCTGTGTTCATCCAGGTCTTCCTGGTAATGTTCATCGGAGCGGCAACGTTAGGAACCATCTACGGAGAGGTCGCACAGTACATCTTCGCAATAATCGCAGCGTTCACGATGACGGTCGGAAACATCGTCGCCATCGCACAGAACAACATCAAGAGGATGCTCGCATACTCATCCATCGCTCAGGCAGGATACATCCTGATCATCATGGCAGTCATGACTCCTGAGGCAATGGCAGCAGGTATGTTCCACATGTTCACCCACGTGTTCATGAAGGGAGGAGCCTTCCTCATCGTCGGTGCACTCATCTGCGCCGGTATCGGTGAGAAGATCTCCGACTACAGGGGACTTGCCAAGAGGGCACCCTTCCTGGCAGCGGCCATGATGCTGTTCCTGTTCTCGCTTGCAGGTATACCCCCGCTCGCAGGATTCACTTCCAAGTTCTTCCTGTTCGCATCGGCTCTGGGAACCCCCGGAGACGCATCCGGAGAGTGGGTGTGGCTTGCATTCGTGGCAGTCCTGAACTCCGCGATCTCGCTTTACTACTACGCAAGGGTAGTCAAGGCGATGTACATCGAGAAGGGAGAGAGCACCGAGAAGTTCAAGATCCCCGCAGCATTCACCGTTGCGATCGTGATCTGTCTGATCTTCGTCGTCGTGCTCGGAGTCTACCCCGATCTCCTGTACGGATTCTGCGAGGCAGCATCCTGGACTATCTGATGACAATCCAATAAACCCTTTACCCAAACCTCTTACCTTTCATCTTTTTCAGGACTTACACTTCCACGGTTAGAGTTAAGTACGGCACTCCGATACCAGTGTAATGGCTGAGAGCTGGTATTCCATAGTCGAGAAGGACGTAGAGTCCGTCGACGAGGTCCTCATCGATGGTGTGATGCGCACTTATCCCGAGCTCAACGAGATGTGCAAGGATATGATCGCCTCACGCAATCACAAGGTCAGGCCCGCTCTCGGAATTCTATCATACTACGCCAACGGAGGCAAGGACTCCGATACCGCGGTCTACATGGCAGCCAGCTTCGGAGCGGTCTTCGACGGCCTCCACATGCACGACATGATCGATGCGGACGGTAACGTTAAAGGGATGAAGAAGAAACTCTTCCACAAGATCCCTCCCACCACCAAGGTCATCGTCGCAGGCGATTACATGTACATCATGGGATTCCGCATGGCCTACGATAAGGCGCCCAACGTCGCTCCGTACATCATGAAGGTCTCCACCATGATCAGCGACGGAATATTCAGCCAGACCGACAGGCTCGGCGATTCCACGGTTACCAAGGACGAGTGCCTGGAGCTCATCAAGAAGAGGGTGGCATCCGAACTCAGCGTGATGATGGAATGCGCGGCCAAGGAGGCCGGTGCGAAAGAATCCGTCATCGCAGAGATGGGAGTCCTGGGAGAGGGACTGGGGATCGTACTGAGGATCCGTAACGATCTCGAGGACCTGTTCGGTAACGGCAAGGGAATCGCACAGATGGACACCCTGATGCAGGGGATCCCGACAGTGCCCCTCTGTCTGGCGATGGCCGATGAGAGCATCGGGGAGAAGGTCAGGCAGGCCTTCTCCGACAAAGACATCCAGAAGAAGGATGCAGAGAGGATCGTATCCTCCATGAAGGCAGCGGGAATACAGGAGCGCTGCGAGGATATCATCAAGGAATACAGTAAGAAGGCCAGGGAGATCATCAGCGGCCTTCCCGATTCGGATTATAAGAGTTCATTATTGAGTTTCATCGACACGATGTGATAGCATGGCCGAGAAGGTGGATGTCCTGGTCGTCGGATCCGGTCCGGCGGGAAGCGTGACCGCAAGATACGCCGCACAGGCCGGAGCATCGGTCAAGATCCTCGAGAGGCGTCCCGTTGTCGGAGTCCCCGTGAGGTGCGGCGAGTTCATGCCCTCCGACGAGGAGATTCAGAACATGTTCCCCAAGCTCAGGGACATGAAGTCCCTCTTCGACATTCCGGAGGACCTTCGTTGCCTGAATACCGTGGGGATAAACCTCATCGATCCCGATGACAGGGTCACGACGCTGGAGTTCAACGGATACACCACAGACAGGGACAGGTTCGATCAGTACCTGGCCGATCTGGCGGTGGAGGCCGGAGCAGAGCTCTGTCTCGGTCAGGCCTTCAACGAAATCAGGGACGGCGTCGCCGTCACCGACAAGGGCGAGATCGAGTACAAGGTGCTCGTGGGAGCGGACGGTCCCGGTTCGAGGGTCGCCCAATCTCTTGGATTGCAGAGGAACAGGAACCCCTATCCTGCGGTGACCGCCCAGGTCAAAGGGGATTTCGAACCTTACACTCAGATGTTCTTCGGTGGCATCGCGCCCGGTGCGTACGGGTGGATCATCCCCAAGGACGGACGTGCGAACGTCGGTGTAGGATTCTCTCCCAAGTTCGCAGACGGCACCCTCTCATCATATTTCGATAAGTTCATGGCCAGGCACGGTTTCAAGGCCGAGGGCAAGGTATACGGGAAGTACGTTCCCAGCGAAGGCCCCATCCCCAAGACCGTCAGCGGCAACGGAATGGTCGTCGGAGATGCAGCCGGTCAGGTGATATCAGTCAACGGAGGAGGAATCCCCCTGGCGATGATCGCAGGCCGCATATGCGGTCAGGTAGCGGCGGATAACGTCATCAACGGAGCATCTCTCCAGAATTATGAGACGCAGTGGAGGGAGATCATGGATTCCCCCCTCAAGATGGCTGCTCTCAACAAGAAGCTCGCGGACACCTTCGCCTTCAGATCCGATGCCACTACCAAGATGTGCATGAGGATCCTCGGCAAGCGCAGGATGGGCAACCTGATCAGATGCAAGCGCATCTTCCCGTGATCATTTCCTTCTGCAGGCCTTCATCGGAGAACCGCAGACAGGGCATTCAGGGTACTTCTCCTTGAACCATTTGCCGCAGCCTATGCACTTGTAGTTCCACTTGACGACCTTCTCTATACCCTTCATTCCGACCGGTTTGAAACCGAGCCCCATCACCCTTGCCACATTCTGAATGGAGTAGTCGTCGGACCATATGGTCCCGTTGACATCGACAGCCAGTGCCAGCACCGTCATGTCGACAGGGGATAGCCTCCCTATGTCGCCGGTCTTCTTGGCGGCCTCCTCGACCTTCTGAAGGGACTCCTTCGAGCATTCGGAGACCTTAACCATGTCGCCCCAGAGCGATAGACGGGGATCCTCGTACTTCTCCAGCTCCCTGATGACGCCTGGGGGACACACGTGTTCCTCTTCGGGTAAGGCATCCATCGAGAAGAATGCAGAACTGTCCAATACGAGCATATGTGCCTATCGGTGAGGGAATAGAAAACCGTGACGGATGGTGAGCGATATGATATTAACTGCAATCCCATATCTGGATGCAAGGTGCCTGAATGGAGATACTGGAGATTCTGACAATCATGGTGACCGGGCTTTGGCTTTTCCTGCCGGCCATGGTCCCGAACTCCGCAGCCGTAGTCTTCGGGAAGAAGTCGAAGACCAAGATGGATTTCGGAAAATCCTGGAGAGGCAAGCGTATCTTCGGTGACGGCAAATCATGGGGAGGATTCTTCGGAGGAGGCCTTTCTGGAGTTCTCTTGGGATTGATCCTGATGGGCATTGGTTCCCTCTGGGATCCGGAGAACTACGGAGGATACGGACCTTCATTCTGGTCCGATGTCGGGATCCTGTTCTGCCTCGCCTTCGGAGCGGTCCTGGGAGACCTGTGCGGGGCATTCATCAAGAGGAGGTTCGGCATGGAGAGGGGTCAGAAGGCGCCTGTCCTGGACCAGTACGATTTCGTCATCGGTGCATTCCTGGTGACCGCACTCTTCTTCCCCGGATGGGTCTACGCAACCTACATAGAGGGATGGCATCTGGCCGCCCTGATCTTCATATTATTGATAATGTTCTTCATCCATCGCATCGTGAACATTATCGGATTCAAGATGGGACTCAAGAAGGAGCCGTGGTGATCACATGAGCGAACTCACAACTGCATTGAAGGACTGTGGAGCACTCCAGTTCGGAGACTTCACGCTGGCATCCGGTGCCAAGAGCGAATACTACATAGACATCAAGAAGGCCAGTACCAACCCGAAGGTCCTCTACATGATCTCCGTCCTCATGGCGGAGAAGATGCAGGACGAGAACCTCCGTCCGGACAGGATCGCAGGGGTCGTTCTCGGATCGGTCCCTCTGGCGGCCGCGCTCTCGTTGGCAACCGGCATTCCCTACGTCATGGTTCGCAAGGAGAAGAAGGACCACGGAACAGGAAAGCTCATCGAGGGAGACCTCAACCCCGGGGACAAGGTCCTTGTGGTCGAGGATGTGGTCACTACCGCAGGATCAAGCATCGCAGCCATCAAGACGCTCCGCGAGAACGGGGCCGTGGTGGAGAATGCTATGTCGGTCATCGACCGTGAGAGCGGCGGTGAGCAGAACTATGCCGAGATCGGCGTCAAATTCTATTCCCTGGTGAAGGCCTCGGAGATCGTGAAGGAAAAGAGATGAGGCCCGAACCCGATTGCAGCCTCTGCGGACTGTGCGAAGGCCGCACCAATATCGTCCTGCCGGACGGCAGCTTCGATTCAGGGATAATCTTCGTCGGGGAGGCTCCCGGGGAGAACGAGGACCTGGAGGGAAGGCCGTTCGTCGGCCGTTCAGGCAAGATCCTGGAAGGGATGATGAAGGACGCGGGGTTCAGCCGTTCGGACGTCCTGATCACCAATACGGTGAAGTGCAGGCCCCCCAAGAACAGGGACCCGACATCCGAGGAGATGGCGGCCTGCAGGCCGTTCCTGGAATCGGAGCTTTACGATGCTGAGGTGGTCATCGGTCTGGGGAAATCGGCATGCCGCGACCTCATGGGATACGAGGGCAAGATGGACGAGATTGCGAACGTCCCCACGACGATAAGGATACGCGACAGGGACATCAAGTTCATACCGACCTACCACCCTGCCGCTACCATCTACAACAAGACCTCGAGAGAGGAGCTGAGAAGGACCATAGAGATGATAGGAGAGCTGCTGAGATGAGATTCACTGGATTCATGATCGATATGGACGGAACGGTCTACAAGGGCAGCGAGCTCATACCCGGAGCGACCGAATTCATCAAGGCTCTGAAGGACAAGGGGATACCCTTCGTCTTCCTGACGAACAACTCGTCCCATTCCCGTTCCTATTACAGCGACAAGCTGGTCCGCATGGGGTTCGACGTCACTTCGGACAATGTGCTGACCTCCAACATCGCAACGGCACGTTTCGTGGCCACGCAGCGTCCCGGCAAGAGGGTCTACGTGGTCGCCTCGCCGGATGTCACCGAGGAGGTCAGGTCGATGGGCGTCAATGTGGTCGAGGACGATCCCGACATCGTGTACCTCACGTTCGACCGCACCATCACATACGAGAAGATCAACAAGGCGTACAAGGCGTTGATGAAGGGGGCGGAACTCATCGCCACCCACCCTGACGACGTATGCCCTACGGAAACTGATTATGACATAGACATCGGACCCTTCATAAGGATGTTCGAACAGATGTGCCAGACTACTGCAGTGATCATCGGTAAACCGAGCAGTCTCATGCTCGACATGGCCGCTGGCGAGATGGGAGTGGATCCCAAGGGGACCGTCATGGTCGGGGACCGTCTATACACCGACATCAGGATGGGGAACCTCGCGGGCATCGCTTCCATATTGGTCCTCAGCGGAGAGACTTCGAGGAGCGATCTCGAGTCCTCGGACATCGAGCCCACGGTGGTGTTGGATTCGGTTGCGGACATACCTGCTCTCCTAGACTGAGCCATACGCCCGCTTTTCATAATGTTATTTAAATACCATCGTGCGCATTATTATTTAATCGAATAGCGCGGGCGCAAGGGATGCACAACCTGCGGTAAACGTTCGATAGGATCGGCCGGCTGATAAGTCGGCTGTTTCCAGTTGGGGGGATCGGTTGCACCTAAAAACAGTCGAGATGGAGAATTTCAAGTCATTCGGCGGAAAAGTCGTAGTTCCGCTGATGGAGGGTTACACCGCGGTTACGGGACCCAACGGTTCCGGTAAGTCCAATATCACGGATGCGATCCTCTTCGTCCTGGGACCCAAGAGCCCCAAGGCCGTCCGCGCCGGAAGACTGACCGACCTGATTTTCGACGGCGGGAAGAGCAAGAACAAGGCTTCGTTCATGAAGGTCTCTCTCATCTTCGACAACACCGACCGCATGATGCCTTGGGATGACGATGAGGTCAGGCTGACCCGTTACATCAAGATGTCCGACAACGGCCAGGATTACAGCTCATACTTCTACATCAACGACCAGAAGTCCACCCTCACCGAATTCGACAACCTGCTCACTAAGGCCAGGATCAGCGCAGAGGGCTACAACCTCGTCCAGCAGGGAGATGTCACCCACATCGTCCAGATGGGTAACACCCAGAGGAGGGGCATACTCGACGGAATATCGGGAATCGCCAGCTTCGATGCGGACATCGACAAGGCGGAGGCCGAGAAGACCGAGGCCAATGCGAATCTGGACAGGATCAACATCGTTGTCACCGAGCTCACCAATGACGTGAAGAAGCTCGAGAAGGAGCGCGAGAACGCTCAGAAATACGTCGAGGTCAAGGATGCCCTTGACATGGCGAAGGCGCAGCACTCTCACAGGAAGCTGCAGATGTCCAAGGCATCGTACGATGCCCAGGCGGAGCAGATCGAGAAGCGCAATCAGGACATCCAGAGGTTCGCCGCCGAGAAGGCGGAGGCCGAGGCCAAGAGGGATGCGAAGCTCAAGGAGATCCGCGACGTCGAGGACGAGATCGAGAGCAAGATAGGTCCCGAATACAGGCAGCTCAAGGAGAAGATCGAGACCACCAAGATCGATTACGCCACGAAGAAGGACAAGATCGATACCACGGAGTCCGACCTTGAGGACAACAGGAACTTCAAGCAGCAGTTCGAGGAGACCATTTCAGGTAACAACATCCAGGCCAAGGCCATTCAGGAGACGAAGGCCGAACTGGAGATCAAGCTGACCGAGGCCCAGCAGGCCAAGGCGAAGGCAGAGGAGGAGGAGCGCAAGGTCTCCGACCTCATATCGAACGCCGGCGGAGAGCAGAAGGAGCTCCAGCAGCGTTTGGAGAAGGTAGAGAAGGAAACGGACGAGTGCTCCGAGGTGCTGATGGCCACGCAGGGCAAGTACGCCAAGGCGGAAGCGGCATCCGAGGAGGCTCACAACGCATACGCCTCTCTCGACGAGAAGATTCAGAGCATAGACTTCGAGATCAAGGACGCCAAATGGTCCTTGGATCAGGAGAAGGCAGCGGCCGGACCGAGCCTGGAGGACTTCGGGGCGAAGATCCTGGAGCTTAGGGGCAAGGAGTCCGAGCTGGAGAAGCAGGAGATCGACCTCAACAACGCCTACCGCAAGATCGACGAGGAGTACAGGGCGCTGCAGGCCGAGAAGAAGGTATCCGACAGGATGAACCAGGGAAGCATGGCCGTCGAGGCCATCCTGGCCCTCAGGAACAGGGGCGAGATGCCCGGAATCCATGGAACTATCCAGGAGCTGGCCAAGGTGGATGCGGGCTACGAGGTCGCCCTCTCCGTGGCCGCAGGCGGAAAGATGCAGGCCGTCGTAGTGGACGACGACCAGGTGGCCGCAGATGCGATCGCATACCTCAAGAAGGAGAGGCTCGGAAGGGTCACATTCCTCCCGCTCACGAAGATGATGGGCGGAAAGCCGAGGGCTAAGGCCATCATGAGCGAGAAGGATTCCGAAGGATACGCAATCGACCTCATAGATTTCAACCAGAAGTACTACAACGCATTCTGGTACGTCCTGGGCGACACGCTGGTCGTCAAGGACATGGACACCGCCCGCAGGATCATGGGCGGAATCAGGATCGTCACCAAGGCCGGAGAGCTCATAGAGGCATCCGGAGCCATGGTCGGAGGAACGATCAACCAGCAGAAGATGATGAAGTTCGGTGCGGCATCGGAGAACGAGCTGACCGAACTGGGAGAGAAGCTCAGGAAGGCATCCGAGGCGTTGGAGAACGTGAAGGCGGAGCTCAGGAAGATCCGTGACGAGATACGCGGTGCCGATGACGAGATGAGGAAGTCATCCTCGTCAGGAATGGAGCAGAGGGAGAAGGTGGCCGGCCTCAAGGCCAAGATCACCGAGCTGGAGAAGACCAAGAAGGAAGCCCAGCAGTCCCTGCAGGAGGCCAGGGTGAAGTATGAGTCCACGGACAGGGATCTGGCGGACGCCAGGGCCGAATTCAACAGCCTGACCGAGAAGATGACAGCCCTCACGGATGAGAGGACGAAGATCAGGAACCGTATCGCGGAGATAGCGCCTGCCGACCTGCAGAACAGGATACAGAACGTCCGCAATGAGCTCTACAACCTCACCCAGACGATATCAGACTACAAGCTCCAGATCGGAGGAGCCGATACCGAGATCCTCGGTCTCAAGAAGCAGAACGAATCCACGCAGATGCAGCTCGACAAGGTCAACTCCAACATAGAGGAGGACCTGCGCATCATCGAGGAGAGCAAGGAGATCATGGAGCGTCTCAAGGTCGACCTCGAGGCCCTCCGCGCCATAGAGGCGGAGATGGAAGGCGGTCTCGAGGATCTGCGCAACAAGAAGGACGACCTCACCAACCAGAGGTACGAACTGGACACGCAGGTCAGGGACAAGGCCATGGCCATAGAGAACGCCCAGGCCACGATCACGAGCTTCAAGGCCCAGATGCTGGAGCTCGCCGAGATCATAAGGCAGAACCAGGAAGAGGTGGACGCCATCACGTTCGAGGTCGCCCAGCCCATACCCTCTGAGGAGGAGATCAAGCGCATCATCAGGAGCTGCGAGGCCACGATCAACGCGCTCGGTAACGTCAACCTCCGCGCCATAGAGGACTATGACGAGAAGAAGGGCCGCCTGGACGCATTGAACGAGCAGGTCCAGCAGCTCAACAAGAACATCGCTGAGCTCACAGCACTCACCGACTCGCTGAAGGACAAGAAGAAGGGACTCTTCATGCAGGCCTACACGGCGGTCGACGAGAATTTCAAGAAGATCTACGCCCAGCTCTCCGGAGGAGGGGAGGCGTTCATGGCGCTGGAGGACGAGGAGGACCCGTTCAACGGCGGATTGATCATAAATGCGAAGCCCAGGAACGGAAAGCTCCTGAGGCTGGAAGCTCTCTCGGGAGGAGAGAAGTCGCTCACGGCGCTCTCCTTCATCTTCGCCATACAGGAATACCAACCCTCACCGTTCTACGTGCTCGACGAGGTCGACATGTTCCTGGACTCCGTCAACTCGGAGATGGTGGCCCACAGGGTCAAGGAGAGCTCGCAGAAGGCACAGTTCATTCAGGTGTCCCTGAGGAAGGTCGCGCTAGCGGTCGCCGATCAACTGATCGGGGTAACCAGGCCACCTACAGGCATCAGCAAGATCATAATACAGCCCGATCTGGCTGAGGTCTCTAAATACGAGGAGGAGGCTGTAAAGGAAAACGAGGCGAACTGAAATGGATGGGAACGTAAGGATAGAGGATTTGGAGCAGCACCTGCTGTTCCACAAGGCAATGAGCGAGAACACCGAGACCTACCAGAGGATAGGCGGATACATGGACATCCTCTCGAAGGCGGAGAACGGGGAGAGGCTCCCCGACCCCGTCGACGAGGCGATCCGTTCCGTGTTCAGCCTGGTGCTGGAGAACGGCATCGACCCCTGGGAGATCAACCTCTCGGAGTTCGTCAAGATGTACAACTCGAAGGTCGTCAGAAATGCCTTCGACATGATTGTGGCCGGAAAGCTGATGCTGATGGCATGGAAGATCCTGAGGATGCAGTCGGACTCGACCAGGACCCTCTCCGAGCCTCCGATCGAGGAGTTCGGAATGGACATCGATGACAGCTTCTTCTACGAGGATGAGGAGACCATGGTGGTCCCCGAGGTCATCCTGACCGAGGCCTTCCAGAGGGAGCCTGTGCGCCCTGTCACCATGTACGAGCTCATCGATGCTTTCGAGGAGGCCAGGGCCGAGATCGAGATCCAGCAGGAGAGGGAGCGCGTAAGGTCGCAGCTGAAGGCCAAGGAGCCGACCAAGTTCGACAACAAGGCCCACGAGGAGGACGACGCCAGGGACGTCGAGCAGGTCTGGGCGAGGATCCAGAAGCTCGGAACCGGACAGATCTGCATCGAGGACCTGTACACCAACGACCTGAAGGAGAACCTGAAGACCTTCGTCTCGATCCTCCACTTGGTCAGGGTCGGACGCCTCAACGTCTGGCAGGACTCGCTGCCCTACGGCGACATCTTCGTCGAGATCATGACCGAGGGTGCTTCCGGAACCATCGAGGACAGCATCGCCGGACGCATCGAAGCGGTGATGTGAAGTGAATGTGAAGGCCGCGGTGGAGGCGGCCCTGTACTCTGCCTCCGAGAACCTGAAGATATCCGACATAGCGGCCAAGACCAACCTCCCGGTGGAGGAGGTCAGGACAGCCGTGATGGACCTTCGCAGGGAGTACGACGACAGGGACTCCGCCATCCAGATCGCCAAGATCGGCACCGAGTACAGGATGATGCTCAGACCTGAATACACCGAGGTCACCGGCACCTTCGCCAAGGCGGAGCTGTCCGGAGGAGTACTGCGCACCCTCACGACCATCGCGTACTACCAGCCTGTCCTTCAGGCCGAGCTGCTGAAGCTCCGCGGACCCCGCGTGTACGAGGACGTGCACACCCTGGTGGAGATGGATTTCGTCGCCAGGAAGAGGGCCGGGAACACCTGGGAGCTGACCACCACCAAGAAGTTCGCCGAGTACTTCGGCATCGGAAGCACCAGGATAAAGGACATCCAGGCTTGGATCAAGGAGAGGTCCAGCAATCTCTGAAAACTCCGGATCGGCGGCAGGGAAGACCCATCCACAGTACCTGCCGGCCGGTTCGGGTTCAGAGTCTGTACAACATCAGTCATTATCCGTGCCTGGTGACCGAAGTTATTTATTAGACCATAGGTCTAAGACGTCCATTGGGTCGCCCGCTATTATTTGTGGTGCGGGCGCTGGGAATGACGGGTAAGCTATGACACTGCTTGCAGGAAGTAACACCGTAAGGGGCATAATCAACGATGAGTTGGATGTCGAGATCGCTTTGAAGATCGGTAAGACCATCGGTCTCACCTATGGGTCTCCAGTGGCCGTGGCCATGGACGGACGTCCTTCCAATATCATGCTGAAATCCGCACTGGTAGCGGGTATAATGTCCGTCGGATGCGACGTCATGGACCTGGGAATCGTTCCTACACCCCTGATGCAGTACCATATGGTCCACAATCCCGATATCAAGGCGGGCGTCAACATCACAGCTACTTTCGCCGGTCAGCAGATCAACGGTTTCAGGGTCCTGAAGGCCGGAGGAATCGAGGATCCCATCTTCGATGAGATAACGATGGATTCCATCATGGCCCAGAACAAACAGGTCCCTGCTATGGAGGTCGGCAGGATATACAAGGTCGCTGACATCGCAGAGAGCTATATCGATCACGTCATCTCCAAGGTGGATGCCGAAGCAATCCGCCAGGCCAATCTGAGGGTCTGTGTAGACTGCCGTAATGTGGCGGTTGCGAAGATCATATCCGGTCTCCTCATGAAGCTATCGGTCGACCGTCTGACCATCGGCGGAGACAGCTCCGTCATGGACAGGGAGAGGATGATCAAGCTCGGGGACATAGTGAAGAGCCAGAATCTGAATCTAGGTATCGCAATAGAGATGGATGCGGACCATTGTCTATTCGTCTCGGAGGACGGAAGGCCTGTGCAGGGAGACAAGAGCTTCGCCATTTTCGCGAAGAACATGCTCGCCGAGAACAAGGGAAAGGTCGTCATGCCCATCAACTCCTCTACGCTGATGGAGGATGTCGTCAATGAAAACGGCGGACTAGTCATCTTCTGCACCATAGGCGAGCAGACCGTCGTCAGGAAGGTCAAGGAGAACGTGGCGGTGTTCGGAGGGGACATCTTCGGTTGCACCGTGATCCCTAGCGAGATCCAAACATGCGATTCCATCCTGGCGATGGCAAAGATGCTGGAGATCGTCGTGAAGGAAGGGCCGATGTCCAAGCTGGTCGAACCGTTCCCCACTTATTGCATCTCCAGAGGATCGTTCGAGTGTCCCGAGGAGGAGATCAACGGGATCCTGGACAGGTTCAAGGCCGAACACGAGGGAGAGAGAATGGAGCTCGTGGACGGCATCAAAGTCTTCAACGACAAGGGATGGATCCTCGTCAGGCACTCCAACGTGAAGGGTGTGATCAAGCTGTACGCCCAGTCGGACAGTTACGAGACATCGGACACATGGATCCGCGAGACCATCGAGAATCTCTCTAACCTGACTTTGACACATCGCAGCGATCCGGCTGACCGATCGGTGAAGGTCTCTGTACGTGCCTCTCCGCCTATCATGGCGGTCGGCGATTCGTCCTTTGCAGGAACGGGGTGGCCGGTCCACCCCTGTGAAGTATATTGATTGCCGCATTGACATCCCTGTCCACGGTGAGGCCGCAGCAGGGGCACATATGTATGCGGACATCCAGCTTCTTCTTCACTTCCGCTCCGCATCGGGAACACATCTGGGAAGTCCCTCTGGGATCGACTTCGATCACCCTCTTGCCGGCGCATTCTGCCTTGCTTTGGATCCTGTTTCTCAGCAATCCCAGGGAACTGTTGACGAAACCGCGGGTCATGCTCTTCGATAACGACCTGTTCCACAGCTTCTTCACGTTCAATTTCTCCATCACAATGATGTCGTTGTTGTCCACTATCTCCTTCGATATCCTCTCTATGTTCTCCTTCCTTTTGTTTGCCATTTTCTCATGGTGATGCCTGAGCCTGCTGCGTGCCTTCCTCTCCTTGACAGGATCACAGCAGTCCTTGGACAGCCTTTGACTGAGCTTCTTCAGTTTCTTCAGATCGTTCCGCATGTCGTTGCTGTGGTCGTAGGTCTTACAGTACGATGTTGCCGCTATGTGCCTTATGCCCATATCCACTCCGACGGCCTTGGGCTCCGAGTGCTCCTTGGGCTCTTCGGCTGGGAATTCGTAAGAGATGCACGCGTAGTATTCCATATGGGTGCCCATGTCCTTCCTTGATATGATGCAGGTCTTCGGCTCCCCCGGCAGAGGCGTGTCCTGGTTGTAGCACCTTATCAGCCCCTTGACCTTCCCCAGCCTCAGCTTCCTGACCCTCTTCCCGTTTACATTTACAGCATACTCCAATCCGAAGTCCCTTTTGGAAAGATGGGCGTAGGAATCGTACCTACCCTGCTTCCTGTACCTCGGCCATGACATGTTGATCGGGGATCCGGCAGGTATGGTCCCTTTCGCCACGGCCCTGTCCCTCTTCCTGACCGCGTTCTCCCTGCATTTGGAACAGGCCTGATGTACCCTTCTCGATACGTCGTTGTGGGTCATGCTGTGCATCTTCCGGAAGCACGGCCACATCTTCCTTAATTTGGTGCAGAGGTTGTTCATCTCGAACTCAGATAGGATCCTCTCCTCCTCGGCATAAGCCAGTTTGTTGGCAGTGATGAGGTAGTTGAAGACGTACCTGTTGTAGCCGATGGTGCAGTCTATCATATCCCTTTGAGTAGCATTGGGCTCGATCCTCATCTTGAGCACTTTGTAGCACATCGTCGGATGAGTCGTATCTTTAGAATATAATTGTGCGTCCGGTTCGTCGGTCCCTATCCAGAAAATGCATGTTTATGTTCATCATAATAAACGCCGTATCATTCAATGGAACGTCACCGCTTGTGTTGCGCGATGACCATTCAGAGCATTTTCCATCCTTTGAAACAACTTCATTCGACACATGATCCGTTCGGTCCAGACGTCCGAGGACCCGGATTATTCTCGTTTAATCCGAGACGGAATTTGACAGCTGATGCCCGTTAGGAACATTGAATGGATGAGCGGTCCGTTGGTTCTTGATTTCCGATATAACTCAAGTCAGGAATGGGTGTCGATCCGTATCATATCGCCTGATGTGTCCAATCAGAGATGTCCTCCACGGTTCGATCCTGCTCCATATCGACAACTGTCAAATTCTGTCGGTTCCCGTTTTTTAGAATAATGATTGGCAGATGTGTCAAAGTCAGGTCTCTAAGAAAGAGCAGGAAGAGAAGGAAGCGGTCACTGCCTGAGATTCTTGGCGTGGACCGCGATCGCTTCGTTGATAAGCCTTGCACCCAGTATGGCCGTTATGCCCGAAGGGTCTGCCGGAGGACATACCTCGCAGACATCGAATCCAACGAGTCTGTCGCCGACCGCATTGATGACCTTCTTGACGTCGTAAGGATGGAGTCCGAAAGGTTCTGGAGTGCCGGTTCCGGGCGCGTATGCAGGATCGATTCCGTCGATATCGATGGTGAGGTAGACGTGCTCGTGCTTGACGCTGTCGAGAGCCTTCTTGATCGCCCAATCGATGCCGTTGTCGAAGATGTCGTAAGCGCTTATGAACGGGATGACATCGTCCCTGTCCAGCTCTTCCTCTCCGATGGCGCGGCAGCCGAGGACGAAGGTGTTCTCGATGCCTACGTGTTCTGCAGCGCGCCTCATGATGCAGGCATGGCTGAGCGGTGTCCCGAGATACTCGTCCCTGGAGTCCAGGTGGGCATCAATCGAGATGACGGCGATGTCGTCCTTGTCGAAGTTCCTGACCACAGGAACATTCACAGAATGCTCCCCGCCGATGGTGATGGGGAACTTGCCGTCCCTTATGGCAGGGCCGACGGCGAAATCCACTTCCTGGACCATGTCCTCGGGGACGACGAAGTCGTCCACGTTACCGTAGTCGCAGATGGCCGGCAGCTCCTGATGGATGCCGTGCTCGAAATGGATCTCCTCAAAATTATAGGAGGCCCGCCTGATGGCGGTGGGTCCCTCCCTAGCGCCTGCCTTGAAGCAGGCGGTATGATCATACTGGACTCCGAATATGACGACCTCGGACTCCTCATATTCAGAGTCCGCTCCGGCATACCCGAGTCCGTATGATATTTTACCAGTCCTCACATGAACTTGTATCTGCCCATGGCGTTGAGGTACAGAACCTCAGCACCCTCCTCGATCTTCTGCTCTGCGTCGTCGTTGATGACGATGGAGAGGTTCTCGAAGGTCTCGAGGTCCATGACGAGGGCTTCCTCGCCGGTGATGGACAGGATCTGTCCCTTCCTCTTGTCGATCATGGGGACCTGGACTTTTGTACTGACAGGTCCAACGATGGATTTCTTTGCTCCGGTGAAGATGCTGACTGCATCGATGTTCGCCTTTGCGGATCCGTGCTTTCCAGGCTTGGAGGTAGTGATCTTGACGATCTTACAAGGCTCCTCGTCAACATTGACGTACCTTCCCTCTTTCAGCTCTCTGATCTCTTTCATCTCCCACATTGGTTTCACTATCCTTTGGATTATTCGATCCAGCTTTATGGCCGGAAGTTCACTTCCCCATTGGAAGCGAACACATGCAAGTCGTAAACGGTTACAGACCTCATGTTATCTGGCTTCCAGGATGCCGTCTGTAATTATAATGTTATGCGCGCGTTAATGACGGTCGAATTACATGAACGGTCTGGGTCGGATCGATGATGAGGAGCTCTGTTCGGCCTTCCTTTCTGCATGCATCTATCGACGTTAAGATGGAAGATGCCGGTAATTCGTACCTCTTTCCCGATTTTTTAGTAAGAAACGTGACGGGGAATTGACCAACTTACTATATTCTCGAAAAAATAGTAAGTAAATCAGCGCCTTCTCAGTTTTCCCCGGTTCTTGCGCTTGTTCTTCTTTTCGGGGACCTTGGGCGGATCGGGATACCTGCGCTTGATGTCCTCGACCCTCGCCATAAATTCCTTGTTCAGATCGTCGCCGCAGAATTCCCCGTGGTATTGATCGACCTTCGCGGCGATGAGGATCTTCCCTGCCAACGCACGGGCTATGTTGCCTCTCTGCCAGTAGGGGGCCTTGTGGACCTCAGGATGCTGGTAGATGATACCGTGCTTAGGGCCCTTCTTGCCGGACTTCAGATGTCTGAACATCGCCCTCTCCGCTCCCAGCAGCTGGACCGTGGAAGAGGGAAGTGTGGAGAGTCTCTCGAGTCCTCCAGACAGCGAGATCAACCTTGCCGCCAGAGGCCCTCCGACTATGGCGCACATGTTCGGACAGGTCTCCTCCACGATCTCCTGGATGTAGGCCTCGGTGCGCTCCTCGTCATCGTATAGGCGGTATAGCGTGTCGGCCAGGTCCATGACGGCGCGCATGTCGTTGTCGTTGAAGTCCGCACCTATCGATTGTATGTCGATGCCCAGCTCCTCGATGATAGCATCCCTGTCGCCGTATCTTGCGATGAGGTCAGCGTACTTCGAGTCCTTGGCGTAGTCAGCGAGCTCGGGGAAGTGCATCCCGTACCACTCGTGGAGCCTCTCGTTGTAGAGGTTGATCGTGGCGATCTGGTCGTCCAGGTTCCTGATCGCTTGGACCAGGTTCTTGTCCCTGGGGACGGGTTCGGATGTCCTGAGCTTCCCGAGGCCCATCATGACCTCGTGCATGAACGCATCGTCGTATCCGAACTTCTGAGGGGTGAGGAACGATGAGTCGAACAGCTCAGGCTTACCGAGTTCGGATTGTCTCCTGTCCCCGACCATGAGCTTCTCAGATACCTTCGCAGCGAGCTCCCTCTCCTCATCGAGGATGCCTCCTCTCTGGACGGCGGCGAGCTTCTCAGCGACCACCTGTGCGTCCTTGGGCATCAGCCTCTTGTCAACGATGCTGTGTGATCTCTCATCGATGAGGAAAACTCCGAACCACTTGGTGACCAGTATCGCCATGTTATCACATCTTGGAAAGTTTGGTTATCTCCCTCTTGGGGAGGTCGGTGACATCGTCGCCGCAGAGGAGCTGGAGTCTTGCCTGGAATTCCAGTTCCTCCATCCTGTTGTAGGCCTCCTCGAGGGTGCGTCCCTGAGTGAGGGCGCCGTGCCTCTCCATGAGCATGGCCTTGCAGTGCCCGTACTCGGCCACCGCATCGACCAGCTTCTTGGATCCGGGGGTGTAGTAGCCGATCATCGGCACGTCTCCCAGCAGAAGCACTCCCTCAGGGGTGATGTTGCTCTTGATCTTCTGTCCCTTGACAGCGAGAGCGACGCAGTGGAGCGGATGGCAGTGGACAATCGCATTGGTGTCCAGATTCATGTTGTAGAGGGCCAGATGGAACTTGTGCTCTATCGAGGGCTTGCCATCGGAGAGCACCTTTCCCTTGGAGTCGATGAGGACCATGTCCTCGGGCTCCAGCATGCCCTTGTTCCTTCCCGACGGGGTTATGAGCACCTCGGAATCGTTGATCCTGACGCTCATGTTCCCTCCGGCGGATACCGTGAGCTGTCTGTCGTAGAGCAGCTTGCAGATCTTGACGAGCTCCTGTCTGGCGTATCTCTCGTTCATTGCTTCACCATATGGATCTCTTCGGGTTTCAATATTCCCTTCTCGGTGATGAATCCCGTGACCAGCTCCGCAGGGGTGACGTCGAACGCTGGGTTGAGCGCTTTAGAGCCGACCGGAGCGATCCTGATGTCCTTGACCATCGTGACCTCGGTCTCGGACCTCTGCTCGATGACGATGTCCTTGCCGGTCTTGGTTTTGAAATCGAATGTGGAGATGGGAGCGGCGACGTAGAAGGGAATGCCGAAGTGCTTGGCGACGATGGCCTTGTCGAAGGTCCCTATCTTGTTGGCGAAGTCGCCGTTCTTGGCGATCCTGTCCGCTCCGGTGATGATCATGTCGACTCCCTGCGACATGTAGTACGCTGAGGCTCCGTCGGGGATGATGGCATGGTCTATTCCTTCCTGGTTGAGCTCCCATGCGGTGAGCTGCATGCCCTGCAGACGGGGTCTGGTCTCTGATGCGTATACGAAGAACTTCTTGCCCTGTTCGTGGGCCTTCCTCATGGGTGCGAGGGCGGTACCGACATCGACGGTGGCCAGTGCTCCTGCGTTGCAGTGAGTCATGAGCTTCATTCCGTCCTTGATGAGCTCCGCTCCGTACTCGCCGATCTTGGTGCACTTGTCGACCATCATCTGCGCGTATCCGTCGGCGGCTTCGACGGGATCCTTCCCGTCCTTCAGCTCCTTGTACATGTAGTCGACAGCATAGAACAGGTCGTTGGCGGTGGGTCTGGCGGCCTTGATGTCCTTGGCCGCTTTGTCCAGATCGCATCCCTTCAGGGCTGCCATGCACATGCCGTACGCTGCAGTGGCTCCGATCGAGGGGGCTCCGCGGGTCGTCATGTTCCTGATGGCCTCTGCGATGTTCAGATAGTTATCGAAGTCGACAAGGACAATCTCTGCAGGGAGTTCCCTCTGATCGATCATCCTGACTTTTCCGTTCTCGAACCAAACGGCCCTGATATCGCATACTTTCCCGTTAACCGTTGCCTTCATTGGCGCACCTGTCTCGGCCATTCATTCGTGAATATACAAAAGTTATGAATTGTCTTAGCGAAACTTATATATACGAACCGCATACGGACTTTTATGGCAGAGGATAATTCGAAGTACTTCGAGTTGTATATCACTTCAGAGGGGGCGGTGCAGGTATCCAGCGATGTCAAGCTGAAGATCCTGCATGAGCTTTCAGAGGGGGACCTCTCGCTCACCGAACTCTCGAAGAAGGTATCGAAGGCACAGTCTACGATATCGGTCCACCTGGATTCCATGGTGGAGGACAAGCTGATCTCGGTCCATGACGATCTTCAGGATAATAGGAAGAAGTACTACTCCCTGATCTCGCTGCCATTCGGAAAGTCTGTTCCCTCGTCCGATGAATCAAGGGACCTGGCGTTCGGTATCCTGGGCAATGTTGCCAAGGATCCAGAGATGATGCTCAAGGCTATGCCTTGGTTCGTCTTCCTCGGATTCGACGGAGTCGGTCTCAACGTGGACCCGATGGCCAGGATACTCGGGTTCATCCACGGTGCATCCCTGTCGGGATCGTTGACCGGGAAGGATCTGGAGGAGACCATAGGCAACGCCCGCGAGTACCTCAAGAAGATGGGATTCGGAGAGGCCAGCATCTACTCCGTCAAGCCTCTGACGATCATCATCAAGAACAGCATTCCTCTGACGGAAGGCTCCGCGAACTGCATGATAATGTACGCAGCCAGCTTCTTCTGCAAGATCCTGGAGGATGCAACGGGCAAGCCCCATGAGATGGTGAGCAGCGAGGTGTTCGGAACAGACTTCAACTATCTCCGTTTCGTCCTTGAGCCCAGGATGCACAAGATCCCGTTACTGGAAGAGGGGTTTGAAGGTCAGTAAGGCCCCGTTGCCGAGCATCTCGCAGTCTTCCAGGGTCATCTTGATTCCGTTCTCGGTCACCCATCCGTCACCGTCGCAGGGCGTGGGGGCATCCTTGCCTCCGATTATCAGCCCTCCGACGAACACGGTGTAGCGGTCCACCATCTTGGCCTTGAAGAACGATGCGATGGTCTTCCCGCCGCCTTCGACGAGGATGTTCTCGATGCCCATCTCGGCCAGTTCAGTCATGACCTTCTCCAGGTCTATGGATTCTGTGCCAGCACGGATGATCTCGTCGCAGTTCCACGACCTTTCGCAGCCCTCTAGTGTGACCATGACCGTCGGTGCTCTGTCGTTGAGGACCTGAGCATCATCGGGGGTCCTTCCATGAGGGTCGAGGACTATGCGTATGGGGTTGGTATCGTAGTCCCTGTCCTTGAGGGTCAGGTGAGGATCGTCCGCTATGACCGTCCCGACTCCGACAAGAATGGAGTCGTACTGCTTCCTGAGCCCCTTCACCCTGGTCTTGTCCTCGTCCGAAGATATGCGGACCTGTGTGCGGTCGTCCCCGGCCAGTTTGCCGTCGGCCGACATTGCGCAGTTGACGTGGATGAACGGTCTCATCGATACCCTACCGATAAATGCATGAACAACGGGCTATAAATCCGTTCATCTGGGGACGAGTGCTTTGTTGTTCTCGCCAGGGGTGACGGTGAACCTGTAGACGTTGTCCTTCCTCTCGACGCCGAACTTGACGTCCAGGAATGATTCCAAGGTGTCCATCTGGCTGAGCAGGTGCTTGCTGATCCTGGAAACGCTGAATCCGCTCTTGCCCTGGGCCATCGCCATGTAGGGGAGGACCTGGTCTGCGGTGTGGACATCCATGGTGGCTCCGCTGGTCATCTCCCTGATGAGGTCGGCAGCAGCATCCTCCCCGGCCTTGTCGGCGGTGTGTCCGCGGGATGTCAGTGCGTTGCTGCCCAGCAGTCCGTTCTCGAACTCTGCGGTGAGCACGATACCTGCACCGCGGGAGTCCCCATCGGTCTTCTGGATGTCGAACTCGACGTCCGCATAGGGAGCAAGCGTCTTCTGGCAGCTTTGGATCATATCCTTGTTTATCCAATCCGGCAGACGCTGGCTGAAACAGATTCCCTTGATGCTCTTGAGCTCTCCGAGATCCACGATGTCCAGGGGCTTGATCGTGTCGATGGGGTCCAGCGTGGTGATGACGCGGCCTCCGCCCTGGGGGTAGAATCCGCGGTCGATGATCTTGACGTTCGCCTCGATGCCCATCCTCCTCATCAGAGGGAAGAGAAGGGTCTGATACGAGTCGATAGGAGGCGCCCACATGACATTGGTCCCTCCGCTTATGTCCACGGTGAGCCTCTTCCTGTGGTTCCTTCCGGCAAGCATCATGGCCTGCAGGACCAGACTCAGGCTTCCGGCCGTTCCGATGTTCATCTCGATGTCGTACTTGTGCTCGTTGCCGGGCGTGAAAAGAAGCTCGCGCGAGCCTATGGTGTTGCCCTCAACGGTGGATCCGGCCATCTGGGCCACGGCGTCCACCGCAGCGCAGTGCTGCTTGGACAGTCCGTTGGTAGGCCTGTTCTCCCTGATACGGGTGAGATGCGTGGTGATCCCGGTGACGGTAGCCATGGCTACAGAGGTGCGGACCATCTGTCCCCCACCTTCGCCTCTCGAACCGTCGATTTCCAGGACCGTCATGATGATACCATATGGGAATCTTTTAGAAAAATCATCGCTTGGGATGGTATGAGTGCGATAGCCGGGAGTCGAACCCGGGTCAGGTGCTTGGGAAGCACCGATCATAGCCGTTGGACCACTATCGCAACTGGTCTCTGAAAGCGGACTCTGAATAATAAACGTAGTCCTCGCTGTTTTTATATCAAAAGTAGCTTAGGTGTCTTTGCGGACTCGTGGTCTAGTGGTTATGACGTCGCCCTTACAAGGCGAAGGTCGCCGGTTCAATCCCGGCCGGGTCCACCATCTTTTGTCATAGTCTTTTTCTTGATCTTCCTATGCATTTTTCGGATGGATACACTTTCCTACCTTGTTTCTTCCCCTAGGTCGTAAAGCCCCGTTGACTTTGGATGCATTGGATACATGGTTTACTATCCATCAGAAAATAAATTACTCACTTTTGTACATTATTTTCTTTATCGCTAAGATTGTTTTATATACCTGTAGTGTTGTAATGGGATTATACATCCATCCATCGATGTATCCATAGACAAAGATGGCGGATGTTGGAGAACGCGGGTGGTTTATTCCTCCTTTCCTTACCACTTTCCATCCGCGTTTCTCTCCCATACTTCCTTCACTCAATGATTATATACGGCGATATGTTGAGGATTTCCAACGGACTCGTGGTCTAGGGGTTATGACGTCGCCTTCACACGGCGGAGGTCGCCGGTTCAAATCCGGCCGGGTCCACCATAGTATCTTTTGTCCAGAAATACTGACCGCAACCTTAATTGCGAACTAGTCCTATCGATGTCCATCATGGCAGACGTTCCCGATTTTCAGACCACGGAAGAAGGCAGGCAGTACGAGCAGGAGATCATGATCATCCTCAGCGCCGAGAAGAAGGATTATCCGAATTACTTCGGCGGACTGAAGATAGCCTCTGGGCATGAGTTCAAGATCTCCAGCCCCATCGATCCCACCATCGAGTACGGGATCTTCCAGGAGCCCGAGGAGGGGACCATGGAGGAGGCCGTCACCGCTGCATCCAAAGCTTTCGAGCAGTGGAGTAAGAAGTCCGCGGAGGAGAGGATCGGGTACTTCAAGGCCCTGCCTGGAGTCCTGAAGGCCAGGAGGGAACATTATGCGGCAGCGATCACCGTGAGCACTGGAATGGTCCGCGAGGATGCCCTTGCTGAGGTGGACTCCGCCATCGTCGCCATAGAGAAGATCCTAGAGGATGCTGCCAAGATCGGAAGGAAGAGTCCCTTGGGCGTATGGGCAGTCATCACCGCCCACAACTCCCCATTCGCATCTCCCGTCGCCTATTCGGTGGCCGCGATGGTGGCAGGGAACACAGTCGTCATGAACCCTTCCAGATATGCGCCAATGCCGGCACACATGTTCTACAACCTCATGGAGAAGTACAACCTTCCCGCGGGGGTCCTGAACCTCATCGTGGACAGGAAGGAGTACTCAACCGAGGCTTTGGCCAACGACATGCGCTTGGCGGGTATCGTGGCATCGGGATCCGGCGACAGGCTGGAGAACCTCATGTTCCTCCAGGTGGACGATGAGATCAGGTTCGTCAACGAGATCAAGGGAATGAATCCCGCATTGATCTACAGGCCCTCCGACATGAAGGCCACGGTCAGGAACATCATCGATTCGGCGTTCTCTTACACCGGACAGCGCCTGTACTCGTGCTCGAAGGTCATCATCACCCGTGACGACCAGGCGAAGTTCAACGAGGTCATATCCGTGTTCATGAAGGACCTGAAGGTCGACGATCCTGTGAACGACACAGCATACACCGGGCCCGTCATCAACGATGAATCCGCCGAGAAGTTCAAGGCGAAGGCGACGGAGCTCCTGCCGTTCACCATAGCGAAGGCGGCACCGGTCTCCAAGGAACTCCCCGAGAATTATGTGGCGCCCATCGTGGTAAGCGGGCTGTTCGAGGAGGACGACCTCAACTACATGGATTCCGGACTGCCCATTCTCAACGTGATGGTAGTGGATTCAGTGGACAAGATGTTCGAGGAGCTGGAGAACACCGAATGCGGTCTTTCTGCAGGAATATTCTCCAAGGATGCCAAGGTCATCGACCGCTTCAACAAGGATGCTGACGTCCCTGTGAAGTATGTCAACGAGAGCAGCAGGACGATCAGGCCCGCATGCACGGTGAGCCTCGACGCATTCCACAGTTGATCAGTTCGTCTTGACGTTCCAAGTGCAGCCTTTGGCAGCTGAAACCAGGGAGGACATCTCGCTCTTCTTCAGGGGATCCTTCCGATCCTGTCTGAGGACGATCATGGAGCATCCTTTGCATTGATCGCCAACGGCCTTGACGCTGTCGGCATCGTGTTCCTTGGCGTTCAGTGTAATGGCGAACTTGCATCCGTTGTCCTTCAGGATCTCGATGCAATCCTTCTGTTCATCAGTGAGCGATTTGCCTATGAGGATGTTCGCCGCATGCACATAGCCAGCACCTACCAGATCATCCAATATCGAAGGGTCGCGTCCGTCCGTGACGATCAGCACTTTCATGCCTCTAGGTTTCACGGATTTGATGAGCTTGTAGGTGTCATGCGAAGACAGGGGATCGGAATCAGAATCGACACCAAGGTAGTCCAAGGATTCCTTGTCCGTTTCCAATGTCGTTCTGATCTGATCAGTGTCGGCCTCTTCACCGTCCTCGGACAGATGGATGACCGCCATGAACTTGTCGGGTACGGTGACCGTGTCGATCCTTGAGAATCCGGTTATGTGCAAATCAATACCTCAGGGTATCAAGGAGGGTACTGAGGACATCGCAACAGTCCCTGTCCAGATCATCGGTTATCACCGCAACGTCATCGCTTGAAAGAAGGGCCACGGAGGCCATGCTGAGGGCGTATTCCCCGGACCATGTTCTGATGGCCGGGAAGATGAACTCGGTCCCCAGCAGATTCAGCACGCGCTTGAGGTATGTGTAGGTCTCAAGACATTGCTTCATGTTCTTCACCATCGGGTCCAGCAGGATCTCCTGAACGCCCATCTCCTTCGCCCTCAATCCCAGGTCGACCAGGACCTCCGGATCCTCCTCGCTTATGCACAGTTCGGTGTCGAAGGCACTTGCGATCTCCGCATAGCGCTCCAGATTGTCCCTGTTCGCTCCCTTTATCGTCACGAAGGTAACGTCGATGCTCTCCACGGCCTTGAGGATGACCTCAGGTTCTTCCGATTCCAGGATGATCGATTTCTTCCAGATCCCCCGGACCAGTTTGGCCACGGATACGAAGGGCTCCTCCGAGAAGCTGTCGTTCCTGATGCATATGCAGTCGGGGACGGAAAAATTGTACTTGGCTTCCTCGATATCGGCGACCCTCTTGCGGATATCGTCCTCCTCCATGAGGTCAGAAATGGACACCGCGATCATAGGTCTGCCAACTCCTCCCCGTACACGCGGGCCATGTCCGCGGAACCTGGGGATTTCACTATTATCACATCGGCCCCTGCCATCATAGCGGTCAGTGCGGCCGTTGCCTCTGCCATGGTGCCAACCCTGGCCGGGAGGAATATCTCCTCATCCTCGTACCAGGTCGTGGACACGTCGCATACGATGTTGTGTCCGAATCCTTCCATTCCGAGCAGGCCGTCCTCGCGATAGGACATGATCCTGTCCCTGAGGTCCTTCATGCCTCCGCCTTCCCTTGCCCTGCCGAGATCCACCAGGACCTTCTTAGCACCCCTTTCCTTCATCTGCTCGATCATCCGCTGGGGGTCGTCATCGCATACGGCCACGACGATGTGCTCTCCGCAGCAACCGGCCATCTCCAGGCTCTGTTCGCTGTCCAGGCAGTTGATGATCAGCACAGTATCCTTGATGCTCTCAGCAGTGCTCACGAGGATGTCAGTATCGCCGGAGATCATGATGGGCAGCCTGGTCCTCTGAGAGATCCTGGCCACCAGTTCGGGGGAATCGTCCCTGCTCAGCCTGAGGCATACTCCGTCAGCCCCGAGCTCCTTCCACATGACGGCCCATTCCTCGATGTCCTTCTCACGTCCGGAGAACATTGGTTCGACTTCTTTAGGGTAGCCGGTGATGTTGTCATAGGTCTCTCCGAAGATGACAGGCCTTCTGTGTCTGGCCCCGTCCAGATCCAGGAACGCAGGGCTCCTTGCCCCGCCTATGAGATAATCCCCTTTTCCTATCGCGAGCTCTTCGATCTCCGCAGGGTAAGTGCGGGACACATCGGGGAGCTGCATGATCACATCAACTCGACGAACTCTTTGAGGACGAATACGCCGTTCAGGTTGTCCAGCGATTTGGGCAGGAGGTCCCTGATCTCGGATGCGGTCTTGTTGCTCTTGCAGATGTCCATGACCAGCTCGAGGCTCATGGTCTCGTAGCAGATCTTGACCTTGCTGAAAACGGATATGAGGTTGACGTTCCAGTCAGCGATGCCATCCAGAGTCTGTGTGATGCTTCCGGGGCAGTCGGGGATCTCCATCGAGACCTTGACAAGCTTCGTCTCCTCCTTGAAGAGCGTGATGGAGCAGATCCATGAATCGGCATCCATGGTGATGAGGACGTTCTTACCGTCGAGGTTAGGCAGGATGTCGCCGTAGACCTCCGCGATGTCGAAGCATCCGTTCTTGATTGTGGTGGGGTATCCGCGCCTGATCTCCTCCTTGCCGGTCTCCTCGACCTTGCCCTTGAACAGCCTTCCGATGTCGGCGGGCTTGATCTCGATCCTCTTGATCTTGGAGACGGAAGGGTCGTTGTTGTGCTTGAGCTCCTTGAACTTCTCGAGGAGCAGCTCTCCCTCTCCGGCGAAGTTCATGTCGGCCATGAGCTTCCATACGATGACGGTGTCGGATATTCCGTTCAGCGAGACCGAGTTCAGGATGTTGATCTCCCTCTCGGCCAGGAAATGCGCGGCCTGGGCACTGGATCCCGGGACGTCGTCCAGGTACATCGTGATGTGCGTCAGGGTGCGGTAGTTCTCCTGAGGGAACATGGAAAGCATGATCTCGTAGTTTTTGGGACCCTGTTCCGGATGCTTGAAAAGCGTGCTGTAAACACATCCGCCGTCGACGATACCAATCGTGTCCGATATCCAGTTGTCGACCTTGATCGATGAGCCATTGACCTTCGCGAATTCCCAAATCTTCATGGAGACACTTCGAGAGTGGATAGCCCTATCCGTATAAACGTTATCGTTTGGGGTTCTTCAGGTCGAATTGGTTCTTGGGGGAAGTGAGGGGCTGCGTCCACACGGGTTGCTCCTTCGATTGGTATTCCATGTCCTCCGAGATGTTGTGGAGGCTTCCCGCATAATCCCTGTCGGATGCGATCCTGCGGATGATTTGGGAATCATCGCCGGAGCGCTGCTCCATGCCGGACTTGCAGAGAGCTTCGTCCATGAGGTCGGCCGCTTCGTTGAGGAGTCTCTCCGCCTTCCTGAGCTTCTCTATCCTGTCCGTTTCAGTCCCTCCTGGTGATGATGTACCTGGCGGGTCTGGTCGCCCCGCTCTTGGCGTTGTATCCGCATCTGCTGCAGATCCTCGAGAGCTCTACAGTATCTCCGTCGAGAGTCATGTTCCTGATGGATTCGAGCTGTCCTCTGCACACGGGGCACTTCACGTAATCCATCGGAGCGTCGGTATGGGCGTACCTGATCTCGAGGTTGAAGAGCCCGTTCTTTATGCCCACCTTCCTGATGCGCTCCCCGCTGACACGGAAGTTCTCGTCGACGCACATCAGCTCCGTCTGGACCAGTTCGTTCAGGACGGTCTGGGACCCGATCCTGGGCGAACGTGTGAGACAATTGTCGATCGCCTTCGCGATCTCGTAATCCTTCGGGATCCTGTAGGACATCGTCAGGGAATCTCGTTCCAAATATATTGACGATGGGGGTTGTGTTTATGTAGTGCGATGGATTAGACTGCCTTGCGCGGGGGTAGCCGAGTTGGCCAAAGGCGCGGGACTTAAGATCCCGTCCTTAGTGGTTCATGGGTTCGAATCCCATCCCCCGCACCACGGCTGTTCCTTTTACGGCGTGTGGGTGCTCGCGCGTGACGGCTGCTTTTATATGATGAGGTCATTCGAAACCTCACGGAGTAATTGTCTTGCCCGGTGAAAACAAGAAAACTAAGACTGTTCAGAAGCCCGCGGCCCAGAAGTCTGCCGCATCTAAACCGACGGCCCAGAAGCCCGCTGCTCAGAAACCGGCAGCGCAGAAGCCCGCTGCTCAGAAACCGGCAGCACCCAAGACTTCCACGAACAAGCCCATGGTCCAGAAGCCCGTTCAGAAGGTAACGGTACAGAAGCCCGCCGTCCAGAAGACGCAGGCCAGCCAGTATGCGGGTGCGAAGGACACGGCGAAGAAGAACAAGCCTGTGAAGACGAAGGAATCCACCAAGAAGCAGTCCATGCTCAACACGCACAAACTGGCGCCGTTCAAGTACGACATGAACGAGATCCTCTCCGAATCCAGGATGGACCCGGCAAAGGCATCATCATTTTTGGCATCCGTTATAGCAAAGGCATCCCGCATCTCCACGAAGGCCGCTAAGGAGTTCGTGAAGACCTTCCTCGATGCCGAGGATATCACCAAGGAGGAGTACGACAAGATCTGCAAGCTCCTCGACAGGTACAGCAAGTTCCGCTGAGGTGTCCACATGGCATCGGAAGAGGTCCTGCGCAAGACCCTCAAGAATGCGGACGGCAAGCCTTTCCAGAAGTACAAAGGTATTCAGAACAACTTCGTCCTGGAGGACTTCGAGATCATCTTCGACGATGTCCAGAACGACAGGATGGGACACACCGCGATACGCGTCAGGGTGCCCCACAAGAAGGCGGGATTCCCCGAGGACATGTATGATACCAAGCTCAGGGAGATCGCCCTGAGGGACCTCATAGCAAGGCGTTTCAGGGAGTCCGCACGCACGCATGCACGTTCACCCATACCGAAGACCTCCGGAGGAGAGGTATTCATACCCCGTCCAGGGCAGGAGATCCTGGAGAGGGGAAGCGTGGCAATATCGCCGTATTTCATCGAGGTGCGTTTCACAGCGGACCTTCCGGCGAACGGCAACAAGGTCAGCGCAGTGGCGATGGACCTCCTCATGGAGAGGATCAAGACGATCATCTCGGAGTCTCTCTACTTCTCCGCCTACAAGCAGTCCAAGGTGTACAACCATCTCCAGACCTATGAGAACGCCGAGTTCATCAGGGAGAATCTGGACTCCAAAGGGATCGTAGCATTCATCGCTGATGGATCCGTCCTTCCGAGAAGGGATGACGATCTCGCGCCGATGGTCGACGCAAAGGAGTTCGTATCGGATCCCGCGCTAAAGGTAACATTCGATGTCCCTTACGGAGAGCCCATCAGCGGTATGGGCATACCGAAGGGATTCACGGCCGTCACAGGTGCGAGCAGGAACGGTAAATCCGCTCTGTTGGATGCCATATTCGCAGGCGTCTACGATCACATACCCGGCGACGGGAGGGAATACGTCATCACCCCCAGGGATGCCGCATTCGTCATGGCCGAACCCAACCGTCCGGCCGATTCCGTGGACATCTCGATGTTCGTTCCCGAGACCCCGGAGTTCGATGACACATCGGCAGCCAAGAAGGAGTTCGTATCCTCGCCCATGTCCGAGTTCGTATCCGTCTCCGAGGCTGTCGAGATGGGTTCCAAGCTCATACTCATCGATGAGGAGTACTCCAACCCATGCGTCATGAGGAAGGGATTCCTGGCCGACAACGAGAAGATAATCTCATTGTCCGAAATGGGAAGCTCAATGGGCAGGCAGGGCATATCATTGGTGATGGTCTCAGGCGATGAGAGCGTCATCAGATCGGCCGACAATGTCCTTGTCGTGGAAGGTTTCAAGGTATCCCCTGCGAAGGTCGAGAGGACGGGAAACGGTAAGGAATTCAGCATGCCCTCGGACAGGTATCCGGTATCCAAAGGGATCGTCTACGAGAAGGGTCACAGGGATGTCAACGTGACCGCCCAGGAGATCAGGACGATCGAGATCGGCGAGTTCAAGGTCCATGCTCCTGTGGCGGCGCTTTTCGACATCTCACAAACAAATACGGTTGCCGATGCGATTGCCTACATGAAGGAGCACATGGACGGTTCCAAGAACATGCTGGACGTCTGCAAAGATGCCATAGGGGCCATCAAGGCCGAGGATGATTCCACGGACAACGGATCAGGCATGCATCACGCCACGATCAGAGCGATCGATCTGGCAGCGGTACTGAACAGGCATCCTCAGATGCTCGCGATCCAGAAGAAGTGAATCATCTTCTGTTGTAGGAGTCGGAGAAGCGGTTGAAGACATTCTGCGCATAGTTGGTCATGTGCACCTGGTCCTGCTTCGCACCGGGGTTGTTGTCCGGGACGATGAATCCCTTGATGGGATATTCCTTGTCGCAGTGGGGGCATCTGACGTTGGGGCAGTTCTGACTCGCTTTGGGGCAGTATTTGCATGCCACGGCCCTGGACTGGAAGAGGCTGAACTCCTTTCCGCAGTTGGGGCAGAGGTACCTGCGCGCAGCTACTTTCAGGTCGTTGTTGATTCCCGCTGCCCTCTCCTCCGGAGTATTCCAGATGAACTGGCGGGGAGAGATAGGGGTGTTATAACTGGGGGTGTCGGGATCGTATGCCATCTCAGATTCCCTTGGCTGCAGAGACAACAGCCTTGAGCTCCTCTGCGGAAGCTCCCTTCTCAATCATGGTCCCGGTGACGATGACGTCCGCTCCGGCGACCCTTGCCGCTGCGGCTGCCTCGGGTGTCCTGATTCCTCCTCCGATAATGAGGGGGATGTCCACGTACTTCTTGATTGCGGCGATCATCGCGGGAGGTACGGGCTTGTCAGCTCCGGACCCTGCCTCGAAGTAGGCGAATTCGAATCCGAACATCTTGCAGGCCATGGCGTAGGCGACCGCCTTCTCGATCTCATCCTGTCCGACGAGCTTGGCGCTGCTTACGCGGGCGACGGTCATTCCGGGTTCGACGATGACGTATCCCATGGGGAAGGACTCCAGTCCGAGCTGAGCAATGACGGGTGCTGCAGCCACCTGCCCGAAGGTGATAAATTTGGGGTCCGTAGAGTTGACGATCTGCATGAACAGTACAGCATCGAGCTCCTTGTTGAGGGAATCCGGGGGTCCTCCGAAGAGGACGACGGGAAGACCGGAAGCCTCCTTGATAGCCTTGGACGTTGATGAGAGGTTCTCTTTGGTGATACCGCTGGAACCGCCGACGAAGATGATGTCTGTGCCCGCCTCCTTCATTGCCTTTGCAAGCTCGGCCGCTCTCTCTGGGGTCTGCTTGTCGGGATCGATGAGTGCAGCATGCACAGTTCCGTTCGCAATCTTGTCGAGCATGTATTGTTTGACTGTCATTTCAAATCACGCCATTGGGTCCTGCGGGCCCTTCGTCGACCTTAGTATGTTGAGGTCATATTAAAACGCGTGCGAAATATCGGAATTGTCAACGCTGAATCCAAATCAGATCAGTTCCTGAAGATATGGTAATGCCTCGTCAGCGTGCCGTGAACCCTTTGAAGGAACAGGTGCTCGCGTACCATTCCGGGAATCTCAAGCGGCTGGGGTAGAACGATCCCTGCCTTATGACCTCTTTTGAGGCATTTGGGGATGACCTCTCCCGCGCGGTTGTACAGCTTTGTGATGTTTTCGCCGCCTGTCTTGGTGCTCCTTCCATACGGAGGATCTGTGCAGATGGAATCCATATCTGGGAACCTTTCCGCGATCTCACCGATGTCTATGACATCGAAGTCATGCATCTTCAGACCGTAGAAGTCCAGGTTCTCTTGGCAGCCGATAATCATGTCCTCATCGAAATCGGATGCCACTGCCTTCATTCCCATCTCGGCCGCTTCGATGACGATCCCCCCGGTACCGCAGAAAGGGTCCAGAACGGTCTGTCCGCGTTTGACCTCGGCCATGTTGATAAGTGCCCTTGCGTACTTAGGATGAATCGAGATGGGTGAGAAGAACGGCCTTTCAGCGACCTTCCTTTTCTCCAGTAGATCCTTCTCGGTGATCTTGTCCTCCAGATAAAGGTGAACCTTGTCGCACATCTGCATCCGGACTATGAAATCAGGATCCTTCAGATTCACATCGTTGTTCTTGGACAGTAGCGCCCCGGCATTGCGGATGAGCTTCTGAGAATCAACATCCTTCATCATGCCCTCGAACCTCTTCGCCCTGATAGCGAACGATCCTTCTGGGAGCTCCACGTCCGCAAGCCCAGAGACATCTTCTGAAGTATATTCCCCCAGGTAGCGTCCTATGCTGTGAGACATGGCGATACGGTCTGCGACCGAATCGAGATGCTTCTTGTCGAAAGACGCTATAGCATAGCCCGGTCCGGATGAGATGATGTTGCACTCGTCGGTCTCGGCCTTGAGGCATCCTTTCACCTCGGCCAAAGGCATATCCTTGGATTCGCCGGACAGTTCGAAGAAGAATTGGGGGCTCACGCCCCCGTTTAGTGTTTAGTCCTTAATACCGTCTTCGGTCACCATGAAGACAGCTTCGCCTTCAGGCAGGTTGGGTGAGTCGATCAGTCTTGCGATCCTCTTTCCAGCCTTTCCCTTCCTCAGGTAGATACGGAAGGTGGCGGTGTGACCTACGATGTGTCCTCCGATGGGCCTGGTGGGGTCTCCGAAGAACGCATCGGGCTTTGCAGCCACCTGGTTGGTCACTGCGATGACGGCGTTGTTCAGCGTTGCGAAGTTGAGCAGATCGTGCATGTGGCGGTTGAGGATCTGCTGCCTCTCGGCGAGCGCTCCCCTTCCTACGTATTCCGCTCTGAAGTGTGATGTGAGCGAGTCCACGATGAGCAGCTTGACCTTCATGGTCTGTGCGAGCTCCAGCGCCTTGTCAACGAGCAGCACCTGGTGCTGGGAGTTGAATGCTCTGGCGACGTGGATCCTCTTCAGGGTCTCGTCGGGGTCCGCGCCCATGTAGTTGGCCATCTGGATGATCCTTTCCGGCCTGAACGTGTTCTCTGTGTCGATGATTATGACATCCGAGTCGAAACCGCCCTTCTCCTCAGGGAGTGTGGCGTTAACCGCGAGCTGGAAGCAGACCTGCGTCTTACAGCTTCCGAACTCTCCGAACAGCTCCACGATGGACTGCGTCTCCAGACCTCCTGCGAGGAGCTCGTCGAAGGCCTTCGATCCGGTCGTGAGCTTGGTTATCTGTTTGCGTCTCTCCAGGATGTCTTCTCCTGTCTCGAAACCGCCAATGTCCGCGCAAAGCTTGGCACCCTCTATGATGTCCATTGCCTTCTTCTCCCCGATCTCGCAAGTCTCTGCAAGTTCGGACGGGGAAGCAACTGCGATGGCCATCAGTTCGTTGTATCCTGCTTCACGGAGTTTTTCTGCTATGGCTGGTCCTACTCCTGGTATATCTTCAAGGGTTTTTGTGGCCATTGTGATTCCTCGATTCATCATCGACTAATCCGTATATAAAGCTGAGAAGGGGGTGACCGAAAGTGGAAGATGAATACTGTATGAGCCAGACATCAAAAAAGCAGACTGAAAATGGAAGGGGTTTGAGTGAAGGGAGGACCTTCACTCGATGTACTTGTTCTGCTTCATCCTGTCAAGCGCCTTCCTTATGCGCTCGACGGGCTCGGTGACGGTCATCCTGATGTATCCTTCGCAGGATTCTCCGAAGCCGGTACCGGGGGTAACGATGATTCCGAGGTCGATCATCTTCTGAGTGAACTCGTCCGAAGGCATGCCGCAGTTGAACCATACATAGAAGGTTCCCATGGGCATCTTGACGTCGTAGCCCAGTTCCCTGAGGCCGTCCACGAGGACCTTCCTCCTCTCGGCGTAGATCTTCATGTTCTTGGCGACCTCCTCAGGCGCCTCTCCGTTCGGCCCGTAGAGGTCCAATGCCTTGATGGCGGCCTTCTGGATGAAGATGGGGGCTCCGGAGTCTATCTGTCCCTTGCACTTCTTCAGTCCCGCGACGAGGTCCGGGTGTCCAACGGCGTAGCCGAGCCTGAATCCGGTCATGTTGAACGTCTTGGAGAACGATCCGAACTCTATGCAGTTAGGTCCTGCCTGCAGTGCGGAAGGAGCCTGGTATCCGTCGTAGACCATCTCGCAGTACGCGTTGTCGTAGCAGAAGATGGTGTTGTTGGAATCGCACCAGTCGTACACCTTCTTGAGGTAGTCCAGGTCGCATGTGGTACCCGTCGGGTTGTTGGGATAGTTCAGATAGAGCATCCTTGCGCCCTGGGGGCACTCGTCGACATCCAGGAGCCATCCGTTCTCCGCCTTCAGGGGGACCTTGACGCACTTGGCCTCGTTGAACAGGGTGGCCGCTCCGGAGTACACGGGGTATCCGGGCGAGGGTGCGATGATCGTCTCGCCTTCGTTGACGAAGGCCTGGGCGATGTTGAATATCCCTTCCTTGGAGCCTATGGTTACGCAGACCTGGGTGTCGGGATCGATGTCGAGGCCGTACCTCTTCTTGTACCATTTGGCGACGGCGACGCGGAGATCCTTCTCGCCTGCCGACGAGGAGTACTTCTGATTCTCGTTGATCTTGGCCTGGGCGTACATCTCGTCGACGATGCACTGCGGGGCCGGGAGATCCGGATCGCCGATTCCGAAATCGATCATGTCCCATCCTTTGGCTCTCTTCTCCGCGGAGAGCTGCTCCAGCCTGACGAAAAGGTAGGGTGGAATCTTTTTGAGCCTTTCAGCCTGTTCGAATACTGCCATATTATCACTCCATGCAACCGTCGGGAACGTCGCCCTCGAAGACCAGCTCCGCGGGTCCGTCCATCAGGACGTACTTGAGGTCCTTGTCCACAGTGATCTTCAGCCATCCGCCGGGCAGATGGACGCCCACCGGGGTGTTGAACGGAACGAATCCGTTGAGCGCTGCTGCTACCGTGCTGGCGCATGCGCCTGTACCGCAGGCGAGTGTCCATCCGGCCCCTCTCTCGAAGACCCTTATGTAGATTTTGCCGTCGATGATCCTGCAGAACTCCACGTTGGTCTTCCTGGGGAAGAGCCTGTGTGTCTCGATCATAGGACCGAGAAGGTCGATTGTAGCGTCGTCCATTTCCTGGAATGTGATGAAATGGGGGTTGCCCATGGATACGGCGTTGGCCTTGAAGAAGAACTTCATGAGGGCGAAGTCCTCGTTGATGTACTGTCCGTCGTAGTCGATAGGGATGGACCTTCCGTCGAGGATGGGCGCTCCCATGTCGATGACCGTGCTCACGGCCACTCCGTCCTCCACGACGACCTTAGCCTTCAGGACTCCTGCCATGGTGTTGATGGTGAACTCCTCCTTGTCAACGATGCCGTGGTTGTAGGCGTGCACGGCGACGCATCTGATACCGTTGCCGCACATCTCCGCCTCGGTCCCGTCGGCGTTGATGATCCTCATTGTGATGTCGGTCCCTTCGCCGGGCATGATGTAGAGCACGCCATCGGCTCCGATGCCGAAGTGCCTGTCGCAGGCACCCTTGCACCACTCGTTGTCTATCTCCAGATCTCCGTCGGTCCCGTCGAGGAGGACGAAGTCGTTTCCTATTCCGTGATATTTCCAGAAATGCATTCACATCAGCCTCTCGGGTATGATCTGGTGTCTCCACAGCTCCTCCACGGTCTCGGGCTCGCGGATGAGCTCCGCCTTGCCGTCGTTGACCAGGACCTCTGCGCACAGGGGCCTGGAGTTGTAGTTGCTGGACATGGAGAATCCGTACGCTCCTGCGTTGTAGACGGCGACGATGTCGCCCTCCTTGGGTTCGGGGAGCACACGGTCGTGGGCGAGGTAGTCGCCGGATTCGCAGATGGGTCCGACGACCTCGTACCTGTTGGTGCATGCCTTGCCGAACTTGTTCGCAATGGCGACGTAGTGATATGAATCGTAGAATGCCGGCCTGATGAGCGTGTTGAATCCTGCATCGCATCCGATGTACTTCTTCAGCCCAGCGTCTTTGACGTCGTTCACGGACGTCAGGAGAACGACAGCATCGCAGATGATGTATCTGCCGGGTTCGAGTATGAGCGTCTTGATATCCGTCTCCTGCTCGATCATGTCGGTGATCTCGGAGGCGAGCTCGTTGAGGTCCATCTCATCCTCCTGCGGCTTGTAGGGGACTCCTATGCCTCCGCCCATGTCGATGAAATCCAGCTTGATGCCGAGCTCCTCTATCTCGTTGACCAGGTTGATGATGACCTGCATCATGTCGAGGAAGGGCTCCACGGATTGTCCTCCGGAGCCTATGTGGGCGTGTATGCCCTTGATCTTGAATCCCAGGTCCTTGGCCCTGGCGTAGGTGTCGATGACCTCTTTGAGGGGGATGCCGAACTTGGCCCCCTTGGAGCCTGTGATGACCTTGTCGCTGTGCCCAGATCCGACACCGGGGGTGATACGGAAGGATATCTCGTGCTGAGGGGAGATCTTTGCGAGCCTCTCCATCTCGGACACGGAGTCGATGTTGATCATGACTCCAAGCTCCGCGACCTCCTTCAGCTCCTTGTCGCTGACGTTGACGCCGGTGTACATTATCCTGTCAGGGGTGAATCCGGCCTTCAGGCAGGTCTTGACCTCTCCTATGGATACGGCATCGATGCCTGATCCCTCCTGTTCGAGGATCCTCAGCACGGACAGGTTGGTGTTCGCCTTGCATGCGTAATGGATCTTGGTGTCCATGTATCTGGAGAACGCACCGTGGATGTTCCTGTAGTTCTCCCTGATCCTGGCCTCATCGTAGACGTACAGAGGCGTACCGAACTCCTCCGCCAGTTCAACAGTTGATTTGCCGGCGATGTACATCACGCCGTCCCTGCATTCGAAATCGCGCATCATTGGTCTCACCCTATGTACTTGGAGTGGAGCACCGCGACGACATCCATGACCATTCCCATGGGCACGACGAAGTTGAGCGATACCTCGGAGGCTCCCTCCGAGATCATCTCGACGTTGACCCCCGCTTCCTTGACGGCGGTGAAGATGTCACCGGTCGCGCCGCATTTGGACAGAAGGTCGTCACCGACGCAGCACACGAGGGATGCGTTGTTCTTCACGTCGATCCTCTCGATCTCGCCGTTGTCGAACTCGTTGAGCCTGTTGATGACAGATGCGACCTCGCCGTTGCTGATGAGTATGGCTATGGTCGACAGCGATGTCGATATGGAATAGATGATGATATTGTCCTGGGCGATCTTCCCGATGATCATTGATACAAGCTCGGGCCTGTATGCGATCTCAGCAGAACTGATCGTCACGATCGCCAGATCGTTCTTCGTGGCTACGCTCTTCAGAAGTCCCTTGCCCTTCTTCTTGAGGGAGTGGATGAGCGTTCCGGGCTCCTCTGGCTTGAAGGAGTTCCTGACCTTAAGCGGGATGCGCTTGATCCTCACGGGCTCGATGGTCCTGGGGTGCAGGACCTTGGCACCGAAGTATGCGAGCTCTGCCGCCTCTCCGAAGGTCATCTCCTCGATCTTGATGGCGTCCTTGATGATTCTGGGATCGGCGGTCATGAAACCGTCGACGTCCGTCCAGATCTCCAGCATGTCCGCGTCGAGCGCATTGGCGACGACTGCGGCGGAGTAGTCCGATCCTCCTCTTCCGAAGGTGAGCGGGACTCCGTCCTTGATACCGTAGAATCCGGTGATGACAGGGATGACCCCCTGCGATAGCAGAGGCCTGACCAGCATGGTCATTCCGCTGGCCGTCTCGTCGAGGTCAGCCGAACCTGACAGGGGCAATCCGACCGCGGCTATTCCGGCGGTCTCAGCGGTGAGTGCGACGGAGTCATATCCCATCTGCTTGATGTAGAACGAGAGCATCAAAGTGGAGAACCTCTCTCCCAGGGAGGTGACGAGGTCCTTGTAGTATGCGTCGTTGGGATCGCTCTCGATGGCCTCCCTGAAGAATGCGAGCCTCTTGTTGAACTCGACCATGAACTCCTTCATGGTCTCCTCGTTGAACATCTGCTCGGCGGCCATGATGTGCTTGTTGGCGAACTGCTGGACTATCTCATCGATGTCCTTTGTGGGGCTGTCGACGACCTGGACCAGGAAATTCGTTATGCCTGACATGGCCGAAGCAACGACAACCTTGTCGCCTTCGGTGTTGACGATAATGTTCGCCACTCTCTCGATCGCTTCCGCGGAACCGACGCTGGTTCCCCCGAACTTCATGACTGTTATCATAGCCCGAGCACCTCGTTCATGCTGTGGATCTGACCATCCTTCTTCCCCGCCAGCCATCTTATGGATTCGATGCAGCCCTCGGCGAAGACCTCGCGGGAGATCGCCTTGTGGGTGAGCTCGACCCTCTCGTTGTTCTTGGCGAAGATGACGGTATGGTCTCCTATTATATCACCGGCGCGGATGGAGTGCACGCATATTTCTCTTTTACGCGGTCCAGTGACTCCCTGCCTGCCATATTCGATGTCCTCGATGCCCGTAGCGCCGCTCAGCCTCTTCACGGCCTCCATGGCCGTTCCCGAGGGGGCGTCCTTCTTCATGCTGTGATGGGCCTCGATCACTTCGATGTCATAGTCCGGAAGATACTTGGCCATGACCTCGCACATCTTCCAGAACACGTTGACCCCTATCGCGAAGTTGGAAGAGATCAACCCTGACGTGTTGTTCTTGCGGATGTTCTCCCCCATCCTGTCCAGAACGGCCTGGTCCACCGCAGTGGTCCCCAGGACTATGTTCGCTCCGTACGACGGGATGTCCGCTATGATCTTCGATGCCGCTGCAGGGGATGTGAGGTCCACGTAGACATCGCACCCCTTCAGCAGTTCCGGCAGTTCGGCAGGCGTCTTCCCGACTATCCCGGGATAGATCTCCCTGCCAACGTTCTTTCCTTCAGGGGACACGGTGCCCCCTATGAGCTTCATGTCGTCCGATGCTATGATCTTCTGGCAGACGAAGGTTCCAAGCTTTCCGGTTGCTCCCCCGACCACTACGTTAATCAATCAAACACCTCGGAGTCCCAATGAATCGAGGACGGGGTCCAGTATGGATCTTCCTTTCTCGCTGAGTGCGGTCAGAGGCAGCCTTGGGATGCCGTTTCCGTATCCCATCCTTCCCATGGCGTACTGTACGGGTATGGGGTTGGATTCGCAGAACAGTGCGGAGAACAGGGGCAGGAGCTTCTCGTGGATGTCCCTTGCCGTCTTCACATCTCCGTCCATTGCGGCGTTGACCATCGTCGACATAAGCTTGGGGCAGCAGTTGGACGCGACGGATATGACTCCGTCGGCTCCGAGCGCCAGCATTCCCATCGTGAGGCTGTCGTCCCCGCTGAGGACATCGAATCCCTTCGGTCTCCTTGCAAGGATGTCCATGATCTGCGAGAAGTTCCCGCTGGCCTCCTTCACTCCCGCGATACCGGGGAGCTCTGCGAGCCTGAGGATGGTGTCGACGCTGACGTTGGAAGCAGTCCTTCCGGGAACGTTGTACACGATGACCGGTATGTCCACGGCCTCCTGGATGGCCTTGTAGTGCTGATAGAGCCCTTCCTGGGTGGGTTTGACGTAATAGGGCGAGATGGACAGGATACCGTCCACTCCGAGATCTGCGGCGCTCTTGCTCAGCATGACCGCCTCAGCGGTGTAGTTGCTTCCGGCCCCCGCGACGATCTTCGCCTTCTTGGCCTCGTCCCTTACGACCTCAACGACATGGATATGCTCCTGGTGTGACATCATCGCGGACTCTCCGGTGGATCCGCACGGGATGAGGATGTCCGCCCCGTTGTCCTCCTGGAATCTGACCAGTCTCCTGAGGGCGTCCTCGTCGATGCTTCCGTCGTTCTTGAACGGCGTGATGATTGCCGTTCCCATTCCCCTGAACATCTTCAGGCCTCCCCGAAGTGCTCCTTGAGGATGATGCGGGTACGCGTGCTCAGGATGTTGTCGTAGCGCCTTATGCGCTCGATAATCTCGTTCAGGTACTGTGATGATTCAACATCGACTATGGCGATGATGTCTTGGTCTCCGGTGACCTCGAACACTTCGGTGACACCGTCGTAGCTGGCAAGCTCTTTTGCTATGCCCTGGGTGTCCGTGTTGACATCTATCCTGATCTCCACAAGCGCCTTGACGTTCCTCGAACCGGTCTTGATGGTGAAACCGCGGATGATGCCCTCATCCGTCATCCTGTGGACCCTGCTGCGGATTGTCCCTTCGGATACGCCGAGCTGATTGGCGATCTCCACGAAGGGGCACCTAGAGTCCTTCTTCATAATCTCTATGATCCTCTTATCCAGGTTGTCGATCATATTCGTCACTCTGGAAGGGTTAATTTCTCATTGTATAAAAAAGCTGACAGAAATCCGTAAGGTTTTCTGTGCAATCCGTAAAGTTACTAACGGAATCAGTAGAAAAAGGTTTAAAGAACTGCGGGAATCCGCAGTTTTGTAGTTTAATGATCCTTCTTTTCACTGTGGTCCGAGAGGATATCGATCTGCACCCTGTCATAGGGGATCTCGATGTCGTTCTCGGCGAATGCCTCGTAGATCATTCCCCTCAGCTTTCCTGCGGCGGCACCGGTGTCGTCGAAGGTGGGGGTGTGAACGGACAGCCTCAGCTCGATACCGGATGACAGGAAGTTGGTTACCCTTACCTCGGGTCCAGCATGATTCTTGTCCTGAACGACAAGGTCGCATTTGTTGGCGGTGTCGATCATCACCTGTTCCGCCTTCTTCAGGTCCGTGCCGTAGGCCACGGAGAAGAATACGTACTGCCTGCAGATCTTGTCGCCCTTGGTCATGTTGCTGATGGTGGCGTTGGTCACCACGTTGTTTGGCATGGTGATTATCTCATCGCCTGCCCAGTTGCCGAACTCGGTGTACATCAGCTTCACCTTGCGGACGATGTATACCTTGTCGTTGATCTTCAGGAAGTCGCCGGCCTTGAAGGGCCTGGTGGTCAGTATGACCAGACCGCTGAAGAACTGCGAGAGTACGTTCTGTGCTCCCAGGGTGATTCCCAAGGAAATGACGCCCGCGCTCACCAGTATTCCTGTGAGGTCGACCCCGAACGCTCCGAGTATGGCGGTGGCGCCTCCCACCCAGAATATGATCCTTCCGATCATCTTGAACAGCGGGACCAACGAAGTGTCGATTGCGGAGTTGCGTTCCGACTTCTCGATGTTCGTCAGCGTGGATGTGACTATGAATATGTAGAGATCCCACAGTATGAATGAGATCAGCACGATCGATATGACTGTGGCCAACTGGTTGAAATCCGAGATTATGGAGGTGTCCGCATCCAGAATGTAAAGGCTCTGCGTCAGGGCAGCCAGTGCGATAAGGGGAGTGATCATCCTGAACAGCTTCCTGTTCAGCGTCTCGGCCTCTTCCTCGGTGGTCCTCCTGTAGAGCAGCTTTGCCGCTCTGGGGACCAGCATATGGCAGATCAATGCACCGATGAGCACGGTCAGGATGACGGTGACCACGGCAGGAACCCAAGGGCTGTCCAGAGGGGAAGGCAGGGTGTTCGGGAAGATCCCGAAGAACTTGTTGTACATCCCTGCGGAATCATAGATTGATTCCACGGATACGAGGAACGTGATGGTAGTTATAGCGGTGACCTTCGTCTCGGATATCTCCGTGACCGAGATGGTGATCGTGACAGGCACATCGCTCATGGTATCGGCCAGATTCTTCGCCTTGATGGTCACCTGGCCGCTGGAGATGTGGTTCTCCCCCGATCCTTTAGGGCCCAGAAGGGCTGTGCTCGGAAGCTGTTCCACTATCAGATAATTCGAATCGGAAGTCGAGGTGTAGTTGACGTCCATGTAATACTTGGACTCGTTCACCACATGCAGGTTCCATGTCGCGCTCTCCCCGTTCGCAATGGTGACGTACACCGGCTTCTCCGGAGCATCGGTTCCTGCGAGTATGATGTAGTAGCTGTCGCTGTCCAGGGCATCGCTGCTCTGCACGCACAGAGGCATCGCCGCGAGGGCAAGTATCGCTGCCACTATGGCGATTGCCATCTTCCTTCCGTTCATACTGCGTTATAGGCTACCCATTAAAAATAAGAAGTGCCGATTATCGACCCATGCTAGCATCCATGACGGTGTTCGCGGCCGTTTCGGCAATCCTTGTCTTGGCTGCCGTGTTCGATGTGCGCAGCAGGGAGGTGCCCGATCTGTTGTGGATAGTCATGTTGGTCATCGGTGCTACGTTCGGATTCTCATCCGGATCGCTATCCGAGGGACTGCTCTCAGCCGTCGGATACCTGATGATCGCGATGTTCATGTTCAGTCCGAAGGTCGAGGGCAGGATGTCCGGGATAGTAATCATCGCTTTCCTGACGGTCATGATCGCCTGTTATTGGGTGTCATCCGATCCATCGCATCTGGTCTCAGCATTGATGGCCCTCATCGTCATAGGTCTGCACTTCGCAGGACTGGTCAAAGGGGGCGCCGATGTCAAGGCGTTGGTGTCGCTGTCCATGGTGTATCCGGTCTATGCGGAGTTCGGATGTCTGATATGGCAGCCGATCTATCCAGCTGGATTCGTGTTCAACCCGGTTTTCTCCACGCTGTTATTCGCACTGCTGTTCTCGCTTCTGTTCATGATCCCGGTCGTCATGAGGAATTCGAAGAAGGGCGACAGTTCGTTCAACACATATGTCTTACCGATAAACGAGGCCAGAGCTTCGTTGGTATGGCCTGTGGAGGATATCAGGGAAGGTCATAAGGTGAGGATAAAACCGAAGGACGATTCCGTATCGGTGTACGACCGTCTGGAGAAGGCTGGTGAGACAGAGGTTCGCGTGACCCCGATGGTCCCCTTCCTTCTGCCGGTTCTGATGGCTTTCCTTATCGTGATGATAGCAGGAAGTCCTCTGTTCGTGCTCATCTGAGCATGTTCAGGTCGCGGCCGCATTTGGAGCATTTGCCGCCGTCCAGAGAAATGATGTTGGCCGAAAAGCCGAGACGTTTCACGACGACCTCTCCGCATCCCGGACAGATGGTGTCGTCCGCATCGTCGATCAGGGTGTTCCCGACATAGACGAAGTTCAGCCCGCACTCCATGCCGATCTCCCTACAGCGGAGCAGCAGCTCAACGGGCGTCAGGGGAACATCCCTCATCTCGTAGTCCGGCTGGAAACGGCTGAAGTGGACGGGGACATCGACAGACAGCTCGCTCCTCACCCAGTTGCAGAATGCGAGGATCTCCTCCTCGGAGTCGTTGACTCCGGGGATAACGATGTAGTTGAGCTCAGTGTGGACTCCCCTCTCATAAACGTTGCGGACCGTTATCAGAACATCGCCCAGATCCCAATCGCACAGCTTCTTGTACGTCTTCCTGTCGAACGATTTGATATCGATAGACATCGCCTCGACGACGCTGCAAAGCTCCCTCAGCGGGCCGTCGTTGACTAGTCCGTTGGTCATCAGGGCGATGTGCATATCGGGTGCAGCCTCCGCGAAGTCCATGATGTACTCGAACCAGACCATCGGCTCGTTGTATGTGAAAGTGACCGTGTCCATCTCCTCGTCGCGGCACATCTGGAGGAGTTCCTCCGGGCTCTTGAACGTGGCGCGCTTCTTCCCGATCGACAGTTTCGCGAAGGAGTAGTTCTTGCAGAATTGGCAGTTCATGTTGCAGCCGACGCTGCCCACGGAGAGGCACTTGGAATGGGGCTTGTAATGGTAGAGGTTCATCCTCTCAATCGGGTCGACGGAGAGGGACGAGATCTTGCCGTAGGAGTTGCAGACGAGCATGTCCTCATCAGCCCTGCGTGTGCCGCAGTAACCGAACTCGCCCTGCTTGATGAAGCACTTCTGCTGGCACAGCTCGCAAACGAACGATTCGCCCTCGCGGCGGTAGTATCTCGCCTCGACCTTGTCAATATTCGCCATAGGTTATTTCGCTCCTCTTCCCGTCGCGTATGAGCTCCGGGCGGTCCCCCTCGTGGACCATGCCGATTATGGAGAACTCTATCTCCGCGTCGTACAGTTTGTTCAGGCGGTTCTGGTCGGCGGTGAACATGAGCTCGTACTCGCCTCCCCAGCCCAAGAGCAGCTTCTCGAGCGGAACGCCCGACTGCTTCGAGATGTCCTCCACGAATTCCTCGTGGGGAAGGAAACTGAATTCGATATCGATCCCGACTCCTGATGCCTCGCATATCGTATTCAATGCGGTTCCCAGTCCGTCCGAGAGGTCTATGCACGAGGTGACGACCCCGGACTCTGCCAGCTCTATCCCTTCGGTGACACGGGGGATCGGCATGTACAGCGTGTCCTTCGCCTCCTGGCAGTCGATGCCCTTGTCGATGGCTACGAATCCCGCCGCAGGGCCTCCCAGAGGTCCTGTGACGGCCACGACATCTCCCGGCGTTGCTCCTGACCTAAGCATGGGTGCCCTTCCGTCCAGAGTCCCTATTGCCGTTCCGGCGATCAGTCCTGGACCGTTCTTGGTGTCCCCTCCGACGATCCCAGTGCCGCAGAACTCCGCACACTGGTCCATCCCGCTCATCATGTCATAGGCGGCCTGCGAATCAAGGGTGGGCGGCAGCGCCAGGGCAGCTGTGAAGCCTATCGGTCTGGCGCCCATCGCAGCCAGATCGCTGAAGTTCACCGCCGCAGCGTACCATCCGAACTGCTCGTAGCTCATCCCGACGGGGAAATGCCTGTCGAATGTGACCACATCGGTGGTGACGACTATGTCCTTGTCTATCACCGCAGCGTCATCCCCAGGACCGACACGTCCCTCCGGGCGGATGAACGTTTTGAAGTCCTGGATGAGCTGGCGCTCGCCGATGTCACCTATCATTGCCATTGGGTGCCTATAGGCGACTCAGTCTTAAAGAACCTGCTCCCGCGCACGATAGTTTTTAATCAAAGGAAGAAGGATGCACTAACCTGGTCCAATGATAATCGACGTGAAGTACGGAAAGGACGGAGTGCAGAAGGTTGACATTCCGGATGAGAACTATGTGGGAACATACTACCCCAAGGACGTTGAGTGCGGTGACCCCGACAAGGTGATCGGAGAATCCATCGACTACCCCCTGGGATACGGATCCATGGAGGAATTCCTCGAGGGTGGAGAGGACATCGTCTTCATCGTCAACGACGGAACCCGCCCCACACCCACAGCGAAGGTTCTGGATGCTCTTTCAAAGAAGATGGACCTGAAGAAGGCCAGGTACCTCGTCGCAACAGGGACCCACAGGGACATGACCGAGGAGGAGTACAACTTCGTCTTCGGCAAGCACTACAAGGACCTGAAGGACCGCATCATCTGTCATGACGCCAAGAACTCCGAGTGCGTATTCCTCGGAACGTCCAAGAACGGCACTCCTATGGAGGTTAACAAGATCGCCGTGGACGCGGACCGCCTGGTGATCATAACATCGGTCGAGCCCCACTACTTCGCAGGATACACCGGAGGAAGGAAATCGTTCCTTCCCGGAGTCGCATCCTTCAAGACCGTCGAGACCAATCACAAGCTGGCGATGAGGAAGGAGGCCCAGGCACTCGCTCTCGAGGGCAACCCCGTCCACGAGGACATGATGGATGCCCTGGAGGTCGTCAAGGGCAAGAAGATCTTCGCCATCGAGACCGTGCTGGACAGGCACCAGAACATCTATAAGGCGGTGTCCGGAGAGCTGAACGCATCGTTCTACGAGGCCGTGAAATACGCCAACGAGGTGTTCTCCGTCCCGATCCCGGAGAAGGGAGACATCGTCATCTCGGTCGCACCCTACCCGATGGATGTGGACCTCTACCAGTCGCAGAAGGCGCTGGACAACGGTAAATGGGCACTCAAGGAGGGAGGGAAGATCATCATGGTCTCCAAGTGCAGGGAGGGCATAGGCCACCCCACGTTCCTCAACCAGCTCTCGAGCTCGAAGGACCCCAACAAGGTTCTGGAGAACCTCAGGGCAGAATACAAGCTGGGATACCACAAGGCGGCCAAGATGGCCGAGATCGCCACATGGGCATCCGTCTGGGCGGTCACGGACCTTGATCCCGAGATACTTTCAAACGCGAACATCAGACCGTTCCCATCGGTTGCAGATGCGGTCGCCGAGGCCCTCAAGGAGAACCCCAAGGCGCGTGTCATCGTGCTGATGGACGGTAGCGTCACTATCCCGAGGGTGGAATGAATGAGCGATTTCAAAGTGGACAACCTGGAAGAGGTAAGGAAGGCGGTCAACGTCTGTACGATGTGCGGATTCTGCAAGAGCGTCTGCCCTTCGTTCAAGGCGATCAATTGGGATTCGGCGCTGTCGAGGGGACGCATAACGCTGACGTACGGACTCCTCAACGGAGACATCCAGCCGGATGACGCCCTCGTGCAGAACATGTACACATGCACAACCTGTGCTGACTGCGTCAGGAGATGCCCCTCTAAGGTCGACATCGTCGAGATCATCGAGCTCTGCCGTGCAGATCTGGTGAAGAACGGCCACATCCTGCCCAAGCACAAGGCCATGTGCGAGAAGATCATGGAATGCGGCAACCCGTTTGGCGAGACGCAGTCCAGAGAGGAGGCACTCGGAAGGAAGCCCCACAAGGCGAAGGTCGGATACTACGTCGGCTGCACCGCCACATACAGGTCCAAGAAGACCGCCCAGGCCACACTGTCGATCCTCGATAAGCTGGGAGAGGACTTCACAACCATCGATGAGGTCTGCTGCGGATCGGTCGCACAGAGGGTCGGATGGCCCCAGGAGGAGACGACCGAGCTGTTCAAGAAGAACGTAGAGGCCATCAAGGCTCTGGGAGTCGAGACACTGGTCCTGGCATGCGCAGGCTGCTACAGGATGTTCAAGATCGAGTACCCCAAGTACGTCGACGTTCCGTTCGAGGTGCTCCACATCACCGAGTACCTGGCGAAGAAGGACCTCAAGCTCAAGCCCATGGAGGGCGTCGTTGCGACCTACCACGATCCATGCCATCTCGGCAGGCACTGCGAGGTCTTCGAGCCTCCGAGAGAGGTCATCAAGAAGATCCCGAAGCTGGACTTCAGGGAGATGGAGTTCAACCGCAAGACCAGCCACTGCTGCGGAGGCGGCGGTGGAGTCAGGTCTGCCTACCCCGAGGTATCCAAGGACATCGGCAACACCAGGCTGGACGAGGCGAGCTTCGCCGACCTGATCATCACCACATGTCCGTTCTGCGTCAACAACCTGCAGGCAGCCATCGGGGACAGGAAGGTCCAGGTAAGGGATCTCGTCGAGATAATCGACGAGCTGATGGAATGATCATTCCGTCCTGGCGCAAGAGCCCCATCCAGATGATGGGCATACTCAACCTGACCCCCGATTCTTTCTCTGACGGGGGCAGGTGGAGCGATGCGGATTCCGCTGTCAAGCACGCTTTGGAAATGATAGACCAGGGTGCCGACATCATCGACATCGGAGCGGAATCCACACGTCCAGGCTTCACTCCTGTCCCGGAGGAAGAAGAATGGGCAAGGCTCGAGCCCGTATTGAGCGCGCTGATTCCATCCGTCGATGTCCCCATCTCCGTGGATACCATGAAACCGAAGGTTGCTGAGCGCTGCATCTCCAAAGGCGTCGGCTACATCAACGATGTGAACGGCCTGAGGGCCGACGGTATGATGGAGGCCTGTTCCCAGGGTGACGTGAAAGTCGTCATCTCCCACATGCACGGTTCCCCTCTGGAAACCCATTCATCCGAGATGGGGGCGGATTACAAGGAGGTCATCAGGAGGTTCTTGGACGGGCAATGCTCCAGGGCCATCGAGGTAGGAATATCCAAAAAGAATCTCATAGTGGATCCCGGGGTCGGTTTCGGCAAGACGATGGAGCAGAACATGGAGATCGTCAAGGACCTGTCCTTCCTGGGCGGCGACCATCCGATACTGGCAGGGGTGTCCCGCAAGAGGTTCCTGAAGACATTCTATCCCGACGAGGACATCGATGAGGTGACTGCGAAAGTATCATCGATCGCAGCTCATTCCGGAGCCTCCATCCTCAGGGTCCACGATGTCGCGAAGACCGTCGGATACCTCATGAACGAATGACCTCAGTATAGCATCTAAAGATGCTAGAAAGCGGTTGCATGGTTAAAGAACGGATGAGTGCATCTTCTCCCGGTGACCGAATGGTCAGATTCACACTGAAGAACATAACGAGGGATTTCAGCATCAGGATGGATATGCCCGGGGACGAGAGCATAATGGAGATCAGGGACACGGTAGAGGACTACTGGGGAGAGACCGATATCGTGCTAGTCAAGGACTACTATCTGCTGGATTTCGAGAAGACTATAGGAGAGGAACTGGCCGACGGGGATCTGGTGGAGATCATCCCCGATCCGAACATGCTGAGGACCAGCCTCTATCAGGTATCGGAACGATAGGAAGGTTTGTTGTATGACCATCTGCATGACGTATCATGGCGAACAGATTGGGCACCAACGCCGATGTGCTCCTGACGGAATCGATCCTAGGTAAGATTCTAGAGACAATGGATTCCATGCTGCTGGAGAGCGATGCCGCAGGCATCATCCTCATGGGAGAGAGCAGCGATGATGCCCAGGGTAGATTCATGGTGATCCGCGGTATTGGCGGGGAGCCTGCCATAGGCCTTTGCGTGGCATCGAACGAGGGCGGTACCGAGCCCTCCGAGAACGATCTGAGGCTGTTCAAGTCGAAGATGCAGTCGGGAATCCTGATGAAGGTCGATGTCTATGCGCACCAGTTCTCGATGTACAAGGTATCCGATACAGTGGACGATGCCACGGTGCTCTTCCAGGAATGATCAGACCCAAATAGCGTGCCTGCTGCGCATCTCCTCCTCGGAGATGTTCTGCTTCTTCATGATGTCTCTGACCACGCATTCGAAGAAGAGATGCGCGGTGTCCTCGAAGATTGTTCCGAGGGGAGCGATCCTCTTGGTCTCCTCGTTCTCCACGATGTTGAACGCTATGGTCACGTCCGAGGTCCTGGCCAGGTCGCAGTCCTTCTTTCCTGTGATGGATATCACCTTGGAACCTACGACCCTTCTGGCGATCTCGGCAGTCTGAACCACCGATGATGTCCTTCCCGTGTTGGAGATAAGCAGGGTGAGGTCGTCCTGGGTGATGATGGGCGTTGTCATCTCTCCGACGAAGTGCACATCGATACCGAGCTGTATGAGACGGACCGCGAAAAGCTGACCTATGAGCCCGGACCTTCCGGAACCGTAGATGAAGACCCTTCTGCTTGCCAGTATGGAGTCTATAAGCTGCTCCTCCAGGGAGATGTCGACATCGGACAATGCCTTCTCGCAGTAGGAGATAAGGTCGGACGGGATCTTCAAATCACTCACCGGCAGCTGCGGCTTCGGCCTTCTTCTTTTCCTTGAGGTCCTTAGCCACTTTCTTCGCCAGCACCCTCTCGTGGATGATCTTCATGTACATCGCATCGTGCTCGAGGAGAGGCGATGTGGAGATGATCGTCGCATTGGGCTTCATCTCGACAAGAGCTTCTGCCAGGGGTTCGAACTTGAGGTTTCCTTTCTTGATCGGGGTGAGCCTCTTCTCGTTTCCCTCGGTGTACTCGACACCGGCGAATGCCGTGTGGATCCTTCCGTCGCAGTAGGGCTCGATCTGCTCGAGGACATTCAAGAAGTCGTCGATCTCGAGGAGTGAGCCGTTGGTGCGTGAATGGTGGTGTGAGAAGTTCATGACGGGCATGGTACCGGGGATCTCGTCGCACAGGTCCAGCACCTGCTCCAAAGATCCGAACACATCGTCCTGTCCGGTGATTTCGATTCCGAGCCTGGGGGTGAGTCCGCTCTCCTCCCACCAGCCCATGATGTCCGCGACGTTGTTCCTGATGTTGTCGTCGATCTCATCACGGTCCGCGTCCTGCGGGTAGATCCCGAGGCTGGTGACGACTACGTCCCCGCCCAGCGCATTCAGGATGATCGCGGCGTGCCTGATGCTGTTGATGCAGTGGTCCGTGAGTTCCGTGTTGGATCCGAGGTCCATGTAGTAGGGCGTGTGGATGGACAGGTTGACGTCCAGCCTCTTCGCCATCTCGTTGGTCCAGAAGAGGTCTCCGAACGTGTCCGAGACGCCTGCGGGCATGTAGATGAGGTCGTCATCCTCCTCGATGGGCTCATCGGGGTCTATGATGATCTCCCCGTCCCTGTCGATCTCAAGGACGAATCCTTCCTCGACATCCTTCAAGGTCATTCCAACCTCCTCCTCGTCGGCAGGCCTGGCGTATGCGTTGGACCTTACCATTTGGATCTCCAGAGCGCTGAGGCTCAGGTTGTGGACATCCTCGATGCCGTCCTGGAGTGTGCGACCTTTACAAGAGAGTGGGATTCCCGCTGGACCGAATCTTATCATGAAATCACTCGGCTCGGTATCTTCCAGCCTGTATAAAAAAATAAACGCGCCTGTTCCAAGGATAAATGGGGGTACAAGCGGTTCATCGGAAGAATCGGCTTCCGTGTGCCAGTATCAGAAGGAAATCGGGGGATGGCTCCCCCAGTGTTTCATTGCTTGATGACGTTCTCAAGGTGCTTGAGGAAGAGGTCCTGGAATGCCTTCTGCTCCCCGAGTCCCTCGAGGATGCATTCGACCTCGCATCCGGCATCGATGAATTTGGATCTCAGCGAATCCTCCTCATCTCCGGCCATGTCGTTGACGGCATGGTCTCCGGCGACCAGCATGAACGGTGCGAGGTAGACCATGTTGTACTTGTGGCTGGCCATCGCGGCCATCGTGTCCTCGAACGAGGGGAACCCTTCGACCGTAGTGACGTAGACATGCTGGTATCCCAAGGCCGACAGCTTCATCTGCAGTTCGCAGTAGCATGCGTTGGCGAAATGCTCGGTGCCGTGTCCCATGAACACCATCGCCCTTCCCACGGGAGCATCGTTGAATACTCTCTGGAGGTAGGATTTGTCGATGGCATCGATCACAGCGTCGTAGTCCTCCTCCGTTGTCAGAAGTGGAGTGCACATGCGGAAGCAGTCGAACCTGTCCTTGAATTCGGACGAGATCCTGGCGACATCTTCGTACTCGATACCGTTCATCACATGGGTCGGGAGGACCACCACCTTTCTCACACCCTCATCGATCAGTCTCTGGAAGGCGTCGGTGATGTAATCGATCTGAATACCGTCGCGATCCTTCAGCTTCTTGATGATCATCCTGCTGGTGAAGGCCCTTGCGACCTTCCAGTCGGGATACTTCGATGCGACCGCCTTCTCGACGGCGTCGATGGTCTTCTCGCGTGTCTCCTTGTAACTGGTACCGAAACTGACTACCAATATCGCCTTGTCCGTCATACGATCACCGGGTCTCAGCCCTTGTAGTACATCATGGCGTTGCAGATCGTGGCCGCGATGTTGGAACCGCCCTTCCTTCCCACGGGGATGATGTAGGGGACGTCCCTCTCAAGGATGAGCTCCTTGGACTCGACGACGTTGACGAATCCCACGGGAGCGCCGATGATGAGCGTGGGCTCCAGCTCCTTGGCGTCGATCATCTCTGCGAGCCTTACCAACGCGGTGGGCGCATTGCCGATGGCGAATATGACGGGATGCTCCTTGGCGATCTCCGCTCCCTTCTCCATGCAGATGGTGGCACGGGTGCAGCCTCTCTCCTTAGCTTCCTTGACGACATCGTCGTCGCTGATGAAGCAGTGGACCTCTCCGCCGTACTCCTTGAGCTTGTTCTTGTTGATGCCCGCCGCCGCCATCTTAGTGTCGGTGACGATGTGGGCGCCCTCCCTGATTGCCCTGACACCGATCATCTCGGCGTCCTTGGAGAACTTCAGGTTGTCCGCGTAGTCGAAGTCTGCCGAGGTATGGATGCATCTCTTCACGATGGAGAACTGGGGCTCCGGCCATGTCCTGCCGCCCAGCTCCGAAGTGATGATCTCCATGCTCCTCTTCTCTATGTCCTCTGGTTTCACTACTGTTATTGCCATTTTTCTCACACCTCAGATTCTGTATCCTCTGGGAGTAATCATGCGTCCGTTGGACACGTAGGTCTGCGAGTTACCGATGATAACCATGCAGAACATGTCAACTTCCGCTTTGTCGAGATCGCCGAGGGTGGTGATCTCCTTGTGCTCGTCTTCACGTCCGGCGTTGCGGACGATACCGACTGGTGTGTCGGCCGAGCGGTGTTTCAACAATATCTGTTGAGCCTGATTGAGGTATTCCGTCCTGCCCTTGCTTTTGGGGTTGTAGAGGCAGACGATCATGTCTCCGATCCCGGCGCAGTCGACGCGCTTCATGATGAGGTCGATGGGGGTCATCAGATCGGAAAGGCTGATGATTGCCAGGTCGTGCATGAGCGGTGCTCCGAGGACCGATGCGGCGGTGGATGCGGCGGTGATGCCGGGCACGGTGTCGATCTCGATATCGGCCTTCATCTCGTCCGCCAGCTGGTAGATGATCCCTGCCATTCCGTAGATACCGGAGTCGCCGGAGGAGATCATGGCGACGTCCTTTCCTTCCATGGCATCTTCTATGGCCATCCTGCAGCGGTCGACCTCCTTCATCATCCCGGTGGCCTTGTAGGTCTTGTCGGGGAAGTAGGGCTTGATGATGTTGACGTATGTGGTGTATCCGGTGACGACATCAGCGTTCTGGATGACGTCGGCGGCCTTGAAGGTCATGTGCTCCTTCCCGCCGGGTCCGAAACCAACGACGTGGAGTTTTCCCTTCATTCGTCCACCGCCTTGCGGAACTCTGTCGAGAAGTGCTTGTCGTAGAGCTTGGAGAGCTTGTAGTCTCCCTCCAGGAAGTTACCGACCACAGTGAGGGCGGTCTTGGTGATTCCGGCTGCCTTGACCTTCTGCTCGATGTCCGCCAGGGTACCGATGACGATCTTCTGGTCGGGCCATGTCGCCTTGTAAACGACGGCGACAGGGGTCTCAGGGGGATATCCTCCCTCGATGCACTGTGCTGAGAGCTGGTCGAGGAATCCCACGGATAGGAAGATGACCATCGTTGCCCTGTGCCTTGCGAGGTCCACGAGCTTCTCTCCAGGGGGCATGGGGGTCCTTCCCTCCATCCTTGTGAAGATGACGGTCTGACTCTGGTTCTCTCCGGGGAGGGTGTACTCCTTCTTGAGGACGGCAGCGGTTCCGAATGCCGAGCTGACTCCGGGGATGACCTCGTAATCGATGTTGAGCTCGTCGAGCCTGTCCATCTGCTCCCTGTGGGCCCCGTAGATGGCGGGGTCGCCAGTATGGACGCGGACGCACTTCTTTCCCTCGTCCTCGGCCTTCTTCATGACCTCGATGACCTCGTCCAGGTGCATGAATGCGCTGTCGTAGATCTTAGCACCGGGCTTGTGGCCGTCGAGGACGGCGGGGTTGACCAGTGAACCGGCGTAGATGATGACGTCGGCCTCATCGATCTTCTTCTTTCCCTTGATCGTAATCAACTCAGGGTCTCCGGGACCCGCTCCGATGAATGTTATCATTCTTTCTCCTCCGTTTTGATTAAAAGCGTTGTGAAGTAACCGTACTCGCGTCCCTTGACGACGGGGCCGATGTACTGGTCCTCCATTCCGATGTTGCTCATTACTGTTATACACGAGATGTTGCGTCCCTTGGCCACGACCCTCTCTGCGATCTGGTCCACATGCTTGTACGCCTTCATGACCACGATGTTCTCGAAGTGGTCGAGAGCGACCTCCAGCTTCTCGAACTGGGATTGGTTGAAGGGTATGACAACCAACGCCTCCTCGCCCATCGTCAAAGGGATGCCTGCGAGCGAGGCTCCGTGGAGTATCCCCTGGACTTGATCATCTTGTCTATGCGCATGTACGTGCTGAAAATGCTAAGGTCGCCGAGGGTGATCATCGCGATGCTCTTGCCCTCTTCCAGAGCGGAGCATATGTCGTCGTAGGCCTTCTTCCAGCCCTGCTCGCGGACAGCGTAGTCGGGATTCATGGAGAACACGTACTCCCTGACCTCTTTCTTCGAGATGTCCACAGTGGGCTTGATAATGTTAAGGGCTACGCTCCCCTCTCCAGCTGTCTTGACGGGGTATGCGACGATGTCGCATTTCTCGATAATCTCCTTAGCCTTCAATGTCAGCAGTCCAGGCTGTCCTGGTCCTACGCTGACTCCGTATAGTTTTCCAGTCACGCGCGTACCTTCTCTAGGATAGATAAACCAAACAGAAATAAATAGTGTAGTATATGCATAAGGGAAGCAAACACTGGGTACCATGAACGACGACTCCTACGTTTTTGTAAACAACAAGAAGCTCAAACGCGGGCATACCACTGGCACATGCGCAGCCGCAGCTACGAAGGCGGCCACGGAGGCCCTGCTCACGGGGAAACCGGTGGAGTCGGTCAGGATTCACACACCTAAAGGGATCACTCTGGACCTTCCAGTGGAGGATATGCATATCGAGGACGGATACGTCACGTGCGCCGTCAGGAAGGACGGAGGGGACGACATCGATGCCACTCACGGCACCCTCGTGTACTCCAAGGTATCCAAGGCAGAATCAGGTATCAACATCGACGGAGGCTTCGGAGTAGGCAGGGTCACCAGGAAGGGACTCGATCAGCCTGTCGGTAACGCCGCGATCAACCGTGTCCCCCGCTCCATGATCAAGGAGGCGGTGGAGGACGTCAGGTTCTCATCCGATTACAAGGGCGGGTTCGATATCGTCATCTCCGTTCCTGAAGGAGAGGAGATCGCCAAGAAGACATTCAACCCCCGTCTGGGGATCACTGGAGGGATATCAATCCTGGGCACCAGCGGTATCGTCGAGCCTATGAGCGAGACCGCTCTGGTCAATACGATCAAGACGGAGATGAACATGCGCTCCCAGGGCAACAAGGTCCTGCTGGTCGTTCCTGGTAACTACGGAAAGGAGTTCTCCCAAGGGCTTCCGGGGATCGATCCGGAATCCGCCGTAAAGTGCAGCAACTTCGTCGGCGAGATGCTCGATTACGCTTGCGAGATCGAGCGCGATATCGTCCTGGTCTCGAATCTTGGGAAGATCGTCAAGGTCGCTGGAGGCATATTCAACACCCATTCCCGCAATGCGGATGCCAGGATGGAGATCCTGGCCGCGAACGCAGCGGTGGCAGGCGCCAGCCTGGACGCCGTCAAGAGGATAATGAACTGCATCTCCACAGATGATGCGCTGGACATCATCAACGAGGAGAACCTCATACCGGAGGTATCGAAGCTCCTCATAGACAAGATAGAGTTCTACATGAATCACCGCACCGGAGGCGCGATAAGGACATCCGCCGTGATGTTCTCTTCGGTCTACGGGCTTCTGGGCAAGACCAGTCTGGCCGACCAGATGCTTGACGAGATAAGGGAGGAGGACCTATGAGGATCAATGCAATAGCTTTCTCTACGAACGGTTGCAGGACGGCCATCAGACTCAAGGAGGCCTTCCCAGAGGAGGACATCAGGATCTTCGCCAAGACGCAGTGCGACACCCTGGGTGTGGAGCGCATAGAGGAGAAGACCAGCGTATGGACCGGGGAGTCGTTCAAGGAGTGCGATGCGATCGTTTTCATCGGTGCGATAGGCATCGCCGTCAGGTACATCGCACCCTACATCAGATCCAAGGCCGTCGATCCCGCCGTCATCGGCATGGATGAGCACGCCCATTGGACCGTAGCTCTTCTGGCAGGGCACATCGGCGGTGCTAACGCACTGACAGCAAGGATCGCCGAGCGTCTGGGATCGGAACCGATAATCACTACAGCCACCGACCTCAACGGCAAGTTCTCCGTGGACACCTTCGCAACCGTCAACAACCTCAGGATAATGGGGCTGAAGACCGCCCAGGACGTCTCCGTCAGGGTACTGGACGGAGGCTTCGTGGGCTTCACTACAGAGATCCCCGTGCAGGGAGATCTGCCAGCAGGCCTTACATTAGCAGATTCGGGAGAATTCGGTGTGAGCATCTCCACGGATATCGAGAAGAAACCTTTCGGGACGACCATGAGGCTCGTTCCCATGGACATCATTCTGGGGGTCGGCTGCAAACGCGACACGGACCCTGCAAAGCTGAGAGAGTTCATTTCCTCCGTCCTGAAAGAGGACAGGATTCCAGATCAGAGGATCGGTGCTGTATGCAGCATAGATCTTAAGAAGGACGAGGCCGCGATCCTGGAATTGGCAAAGAATTACCGCGTGCCTGCCAAGTTCTTCACGTCAGAGGAACTGCTGGAGCTCGAGGGAGAATTCTCCAAATCGGATTTCGTGAAATCCGTCACCGCAGTCGACTGCGTGTGCGAGAGGTCATCAATCAGGCCGTTCGGAGGGGAGATCATCAGACGCAAGACAGCCAAGGACGGCATGACGCTGGCCATATGCCGCAGGCCCATGGAGCTGAGGTTCCTATGAGCGGAATATTCATCTTCTCGGGCACATCAGAGGGCAGGACCCTGTCCAAGCGCCTGGCGGATGCCGGTGCCGATGTGCATGTCAGGGTCGCCACCGAGTACGGCGCAGAGGTCATGGGCTATGACGAGAGGATAGACGTGAAGGTAGGCAGCTGCGGAGGAGCGGAAGGCATCGCCAACGTCATCCGCGAGAACGGCTATGACACCGTCATCGACGCCACCCATCCCTACGCCCTCAACATCACCGAGCACATCAAGCAGGCCTGCGATGCAACCGGTGCTTACTACATCAGGCTCAAGAGGTCGGATTCGGACACCGATTCCGACAGGATTGTGAAGGTATCGACGGTCCAGGAGGCCATCGACTACCTGAAGGACAAGGAGGGCAACATACTGGCCTCTACAGGATCGAAGGACATAGCCCTCTACACGCAGATCCCCGACTACAAGGAGAGGGTCACCGCGAGGGTGCTATCCACAATGGAATCGGTCCAGAAATGCGCCGAGTACGGCTTCTCCGGCAAGAACCTCATCTGTGCGCAGGGCCCGTTCTCGGAAGAAACAAACTACGCCACGCTGAAGCAGATCGACGCCAAGTACCTGGTCACCAAGGATTCCGGCACTGCGGGAGGATACGAGGATAAGGTCCGTGCCGCCATGAGGGCAGGGGCGACGGTCGTGCTCATCGAGAGGCCGAAGGAAGAAGGTTCAACATACGAGGAGGTCCTGGACATCCTCGGAAAGAGGTTGGGATTGAAGATGGATAAGGAAATTCCCTCTACCAAGAGGATTGTCAACGTCATAGGCATCGGAATGGGCGAGTACGGACTCACCATGACCGCCAAGCAGAGAATCGACGAATCCGATTTCGTGATTGGCGCCAAGAGGATGGTGGAGACCGTAGCCATGGGCAAGGAGATACTCGAGGAATACAGGTCCGACGAGATCATAAAGTACCTAAGAGAGAATCCAAGATACACCAACGTGTCCGTCCTCATGTCCGGGGACATAGGATTCTACAGCGGAGCGAAGAAGCTCCTGGAGAAGCTGGACCGCGATGAGTTCGAGGTCCGTACCGAACCGGGAATATCCTCCGTCGTCTATCTCTGCTCCAAGATCGGCACATCCTGGCAGGACGTGTACATGACCAGCGCTCACGGCAGACCCGCCAACCTCATAGGGCTCAGCAGGACGCACGCCAAGGTATTCACTTTGCTGTCCGAAGAGGATACTGTTCACGCCATGGCAAAGGAGTTCATCGACTACGGGATGGATGTTACCATCACCGTCGGCCAGGACTTCGGATACGACACCGAGAAGGTCTTCTCCGGAAAGCCGGAGGATGTCCTGAAGGAGAGCTTCGGGAAGCTCTGCGTCGCATTGATCTGCAACCCCTCGCCTGTCACCTCGAACCCGATAAGCATCCCCGACGAGGAGTTCATCAGAGGGGACGCTCCGATGACGAAGAGCGAGGTCAGGGCGCTGTCCGTGGCGAAGCTCAAACTGTCAGACGATTCCATCATCTACGACGTCGGAGCGGGTACCGGTTCCGTGTCCATCGAGATGGCCCTGGTGGCCGTCAACGGTATGGTGTACGCGGTGGAGAAGGAGGATCCCGCGGCAGACCTCATCGAGGAGAACAAGATCAAGTTCAAGGCGCCGAATGTTCAGGTCATCAGGGGACTGGCCCCCGAGGCTATGGCCGATCTGCCTGCACCGACACACGCTTTCATCGGAGGATCTTCAGGCAATCTGAAGGATATCATCAAGTGCCTCCTGGACAAGAATCCCGACATCAGGATCGTGATCAACTCGGTCACCATCGAGACACTGGAGGAGACCACGCAGGTCATCAGGGAGTTCGGTCTGGTCGAGGAGGAGATCACATGCATCAACGTCTCCAAGGCCAGGAAGCTCGGCAAGTATCATCTGATGACGGCCCAGAACCCCGTCTACATAGCGGTGGTGGGGGGCAGATGACCCTCCCCAGGTTCCTGATCGCGGCCCCTGCAAGCGGCAGCGGGAAAACACTGATCACATGCGGGATACTGCAGGCCCTGGTCAACAGGGGCCTGAAGGTCGCATCGTTCAAGTGCGGACCCGACTACATCGACCCGATGTTCCACAGCAGGGTCATAGGGACCAGATCCAAGAACCTGGACGCATACTTCGTAGGCACGGACACGCTCAGATACCTCTTCTCCAGGACCGCATCGGAGAACGACATATCGGTCATCGAGGGAGTCATGGGATTCTACGATGGGATTAGCGCGCTGAGCATGGACGCCAGCTCTCACGACGTTTCGAGGAAGCTGGACACTCCCGTCATCCTTTTGCTGAACAGCAAGGGCGCCAGCATATCAAATCTAGCAACTCTGAGAGGATTCCTGGAGTTCACCGACAACAACATCAAGGGAGTCATCTTCAACCAGATGTCCGAGAAGATCTTCAACATGATCAAGCCCGAGGTAGAGAAGCTGGGCCTGAAGGCCATCGGGTATGTACCCAAGGTCAGCCATCTCGTGCTGGAGAGCAGGCATCTAGGTCTGGTCCTACCGAACGAGATAGACGAGCTGAAGGAGAAGCTCAACCAGCTGGCAGAGGTCCTGGAAGGATCTTTGGATATCGACCTCCTGATCGAACTTGCATCCTCAGCTCCTGACTTGGAATACAAGATCCCTGAGGTCAAATCTTTGCCTTCACCCGTAAGGATCGGACTCGCTCAGGACGATGTCTTCTGCTTCACCTACGAGGACAACATCGAGATCATGAGGAGGATGGGTGCCGAGATCGTGGAGTTCTCCCCGCTGAACGATGAGCACCTTCCCGATGTGGACGCAATCGTCCTCTCCGGAGGGTATCCCGAGCTCCACGCAACGAAGCTCTGCTCAAACAAGTCCATGATGAAGGAGATCCGCGATAAGGTCGCAGAGGGCATGCCCTGCCTGGCCGAATGCGGAGGCTTCATGTATCTCCATGACAGGATCGAGGACAGCGAAGGGGTCATGCACGACTCCTGCGGTGTCATCAAGGGTGAGGTGAGGAACACCAAGAAACTCTCCAGATTCGGATACATCACGGTGTCTTCCGAGGCATCGGATTCCATACTGAAGGACGGTCCCGTGAAGGGTCACGAGTTCCATTACTGGGACAGCGACAACTGCGGAGGATTCTGGAAGGCCGTCAAGACCAACGGCACCGAGTACACATGCATGCACGAGGAAGGCAATCTCGTCGCCGGTTATCCCCATCTGTACTTCTATTCGAACCCCGATGTACCCTACAACTTCCTGCAGAAGGTCCTTGCCTACAAGAGCTCCCGCTGACCCTGTCCCTATAATACACGCGTAGATACCTTTATATTAGGGACGTGAATACGAGGGTCTACCCAAATGTCGGGAGAGTCAGAAATATGACAACAGCAAAGACAAACCCCCAGTTGGTTGCCACGATCGATAATCTGAAGGCAATCACCAGGGACAACAACGCTGCTATCTGGCGAGACATCGCGCTTAGGCTCGAGAAACCCAAGAGGAACTGGGCCGAAGCGAATCTCAGCAAAATCGAGAGGTATGCCGCAGACGGAGAGACAATCCTCGTCCCCGGTAAAGTTCTCGCAGCAGGTAGCATCAGCAAGAAGGTAACAGTAGCCGCATACAGCTTCTCCGATGCTGCCGCGAAAGCAATCGTAGCCGCAGGCGGAAAGACGCTGTCCCTCGAGGAGCTCGCAAAGGAGAACCCCAAGGGAACCGGTGTCAGGATCATGAGGTGATTTGGATGGTTACAGTTATCGACGGAAGGAACCTCATTCACGGAAGGCTCGCAGCCATTGTCGCGAAGAGGATCATGAACGGCGAGGAGATCGTCGTCGTCAACGCAGAGGCCATTGTCATCACCGGTAAGAAGGAGAACACCTTCGCCGACTTCAAGGCAAAGGTCGACCGCGGAGACACAACCAAGAGGAAAGGACCATTCTACCCCCGCAGGGCGGATCTCCTGTTCAAGAGGTGTGTCAGAGGAATGATCCCCTGGACCAGCACCAGCGGAAGAGAAGCCTACAGGAGACTCCACGTCTTCGTCGGAACCCCTAAGCAGTTCCAGGAGTCGGAGATGGAGAAGCCTGAGGGAGCAGTGAAGAAGATCGGCGGTTACTACACGACCCTGGGAGCCGTATCCAAATACCTGGGTTCAAAAGTGAGGTGATTCCATGGTTGAGTGCGTAAACACAAGTGGAAAGAGGAAGACCGCTATCGCAAGGGCAGTTGTTAAGGCTGGTACCGGAAAGGTCACCATCAACAAGGTCCCTATCGACGTCTTCACCCCCGAGCTCGCAAGGCTGAAGATCGAGGAGCCCCTCGGTCTCGTTCCTGAGAAGGCAGAGAAGGTCGACATCGCCGTCACCGTGAACGGTGGAGGAGTCATGGGCCAGGCGGCCGCAGCAAGGACCGCCATCGCCAGGGGACTCGTCCAGTTCTACAAGGACGACGAGCTCGAGTCCGTCTTCAGGGAGTACGACAGGACCCTTATCATCAACGATGACAGAAGGAAACTGCCGAAGAACCCGCAGGGACCCGGAGCACGTGCAAAGAAGCAGAAGTCCTACCGTTGAAGTGATAGCATGATAATACCCGTGAGATGTTTCACATGCGGAAAGGTCGTGGGCTCAGCCTACCCCGAGTACGATAAGCGCGTGAAGGCAGGCGAGAACCCCAAGGACGTCCTGGACGACCTCGGATTCGAGAGATACTGCTGTCGCAGGATGATCGTCTCCCATGCTGATCTGATCGGCGAGATCGCGCCTCTAGGATAAAACAGTGAAAAAACCCGTCTGGGCATCCGCCCAGGCGGGCACTTTAATGCACAAACGATTTAAACAGAAACAGATTACCCCGATTCTGTCGGGCCCGTGGGGTAGCTTGGTATCCTTCGTGCTTGGGGTGCACGTAACTCCAGTTCAAATCTGGGCGGGCCCACTTCGATTTATGTCAATTGACATAAAAATCGCACCCACTCAAACCTAGTCTGGGTAGATACAAATGCTCTCAAATCCCTTAGGAAGACGATGTTGTGAGAGTGTGAATCGGAGCACTGTTAAAACTCGATCCACTCCTTGTTCAGTATAAGCATGGGGCAGATATTTCAGATTGGATCCGCGGCTTTCGTTCAAGATGCCAATTTGGAATTCATCTTCGCGAGCTGGAAGTAGAAATCGGTCTGAAAACGGGCTATGTTATGCTTCATAGCTCTGTTGAGATTCCCTGTCAGGTGCGTTGGGAATACAAAATGTAGAGGCGGCCGTCGGCCACCTCTGGTTGGGTTTCAGAGCTTTATGAGGCTGGTGCCTTTCAGGGTCATTTCCTGAGTATCGCCCTGTGTGGTCTTGTAGAGGACGTTATTCGAATCGAAGTAGAATGTCATGGTAACTTTGTCAAATCCGTGATCCTGGTATGTTCCCTCCTGGACGGTCACCTTCTTCTTTCCGAAAGCGGTGTCAATGGTCTCGGAGTATTTCTGACCGTATGCCACTTTATACATCTCTTCGAGGTTCTTCTGCTCATATTCATATGACACAAGGGCGAGGAATTGAGTTTTGGTAAACTCTATGCCTGATTCGGTCTTTATTTTCTCTCCATCGATGGATTTGATGACGATTTTTTCGGTCATATCCGTGTTCTCGTCTTGGACAACAGTTATGGTACACAGATCGCCATCCAGATTCGATACGGTGATTGTGGTTTCTAAATTCGAACCTAAGGTGCTCTTCGTCTTTGTGAAAGAACCGTTGGTGACCACTTGTTCATCGAGTGTCTTTGTGAGATCCAGGTTCGTGTCCAGCAATTCTACGCTACCGGTTCCCATAATTGTTTTATCGAAGGTCTCTTTGTATTTAACGCCAGATTTCGGTTCGATATACATTGCGAATTCGCCGAATTCTGCACTAGTCTGTTTGTAAACGTCACAAACGACATTCTGTCCTTTGTACTCTATTGTCTCTGTGCCGGTCTTTTCAAATCCTTCTGTGGTGACGTAAAGGAAGTTAGCCAGGAAAGAAGCGACCTCGTAGTCATCATGAACTTCGGTGTTTTTACCGTGTGATGATATCTCGACTTCGATGTAATCGCCCACTTTCAAATCTGTTCTGATGTTGTCATCGCCGCTGTTGTTCAGCAGGAAATAGGCTCCTACTCCAGCCACAGCGATGATCGCAACTAAAATAACCGCTATGTAAGATGATTTCATAATTGTCTAGCACATTAGGTAATAAAAAAAGGTAATTACAGGACAGTCGGAATTTTAACATCAGACGAGTCGGTTGGCTATAGCATCCAGTAAAGCCTTAGGAATTATACTGCATCCGTCACAGGTCTTTCGGGAATCTGGTCTGTTGATATGCATCAGATGTTGGGGATGACGGCATAGGTCAGTACGAAATAGACCTGTTAAGAGCCGGCAATACATACTAAATTTATACCGTTAAACCGCTTCCAGCACCTGGTAATAGAATGTTGTTCTTCGAAAATGAGAAGGTTCTTGGGCTAGTATTCTGGGCCGTAGCCGCCTTCTTTATCTTCGACTCTGTCCTCGTGATGCTGATCCCGTTCGGATTCATTGACATGGAAATTCCGATCGAGGTCGCAGATGTTGTTCTGTTCTGTGTAATAGTAGGTTCAGGGAGGCTCATCTCTGCCCTGCTGTACGCTTGGAACGCTCACAGGGTCATGATAGGGAAGGTCTCCGGCAGCGTTCAGATACTCTCCCAATATGTCATAATCGTCGGTGTGACCACACTGATCATAGAGGTTATGGACGCCATCGGCGAGATAGTATGCATCGGATCGTTGGCCGACGGTCTGATAACGATGGCGATAGGCATAGTATTCTGTGTGGTCCTGATGCTGGTCTCATACAAGATAGGCAAGGGAAAGAAAGGGCCTCTGAAGAAGTTCCTTTGGGCTGTACTGGTAATCGCCTTCATCATCATGGCGGTATACAACGTCCTTCCCGTAGAATCGTATGAGGATCTGATCTACTGCACCAGCCATCTGATCATCGCCATCTTCATGCTCCTCTTCCTTCTGGATACCGGGGTCAGAGAGGAGATGGGATTCAAACCGAGGAGGGTGTGATAGCATGATAGACTGGTTGACTCAGTTTGCCATCGAGATGGATGTGATATTCCTGCTCTTCCTGTTCTTCTCGGAGAGAGGCCATCCTGCTAAGCTGATCATGTGGGCGCTGGCCTTCATATTCCTCCCGGTGGTAGGTTTCGTGATCTATCTGTTCATCGGACAGTCGTTCTATTCGAAGCATGTCTTCAGTCTCAAAGGCGTGAAGGACGATAAGATAGAGGACGAATTCAAGATCGCCAAGGACGACATAGATACGGAATCGGATCCGGACTACCGCGAGCTGATGACGGCCGTTCACAACATGGGCGGTCTGGGCTATTCGAGGGATAACAACGTCCGCCTCTACACCTTGGGGGAGGACAAGTTCAAGGACATGTACGAGGACCTCAGGGCCGCGAAGGATTTCATCAACATCGAGTACTACATAGTGAGGAACGACGAGCTCGGAAACGAGCTTCTGGAGATCCTGACGCAGAAGGTCAAGGAGGGTGTGGAGGTCAGGTTCCTCACCGATTATTTCGGTGTCGGGAAAGGGCCCAAGGCCGCCATCAAGAAGTTCAGGCAGGCCGGGGGCAAGTTCGGGGCATTCCACAACGTCATTTGGCTGATGTTCAGCCCCAAGAAGAACAACCGTAACCACAGGAAGATCGCCGTCATCGACGGAAAGATCGCTTACTGCGGGGGATTCAATGTCGGCGACGAGTACCTGGGAAAGGGACCGTTGGGATTCTGGAGGGACACCGCAGTCCGCATAACCGGTTCCGCCGTCAAGCCTCTGATGCTTAGATTCCAGATGGACTGGGAGTACGCAACGAAGGAGCCTCTGAGCTCCGACAGGGAGGGAGTCAAGCGCTTCTATCCCGATGCGGATCAGAGCACCAGCGGCGAGACCAGGATCATCACCGTGTCCGGAGGTCCGGATGTCTCTGATTTCAACCCGGTCAGGCTGGAGTACCTTGCGCTGATCAACAAGGCAAAGAAGTCCGTGTATCTCCACTCGCCCTACTTCATACCGGACGATTCTCTTCAGGACGCACTCACCATGGCAGCGGCCAGGGGAGTGGATGTCAGGGTCATAATCCCGGACAAGCCGGACCACATGTTCGTCTTCTGGAATAACATCCGCTGTGCATACGCCGTCATGGGCAACGGAGTGAAGGTGTACATGTACAACCGCGGATTCGTGCATTCCAAGACAATGGTGGTCGACGGGGAGTACTGCTCCGTCGGTTCGGCCAACTTCGACGACCGTTCGCTCGTGCTCAACTTCGAGACCAACGCGATGATCCTGTCCAAGGAGATAGGCCGTCAGATGGACGAGGCATTCATGGAGGATCTGGAGTACTGCACGGAATACACCCGCGAGGATTACGAGAACCTCAACGGATATCAGCAGGCCAGAGTAGCCGTCTCAAGGCTGTTCAGCAGCCTGTCCTGAGAAAAAACTCAGACGGGGGATATCCCCCGTCGTTTTCATTCTTTTTTGGCGATAAGGCCCTTTGCGGTCAGCAGTTCGGCGCATAGAACTGCGCCTCCGGCCGCACCGCGGAGGGTGTTGTGAGACAGCCCTACGAACTTCCAGTCGTAGACGCTGTCGGGTCTGAGCCTTCCGACCGTGACACCCATGCCGTTCTCGTAGTTCACGTCCTTGATGACCTGGGGACGGTCATCCTCCTGGAAGTACTTGATGAACTGCTTCGGTGCACTGGGAAGATCGAGGTCCTGAGGCTCTCCCTTGAACTCCTCCATCTTCTGGATGAGCTGCTCCTTGGTTGCCGGTTTCCTAAGTTTGACGAACACGGCCGCGGTGTGTCCGTACAGGACGGGGACGCGGATGCATTGGCTGGTGATCAGGGGGCTGGTCGCAGGGACGATCTCACCGTTCTCGACCTTTCCCCAGATACGGAGGGGCTCCTTCTCGCTCTTGTCCTCCTCGCCGGAGATGTAGGGTATGACGTTGCCCACCATCTCGGGCCAGGTGTCGAAGTTCTTTCCCGCTCCTGAGATGGCCTGGTAGGTGGTCACGATGACCTCGTAGGGCTCGAACTCCTTCCATGCCTCAAGAACCGGAGTGTAGCTCTGGATCGAGCAGTTGGGCTTGACGGCTATGAATCCGCGTTTAGTGCCGAGGCGCTTCTTCTGTGCCTCGATGACCGCCATGTGGTGCGGGTTGATCTCGGGGAGGATCATGGGTACGTCGGGGGTCCAGCGGTGAGCGCTGTTGTTGGATACGACCGGGATCTCCTTCTTGGCGTAGTCGTCCTCGATCTTCCTGATCTCCTCCTTCGACATGCTGAGGGCGCTGAACACGAAGTCCACCTTGCTGCAGATATCGTCTATGTCGGCCACGTTCTGTACCATCATCTTCCCGATCTTCTCGGGGACCGGTGTCTCGATGCTCCAGCGTCCTCCGAGGGCATCCATGTATGTCTTGCCCGCAGAACGCTCGCTGGCGGCGAGCACGGTGATCTCGTACCAGGGGTGGTCTGCCAGCAGGGACACGAATCTCTGCCCCACCATACCGGTGGCACCTAGTATTCCGACTTTCAACTTATCCATTTTTCATTCCTCCGAATGGGACTCGCTCTCAGCCCCTAGTTTGCTTAAGACCTTTTCAAGTGATTTGCTCCTCTTACCGACCTTGAACCTGTAGACCTGGTAGATTGCTACTGCAAGGACGATGCATGCGCTGACGAATATCTGGTAGCCGGTATCCAGCGGATTGGGGACCAATGCCACGATCAATATGTCGACCACTCCTGCTATCAGGAGCGGGTTCATGGTCTCGTAGAATTTCGCCCTGTCCTCAGGTATGTCCCTGTTGTTTTTCAGCTTACCCATGGAGAGGAGATAGAGCAGCACACGTATGTTCGAGACCTGCCTCATGCAGGGTCTGAGCAATATCAGGATGTTGATGAACAGGAGCACATACATCGCAAGCGTCTTGTCTATTCCGAAGCTCTCCTGGAGCCATCCGCATCCCGGCCCATATCCGAAGTAGAACAGGACCTCGACGACGATTATCAGGAACAAGTTGAAGTAGACCGACCCCAGACCTGATGTGAATGCCTGCCTCATGTTCTGTGACAGCGTGTTGAGGTCATCATAGAATCTGTCCCTGACAGAGGTCAGTCTGGCGAAGCCCCTCTTTACTCCGTTGGGGCATGCCTTGTACAGTGCATCATAGCCTTTGCCCGAGTATCTGGTCAATATGGGCAGGAAGATCATGGAGATAAGCGCCGCTCCGATGACGGACGAGTAGAATCCCTGATCCACCACGCCGTTGTCCAAAGCCTGCTTGGCGATGATGAAGGCGAATTCTCCCATGGCGCACAGGCCGATAGCCGACACGAATCCGGTGCGTTGATCACCGTTGCCCACCCAGTATCCCAAGTACACGGTCGCGGTCTTGCATATCGCGAATACCGCGTATATGATGAAGATGAGGGCCAGATTCTCGGCCAGACTGCCCAGGGTGACCTCCATTCCCACAGATATGAAGAACATGGCCATGAACAGGCTCTTTATCGGGTCCACGAAGTGCTCCACCGCATGTTTCGGACGAGAAGTTCCCACTATTACACCCATCAGGAATGCTCCGATTGCGACGGACAGCCCCATCTTGGTCGCGGCGTAGGACAGGACGAACAACGCACCTATGCAAAGCAGCGAGATCAGCTCGTCGTTGGACCTCATGTAGAACCAATCTATGATGCGGGGGACGATGTAGAGTCCGAGCGTGAAGCAGGCAACCATGAATATGGCGATCTCTGCGATGAGTATCGCCAGGTCTTCTGTGCCCATGGAGCCTCCCGTCAGCATGGGGGTGAGCATCGAGAGCATTATGACCTGTCCGATGTCCTCCATTATGGTGACCAGAACCAGCAGCTCGATATGCTCCTTGTCCAGCTGCCCCTGTGACTGAAGGACGGCCATCACGACGGCCGTACTTGAACCGGATATTATGCAGCCCAGGCATATGCACTGGAGCGTATTGAATCCGAGAAGGAAACCCGCCAGCACCCCGCCTATGACCATCAGCGGAAGCTGGACGGCGGCGACGATGACTGCGAATTTACCCTGTTCCTTCAGTTTGCGTATGTCGATCTCCATCCCTATGGAGAACATCAGCATGATCAATCCGATATCGGAGAAGATCTCGACCACCAGGTCGGCTTCCTCAGCCACGTGTATGTAGTTGGCAATCAGGATACCCGCGGTTATGAACCCCAGAAGGGGCGGGAACTTGATCTTGTTCATCACGATCGACAGGAACGCTGCCAGTATGACGAGGGTTGCCATGATTGCTATGAGGGTCGTTTCTTCCATAGGGTGCCTTCTTAGTTGGGATGATAGGCCAACGGTATCCATCCCCATTAATAAAGGGTTCGCATGTGTGCGCGTGAGGCGATGCTGTTATTTCTGTGCCGTATGAAGCAATATTCAATAGGTGTTAAGCTGATTGTACCAGAGCTCCTAACAAACTTATGTTTCCGACGTTGGCACATTCGTCCAAATGTACAATTTTACTGACAAAACAGCGTAACCTGTATATATCCTCAAAACGAATTCATGTCCATGGGATTCTTTAGCGAACCTAAACACGCCGGAACGGCGTACGTGATCGTAGCTATCCTGCAGATTCTTGGAGCATTGATTTCAATAATCCTCGCTGCTATGGATGCAGAAATCGCCCTTGTACCCGTCGTCATTTCAGGCATCGGAGCCATAATCGCCGGTGTCATCATGTTCGGATACGGTAACAAGGTCAGGACAGGAGTCATCTCTGATAAAGTCGAGATTCTCGCACAGTTCGTTAGGATTGTCGGAATTGTGATGATCATCACAGCGGTATTCGAATGCATCGCAAAAGTTGTCGAGGGTATGGACCTCGGGACCGAGATGTACACAGCAATCATCACGATCGTTCTCGGTCTTATCGTCATCTTCTGCGCCAGTAAGATCAACGATGGAAAGAAGACCGGAGGGGACAAGGTCATATGGATCTTCCTCCTGTTGATCTTCATCGTCGAGATTCTCTTGGCAATCCTCACCATCGTAGTAGGACTGATTCTCATCATTCCTGCCATAATCGGTATCTGCAACCTCGTCCTCTACGGATGCATGTTTGCACTGCTTATCGACAACGATGTGAAGAACGCAATGAACATGTGAGTACACGATCACTAAACCCTTTCCCCAAACCCCTTACTTTTCCACTTTCGGTCTTGCTTTTCAGATACTGGCTTGCGTTCTTGTGCAAAGCTGTTCGGTGACCTCCCTGTGAGGCTCTTATATCCTTACTCTTCATCAGCACCGTGGTCTGCGAAGATGCGATCAGGGCACTGATATCGGATGCCCTGTGCGAATTGGATTCGAGTTTCGGGAGGTACGACTCCGGCAGAGTGGTCTCTGGCAACAAGGTGCCGTCCTACAAGGACGTGGTTACCAAGGAGGACCCCCTAAGGCTGACGCAGAGGGTATTGGTGAATCCTGTGATGGTCTGTCTGGGGTATTCGTCACTGTATTCGGGCGATGTGTTCGAAGGCAGAGTGCCCGGAGTGTCTCTGGCAACGGTATCGATGAATTCCGTGCTGTCCTCGGCATCGTCTCGGGTTCTCTGCGCCATGAATGCCGATGATGCGCCCAGAGGGATAGCGACCGATGGATTCCGTTGGTTGCTGGCCGTCCGTCATGGCGATAGGAACAGAGTATGCGCAATGTCGGATCTCAGGCCGTATTACATAGAGGTGCTTGACAGGGACAGGTTCCGTGCGGCTGTACCGGAGAGCGATGATGTGCTTTCCGAATTCATCAGAATCTTCTCCAGTTCTCGGATCGGGCGAGATCCGATACGAATATGCGGCGATAAAAGAAAGGAAGGGGTTTCCGCCCATTTGGGCGGTATTGGTTTTGCAGCCTCAGATACCGAACCACTCTTTGACACCAGGTCTGAAGAAGTACCAAATCAGGAGGATGTCGATAATGGTTCCGACGATTCCATAGGGGAATGAGAGGATTCCCATAATCGCGGAGAGGATGTAAAGGATGACTGCTATGTACCAAATGGGTTTCCAACCCTTGAGGTATCCGATAGCGATCACGAGTGCGATTATTGCAGTTACAATGCCAACCGCGGAGATGTATCCGGCGATAAATTCAGATCCAGGAATCATAGATGCGATGTACTCAGCAAGCGCAGCTCCTCCTATGATACTGCCTACGATCAAAATGACTGCACCGATCAATCCAAGGATACCAAGGATGGTGATCAATAATGGACGAGTTTTACCTTCTGCCATGTGCCCTATATCGGCAAACTACGTTAAATAAACCATCGCCAGATTTATTATCTGGGGGGCTGTTTTGCAGCCATGAACGGCAGGGACAAGGCCATCTTATCTGCTATAGGCGTAGCCATTGCAGTGGTTGTCGTGGCCATCATCGTCACACTGCCGCATGAGGCCCCTGTCGTTCCGGACGACCCTGATCCGGAAATATCGCCGTATCCCGAGGGAATAACATTCGATAAGACCACATCCACCCTCATGTCGGAGGAATCTGTCGTCTGGACAGTCGTGGATCAGCTGAAGGAGCATATCGACAAGATCAAGGATAAGGATGAGTATGGGGGGAAGTCATTGACTTTCGATCCCGGATTCTACAAGGTCACTGTCGGAGAGGACACGTTCGATCTGATCATCGACGGAAAGATCACCAAAGAGATGTCCTGGAAATACCATCTGGCCAAAGAGGTCTACGACGTCTCAGTAAGCTACGAGATAGACATCTCTGAACTGGCGAACATAATGATTGAGAACAGGGAATGGAACGATAACACCAGGTTCAAGTTCGTCGACCTTCCGAGGGAAGTCTACGTGAATGAAACCGTGCGCTCCATCGTATCACAGTTGGAGTCCAGGTACTTGGAGATAGGAGGATCGCTCGAAGACAGGCAGTCGTACGCCGATTTCCTCATATCCTTCGCACAGCTCGGGATCAAGTACCCCCACAGGACCTACACCTGGGTGGACGATATGGGAAATCCAGTCTACGACAGGGATATATTCGGGAATTCGGTGCCGAAGACTTCTACCGATTACGAGGTCTGGGGTTGCGAAGAGTACTGGGCCAATTCCCTGGAGACGTTGTTCTTCGGCATAGGCGATTGCGACGATTCCGCTGCCGTTGGTTGTGCGTTATTCAAGGCCGCAGGGTTCCGTACCGCCATGGTTGGTGTCCCTGGTCACGTTGCCGCCAGTGTTGCCTTGGATTCATTTGAGGAACGCAATCTGGAGGACTACAAGGACTTCCTGAACACATACAGGGTATTCACGAAGTCCTCAGGATACGATATAACCGGCCAGGATACTGAGATACTGTACTATGGTGTGGATACCACGAAGGGGCAGGCGCCGGTAGGTTACCTTCTGAAAGGTTCTGCGGAAAGCATCGGAAAGGAGACCATGTATTGGGGAATGGCAGGATACTACCCCGTGTCTGAGGATCAGACCGAGCTGGACGGAATCCAGTGATCATCGAAGGTCTCTGCATCCGATAGGTTCAGTTCCTCACCGACATCCAGTATCATCAGGTCACGGGCCGCTACGGTACGGATTCCTGTGGCGTCTTCTGTCATCTTCGCTTCGTTCTCCGGACCTCTCCTGATGATGACCACTCCAAGGTGGATGAATATTGCAAGCTCCGGTTTCACGATTTCTATGAACTTGATCGCATCGTCGGTGCAGAGATGCCATTTTATGCGGTTACCCATGGGCGTCGTCACCGGGAGGATGAGCACCCTGGTCCCGATGTACTGCTGAGCGATCTCCACCGAGAACTCCGTATCGCTGACGTATGACACGTCACCGTGATCGGTGTGGAAGACGAATCCCACGTTGGTGGGGTCGCTGTGGACCGCCTTCTTAATGTCCACACGCATTCCGTCGACATCCAGGACATCGCCGGGCCTGAACACCTTGTAACCTTCCACGATCCTCAGGTGGTAGGGCGACACGCAAGGCCCCAGCCCAGCTTCGCCCTCTATCACAGTGGGCGACCCGTAGATGTGCCCCCTCTTCTTCCATCCGCCGTGAGACATCCCCTCGGCCACGCATTCGGCATCCGAATAGTGATCGGGGTGGCAGTGGGAGATGATCATCGACGATGTGTTGCAGACGTCATAGTGGATCCTCTGCATCTGGACCAGCGCACCCGGTCCAGGGTCGACGTTGAGCATCTTCCCATCATGCTCGATGAGCATTCCGCCGGTGGACCTGACCTGATACATGGTGGTGTGCCTACCACCGCCGGTTCCCAAGAAAGTGATGCGGAATGCCATGCTATCAACATCCTCTCAATGGTTCTGCGGATTATAATATGAATCTCTCAACGAATCAATCAACGTTATATGGGTGCTCGGGGATTATCCGCTCATGATAACAGCGATCCGTAACGCCTGGATTGTCACACAGAACGCATCCAGGGACATCATCCGCGGGGATGTGGTCATAGACGGCGAGAAGATCGTGTCCGTCGGCCCTGAGTACAAGGGCACCGCAGAACGCGAGATCGACGCCACCGGCGATATCGTCATGCCCGGTATGATCAACACCCACACCCATGTGGCCATGTCCGTGATGAAGGGCGTGGTGGACGATCTCACGTTCCCCGATTTCCTCGATAAGGTATTCAAGATCGATTCCGACCGTACAGATTACGATCTGGACATTGGTACGAAGGTCGGGTGCATGGAGATGATCCGCAGCGGTACGACGACCTTCATGGATCTCTACTACTCGGAGGATGTGATCGCAAAGGCAACCCAACAGGCCGGGATAAGGGGAGTGCTTTGCTGGTGCTGTCTCGATGAGGATAAGACCACGCAGAAGGGCAATCCTGTCCAGAACTGCAAGAACTTCTATTCCAAGTTCAAGGGCGAGAGGAAGATCGTTCCCGGAGTAGGACTCCAAGGAGTCTATGTGTGCAACGAGGAGACCTGCGTAAGCGCGGCACAGTTCGCTGACGAGGTCAACGCTCCGTTGAACTTCCACCTTTCGGAGACGAGGGGGGAGGTGGCTGACCACAAAAAGAAGACAGGCATGAGGCCCGCCGAGTGGCTGTCGGAGATCGGCGCTCTGACTCCGCACATGGTCGCTGCACATTCTGCATGGTTGACCAAGAGAGAGGTCATGCTCATGGGCAAGGTAGGAATGTCTATCTCATCATGTCCTGTATCCAACATGAAGCTGGCTACCGGAGGCGTGGCCCCTGTGCCCGAGCTCACGGAGGCAGGAGTGAACGTATCATTCGGAACCGACGGGAACACCACAAACAACACCCTCGACATGTTCGCCGAGATGAAGTCCCTCGGACTGCTTCAGAAGTCCAGCAGATGGGACCCCGTTGTATGCGGAGCACAGCAGCTTCTTGATTTCGCTACCATAAACGGTGCGAAGGCCGTCGGTATGGCGGACAAGATCGGTTCGCTGGAGCCCGGCAAGTACGCCGACCTGATCATACTCGACGGAAAGGCACCAAACATGAGGCCTCTGGTCCCCGAGAACATGATCGCCAACATAGTCTACTCCGGAAACGGCCTCAACACCAAGACCGTGTTCTGTCAGGGAGACATGGTCATGCAGGACGGCAACATCCTGACTTTGGACAAGGATGACATCCTGTCCAAGTCGGAGGATGTCTGGAGACAGCTCTGCATCAGATGAAAACACAATCTGCCCGGATTCTCCGGGCAGGATCATTCTTCTCTCATATCCCCGGTATCTATCGATACGGAATACTTCTCTTCGTTCAGCAATTCCTGCTCGCGGACCTTCTCGTTGAGCATCTTCAGGAACATATCCGTATCGACGATCTCGTATTCGTCGACACCCATGGTGTATGATCCCATATTGGACCTGTATTTGATGGCCTTCCTGTTGTAAAGCAACAGCACCGCCAATGCGACGATCAGGACCACGATGTGCTCCCAGATGCCAAGATCGTTGGGGATGATGATTATGATGGTGATCGAGACGATCAGTCCAGTGATGGGCGTGTTGGACCTCATGAACCATTCCATGAACGTGTCCGCCTGAGTCCTGGAGGACTTACGGATGTGTCCTCCGTTGGTGAGGACGCTGATGGTCTTGATGTTGTTGATGATCCTGATGATGGGAACATAGATCACGATGAGGTTCAGAACGAGGACGATCATACTCCATAGATATGCCCCGCCGCCGAAGTATTTCATTCCCCATTCCTCGAAGAATGTTGACAGCATGATGAACGCTATCTCTATGACGACCACTGCTACGATGTAGATGTAGATGTTCCTCAACGTGGTCTGGAATTCCTTCTTGGTCTTCTTGGAGGACCTGTTGACCCTGGCGTATGCTGAGGTCTTCACGTAATCAACGGAAAGCAGTGCCTTACGTAAAGGCGTAGGACACCTCTTGGAAAGGCCGTCCCATATGATCCCGGACTTCTTCGCTATTATCGGAAGGATCACCATGGACAGTAGAGCGGCTCCGACGACCGATGTATAGAAGGAAACATCGATCACGTTGTAGTCAAGTGCCTGCTTGGCGATGATGAATGCGAATTCTCCCATGACGGCGAGGCTGATCGCCGATATGAAACCGGTACGGGGGTTCTCGTTGCCCATCCAATATCCGAGGAACACGGTGGAGATGATAAGGGTGGCGAACATTCCGTAGATCACCACGATCATGCCTATGTTGTCTATCAGCGTCTCTATTTGGATCTCCATTCCGACGGAGATGAAGAACATGGCCATGAATATGTTCTTCATGGGCTCGATATCGTGAGTGATCTCTCTGCTCTTCCTGCTGGATGCGATCATCATTCCCATGAGGAACGCTCCGATAGCGACGGACAGTCCTGCGAAGTTCGCAAGCAGCGCCATACCGAACGCCATTCCGACGGCGAAGATGGTCAGTACCTCCGATGATACGTTATCCGAAAGCCAGTTGATGACACGGGGCATGAGCCTCAGTCCAGCGAAGATACTGACGAGCATGAACACGACGATGCTTACGATCATCGCAGCCAATCCTCCCGGGTCCATGCTAGAACCGGCCATCATAGGCGTGAGCACGGACAGCAGTATGACCTGTCCGATATCCTCCATGATAAGGACAAGGATGAGAGTGGCCTTGTGGTCGCTGTCGAGGAGGTTATGCGTGGACATAACGGCCAGCACCACAGCGGTGCTGGAGCCAGACATTATCGCACCTATGACCATGCTCTGGAGGGATGTGAGTCCGAGCACGAAGCTACCAATGACGATGCCCAAAAGCATAGTGACCGGAAGCTGGACCAGCGCCACCTCCATAGCGAACAGACCCTGCTTACGGATCTTCTTCATGTTGATTTCCAAACCTAGGCAGAACATCAGGATGATCAATCCCATGTTGGACAGGATCTCGACGACCTCTTCTCCGATTTCGGTGATGGACCAGAGGTTTGACAGGATGATACCCGCCATCAGGTATCCTATGAGGGGAGGGAGCTTGATTTTGTTGAAGATGATGGAACAGACTGCGGCCAACAGCAAGAAAGTTGCCAAGCTGGTCAAAAGTATAATCTCGTCCATCTCATCCCTAAAGACGTACGTGCATATGTTAATATAAAAATTGTTAAGGGAACGGGCCAAAAAGACGTGTGCTGGTACATTGGTTGGATGTATTGTTCAGAAGATTGACCTATTCGTCATCTGTCGTAGAGCAGGTTTTTATTAGTATTATGGTTGCAACCGTCTGTATGGAGATCATTCCCCGCATGTCGGTCAGGCTGCTCAAGCACATCTTCGGGTGGAGGTACAAGCTGGCTTCGTATACCCGCAGGTACAAGACCTTTGACAAGGTGATATCGAAGACCTTGTTCGATGGCGATGACATGATAGTCCTGCCGAAGGACAACGTCGTCAGGAAGACCGTGAATGCGAATATCGAGATCGAGGATGCGGGGGAATCCACAGTGCTCCCGAGCGATGTGGTCAAGTCCCTGATCAGGCGTGCTAACGATGTCTTCATCATGAACTTCTGTCTTTGCCGTAGGTCCAGTAAGTGTGAGGATTACCCCGTGGACCGCGGATGTATCTTCCTAGGGAAAGGAGTGCATAAGATCCCTTCCGATTTCGGTCATCTCGCCACTCACGAGGAGGCAGTGGCCTACATCGACGAGTGCGGCAAAGAGGGATTGGTCCATATCGTTGGCAGGAACAAGCTGGACAGCATATGGCTGAGCACGGGTGACAAGAAGGACCTGATGACCATCTGCAACTGCTGTCCCTGCTGCTGCCTTTGGAATGTGACCAGAGATATCTCTGATACCATAGGCAGGACATTCAGGCGCATGGAAGGGGTCACGGTGGATCTCGACACCTCCAAATGCATAGGCTGCGGATCATGTGAAGAGATTTGCTTTACCAAGGCAGTTAAGATTGTCGAGGGTAAATTCACAATAGATCAAGGACTCTGCAGGGGATGCGGCAGGTGTGCGGAGGAGTGCCCTACGGACGCTATCGCAATCGGATACGAGGAAGGAGCGATCGACGGCATAGTGGACAGGATCGGATCCCTGGTGAGGTTATCCGAGAACGATCCCTCGGCCCATTGAGGGTCAAGAATCCGATCATTCGAACCTCGGCGGTACTCATCGTTCAAAAACGTGGAGCCGCACCAAACCCTGGCTTCGCTCTAAGAAAATGATATTAACGCCAAACACCAATTTTCGAATGATATCTTGGGCAGCAGCTACGATAAGCCTGTTCCTGTTCTTCTTCGCGTTCACGAGCCTCATGGGAGAGTATGCGATGTCCGAGGGCAACATCAGGTTCGTGAAGGATGATCACAAAGTCATATTGGTCCTACGTATACTGGCAATCCTGACGGTGTTCGGCGCCAGCCTAATAGACATGTCCATGATGGACCTCATATCCGATACCTTCAATGCCGCCATGGCGATAACCAACGTGTTCGTGCTCGTCCTACTGTCGCGTACAGTTCTGGAGGTGTACCACGATTACTTGGATCAGAAACGGAGAGGTATCGAGGAACCCGTTTTCCACAAATCGGCTCTATCCGATTCTGAAGGTGTGACGGAGTGGGATGATTGAGAGGTCCATTCGGATTCGGAGAAGAAGTAATCGAAGGGGCACCTCAGAGAGGTGCCGTAAGTTTTTCAGAGACCAGCTACGAAGGAATCGATCGCTGAGGGATCCTCTTTGACGACCTTCTTCGCTTTGTTGATGAAGATGCATTTTTCGATTCCGAGCTCGGATGCGATCTTCTCCACCTGATTCTGTCCCTTGTCATCGTTGTACATGCAGCAGAGGTAGAATCCAGTCTTCTTTTGGTCGATGACAGATTTGTTCTTGGCGACATATTCCACCAGGTCCTTGGGGATCCTTCCGGCGTGGACCCTGCTTCCGATGATGATGGTGTCGTAAGCGGAGAGGTCCTCATTCCCTGCAGCTCCTGCAGTAACAGCCTTTCCCGAGGTCTTGCCTGCGATGTAGTTCGCAACGGCGGTGGTGTTGGAACCGCCCGAGTATACGATCAATGTGGTCATGGTCTGGAGAGTGCTTTTTGTCATAAAATATGTTATCAATCATCGGACAGCAACCACTTATCTATCTTCACGTCATTCACAGACCGTCGGAAGATTAGTTCCGCCGGTGATTACGCATGTACTCGGACAACAAGATCTGGATCGCAAGCAGTGACAAGAGGGTTTACCTTTATCCCGAGATGGCCAACAGGCACGGTCTGATAACCGGGGCCAGCGGTACAGGGAAGACTGTCACCCTGAGGGTTCTGGCCGAGTCGTTCAGCGATGCAGGCGTTCCCGTATTCTTTGCGGATATGAAGGGAGATGTTGGTGGGATCTGCCGCGCCGGCGAGGACACGGAGAAGATGCGTAAGCGCGTCGATAGATTCGGCATCGACGACTGGAGCTTCAAGGCATTCCCCACAAGGTTCTGGGATGTCTATGGGGACACCGGTCACCCCGTCAGGACCACCATGTCATCTATGGGTGCGACATTGCTGGCGAGACTGATGAATCTCTCCGATATCCAAGCAGATGTGCTCACAGTCGTGTTCAGGATCTGCAGGGACGAGGGATGGGACGTCATCGACACCAAGGATCTGAGGGCCGTACTCCAGTACGTGAACGAGAACAAGGACGATTACATAGCCGAGTACGGTAACATGTCCACTCAGAGTCTCGCTGCGGTCCAGAGGTCCCTGCGCTCACTCGAGGATGAGGGAGGCGACTTCTTCTTCGGAGAACCCGCACTGGACATCGAGGACTGGATGCAGACGGACAAGGACGGCAAGGGAATCATCAACGTCCTGAACTCCGAGAAGCTCTCCAGGAGCCCCAAGCTCTATGCGACGTTCATGATGTGGCTGATGCAGGAACTTTTCGAGAGGCTTCCCGAAGCAGGGGACCTGGACAAGCCTAAGCTGGTGTTCTTCTTCGACGAGGCTCACATGCTGTTCTCCGACGCGCCCAAGTCCTTGGTGCAGAAGATCGAGCAGATGGTCAAGCTCATCAGGTCCAAAGGCGTGGGCATATACTTCGTATCTCAGAGCCCATCGGACATACCTGATTCCGTCCTCGCTCAGCTCAGCAACCGCATACAGCATGCCCTGCGCGCATACACCCCGGCCGAGCAGAAGGCCGTGAAGGCAGCTGCTGGAGCGTTCCGTGCGAACAAGGCGTTCAAGACAGAGGAAGCGATAATGGAGCTTGGAGTGGGCGAGGCGTTGGTCTCATGCCTGGACGAGAACGGTACGCCGTCCATCGTCGAGAGGGCATTCATCCTTCCGCCTCAGAGTTCTCTGAAGGCTCTCGACAGCGAGGGCTACGACAAGATGATCCGCACATCTCCGTTGGACAAGAAATATAGGAACACCGTGGACCGTCATTCCGCCTATGAGGCGATACAGAAGCTCAACGAGAAATCCAAGAAGGAGGAGGCAAAGCAGCAGGAGAAGGCAGCCAAGGCGACTGCTTCGAAGACCTCTACCGCTAAGAAGACCACCAAGAGCGCCGCACAGAAGACAGCCGAGAGGGCAGTGAACAATATGGCGAGGTCCGCGAGAAGAACAATAGGCAACAGCCTGGTCAAGAGTCTGTTCGGCAAGAAGTGAAACGGATGTGGACGGGCATCGAGCTGCTGTACCATCTGCAGGAGCTCAGGATGGAATATCCGATTCTGGGGGACCTTTTCCAAGCAATGTCCTCCAGGATCGTCTATCTGGTGCTGCCGATAATGATAGTCGCTGCGTTCTACTGGACCATCGACAAGAAGCAGGGGGAAATCCTAGGTCTGTCCTGCATTCCGGCGATGGTCTTCTCGATGCTGTCTAAGTACGGGATAGGGCAGCCGAGACCCTGGGAGATCGATCCGCGCATAGAACACGTATCGGGAGTCCATGCCAACGGGCCGTCGCTACCCAGCGGTCATACAGCCATGACCGTATCATCATTCATACCGGCGGCCATTTTTGGCAGGAACGTGTGGTTCGCGTGCTCAATGATCGTGCTGACATCTCTGGTGATGTTCTCCAGATTGATCCTCTGTGTCCATACGCCGTTGGACATCATCGCAGGATTAGCCGTCGGAGCATTATCGGCGGTCACAGCCTGGAAGGCGGTGGATTGGGCATATGGGAACGATCGCAGACATCTTTTCATTGATTTGGTGTACGTTGCGTTATTCACCATCTTATTCGCGACGGCTCTGTTCGTTTGGAATGTGGAAACGACGAAGGTATTGGAATACATGGGATTCATTTACGGCATGATCCTGGGGAAGGTACTGGAGCGCAGATATGTAAGCTACAAAGTGCCCGATATTTCCCTGAAGAATAAGGCTAAGATCTATGTAGCAGGGATGCTAGCCGACGCTCTGATTCTCCTGATCCCCCTGAGCCTGATACCGGGATACGGGACGGCGATAGGCGGTTTCGCCATGATGCTGTGGCTGTTCTATCTCTACCCCAAGATCATCATGAGTAATGGATTATGAACCGATAGATATCAGACGGCGGTCACAGTTTACTAGTCACATCCATCTACCGTAGAAATTTCTTAAGAAATATGAGTGAAAGACTGAAAGGTCAATTCTATATATGGTATTTTTAGGCATAGCTTAAAAAAATTAGATAAGGTTATCAAAATAGTAGATAAATAACCCTAAAAGAGCGTTAAAGTTGACTAACCTTTTAATATTACATAGTTGGATTTACCGACCAATCGAATAATCATATCATGATTAATTTGATAAAAACGTACCTAGGAATCTATGTCCTGGTACTATCCCATTGGATGGTGAAATAAATGCACATAATGGAAGGTTTCCTTGACCCGATCTGGTGCGCAGTGTGGTTTATCATTGCGATCCCCTTCGTCGCTCTTGGAGCCAAGAAAGTCATCGAGCTCGTTCGCGAGCACCCCGAGCAGAAGATGACAGTTGCCCTCGCCGGCGCTTTCATCTTCCTGCTCTCGTCGCTGAAGCTCCCTTCCGTAACAGGATCGAGCTCACACCCTACAGGAACAGGATTCTCCGCAGCACTCTATGGAGTCTCGGTCACTGCATTCCTCGCAACTATCGTTCTGATCTTCCAGGCACTGCTTCTGGCGCACGGAGGACTCACAACACTCGGAGCCAACATCTGCTCCATGGGTATCATCGGACCTTTCTTCGGTGTACTCATTTGGAAAGCAATGATGAAGGGCGGAGTTAGCATGCCTATCAGCCTTGGTATCACAGCGCTCATCGCAGACTGGATGACATATGTCGTCACAGCCTTCCAGATGACACTCAACCACGGGCAGTCTATTGAGGCATTCGTCAACTTCCTGTCCAACTACGCTCTCACTCAGATCCCCTTGTCGGTCGTCGAGTGCATTCTGTTCTACATGTTCGGTATCTACCTCATGAGGAACAAGCCCGAGATCTTCGACATCGCTGGTGAGATCGCCGCAAAGGCAGCAGCAAAGGAGGCCTGAAAATGGCAGAGTCTAAGACAGTCTACATTGCAGGTTTCGCAATCATCGCACTCCTGGTCATCGCAGTTCTCGCTTACGGAGCATCACAGGACTGGGAGTTCGGTGGAGCAGACGATGGTGCAGAGGGAATCGTCGAAGAGGTCGACCCCGGCTATGAGTCCTGGTGGAACGGAATCTTCGGAGACTACGAGCTTCCCGGTGAGACCGAGAGTATGCTCTTTGCCCTCCAGGCCGCGATCGGAGCTATCATCATCGGATACTTCATCGGTGCCTACACCAGGAAAGAATGAGCAAATCCAACAGAGCGGTGACCCGAATCTCGGGCATCGCTCTGTAAACAACTTATCTTTTTACTTGACAAATGTGTTTGGTGAAATATCGTTAGTAATTTTTTTCCACCAATATTATTACGTTTTTCTAATTATTCTTAAAAATCAATTTCTTTTCGACATTATTATAATCCCTAATGTGGTGCCACCCTTACATTGGATAATTAATCCAAACATCACGAGTGCCATTATCGGTGTTTCCCGACGATCAACTCGTACCCCCAACGATTAGAAACAAACGGTGAACTGATGTCAGAAGAAACACAGATGGACACATTGGCTTACAGTTCGAGGATGTTGAATTGGTCACCACTGGGCAAACTCCTGTTTGTCGTAGCAATATTGGTCCTGAACATTCTCACAAACTCTGTCCTCGTGACATTCATTACGATGGGGGTTGGACTGGCCCTCATGGCGTATTCTACGAATTTCAAGATTCCATTCATTATATTCCTGGCGATCCTGGAGGCTTTCCTGATCCTTGTTATCGGTGCAGGAGTCATCTCGGTCAACGGTGGCTACGATGACGGTTCAACCGTCATTTGGGACACCGACTTCCTGTGGATGCACTTCCACATGACCGTCAACAGTTTCAACAAAGCATGGCTGATCCTCTTCAGGGGAACTGCTGGAATCACAGTGATGCTCTCATTCGCAACATCCACACCCATTCCGCACATGTCCTTGGCGATGAAGCAGATCCACATGCCCGTCGAACTCATCGAGATCGTCGTGCTGATCTACCGTTACGCCTTCCTTCTCTTGGAGAGGATGGAGGCAATGTGGGCTGCCGCCAGCAGCAGGATGGGATTCAACGGTGCCCGCACCTCCATCAATACAGTGGCTGCGATCGCCGTGGGAATATTCATTCAATCCACTAACCTGTCCGACAAGTCGCAGATCGCACTGGACTGCAGGAACTATCGCGGTTATTTCCCTGTGTTCACGGAGCCTGCCAAGATGGGTATCAAGTGGCTTGTCGCGATTGTAGTCACCGCGGCAGGACTGTATTGGTTCGGCATTCAGACAGAGGATTGGATCAGTATGGCTCAGTTACTCCTGGGGGTGAGCTGATGGCATTGTTCGAATTGCAGAATGTAACCTACAGGTACAACTCCAGGCAGACGAAGAACTCCCTAAATAACATAAGCATCAAGGTGAACGAGGGAAGGCGCACGGCCATACTGGGAGCGAACGGGGCCGGCAAATCCACCATGTTCTACCATTTCAACGGTATCTTCAAGCCGTCGTCCGGTGTGGTCCTGTACAAGGACAAGCCTCTGGACTATTCCAAACCTGCCCTGAGGGAGCTCCGCAGCGACATATGCGTCGTCGTCCAGAATCCGGATGAGCAGATATTCTCGTCAACGGTCGAATCGGATGTCGCTTTCGGCCCCATGAGCATGGAGCTTCCCAGAGAGGAAGTCGACCAACGCATCACCGAGGCGCTCGACATGGTAGGGATGACGGATTTCCGCATGCGTCCCTCCACACAACTCTCATACGGGCAGAAGAAGCGTGTGTCCCTCGCCGGAGCACTTGCAGTCAGACCGAAGGTCCTAGTATTGGATGAGCCCACCGCCGGTCTGGACCCCCAGATGGCCCGTGAGGTAATGGAGCTGGTCGATCAGCTCTGCTGCACGGGAACAACGGTGGTCCTGTCCACGCACGACGTGGATCTCGTCTATTCTTGGGCGGAGGACATCATCGTCCTCAACCATGGGGATCTGGTCTATTCCGGGGAACCGGAACCCTACTTCACCGATGCCGAGAGGACTGCCTATGCAGGTCTGGCCAGGCCCCACACGTTCTCTGTCAACTCCTACGTCTCTAAGATGCGTAACCTCTCTGAGGCGCCGTATCCGCGCACGACCAGTCAGTTCATCTCCAAGATGGCTCCGAAGGAATCCGTCGGTGGAAAGGTCAGGATTGTGTCCGTGAAGGACGGGACCGAGCCCGTTACTGCCGAGGGAGCGGTAGGTGCTTACGGATACACAGCCAAGAAGTTCGTTCAGAAGAACGACGTCAAGATCGATTACATGTACGATGCATTGGAGATGTGTATGCAGGATGCGGTCAAAGGTAAGAACTCTACCCTGTACTGCGACGATTCGATGGTCAGTATGGCGTCGGAACGTATCCGCTCGCTTGAAAAGTTCGGAATCAAGGCGGAGGTGGTAATGTGACCGATGAGAAGGCATTGTTGGAGACCCGTGACATAACGTTCTACTATGAGGGCAGCAAGAAACCATCCCTACAGCATGTGTCGCTTACTATCAAGAAAGGTGTCAAGACGGCCATCCTCGGAGGTAACGGAGCAGGAAAGTCCACTCTGTTCTATCATCTGAATGGTGTGGTTGAGCCTGCATCCGGAGTCGTCCTGTACATGGACAAGCCGCTGTCCTACAAGAAGAAGGCCAAGCGCGAGCTATGCTCCCATGTAGCGGTGGTCCTTCAGAACCCTGACGACCAGATCTTCGGACAGACCGTATTGGCCGATGCCCAGTACGGACCTAAGAACATCGGTCTTTCTAAGGAGGAGGTCGATGAGAGGGCCAAGAGGGCCTTGGAGCAGGTCGGTCTCTGGGAGAAGAGGGATTCCAACTCCCTTCAGTTATCCTACGGACAGAGGAAGAGGTTGTCCCTGGCCGGAGCGCTGGCGATGAACCCTGAGATCCTCATCATGGACGAGCCCACTGCCGGTCTGGATCCACAGATGGCATTAGAGCTCATGGAGCTTGCGGAGCAGCTGCACCACAACGGAACGGATATCGTCCTGTCCACTCACGATGTCGATCTCGCCTACATGTGGGCCGATGAAATCCATGTCCTGAGGAAATCAGAGAAGATCTATTCGGGAACCCAGGAAGGTTTCTATTCGGATGCAGAACTATCATACTCGGCAGGTCTGCTGCCACCTTCCATGTTTCAAATGAACAACACCCTTTCCGCACTCCGCGGAAAGGATCCGGCACCGTATCCGCACACCGAGCCCCAGCTCATCGCGAAGATGGTCCCGGACAAGGCACGTGGTACCATGCAGATCATCCCCTTCAGCGGCGAGATCACACAGGAGACCGTCAACGCCAAGAAGTGGGAGGGAAGGATCGTCGGCATCTATGGTACGAAGGTCCGCAGAGCAGTGTCCTACGCCAACATCACCGTGGACTTCTTCTTCGGTGGATTCGAGTCCTGCGTATCGCAGCTCCTGAACGGAAAGGATGTGGCGCTTTACTGCGATCCCGACTGCGTAGATCTGATGGAAAAGAAGGCTAAGGAGATGTCCGTGTTCGGGGATCCCATCAACTATTCCATCGTAGAACAGTAATACTTTCAACATAAACCATTTAGATTCGTATTACCAGCGGATAATGCCGGTAATACGGATCCCTTTTCGATAACATGAGGTGTTAACGTATGCCAATTCGTGCGACCTAGGTATCACGATATTTTGTTCCTTATACACGCTAGCCTGGGAGCATGTCAGGTTATTAATCTTCGGAATAGATGTTACTGTTTCGATAAAATGAGTCTCTCCGAAGGCCTCATGAACAGTAATGTTAGACGCATCGTGTTACTGCTGTTGGCGGTGATGTCCACTATACCGTTTCTCGTACACAGCGAGGCAATGGACGGATTAGCAGACGTCAGCCTGTATATACTGTGCGGATTACTATCTGCGACATACATCATAGACGGAATTAGATCGGGCGAGGAGATCGATTCCAATGCCATGGTCGGCATTGTGATGATGTATGTGGTCTTCAGAGGGGAAATACCGATCGTTGGATTGGTGGCGATTCTCCTCCTGATACTGGATTTTGTCAAGGACGACGTGAAGAGCTCCCTGATAGTGCTAGTCGTCGCCGGAGTTTCATTGGTGCTGTCCATATTGTATCCTGGGGCATTCCCTGCGGATTCGGCATGGATAGCGATTATAGTCTGCGGTGCGCCCATCCTTTGGGACGCGGTCACTGGTCTGATTCTCCACCACGACATCAAGGCAGACGTTCTCGTAGCAATCGCGATAGTCGCAGCGCTCTATCTAGAAGAATGGTTCGCAGCGGGAGAGGTAGCCCTGATCATGGAGATCGGTGGATTCCTCGAGGATTTCTCCGCTGCCAAGGCCAATAAGGGGATAGAGGCTCTGCAGAGCATGTCCCCCAAGATCGGAAGGATAGTGGACGGAGATAATGTGACCGAGGTCCCCGTGGAGGAGATCGTGATAGGTCAGACCGTCAGGGTCCTGCCCGGCGAGGCCGTTCCCGTGGACGGAAGGGTTGTAGCAGGAGAGACTTCGATCGATCAGTCGGTTATCACCGGTGAGTCGCTTCCCGTGGACAAGCTCGTGGGTGACAATGTGTTCAGCGGGACCATCAATCAGATGGGGTCCTTCGACATGATCGCCGAGAAGACCTCCGATGACTCATCCTTCCAGAGGATGGTCGGGATGGTCTCATCTGTGGATGCGGATAAGACCCGCATGGTAAGAGTCGCGGACAAGTGGGCCACGGCACTGGTTGCGATTGTAATGGTCCTTGCCGTTGCTACGTACTTCCTGACCAACGACATCTACCGTGCGGTCACCGTCTGTATCGTGTTCTGCCCCTGTGCTTTTATCCTCGCTACCCCCACCGCGGTGGTAGCCACAATTGGGAACCTGGCGAAGCGCGGAGTCCTGGTCAGAGACGGGGATTCGTTGGAAAGGATGTCGACGGTCGATACCGTTGCTTTCGACAAGACTGGTACCATAACCGAGGGAAGGCCCAAGGTCCTGGAGGTCTATTCTGTGGGTGACAAGAAAGATTTCGTCTCGATTGTCGCATCAGCGGAATCTGGATCCGAGCACCCGCTCGCGAAGGCATTCGTATCCTTCGCGAACGAAGGAGGGGTGAAGCATTCAAGACCAGATACTTTCAAGATGACCGTAGGGCGCGGAATCGAGGCGATCATAGAAGGTTCCAAGGTCCACATCGGAAACGCTAGGATGATGGAGGAGGCCGCAATCACCATCCCGGCCGACGCATCCGAGCTTTCCGAGAGTTTTTACTCTAAAGGCAGCACAGTCGTGTTCGTTGCCAAGGACGGGGCGTTCACAGGTTTCGTCGCATTCTCGGATTCCATCCGTCCGACCTCCAAGGATGCCGTGTACGAGCTAAGTTTCATGGACATAGGATGCGTGCTGCTGACCGGGGACAACGTCCGTGCGGCGGCCCATATGGCTTCTGAAGCCGGAATCGGCGAATACAGGGCCGATTGCACCCCGGAGACCAAGGTGGCCGTCATAGAGGATAAGCAGGATGCAGGAAGGAAGGTCTGCATGGTCGGTGACGGTGTAAACGACGCTCCTGCCTTGAAGAAGGCGTGGGTAGGCATCGCCATGGGTTCCACTGGAACGGATATCGCCGCGGATGCATCGGACATGGTCCTGGTCAAGGACGGTCTCGACTTATTACCCCATCTGTCCGGAATATCGAAGAAGATGATGGGCAAGGTCAGGTTCAACATAGCCTTCTCCATGTGCTGGAATTTCCTGGCCGTCGGGCTGTCCATGCTGGCGGTGCTGAACCCCGTCACCGGTGCGCTGGTGCACAACGTGGGATCCGTGGCCGTCGTGGTCAACTCTGCCCTTCTTCTCATGTACAGCAAGAAGAAGTAAAACCCAAACCCGTGGCTTCGGCCAAGGATTTGTTATAATAATTGAAATTGGTAATGTGATACTTTTTCAACTCAGAGGCCAGTTTTTTTTCAATATTCTGTCTTGACATCCGAGGATGCATAAGGAACCCTCTCAGTGCATATACATATTGGTGGTACCAGGGGAAGATGGGTCGTGTACAAGCGATGATACGGAAATAACATGGTACAGTCTCAGAGAATGTGTTATATTCTGGAGTGTATGACCGGTCATGATTTGGATTGCTATATGCCTCATCGCAGGTGCCGTGATGTTATACTTCGGATCGGAATGGTTGGTCCGCGGAGCAAAGGGTCTGGCTTTGAACCTGGGAGTGGCCCCGTTTGTCATTGGTCTCACCGTGTTGGCGTTCGGTTCTTCAGCGCCCGAGGCAATCACATCCATCGTGAGTACGAGCAATCCGGAGATCATCATAGGGAACGTCGTAGGAAGCAACATTGCCAATGTCGGGCTCGCCATCGGATTGGCGGCCGTGTTGGGCCCGATGGCCGCAGTTTACAAGGACATGAGGCTGGAGATATGGGTGATGCTCCTGGCGAGCGCCGTCCTCTGCTGTCTCGGTCTTCTCGGATCGATCGGTTCCATGATCGGCATACCGTTGGTCCTTTCCCTGTTCGTGTTCCTGTTCGTCGTCTTCAAGAAGAAGAAGGCGGACAAGGAAGGCCGTGCGGTCTATGAGGAGGAGGTCACCATCGATACCCTCCGTACATCGGTGCTCTTACTTCTGTGCCTCATCGGTCTGGTGCTTCTGTACTTCGGCGCGAAGTACTTCATCGAGGGAGCGAAGGACCTGGCCCATCTCCTGGGAGTATCCGATATGATCATCGGTCTGGTCGTCGTCGCCATCGGAACGTCGCTGCCGGAGATCTGCATCAGCCTTCTGGCCGCCCGTCGTGGAGAAGCGGACTTGGCCGTCGCGAACATCGTTGGTAGCAACATATTCAACATAATGTTCGTGCTTGGCATCGGTGCAGCGTTGGTTGACATACCGATCTCTCAGTCGATGGTCGGATTCCATATGCCGATGATGATGCTCCTGGCCGTAACAATGTTCCTGATAGTCCGCTTCAAGAATAGGATTGACAGGAGGTCAGGATTCGTCCTCTTGGCCATCTACGTGGTCTACTTCATAGCGATGGCCCTTAACCCCAGTCTGATGTCCTGATCGGTGCCAGTTGATCAGAGGTCTGGGCTCTTCCTTCGGCTCGCCCTTGTAGGGCTCTCTGCCGATGGAGACAAGCTTGTCGAGCACCATCCTCTTACCGATGTCGGTGACCCCGTAGATCTGGATCTTGTTCCCTGCCACAAGGACGTCCCTGGCCTCTGCCTCTTTCCTGATAGGTTCTGATGCGCAGGCCGTTATCATGTCGCAGTTATCGAACATGACCTTGGCGCCCCTACAGTTGGTGTGACTGGTGTGCACACCGACGATCAGTGCGCGATCACCGTAAAGATCCCTTAGGGTCTTGGCATCATCGGCTCTGGCGATGGTTACGGCGAACTTCATGAATCCCTTGGAATCGGCTAACGCGGCCCCTTTCACCATGTCCAGCGGTACCGTATCGGGATCCAGGACGTTGTCCCTGCCTACGGCATCCAGTACGACCTGGAGAGGTGATGTCTCGACAAGTCCGGATATCCTTCCGCAGAGACCTTGGAGGAGTGCAGGTTCGGTGACGATCGCCGTGCCGCATCCATCCGCCGCTATGACCGCAGCGTCAATGTCCCCTTTCTCCAATGCAAGGCTTAGGATCTCGGATACGCCGAAGGTCACGTAGTCCTTGGCGCGGACCACCCTGTTCTCGGTGCAGAAACCGAAGTCCCTTATGCGGAACTCCACGTTCTCGCGGATCTTCTCCGGGGAGATGTCCTCCATGCCGCAGAGCTTCTTGAACAGTGGGCAGAATCTCAATTCGGACTGTCCTATCTCCGCTACCTCGCCGTCGATGATGACCACGCGGGTCATCCCCAGCATGTCGAAAACGTGTCTTCCGCCTTTACCAGTCATGTTATCCTATTTCCATCGTTTCGTAGATATAAAAAAAGATGATGAAATGATAAAATAACGAACCCCGATTATAGGGCATGAAATCATCAGTCGCTCTGACCGTGGCGGCCATCGCCGTGGTCGCATGTCTAGGATATTCCTATCTGGTGTACTACGAGGTGGACAATACCGAGGACTACACCCTTTTGGCATCCTCAGATCTCAACGAAGGATTGACATTCGAGTTGGTGGCCGGAGGTCACACTGAAATGGAGAAGACAACCGTGTTGACAAAGGTTTCCGGCAGCGATGTGACTGTGGGCATCGATGCAGAGGAGTCCTACATGACATCATTCAGTCTCTATTACTTCTCCCCCGACGTGTATCTGCCGATAGACTACACTGATCCATCAGCCATTCCCGAAGGGGTCTCCGTCTATGTAGAGGGAGACCTGTACATCATAGACGGCTCATTCGAGCAGAGGCCGGGACAGATATTCGCATTCAATGACCTGTGGATCACCTATGATGGCGAGGAGGTATCGGATGTCGACGGATCCTATCAGCTGAAGGTCGAAGTCGACAGGGCGGGGACTCAAGTCCACATGGTGACAACCGAGGAGGTCTGGACAGAGGATGGAGAAGTCCAGGTGAAGGTTACTGCCGCCATGGAAGCAACGGGAACGGTCGATAAGGATGTGGCCCTCGCCACTGCCCTGGAAGTTTTCGATGAGGACATTTATCATGACTGCAGCAAAAAGGTGACCAACGGTAAGCTCGGAGGACTCAACGTCAAGATCTACACCTTGAACGGTGAGAACTACAGGGACTACAAGCTCTACGTCTACAACGGTTACGTCCTGAAGTCCAAAGGTACGATCGTTTATGACGGAATCGAATACGAACAGTACTTGGACACCAAGGTCTACATGCAACTGCTTTGATCAAAACTTCCGCCGGGTCGGATCCCGGCGGATCACTTCATCCATTTTCACAGGCACTGACATTCGCGTCATTATATTGTTCAATCTTCTAAACCCCTGTTTATTATAGGAGCTGTGGAATCGGCTAGCACGGATTATCTCGGTCTGAGCGACGATGAGGTCAGCACACTGCTGTCCAAACTGACTTCGTGAGCCCAACGAGGTCAGTTCGGAGCGAATAGCTCTCATTGGATCGGTAGCAAGCAAACCGTCATTCAACTCAATCGTCAACCTCTACAGTGAACGATTTGTTGGGATAGTACTCGATCTCGACGAAGCTTTCCTTGACCTTATCCGGGATTGTTCCAATCGAGTAGTTTGTCGGCCATGATTTCGAGGCTGAGGAAATAGAGAACAGGCTCAGATCATACGAAGAGAAATACCGTGATGATTATGAGATTGAGGACCCTGAAGCTGCTGAGCAGAAAGCCTGGGAAGAGTATCAGAAGGACAAGGTTGCCAGACAAGCTTTGAAAGAGAAGAATTCGTGAATTCTTCACGATAGCAATATCTACCAATTCCATTTTTTCTAATATCAAGGTGAGGAATGACTTCTACAGCATCTTTGGATGAATCCGGGAATGTTGGTTCCCAGGGCACGTACTTTGTGTTATCAGCTCTGATTGTGAAGCGTACAAACGATCTGAACAAATCATTCAAAATTCTAGACGAGATGAGAAAGAAGAGGAACAGCGCCAAAGGCTCTGACCCTGAAGTGAAGTTCAGCAATTCCTATCCGGATGAAAGGATAAGGGTGCTTCAGTCACTGTCAGAGAGTTCTGTTTCCATTGTCTTCGTCGTTATCGATAAGAAGAAATCCAAGTTGTACAGCAATACGCACAACTGTGATTTGTATAAGGCAGCCATTAAAGAGATACTCCCTCTGGTCGGAAAGGCACTTACGACCAATGACGTTGCTCTGAATTTCGACGAGAATCTCTGCATCAGTATGAAGGATCTGATCGAGGCTGTGAACAACAACCTTCAGAACCGTAATGTCAAATCTGTGAAGAAAGTTAGATCCTTCGCCGACAAAGCGGTGCAGCTAGCGGATTTCATTTCAGGATCTATCCGTGAGAAGTACGAAAACAACGATGAACAGTATATGGCTGTAATCGAAGAGAAGATATCCATTGCCCATGAGACATAATGGCTGCTCACTTGCAGCCGACTCATGGGTCTTACTTGGATATGTATCCATTATCGTTTGTCATATTTAAATTGAACTCGTTCTGTTTCGAATCATCAATACAAGATGCTTTAGAATTGTGGTTCGAATGAGGCTTCTCCATACTCTATTTGATTGGTTAACCGGATAAGAGGAATTCCCGACCGGTAAGTCGCCAAATTCCGAAGATGCTGGATAGAAATGGTCCCCACTCCCTGATTGGGAACGGATTAAACACGCTGGACACCCCCTTTCTGGAATATTCCCATACGAATCTTCTTCTGATAATCGCCGTGCAGATCCATGGCGGCCTGCATGTCGTCGAGGTTGATCCCGAGGTACTTCAGGGTGGTAACGATGTCCTCGTGACCGAGTATCTTTGAGATCGATTCTATAGGCGCTCCGGCATGGTACATGGTGCGGCCGAATGTCCTCCTGAGGGTGTGGTTGGTGAACTCCACTCCGAGGCGGTCGCGCACGATGTGTATAACTCCGCGGTCGAGGCTGTGACCCCTATCGGAGTAGGCTCCGGCCTGGGGTTTGTACTTGTAGTGGCACCAGATGAAAACGTTGCCTGGATCCTGCCATAAGGGGTTGAATGCCCTCACGCGGTCCACGAGCCTCTGACGCTCTTCCATCCATCTTCTCAGGACGTCCTCCGTGTCCTCACTGAAAGGAACGGATCTCCATTTGCCCTCTCCGTGACCCTTTCCGAGGACCTCAACCGTCCTCATCCTGTAGTTGATGCAGTCGAGCTTGAGATTGCAGACCTCCGCGATACGGAGTCCGAGGTTGAGCTCGAAGTGTATCACAGCCTCTTCGAGGATGGTCTTGGGTGCGTTCAGAAGCTTCTGCTGCTCAGGATCGGTAAGCCAATCCACGTTGGGGCGCATGTCTTGGGGCCAGCGAATATCCATGCTGACGATCACATTGTTTCCGAAGAAGCGGAGATACCTTGAGAAAATGTGTGTATGCCACTTCCTGGTCGAGACCTCGAGATCCTTCCAGATTTCATCCAGAAGGTATCTGACGGCCTTTTCCGTTACGTAGTATGGCAGAGGGTCGAAACCGGCTGCTTCGAGGTCCCTAGCCATCTTGGTCAGGACGGTCCTGTACTGGTCGTACGTTTCCGTCTTGGAGCTCTTCTTGTTCTCCCTGATGTACTTCTCGATACATCTTTCGGGAGTCGAGATCCTGGTGGTCATTCAGGGCTCCTCCTCTAAAGGCACCTCCTGAGAAGCGGTTTGATCGTCCTCAGGTAAGGCCGTAAGTTCGTTCTTGTGCAGTTCTAACCAGAGATGGTATTCCCATTCGTCCATGTAAACCATGACTTTTAACCTCCTATATTTTGTAAGTGATAGATTACAAAATGCATATATAAAGTTAGTTTATACTAGACATCTGGTTTAAAAGTAAATCAATCCATTATCATATTGAAATAGATAGTTAGCGAGGGATTACATGGGTGAAGAGGCCAAAACGCGCATAATGATTAGGGTCACCGATAATATGTGCAGATCCATGGATGCCTTCGCAGGCAGCACCCATGCATCTCGTCCGGACGTCGTGGTCGATGCATGCCGCAAGTTCTACACGGAGATATGCACGAGGGAGATGCTCATTCTCGATGCGGTGGAGGAACGCAAGGTATCAAGGGAAGTGGGCCAGGCGGTCTACTACGAAGAGCTGGAAAGCTACATCGAGACCATCCGTGAGGACTACGAAGCCACTGCGAAGATGGGCAGGGACAGCATAAGCATCCTGGTGGTCTTCCCATATATGCTGCTGGAGCAGATGAACAGGGTCATCGAGAGGACCAGGCAGTTCAAGAACCATCAGGATTTCATCAAGATAGCGTTGATGTATTTCTTCGCGAGCCAGCGCGATATACTATGTCATGAAAAGAAGATCGAAGATTTCCTGAAATCCAGCGACATCAAGGGCGAAGTGGACAGGATCCGCGAGATGATCAGGAACAAGGAGAAGCCTGTTCAGTGACGGGATAAGATGACTTCGATAGTGGCCATAGACGAATCCGGCAATCTGGGCTCGGAGGATAGATTCTTCATAATGGCCGCAATCGTATCAAGACGTGTCAGGGACCTGAAGCCAGCCTTCAAGACCATTGATTTGGTCAAGAACAGGAGGAAGTCGTTCAAGCCCGGTCATGAGATCAAATTCTATAATTCATTCATGGATGAAAAGGAAGAGATTCTGGAATCGCTTGTCGGCTGCCGTTGAACATAGTCTATGTATGCATCGATAAGGATTCCGATGGCTACATGGATGTCCGTGGGAAGAGACTATACAAAGAAGCTGTCAGACTGTTGATGCCTCTGGTCAATGATGCGCTTGAGACCAGGGATGTGATATTCCATTTCGACCAGAACCTTGGCGTATCAATAGGGGATCTGTCCGAAATTGCGAAACAGGGACTCGAAGGACGCAATATAAAGGCCGTAAAGAAAGTCCAGTCACATGACAATAAATGTGTCCAGCTGGCGGATTTCGTCGCAGGTTCCATCCGTTCTAAGTACGAATCGAACGAGGACAGTTATTACGAGCTGATAGCGAAGAAGGTATCCTTCGCCCATGAGCCGTAATGGCCACACTCCAGCAGCCGACTCATGGGTCTTATCGGGATAATGATTTATCGGCACAGTCGTATTTAAAGTAAACTCAAAAAGATGTCCATGGCCCATGAGCTGTTACGGCAACTACCATGCAGCCGATCCGTCACGGTTTCGGGAAGAGGTTTGATATCCGGACGGCCCAACCTCAGCCGTCCGGATGTTTTTGCGGTCTCAGCTCCTCCGACCGGTTCCCTTCCGGTAGAAGGTTATGAAGAGCAGGAGGATCGCGACGATGACCACAAAGATCACGAGGAGGATGTCCGCGAGGGACACCCACTTCACTACGATGGTCATCCCGCCCTCTTCCAACACGTCGGATGTGGAGCTTTGACCCATCCTGACGGACCAGGATTTGCTTATTGATCCCAGGTCGTCCAGTATCTCCGTCACGGTGGAGCCGACCGCGAACTTCTTCGAGTAGTATCCGCCGCTGTACTTCCATCCGTCCCCGGGGTCGGATACCGTTCCGCCGCTTATGTTCACAGACACTGTGGCGCCTCTATCGTACACGAGGGCGTAACGGCTCAGATGCGGAGCCGAGAACCAGACCATATCGCCGAATTTGGTAATGTCCACCTTCTCCAGTACGGAACCATTGACGTAGAACAGCTCCGTGAGATCCTTGTCGACATCCTTCAGGTCGTCACATATGATGGAGATGTCTATAGGCTCGGCGAATAGTTCCTTGTAGGTCTGACCGTTGACCACCAGGGTTATGTCGTAGACCTCACCGTCCCTGTCCTTCAGGACGTAGACCTCCGATATGTCCTTGGTGTCCACCATGAGGATTGCATCCTTTCCTTTGCCTATACCGGCCAGAGTCTTAGAGGGAACGTCTATGGTCACATTCTTGTCCTTGAACACCAACTTCGCACCGTAATTGATCATGGCGTCGAACAGCTCCGATGTCAGATGGATCCGCCCTTCTGCGGTGACGTTCAGAATCGGCGTCTTGCTATAGGATGCGATGTTCTTCATCTGCGAGATGATGGAGGACACCTCTTTGTCGCTGAATTCCCCGTCGTCGCTGACCGCCTCGTAGATATTGGGGTTGACGGGTGACGGCGGCACGGGGGCTTTTCTCCATTCGGCTGCGAGAGTGATCTCTGAATCGACCGCAAGGATCAGTTCCGACATGTCGGCCCTGTCATCGTACGTCTCTTCGGTATCGGAAGTCCAATGGTCGAACACGTAACCGGTTTTCGTGAAAGCATTGGGATTCAAGGTCCTGCTTCCATCGCTGTACCTGATTGTCTGTTGTTCCATGGTACCTGATCCTGTACCCGGTTCGAACGTAACGGTCAGGGTCCAGACGTTCCACTTGGCATATAGCGTCATATTGTCCACGGACACGATACTCTGCTCGCTCCAGGGAGTGTCGAATGTCGGATCCTTATACCATCCGGCGAATGTGTAGCCGGCAGCCATCAGCGAGCCGGGATCCAGAGTAGAATCTCTCGCCACGTTGACGCTATCTTTGAGAACCAGACCGGCCGTATCGAAACGCACGGTATATTCCTCAACGATCGCATACAGGCCGAAGAGGGTTGCATCGAAGGTACAGTTGCTGGAATGCAGCCTCTCCATGCCCCCTGTTCCGTCCAGGTAACGTATGGAATATTTGCTATAACCGGCTGTCGGGTCCAGCTCTATCGTCATAGGCGATCCGAGTTCTGATGTGATGTGATAGGTGACGGTATCCGTGACCACCGCCACATCGATATTGAAGACTTGGCTATGAGGTATCAAAGAAGAATATGCCTCAGGCGCACTGGTCGAAATCGCAGATACCGACAGCGCCGAATTTTGATCGATCATGATCGAATTATCGCCCACTCCCGCTTCGATAGCTTCTCCGATATCCGATAGTGCAGCTCTGGTGAATACCAGGTTCGCATTGAGGGAATCGATATACAGGTCTCCGTTAGATCCCTTGAATAATGTCAATGCCGCCACCGGAATGGGGACTGTTTGCACCGTGGGGACGTTCAAGCGGACGTCCGACTTTCCAAGGATCGCAACGCTCAGTGAAGCCCTGTTCTTGATACTCTCAAGGACTCCGTCTGTAAGGTTATCGATAGGAGTGACGACCACTTCGGTCGGCAGATAGAGATTGCTAGCCTCATGCTCGGTTTCGATCTTCACACTGTCTCTTGTGAAAGTTACAGTATTGTCATTATCGGTCAGGACCGTAACGTAAGTGTCGGAAGTCAATGGACCTACTGTGTATTTGTTAGCGGATTCGGTCAATTCTGTTATCCCGGCATAGACCTTATTGATTAGATGATTGTCTTCAGCTGTTATCGTCAATTCGACGGTACCGGTCTGATAGACGACCGGGATCGGTGACTCGTTCGTAACACTGCCGTTGGAGATTGTCTGTGTTCCTGATTTCGAAACGTAGCTGATGGTGTAATCATCGCCTTTGAAAGCGTAGACGTAGTTAACGAAGGCCGCGGTTATCGTCAAGGGGTTATCCTTAGTATAAGCGTCCGTGATAGCCACCGAATCTGTATTTGTCTGAGGAACCATTGCATTCGAAGGCCCCACCAGGAACATACCGAAATGGACGCCGTTGTTAGGTGTGGCCGTGACCGTCAGATTGATGTTATTACCAGTCGATATCGTAAGCACATTGTCCTGGACAGAATACTCGGAAGTTCCCGGAGTCACGGTCGCATCGCTTCTATAATGTATCGTCAAGGTTCCTCCGGCGGCCTGTATGACGGAAACGACTTCAGGTGTACCGCAAACGGCTTTCAGGACCATCGACCTGACCTTTCCGCTAACCTGGATTCTGTCATTGAGTTCGTCCATGAAGTAATTGAACGACTTTCCGGAGGCAGGGGTTACTGTGTATGTGTATACGGTATCGCCATCAGTGATGGTCATATTGTTATCAACCATCGCAAGAGTTGCATCATTTCCTACATAGATCGGATCCGCCACATTAGTCGGTGTGTCCGAACCAACTTTCTTGGTAACTGCCAAACTAGCGGTTTCCACATGTGTTGTTGAAACACTGACCTTCACCTCAACGGCTGCCGCATCCATCAGATACATGATGCGCGAGCCGGTAATCGAATCCGCTTCTGATATGACCGAATCCATCCATAGGGTGCTGAGTCCGGCACGGTTACCCGTGGTGTTATGTGCTCCTCCGACACGGACTGATTTATCGGTTTGAGGTGAGGATATAGCTATTCTGTCACCACTTATATCCAAGGACATCTGGTCATCCGCCCCGGTGTAATTTCCTGTATCGAACCAACCCAAGCAACCCCAGAGGGGATTATCTCTGAGCCATGTTTTAGAATACCATCCACTCGTCGCGTTATTGAAACTCTCTATGATTTTTTCTGCTGTTATCTCTTCTGCTTCAAACACTAAACGATATTTTGAATCATGGTATGTTCCTTTCACGTCCCCAAGGAATTCGGCTACGCTTCCCCAGGTGTTCTCCAGTAGCAGCTTGGATGCGGTGGTCCTGCTGGGCTCAACAAGATATGTTCCGAAATAACTTCCCGCGGTATCCACTGTTCCTGTTTCTGATCTGAATCCGCTATTGAACGAACCGGTGGCCAATCCGCGACCGATCATTCCTTGGGCGTTCTCGGTACCCATGATGGTAAATGCCATCATCTTGTACAACTGCCATTGGTCGTAACCCCAAAGTGAGTATGATCCTGTGTTACCAATATTTGTGTTGTTATTACCGGCTAGGGTCTTGAATTCTGCCAATGTCTTGTTGACAGTAGGCACTTTGCCACTCTGCGACACCAACTCTGAGTCTGATGTGGCATATGCTTCATAGACCCCTATGGCGATATATGGCTTCACATTTCCTGTGTTACCATATCCATCGGTATGGCCGTTTGCGTGCATGCCCGTGACTTCATCTCCACCATTTGGAGTATATGACTGTTTGTTCGAAAGATACAGCCGATATTCCGAACATGAGGCCAAAGCGCCGTCTGGGCTCACTTCATGTCCTTCGCCATCAACTCCTACCGATTTCCAATAGACGGTCGGAATCACAAGCATAACGTTGTAAAGGTCCGTGGAAAACATCATCCCTTTAAGGGTCTTCTTCAAGTTGTACGGGTCCAACACATATGCCACTGTTCCCTTCTTGTCGTTCAGTCTGAGTTCCTTAGAATCGTCAGGATTGCCATAGTTGGAATCCTTGATGTTGATCGCTGCGTAAAACGAATTGAACGGCCCCAGACCGGTATCGGGATCGAAATCCCAAAAAGCATTGATACTCTAGCTACTGTTTCCAGTGGATGAATTACTGGAATTCGGACCATCCTTTGCAACACGGTATTTGCTTTCCAATGACGTGTATGCACTTCCAACATGATGGGACTCCAAAACGTTGGTAATGTTATTTCCGTTTTTGTCGAAATCTATCCTATATAGATAGTCTGTGCCCTTGGGGATTGCATTGGATGAATGCTTTGAATACGTTCCTTCGAGTTCTTGTTTGATGTAGTTGAACATCAGCTCAAATCCAGCGTTGTTCGGATGCAGGGACCTCACACTGTAATTCATGTAATCTCCTCCATCAACAAAATAATCGGCCGATGCCTTGGTAAATCTCTCCGGCAGACCGCATTTGGACATGTCAATACATTTGATGTCGTTATTCCCTGTGCCGTGAGTACCGTGATAGGTCTTCATGTACTTGCATATGGCTTCCAACCCATCGTTGAACGTATCCCTGTAGAACCCTGTCGCGTTTTCATTGTTGCCGTAGTGGACGCCCTTCTGTATCTGTGCCGGTTCTGTAAAAGGCAGGAGACATATGATCTCCAGATTATCACCTGGAGTCTGATATTTATCTATGACTCTCTTCAACATCAGAGTGTATGCCTGAGCGATATTGTCATAGGATGTCCTAGAGGAACCTCCTACAAGATCCTGTGCGATGTATGTTGCCAACGAATCACCATCGACGTCTCCGATCGTTGCACTTCTGTTTCTATTGTAATCGTTGGTACCAACGAAGATCAGAACGATATCGGGATTCGATGTACCGTTCGACAGGTCATTTACTACGGTTTGGTTGGCCCTCGGAGAAGTACCGTTGGCAACCGTGGATCCACTGTATGAATTATTGACAAGAAGATTGTTTTCCCATCCTTCCGACCCGTTATTCCAATCCTTTATAAGACGCCCCCACCACATCGTATTGATGCTGATTTGGTTGGGTCCGTTAGCGTTATAATAAATCGCGTTGCCCTGTTTGTTATGGGTGCTCAAAGTGGAGATGCTGTCTCCGATAATGCTTATTTTCTTATTGCTTCTATCTGTTACAGGGAAGGCTGAAAGATCGAGTCCCCCCCCGTTATCTGTCTGGTCCCACTGGACCACGGACAATGGTACTATCAGCATCATAGACACCATAATGACTGCCATCAATGCCTTTTTTGAATCTGTCTTCAACATGATCACCTAATACAGGTTTTCATCAAACATTTTCTGGGGTCTACCAACCATATGGGGCTGGATTAAAACCCTGTCTGAATATACCCGTTAAATTCTCCATCATTATATAAACATATGTAGAAACTCTGGTTTTCTTATTTAACTTTCCAGGGACTCATTGGCTGTAGCATCTGTTCCATAAAGTTCAAAGAAGATCGATCAGGGTACTGTACAATCATAAAGAACGATTTGTTGATCCAAGCATTCGTCATGTTGTCGGCTGGTAAGAAGATAAGAATATATCGTTTCACATTCGCGCGCCTAAGTCTCCTATACCCTTACAGAAATAAGCTTGAAGATTTCCGCTGTCATCCATTCTTGGATAAACGTGACGAGTTCTGATAGTAGTCTAAGAAATGGTAGTACATAACGGCCGGTGTAACAGATTTAGATAACCTTTAATCACTCAAACATCACAGCTAATGTGGTCGAGTCAGGTTTCAACTTTGGTTATCTTCATCAAGTCTATGCATACTTCCCCGTCCGAGCTTCGCTCGTCCGGGTCGTATGCTCTCCATTCCCGTTGCCTTCGCTGCGCTCGGCAACGCGAATGTCGAGGTTTCGCCCACGTCCCCTACGGCGAAGCTTCGGGGCCGGGGCTCAACGCGGCGGGCCGCCTTCGGCCACGCTTCGCGTGAGCCCGCCGCCATACGTGCCGTCCACACGTCGTCGCCCCTGCCCCAAGGGGCGACGGGGCTTCGCCGCCGCGTGGCCCGCCCGTATTGATTGGGATAGAAGTATGGTGTGTCTGAGGTCCGATCGTTTGCGGTGACGGAAGGGCAGACTAGGGCGGTAATTGATCGGATCGAAAAAGGAGCTGGGGTGACGGAAGATCTTGTATCTTCTGCCATATCCGTCCTTCATGTAGTACGTATGTTCTCTGATATCCTCGATTCTGTTCCTATAAGCATTGTAATGGCTGTAACCGAAAATGTACAGTTTCTCACCAATTACCAGAATGGAGTACAGGAGTCCGCATTTGAAATCTGAATAGATGAACAGGATCGCCTGATAGAGGTGGCTGAGGACATTGGAGATCAATGTCTGAGATTTTATCTTGTAACGCATGGGTATCACATTATCACGAGCTTTTTGGACGGCACGATATCAGGTCTGATACGCAATGCCAATTGAATGTCTGGGGGGAGATTATCGAGGGCCCAATCCATCCATGTGTAGAGCCTTGGATTGTCGACAGAGACCGTATCGACGTACATCCAGCGGGATTTCAGTTTCTCGATCTTCTCCTTTATCTTCTTGAGGTCCTCTCTGAACGACTTGGAGATGACCCAAGTCTGGGAGTTCCAAATGAGGTTGTTCAGGACCGTCCAGATCTTCGTGCGGTATTTCTCCGGCAGCTCCGACACCCTCTCGTACTTATCAAGGTCGGGGATGTCCTGAAGATCAAGCGACTTAGAGATGTATTTGGCGATGTAGTTTATCGGGTTGGAGTAGCTCTTCATCTGGAGACGGTCATTTGTGAAACCGTAGATGTCCACGAAACCGACACCCCAGATGGGGCTCTTAGAGTTCCAATCATCCAGATTCTTTAGTTTGGAAAGGATGGAACGTGTGTACGGATCCGACGGATCTGGACGATAGGAATGGCTCTTCTCGTGCCATTTTATCTTTAGAGGCCTGTCCAAGTGGAGGATGATATGCACAGCCGGATAGCCGGATGTAGTGGACTCTTTGACAATCACCTTCGAGTAACCGTCGTCCAAGGCCTTCTCCAGACGTGCAAAGAACCTGCTGATGCCCTTGCCTTTGGCAGTGATGAACCTGTTAGCCTCATCACGGGACATGACATTATGGTCGATGGTCAGGGTCATGAAGAGAAGATGTGAGAAGATGCCGGAAGAGGTTTGTTCAGAGATGGTAGATTTCTTGATCAGTTTAGCTAACATAGATTTCTTGAAAGACTGACGTAAAGCATACGCGGCATTGCCTCTCCTCGATACAGGGCAGGCACGGTGCTCTCCCGTATCGAGGTTGGCAAAAAGGTTGTAGTAGACAAGGGTCACCCATTCGATGAGATCCTTCAACAGGCAGTCTGCATCGATCTCTCCGGAGAGCACTTTCTTCTGCAGCTCCCCGCGGTCCATCGTGTCAAAAACCGACACGAGAACCCCTCCAGATAGGTAATATTCCGATAGGAATAGAAATCGACTTAACGCTGTGAATTGCGAAAACCCGAAAATCGCACTTTCCGGGGATGCTGGATAAGGATGGTCCCCACTCCCTGATTTGAACAGGGGACCTGCTGATTTCAGCGGCTGTATCGGGTTTTACCGAAAACACTCTACAGTCAGCCGCTCTAGCCAGTCTGAGCTAAGTGGGGACTTAGATTCGGGGATGCTTATACATTATAAAATAGTATTGGTCTTGTTTCCAGAGCCAATTATTCTCCCAGAATCGTGCTTCATAATCATCGATATTCATGCAGAATATTGTTGTTTTCAGACTTAATAATTCGACGAGATCGATCCTAAAGATCGTTCATCTGAAGTACGAAAGATCCTCGGGACTGGTCTCTGCAAGCGCCTGAACCTCATCGTTGATCTGCTCCACCTGTTGGATGTCTGCCTGCATCTCGGAAGTGTCCAATTCGATGCCGAGTATTTTGCATAGGACATCTACGACGCATTTGGCGCTCTTGTGATCGATGATAAATCCGGAGGTCTCTCCCATGATGCATGCAGCATCTATGTCGTACTCATCGGCCATGACTAGGAACATCGCCGCAGCGCCTATGATCCCGCCCTGAGGCTCGTTGGCCTTGAACGTGACGCCGGCCTTCTCGAGCCTGGTCTTCAGCTTTGAGTCGTTGACCACCCCGAGGACCTGAGGTTCGGTGACGACCTGGCCCAATCCGTAGCCGCCCAGTGTGATGATCAGCTCAGGATCGTACTTCACGATCTTCTCGAAGATGAATTTGTTCAGTTCGAACTGTCCCTGAGGCGTCGAAGCCTGGAATTCTCCCTCTAGGAAGATGATGTCATGTCCGTTGACATCCTTCGCATACCAGAGCTCCTCTGAAGCGGGATACGCGATGCTCTCGTTGTCGACGAACACCTGCGGAGGGAGGTCGCTGGAGAGGATCGTGGCGAATCTCTTGGTCTCGAGTTTGTAGCTGATGAAATCAGCGGCTATCTTGCCCACGTTGCCGACACCCGGCAGCCCCTCGATGAAAATCACGTTATGGAAATCGGGCCTGCAGTCATAGGTGATCGTGTTTTCCATTCTCTCCATACTCCTGAATGATGGATCTGCGCCTGTACTCTCCCATGCGGTCATCCGGGGAATACCTGGGGGGTACCGGACATACCGTGGGCTTGTGACAGTATTTGCATTCGGACAGAAGCGTGTATCTTCCGCATTCGGCGCATTTGCGGATCTCGCTCTTCATCTCACTTGCTCTCACGTTTCAGCACTGCTGTGCCGTCGTTCGACGTCAGTGAATCGATGGCCGTCGCGGTGACAGCCTTCATGATGTCCTCGGCCTCTTTGTACTCGGCCGCATTGACCACGACTCTGTACCTGGGGCAACCTACGCAGGTTATCTCCACGGATGAGCCGTCCGCCGCCGCCAGTCCCTCCATGAGGGCGTTCTTGATGAGCTCCATGCCGTTGGGTGCCGATGAGCTCATCTCGAGGATTCCGTCGATCTGCACCGTGGGTGCCGCGACGTTCTCCTTGGCGACTTCCATAAATGTATCTACCCACTTGCCGCTGAACTCCGATGTGAAATCCTCAGGGTATGCGACAGCGGATTCAAAAGCACTGTAAAGTGTCTCGTAGGCCTCAAGCAGGTCGTTTCCGAACTGCTTGTAGGCCTTGTCGATGTCAATGTTCATCCTTTCAGCGACGATCTCGAGAAGCTTCTCTGCCTTCTTCTCGTTCTTCCACTGCTGGATTTTCTCCCTTTTCTGATGATCATTGACCGATTTTAAGGAAAGGTCGATGTGACCTTTTTGTGAATCAACGCCCAGAACTTTGCAGACGATCTTTTGGCCTTCTCTGACGAAGTCCCTGATGTACTTAACCCAGCCAGTTGCGACATCCCTGACGTGAATGAATCCTTCCCTGTCATCGTACTCGTCGAGAGTAACGAATGCTCCGAAGTTCTTCACGCTCTTAACGGTGCAGACTACAAGCTCACCGTTCTCGGGAAGGCCCCTGACCCTAGACATCAGTTGACGACCTCAACGATTTCGCCCTTGATCTCGCCAACTCCGCCCTTGGGGACGATGAGTGTGGCTCCGCAGACGTGGCAGGTGACCTTGGTCGCTGCCTTCTTGAATGCGATCTGCTCGTTCTCGCAGTCGGGACACTTGATTTTGATGAAATCTCCGGTCATGATAATCACTCCGTGAGCTCGAACTTCTTTGCGCGGATGCAAGGCGAGATGTTGGCCTTCTTGCACTGGGTGCATCTGTACCTGAGGTTGATCCTCTTGGTGGGCTTCTCCCTTCCTTCCGGCTTGGGCCTGGGGAATCCTCCGTAACCTGCGGTTACCTTTCTGAATCTCCTCTGTCCCCATTTGAGTTCGCTCGCCTTCTTCTTCTTGACCCTCTCCACCTCTTGCTCGGTGTGGGCCTTGCAGGTAGGGCAGTATCTTTTGATTGTTCTGGGCATTTTCATGGTATACACCTTGAATTGAATCGGGCGACCTATTATCGAAGTTATATAAAAACTTGATACCCCATTGGATGCGCGCGTATATAGGGTATTTTAGAGAAGGATGTTCGGACCGTCCGGATTCTGAGCGGCAAGGGCATCTGCCATGCTGTAGACGCTTCCGTCAGGCTTGGCGATCAGTACATCGTAGGCGGTGTTGAGGAACAGTCCGTTCTCCACCACTCCGGGGATCCTGTCTATGGCGGCCTCCAGGAAGAAGGGCTTGCTGATGGATTCGAACCTGCAGTCGTAGATGTAGTTGCCCCCGTCAGTGACGAACGGTTTGCCGTCCCTCATCCTGAGCTCGGGTTTGCATCCCTGCTGCTCCAGGGCGTGCTTGGTGTGCTGATGGCCGAACTGCAGGACCTCCACTGGGAGAGGTGCTTTGGTTCCGAGCACATCTACGAGCTTGGAGTCGTCGGCGATGATGATCTCCTTGACGGTAGCGGCAGCCACGATCTTCTCTCTGAGGAGCGCTCCTCCGAGTCCTTTGATCAGCTGCATCTGGGGATCCACCTCGTCGGCTCCGTCGATGGTGATGTCCAGGTGATCGATCTCATCCAGATCCACGACTTTGATGCCGAGGCTCTTCGCCAGTTCCTCGCTCTGCACGGAGGTTGCTGTGCAGGTGAGGTTGTACCCCTGCTTGACGAGCTCTCCGATCCTCTCGATCATGAACTTCGCGGTGGATCCGGTACCGAGTCCTACGAACATTCCGTCCTTGACGTATCTGTTCACAGCCTCCTCAGCCACCAGTTTCTTCATCGCGTTCGCGTCGAGGGTCATATCAGTCACAAGCCCCCATGCCGACAGGAAGATAAATGATTATTGGGGCTCAGTAGATGAAGGCTCAAGTTTTATTATCGGACACTCGATGGAAGGTCCATGAGGCTAGCATCCCTGTACTCGGGCGGGAAGGACTCCACGTTCTCGTTATATCTGGAGGAGCAGATGGGCCATGACGTGCCCTATCTGGTCAACATCATGCCCGAGGACAAGGCATCATGGATCTTCCATACTCCCAATCTGAATGTCGTCCCGCTTATGGCGGAGGCCATGGGCAAGGAGCTGATAACTGCACCTAGTACCGGCACGGAGGAGGGGGACATGGAAGGTCTGCATAATGCCCTCGAGGGATTGGATGTGGACGGCATAATCACAGGTGCGGTCTGGTCCGATTACCAGTGGGACAGGATGAATCTCGTCTGCAACGACCTCGGCCTGAAGGTGTTCTCTCCGCTGTGGAGGAAGGATCAGGACATGGTCATGGATGCCTTCCTGCAATCAGGCATCAAGGCGATAATCGTCGGGTGCTACGCAGAGGGCCTGGGCCAGGAATGGCTCGGCAGAGAGCTCAACGCCGAGACCGTGGCGGAGCTGAAGATGCTCCGCGAGAAGTTCGGGATAAGCATAATGGGGGAGGGCGGAGAGTATGAGTCCATGACCCTGGATTCCCCGATGCATTCCCACCCGCTGGAGATAGTCTCCTCCGAGATTTCCTGGAAGAGGGACAACGGTACCCTGAATGTCACATCGGCGAGATTACGCCAGCGATCTGGGTTCGAAACCCCTCATCCTCAGCGCGTTGGACACGACCGATATCGACGACAGTGACATCGCCGCAGCGGCTATCATCGGCATCACCATCACGAGGTCGGTGTATCCGAAGAGCACAGGAAGTCCCGCAGCGATCGGTATGCAGACCGCGTTGTAGAACAGTGCGAAGAACAGGTTCTGTTTCACGTTCTTCAGTGTCGCCCTTCCGATCTCCAATGCCGCAGGTACAGTCCTGAGGTCGTCGTTCATCAGAACGATGTCGGCAGATTCGATCGCTATATCGGTTCCTGAGCCGACCGCCATCCCCACATCCGATTGTGTGAGCGCAGGAGCATCGTTGATACCGTCTCCAGTCATGGCCACGCGGGCCTGCTGAACCTGCAGCTTCTTGACGATGTCAAGCTTATCCTGGGGTCTGGTCTCAGCAACCACTTCCGTCAGTCCTGCCTGTTCCGCTATGACATCCGCGGTATCCTTGCGGTCTCCGGTGACCATCATGACTCTGACGCCCATGTCCTTGAGGTCCCTTATTGCAGCAGGGCTCTCGTCCCTTATGGGGTCGGAAACGACGATGGATCCTGATTGGATGCCGTCGATGGCCACGATGATCCCGGGGGAGTCCTGGAATTCGATTCCGTTTTCGGTCATCAGTGCTTCGTTGCCTATCTGTACATCATGACCGTCGACCCTGCAGTATATTCCTTGACCTGTGATGGCCTTGAAATCGGAATGCGGAGGAATCTCTATGTCGTTCTCCTTCGCGTAGTTGACTATCGCTTCGGCCAGAGGGTGCTCCGAATCGGATTCGGCAGCAGCCACAACGGAGATGAATTCCCTCTCGTCCTGTTCCGTTACGATCTTTGTGACCGTCGGGTGCCCTTTCGTTATAGTACCTGTCTTGTCCAGGATCACCGTGTCTATGTTGGCCGCAGCCTCTATCGATGCGGCGGTCTTGAACAGTATCCCGTGTCTCGATCCATTCCCTGTGCCGATGACGATCGCCAACGGGGTCGCGAGACCGAGTGCGCAGGGACATGAAATGACCAGAACGGAGATGGCAATCGTGAGACAGAATTCCAAGTCGTAACCCGCATCGGGAACGAACATCCCTGCCACGAACCATGCTATCGCCGACAGTGCCGCGATTACTATGACCGCAGGGACGAATACGGCTGCTACCCTATCCGCAACATGGGCCACGGGAGCCTTCGTTCCCTGCGCCATCTCCATCATCCTGGCTATTTGGAACAGAACGGTCTCTTCACCGGTCTTCTCGATCCTGATCTTCAGGCTTCCGTTACCGTTCACAGTGGCTCCGTAGACCACAGAATCTATTGTCTTGGAGACAGGGATCGATTCCCCTGTGAGCATGGATTCGTTCACCGCAGAGTTACCTTCGATGACGACTCCGTCCGCAGGTATGGACTCTCCCGGACGGACCAGGACGATATCCCCTACGATGAGCGATGAGGCCTCTACCTCGTACTCCTTGCCGTCCACGATGATCGTGGCCTTGCTGGGGGCCAGGGACAGCAGCTTCCTGAGGGAATCGTTTGTGTTATGCTTGGAGCGCGCCTCCATGTACTTCCCGACGCTGACTAGGGCGATGATCATGCCTGCGGAGTCGAAGCTCAGCATTATGTGCATGTGCTCATCGGTCATGAACGCCAATGCGGTGTAGTACAATCCCATCAGAAGCGATGCGGTGGTGCTCAGGGCGACAAGCGAATCCATGGTGGGGCTCTTGCTGAACAGTGCAGGATACCCTTTCTTGTAGAAGCGTCTGCCCGAGTACATTATCGGCAGGAAGATCGCTAGCTGTATGATGCAATCGACCCTCATGCCCCACGGGCTACCGAGAGCGGAAGACCAGGGCATCTCGAGGCCCAGCATGGGCCCCATTGCGATTATGCTCAGGGGTATGACGAAGAGTATGGAGATGATGAGGTCCCTCTTCTGAATTCTGAGGGCCTCCAGCTCCTGCTGCTCAGCTCTCTCGCGATCGTCGCTGATCATCTGGTAGCCGGCAGAGGTTACCGCATCGGCCACCATCTCATCCGTAACCTTCGTCTCATCATAGGTCACCGTGGCGGTGTTGTTCCCGAAGTTGGCGACCACAGTCTGCACTCCGGGGATCTCGCCTATGGCGCCCTCTATCCTGTTGGAGCAGGCGGCGCAGGTCATCCCGCCTATGCGGAACACACGTGTCTTCATGAGAACAGGCCGTGCTTGGCGGATGCCCTGAATCCGGCATCGACGACCGCACCGATGAGCTCCTCATCAGATGCACCGTCGTGCTCCACGACGGCCCTCCCTGCCTTGAGGTTCACATCCACGCTCTTGACCTTGTCGAGTGCTGAAAGCTTCTCGTTGACCTTGGCAACGCAGCCCTCGCACATCATTCCTTCGATTTTCAATGTAGTCTTCATCTAAAACCCTCTCTATGGCATCGATTATGCCGGCGATCTCCTTGTCCGGATTCTTCCAGAATCCGGGAGTCCAGACCCTGTGGATCTTCCATCCCCTGGATTCCAGGTACTTCTGCCTGTGGTAGTCCCTCTCCCTGGTGGAGTCGGACATCTCGTAGAGGCGGCTGTCGCACTCGATACCGAGTATGTACCTGTCGTTCTGTTTGACGGCCAGGTCTATCTGGTATCCTCCGATACCGACGTTCCTCTCTACCGTGTAACCTTTCCTGAGCAATGCGTTGTAGACCTTGTCGGCTATGCGTCCGGAGTTGAACTCCTCGGGCTCGGACCAACGCTGGTCACCGAAGGAATGGAGGATCGCATCCGCCAGATCCCTGTTGCCGCTACTGATTGCATCAGCGTACTGGAGGTACTTCTTCAGCACGCGGGGACCATCGTTCTTGTTGTCCTCGACCTGGAGCTCCTTGGGCTCGAAGGACGATACGATGTAGATCTTCTTCTTCGCTCTCGAGATAGCGACGTTGAGACGGTTCTCACCGCCGCGGTTGTTCAGCCAACCGAACCTCTGCATGAGCTTACCGTCGGCGTTCTTCGCATATCCGATGGAGAAGATTATGATGTCACGCTCATCTCCCTGCACACTCTCGATGTTCTTGATGAACAGACCTACATCCTCACCGTTGTCGAACCTCTTCATCTCGTTCGTGACGGTCTTACCGAACGCTCCGTCCTTGGTGCACTCGTCATCGATCACATCGTTGATCAGATCCCTCTGGGATGCGTTGAATGTGATGATTCCGATGGTCTCGTCGTTCTTCCTCTCGTTGAATATGTGCTTCAGGAGCTCGACGACCTTGTTGGCCTCAGCTATGTTCGATTTGTTCTCCCACAGTCCGTCAACCCTGATGGTCTCAATGGGCGGCTTGGGAGGATCTATGACGTTGGGGGAGACATACAGCCTTCCTCCGTAGAACGCATAGTTGGAGAATGCGATGAGCTCCTCGTACTTCGACCTGTAATGGAAGTTCAGCAGGATGGAGTCGTACCTGGCCCTGGCAAGGTCCAGAAGGGACTCCTCTTCCAGCGCTGCGGATATGTCGTCGTCAAGGTCGTCCTCGTCGGAATCGTACTCGATCCTTCCGACTCCGAGGCTGGAGGGACGTAGCTGCTTGTGATCTCCGGCCACCACGACCTTCTTCGCACGGTAGATTGAGGGTATTCCCTTTTCCACGTACATCTGCGACGCCTCGTCGAAGATGAGCATATCGAACACACCCATCTCCAGCGGCAGTATCTCGGATACCACTTCAGGGGTCAGAAGCCATACGCGCACACCCTTGAAGAGCTCGTAGCCGTAGCGGTTGATGAACTTGTTGAGGTTCCATTTCCTCTTGGATTCGATGATCCTGTTGATGTCCCCGCGCCTCTTGGACTCGGAGATGTACCTGAGGTTGTTCTGGAGGATCTCCTCCACCTTGTCCTTGCACATCAGGCGCTTCTCCTCCATCTTCCTGTCCATGTCGCGGATGATGCTGTCGAAGTCCCATATCTGCTGCATGATGTCCTTGTGCTCGGCATCGAACTTCATCAGGTGCTCGTTCAGCAGCCAGCTGTATATCTTGTCGTTGCTGTCTGTGAACCTCATCTTAGTGGAATTGGAGATGGACAGTATATCCTCGCCGTAAAGCTTCTGATCGTCGTTCATTCTCTTGTAGACCGTGGACAGGGAAGCGAACTTCTCGTACTCGTCCAGTCCGTCGACGATCCTCCTGGGGTCGTCCATGAGATAGTTGAGCAGATGCTGGTTGTAGTTCTCGAAGTACTTCGAGGCCATGACAGTTGCCTCGCGGTTTACCTTGCCTTTGGAGAACAGCCTTCCCATGAATCCCTTGGAGTTGAAGTCCTTCATCTGCATTTCCAGATCCATGAGGTCTGCCTTCATCTCCCCGATGTTGTATTCGGACAGGTCGGTCCTCATCTGAGTGATCCAGGGCAGGGATGTTGACAGCGACATGTAGTCGCTGAAGTTCCTCATCAGCGCTTCGTTGCCGAATGTCTTGTGCAGCTCGGTCACGACCGGGTACTTCAGGCCCATGAGCTTGGGGTCGATATGGTCCTTCAGGACCTTGTACTCGCTGAACTGGCGTTCGTCCGCCAGATTGGTCTTCTCCATACCGTAGAGCTTGTAAGGTGCGATTCCGAAATCACCGGGAGTGTACATGGTGTCCGCTATGCGCGTGAGCATGTCCACATCGTCGTCGATGCTGTCCGATATCCTCTCGAGGTCGGTACCTCTCTTGGGAACTCCGGATGAGAGCATGACCTCCAGCTGTCTGTAGAACAGGTCCTTGTTTCCCACATCGTCGATCAGCAGGCAGTACTTGGACAGGTTTCCCAGACGTGAATAGACGACATCTAGCGCGGTCTTCTTCTCGGAGACCATCAGGACGGTCTTTCCTTTCACCACGGCAGATGTGATCAGTCCGGTGATGACCTGCGACTTACCAGTTCCCGGGGGTCCCTGGACGACGATCTCGTCATCAGCATCGATCGCGGTGAGGATGTTCTCCTGAGCGCTGTTTAGCGAATTGATGTAGAACAGGTTCTTCTCCGATGCCTGGATCCCCTTCTTCTTGATCTCGTCGAATGACAGCGGGTCGGGCTTGTCCGACAGGAAATCGGTCTTGTCCAGGTTCTCGACCAGATCCATCAGGATACCGTTGATCTCCTTGCCGGAGAGAATGGCATCGAAGTCCCTTTGGATAGAACTCGAGTATGTGGGGTACTTACCTACCACGATGTTGGGCACCAGTTCCATGTCCCCTGGCAGGTAGTCGGGGAACTCCCCGGCCTTGTAGTCGATGAACTCCATCGGCTCGGCGTTCTCGCACTTGATCTCGATGCCGTTCATCTTGAAGAAGTGGAGCGAGTCCTCGATGAATGTGTCCCCGTTGTATTCCTCCAGGATGTTGTTGGGGAGGGGCTTGTTCTGGCCTGTGGCCTTGATGTACGCCAGGATGAGCGTGTTGTTGTACATCGCATCGCGGGATGTATCGAATGTGAGCGTGATGGAACGGGCATCCTTCTCCAGTGTGACAGGGAAGAGCGCCATGGGTGCACGGATGTCGAAGTCGCCGTCGGGCATCTTACCCTGGACGAACGGGTATCCGATGTAGAGATCGTACTGTCCCTTCTCCCTCATCTCCCTGTTGACCTCACGGATGACCTGGTTGAGGTGCTTGTAGACCTTCTCATCCTCCTTGCTGTTGGTGATGTCGCAGAGCTTCAGCACCCTCTTCTTTCCGAACAGCAGACCGAGAACATCCTGGTCCGGGAGAGTCATGAGATCGAAGGTGTTCTTGACCGAGATCTTTCCCTGGTAGAGCAGACGGTTGCTCCTGCTTATGTTGATGAGCTTCTTCTCCAATTCCCTGAGGGTCTTGGCCGTGTCCGTTGCCAGATCGGATCCCTTGGCAGCCGTGACAGCGTACTTCCTGGTGATGGCCAGGAACCTTTCGCCGTATACCTCGATGAACCTCTGGCCCACTCCCACGATGGCTACGAAATCCTCTATCTTCGTGGGTACGCGGTGCGCCATCTCCATGAGTGCCTCATCGGGACAGACGTTCGGGATCCTTCCCGTTGCCATTCTGCCCTCTTCCCTGAGGCGCTCCCTCAGTTGGTACAGTTCGTCGTACAGCTGCTCTTCCAATCCCATAGAGGGCATATTATTTTCATTGTAGTAAAACAATGTCGCTTGGACAGGAAAATCTACCTTGATTTTTTTGTAAGGATGTTCAGCAGCGGACCTCTGCATCCAACTAAATATGCCGATTCCATCATCCACGTATGCTGAGCATGGGAATCAAGGGTGCGCAATCGGTCGAGGTCACCGAGGACAACACAGCCATTTCTTTGGGTAGCGGGGACCTTCCCGTTTTCGCCACACCGGCCATGATCGCATTGATCGAGAAGACAGCTTCGCTCAGCGTCGCACCGTATCTCGATATCGGCACATCGACAGTAGGCACCCATCTGGATGTGGCCCATTCTTCGGCGACACCGGTAGGGATGACCGTTGTCTGCGAGACAGAGCTCACGGAGATCGACAGGAGGAGACTGGTCTTCTCCGTCCGTGTGTACGATTCCAAAGGCGAGGTCGGATCCGGAACCCATGAGAGGTTCATCGTAGATTCTGGGAAGTTCATGCAGAAGGCGGAGCTCAAGCGCTCTTGACCTTCCTCTCGTCGATTATTATCGCAGTGATTATCGCCACTACCGATAGGATTATTCCGACGTACATGCAGAGCATGTAACCGTCCATGAAATCCTCGGGAGATATGAGGTCGACCGGAACCCCGATCGAACCTGAACCGTAGCTGACCATGGTCGCGAACAGTGCGGTACCGAACGACCCTCCCACGTAGTACAGGAAGTTCGATATGGTCGAGGCCATGCCCTTCTCCTTCTCCGGGGACAGATCGACTATGCGGCTTGCAAGAGATGCCCCGCATGATCCCCAGAATATTCCGCAGAGGAGCCCTATGGGGATGAAAGGCAGCCACCCCATATCTGGTCTGATCAGTGCATAGCCTACAGCCGATGCCAGCATGCTGACCGTGCATATTATCGACAGGTTGCGCCTGCCGTGGGTGTCTCCGTAATGTCCAGCAGGGATGCTGATGATGATCGTGAAGATGCTGGGGATCAGTACGATGAATCCCGCCAACGTGTAGCTCATCTCCAGCTCTTTGATGAGGTAGAACGGGATCAGATAGGCGATTCCGACGTATGCGATGCTGGTCAGGAAGTAGGTCAGCATTGCCGAGTCCAATCTCCAGTCGCGGAACATGCTGACGTTGAGCATTGGGTAGGCAGCCTTCTTCTCCGCACGGACGAACAGTACAAGGGAGACGATCGCAATCACGCCCAGCACCATGCAGATAGTCGCCTGTCCGTCCTTCGCGAACATCTCCACGATATAGACTGCGCAGACTATGGCGACGAAGAGCAGCGCACATCCGGTCAGGTCGAGCTTCGCACCTTTGACCGGGGTCTCATCGGGCAGTGCGCGGAATGCGAAGAGGATAGCGAATATCCCTATTGGGATGTTGATGAAGAATGCCCAGTGCCAGGATAGCACATCGATGAGCACTCCCCCTACCGCGGGACCGGAGCAGAAGCCCACAGCTCCCGACAGCATCAGAACGCTCATTCCGAGCCCTAGTTTGGTAGGCGGAAGGAACTTCACGCATACCATCGGGGCGACAGCTCCGAGCATAGCGGCTGCTATGCCCTGAACGGTCCTTGCGAATATGAGGATCTCGAGATTCCATGACAGTCCGCATAATAGCGAAGAAGCCGCGAACAATCCGAATCCTATGATGAATATCCTCCTGATGTGCCCCATGTCGGCGATCCTGCCGAAGGTGAGCATCATACCGGCGATCATCATGAAGTATGTGACCGCCACCCAGGCAACTGCGTTGGCATCGGCTCCGAAGGATTCCGCTATGGAAGGAAGGGCGATGTTGACGATACTGCTGTCCAGACCGTCCATGAAGACCGCAAAGGCCATCGCAAGGAGCGCCAACAGCTCTGCTCTGGTAAGGTTCACGTTCCTGTTCTATCAATTGGATGTATATCAACATTACATGATTAGCGACGGAAGTATCAGACAGCCGCAGAGGACGGTCTTACCCATGTCGTTTGACACAGGGATGAAACCGATGGCCAGTGCCACCCCCAAAACCACCAGTCCCCAGAATCCGGTGGATAAGGTTGTCATCCCAACGAGGAATGCGATGACCAGTTTGTTGATTCTTGTCATGTCCATCCTTTCCAAAAAGGAGGTCATGGCCCTTCCGCTCATGATTGTTAGATGATATCCGACAAGGGATGCTATCGCAGCAGATACCAGCATCATGACAAGCGGTTCAGAGGCGAACCCTCCGATGGAATCTCCGAGGATGGTCCCTATCACGATTACCGTCCCGGAACGACCGCCCCCGGTCACTGACAGGGTCACGAGGGACAGGACCGTGGTCACAGTACCTATCGAGGCTACAGTGGATATGAATCTCTCCGGCGTCCTATCCGGCATGAGCGTTGCGGACACTGTGGCCCCCACGGTGGATGTGATGCCGGGGAACCAGCCGGCTATCGCCCCCATTATCACTCCCTTGAGTCCGGGAATAACTCCTACGGGATCTTTTCCAGCATCCTTTTGCGCAGGTATCCTGCCACCGGTATCCGCTTCCAGCATGACAGGCAATCCGAATAATCCTGTCAGCATGGGCATCAGCAGGGTCCCCTCTCCCAGCAGACCAGTGCATGGTATCGGCAGCTCCATGACGGCATAACCTAGGATCCCGGATAGCACGAAAGCAGCCGTGCCGTAGAAAGCATGCCCTTTCCTCCATTCGTTCAGCAGCAGGATCCCCGATACGAAGATCAGGACGCTCTTAGTCATTCCGTTCAATAGATCGGAACCGCCCATTGACATCACAGCCTGCAGAGGTATCGCAAGCAGCACGGCAGAAGAACATCCGATCAGGCTTCCGATGGCGGCCGCACGGACCGCCCTCATGCCTTCCCCGGCAAGCAGCAGACGATGTCCAGGCAACACGGATATGGCATCTTCTGCATCGGGAGCGCCTATGTACACGGATGGGACGAAGTCCACATAAGAATGGACCACCGACGCCGACATTATGGTGCTGCAGATCGCAACGGGAACGTACTCGCTAGATATGATGCCGGAGAGTGTTTCCTGCAAAGGAGGTAGTGAGATAAGGAGTATCGTTGCGAGCGTGTTCACATGGATCCCGGGAACGAGTCCCGAGAAGAGTCCCATGGTGCATCCTATCAGGGAGAATACCGCTACGATCAATATCAGCGTCGGGTCCACGGGTTCATGGACTTTGATGAGTGGAATATAAAGACACTATGTAGCGGTCATGCTGACTGATTCGGTACACACTGTGTCCCGCCAACGCTTAATATAAGCGGACCGTTGCCACCTTTGATATTCATGAATGTAGACGAAAGGCTGGCCTTGGTGACAAGGAACACCGAAGAGCTCGTGACCGAAGAGGAACTCCGTGCTCTCCTCACGGAGAAAGAGGAGCCCACGGCCTATATCGGATTCGAACCTTCAGGAACGGTCCACTTAGGCTGGGTTCTCGTCGCGCAGAAGATCAGGGATCTCTGCGACGCAGGTTTCAAGGTCACCATCTTCTGGGCAGATTGGCATGCGTACATCAATGACAAGCTCGGCGGAGACATCGAGAACATCAGGACCTGCGCCAGATACATGCAGGACTGTTTCATCGCGCTCGGTGTCCCCAAGGACAAGGTCGAATTCAAGTACGCCAGCGACCTGTGCTCGGAGATCGAGTACTGGGAGAAGGTCATCAAGGTCGCGAAGGTCACATCGCTCTCAAGGGTCAAGAGGGCCATGACGATCATGGGAAGGTCCGAGGACGAGGCAGAGGTCGACGCATCCAAGGTGCTGTACCCCATCCTCCAGGCCACAGACATATTCTTCCTGAACTGCGACGTCGCTTACGCCGGTATCGACCAGAGGAGGGCTCACATGCTCGCCAGGGATGCCGCCGATAAGCTCGGATGGAAGAAGCCCGTAGCATTGCACACACCGCTGCTCCCCGGACTCAAGGGAGGCAACAGGATGGATCCCATCGAGAACAAGATGTCCAAGTCCAAGCCCGAGGGCAACATCACGATCCACGACAACAGGGACGACATTGCGAAGAAGATGAAGAAGGCGTACTGCCCCATGGACAAGCTCGACGCTGAGGGCAACGAGGAGGTCAACCCCGTCCTCATGCTGTGCAAGTACATCATCATCCCCAGGAACGGATCCCTGTTCGTTGACCGCCCCGAGCAGTACGGCGGACCCGTCACATACAACTCCTACGAGGAGCTGGAGCAGGCATACTTCGACAAGAAGCTCTCGCCCTTCGACCTCAAGACCGGAGTAACCGACGGAATGGCCAAGACTCTGGAGCCTGTAGCGGAATACTTTGCAGCACACCCTGAGAACCGTGAGGCACTCGCCAAGGTCCTCGAGGGACTCACCAAACTCAGGTGAGGATCACAACTCTTTCTCAAGGAGGTCTTTGGTCTTCAAATCCCTGAAGACCTCCATTGTTCTTTTCATACAGATGAACAGCATGGCCTCGACATCCCCGATCCCGGAGAGTCCTGCCGCTCCGCCGTGTCCCCCGCCGTCGGTGACCGGCTCCTTGCCGATACCCTGAACGATCTCCCCGAGGTGCAGTCCCTTGCGGACGACCTCCTGGGTAGCTCTGGAGCTTATCCTGAAGGTATCATCCCTCTGAGATCCGACGAAGACCACATCCGCCCCGGCGTTCATGATCGCCCTGCAGGATGATGCCTCGAAGCTCCCTCCGTACGCGGTGGCGACGATGTAGTTCCCTACACGGTCGAACTTGGTCCTTTCGATGGCCTTGAGCATGGCGATCTTCTCGGACATGCTGACCGGAGCCACTGTGAAGTTGTAGGCCTCGTCCATGTCGATGTTGCAGCGCCTCATGAGGTCCGCAAAGGCCTCCAAGAGCCCCGGTTTGGCGAATTGGAAATGTCCGCTGTCCGTTATCATTCCGCCGATCAGCATGAGGGCCATGTCACGGTCTATCGGGGTGTTGCTCTCATCGAGGATCTCTTTGATTATCTCGCAGCAGGACGTCCTCTTGTCATCGCAGTAGAAGTTGTACCCGTCCCATTTCCCGGTGGGGACGTGGTGATCTATGATGATGGCATCCTTGGGGATCTCAACCTCGGTCTCAAGCTGTTCCGGGGACGAGGTATCGACGATGACGACCTGATCGTATCTCGATATGTCGCAAGATTCCAGAATGGGCACGTCCATCTTCTCGACGACAAGCCTACTGATCCTGTCGATGCCGTTACCGGCGAAGATGTCCGCCTCGGGGAAAGCCCTCTTCAGAGCATAAGCGGAGCCTATAGCATCCATATCCGCATTGCCGTGGACCAGGATGACCTTCCTCTTCCCTTTGAGCTTGTCCGCGATATCCCCGAACATGCGTGGGCATACAGATAGCAGATAAAAAACTGGGGGATTATCAGAAGAGGGGCCGACCGATGGCCTCGGTCGGCCCGTTATAGGTTCAGCGCTTCGAAGGGCGCTTGTTGCGTCCGGTTAGCTTTTCCACGTACTTGTTCTGCCCGAGTCCTGTGATGAGGATATCGGACTTGTACAGCCTGACGGTGATGAATATCGACACCAATGCGAACACCGCCATGTAAACCAGACCTGCCAGCACCAACGTCATGTCACCGTTGAGCAGTGCCTCCGGAGCCATCATGGGGTGGCTGAAAGGTATGACGAACAGCACAGCTTTGATGATGATGTTGGAGCCGTACCATCCTGAGAACATCGTGATGAACATGGGGATGATGGCAAGGATGCTAAGAGGCATGGTCATCGTCTGCGCCGATTTGTAGTTCTTCGCAAACGCTCCGAGGATCATGCATATTCCCAATGCGCATGCGATCGAGAGGAACATGGACAGTCCTATCAGCGCATAATCGGTGAGTCCGAGCGCCAGACCGAACGACCCTATGTCTATTCCGCTGCCGCCCACGGCCATCGCTGTGACCGAACCGATGTAAAGCCCCATGCCGACCATGTAGGCCAATCCGAATATCAGTCCGACAGCCGCTGCTGCGATGATCTTACCGGTGACTATGGTGGTCCTGCTGATCGGCAGGGTCAGCAGCGTCTCCAGAGTCTTGTTCTCCTTCTCGGATCCCATGGAGCTTATGACGATGCTTCCCACCATCATGATGATGATCATGATGATCATCGGGATGAACATGGTCTGACCTGTCAACGCCTCGCTGATGTCGGAGGGAGTGACGTCCTCGTAAGGCTCTCCGTTGATGTAGGTGACGGTATGCGATCCGTTCACAGGGGTCTTCAGGAAGTTGATGAATCCTGCATCCTCTCCGAGCATGAGGAAGGACGAGAGGCTGCTGTTCATGTATTGGACGATGTACGACGTGGTGGTCGAGGACACGGTACCTCCGATCATTCCCGAGGGCTGGTAGAGGTAGTACTGGTAGATGTCTCCCTTCTCGTAGGGTCCTCCCTCGCCGGATGTGGCCGCATCCATGCTGTCCTCTATGTTCTTCTTGAAATCATCACCAAGGACCAGGACCACTGAGGCTCCTGTGGATTCCATCTGTTCTAGGATGTTGCCCTTATCCATCTTGATGACGAAGTCCTCGACGTTAGATGGGGTGATCCTCTTATCGCCGCTGCTGAGGTAGAAGCTGATCAGAAAATCGTATGCATCCCATGAGCCGTATTCCGTCTCGATGTACTGGTCCTCGTAGTTCGCTATGCCTATGGTGGGCAGCACGGCGCTCTTCTGCACCTCTTCACCTATGAGTCCGCCCAGTCCTGCGAAGAGGACCATCATGATGATCACGGAAGCCACGGATCCGGGCGTGAGGAGTTCCTTGACCTCTTTCCTTACAATGTTGGATAGGTCGCTCATGCTCCTTTCACCGCCGCTACGAACACCTCTTCGAGGTTGTCCTTTCCGTATTTCTGCTTGAGCTCTTCAGGGGTTCCGACCTCGATCAGGTTCCCCTGATCGATCATACCAACCCTGTCGCACAGCATGTCAACTTCGAACATGTTGTGAGATGACATGATGATGGTCACACCGCTCTTGGAGATCTTCCTTATGACCTCCCTGATCTCGTAGGCGTTGATGACATCCAGTCCGGATGTCACCTCGTCCAATATGGCGAGCCTGGGGGATGTCATGATCGCCCTAGCGATGAGGAGTCTGCGCATCATTCCCTTGCTGTAGGTGTCGATCCTGTAGTCGATCTTGTCACCGAGATCGGCGAGGGCGATGCCCTTCTCCACCATCTCGTCCCTCTCCTTTCCGGAGACGAAGAATTCCGCTATGAACGTGAGGTATCTCCTGCCGGTCATGTCCTTGTACGCCCCGGCGTCCTCGGGCAAGTAGCTGATGAGCTCCCTGACGTCGTCGGACTCCTTGGTGACGTCTTTTCCATAGACCTGGATTGTCCCGGAGGTGATCTTGAGGATGGTTGATATCATCCTGAGGATGGTGGTCTTACCGGCACCGTTGTGGCCGATCAGACCGAACACCTCTCCTTCCTTAACCGTCAGCGAGACGCCGTGCACGGCTTCCCTCTGACCATACGTCTTACGGACATCCGTAAGGACGAGTGCATCTGTCATGCACGAATAATTATAGTGATGTTATAAGAAAAATATCCCGGAATGATCGATTCCGGGATGAAATTGTTATCGGGTTTACTCTTGGGCGGTTCCCATGGCCTTGTTGATGGCCTCCTGCAGCGAGGTGTACTTCTCCTTGAGAGAGGTCTCCTGGCGCTCCAGGGATCCGATCCTGACCTCGAGAGTCTCGATGGACTCGTCGAGCTCGGATTTGAGGGACTCCACGTCGTCGACCTTGATCATGAAGGCACCGGAGGTCCTGTAGACCGTTCCCGTGGACTTCTCCAGTTCGTCCTTGGTCTTCACGAGCTCGCGCCTGTTGGCATCCATCTGCATCTTCTGCGATGTGACCGCCTGGAGTTGCTGCTGCACCTGCTGGAACTGGGTGATCTGGTTCTGAAGCTGTGGGCTTATTCCGTTCATTGGTTCACCTTTGTCAGATTTCCTATGTCTTCTATCACGCGTACGCACTCGAGATACGAGTTGACCGCCGCCCTCATGGCTGTGGTGTCCGTGGCCCTGATGTGTATCAGGGCCTCGTCACCCTTCAGTTCCACTTCGGTCTCCGTGCGGGGGAGTTCCCTCCCTGCCTCGGGGGAGATCGTGGGGACTGTGACCGACGCTATTCCGCCGGTCAGCCTGAGATCGGCCTCGATCATCTCAATCGGTGCTGTAGACCTTCTTGTCGACAGGCCTGTCCTTCAAGAAGATCTGGTATCCGCACTTCTCGCACTGGAGTCCGAGGGAGTTGACGTTCTGGGGCTCGTTACACTTAGCACATCTGTATTCGCCTGCGCTCATTGTAATCACCGTTCAGATCGTCTCACTGCTCTGAGACCTGCGAGATGTCCTTCTTTGTGTCGGGGCTGTATGCTGCGGCTGCGAACTTTGTCTCGCAGCGGCTGCAGTACCAAATACCGGAGCTGACCCTCTTCACGTTCATGTGGTGGCAGACGGGGCACTCGTGCTTTCCCTTCTGCTGGGCCTCGATGGTCTTGATCCTGTTGCGTACGATAACTCCGTACCTTGCTCCGAACCTTCCGGAACTTCCTGCCTTCTCTGTTCTCTTTGACATAGGTTTCACCCGATGAGTTTCCTGATCTCAGCACCCTTCTCAACAGCCCTGTCGAGACAGAGGCTGAGTTCGTCGAGTGTGATCGATCCGCATCCGCCTTTCTGCATGGCTCTGAAGTTGCCGATGTCGTCGGTCGTAACCGTCAGACGGGCGGTTGAAATCTGCTCTTCGTCGAAATTAGGGTCTACTATTAAAGTATTACCTATTTTGACCTCAGTGATGGATATGGGGGTGCATGTGATGGGCAGGGGCTTGTTCTCTCCCTTTCCGTACTGCTCTCCCGGGATGGTAGCCGACTTGAGTGCGCATACCGCAGCCAGGTTGGCAGCGTCGAACAGGTTGCCGTCATAGTCGAGGGCGTATATGTCGACGAAGCACATCCAGACCTCTTCTCCGGGTACGATGCACAGTGCCTCGACATCGACCATGCCTGACTCACGGATACCGCGGTCGACGACACGGGCGAGCTCGATCGCATCCTCTCCGGGCGGTCCGGACTCGAATGTGGGGTGTGCCATGGGGATAAGCTCGGCACCGGTCGTGAGCACTCCGATGTTGGGGGTGTCAGGGAACGGTGTTCCGGGGATGATCTTGACTCCGGCGATGACCTCGGTCTTTCCCATCTTGATCCTTGCGGATCCGTCTGCGCTCTCGATGACATCGGTGACGATGCTGATGTCACGGACGTCGGTGACTCCGCGTCCGTCCAGCCTCTTGCCGTCGGCGATGAGCTTCATCATGTGGTCGCGCTTGATCTCGGACATCATCTCGGTCATTCGGATGCCTCCTCTGCGTTCTTGGAGTAGCGTCTCTTCAGTGCGTCCACCTGGAGCTCGTGGAGCTCGTGGCAGCCTGCTACGGCCATCTTGATTCCGTGGTCGAACTCCTCGCGTGTCATGTTTCCGTCCATCTGCAGGAGAACGATCTCGTCAGTGGAGGGGATGATCGCGATGGGCACATCCGCCTGTCCGTAGTTGTCCTCCTCCTTGTTGAGGTCCAGGAGGACGTGTCCGTCAGCCTTTCCGCATGCCAGTGCAGGGACGATGTCCCTCATGGGGATACCTGCGTCAGCGAGTGCGACGGATGCCGCTGTGAGTCCTGCGCACCTTGTTCCTGCGTTAGCCTGCAGGATCTCGATGAAGACATCGATGGATGCACGGGGGTAGAGCTCTGTGAGGACGACCTTCTCCAGTGCCTCGGAGATGATCTTGGAAATCTCGATGGACCTTCTGTCCGGTCCGGGCCTCTTCCTGTCGCTGACAGAGAAGGACTGCATGTTGTACTTGCACTGCACGATGGCCTTCGTAGGGTCCTGCAGGTGCCTGGGGTGGCATTCCCTGGGTCCGTAGACCGCTGCAAGGACCTTGTTCTTTCCAATCTCCACGTATGCGGACCCGTCCGCATTGTTGAGGACTCCTGCCTCAATCTTGAAGGGCCTGTGCTGGTCGGCGGTCCTTCCGTCGATCCTGAGGCCGTTATCGTCAACTAATACCATATCTGTGTGTCCGCTCATGGTCACTCATCCCCCTCATCATATTCCTCGTCCTGAGGGATCTTCTTCTCGATAAATTCTTTAATCCTGTCAGTCAGGTTGCTGCTCTGGGCGAGGTCCTCGATCATCTTGATCGCCTCGACTGCCACGTCAGCTTCCTCATCCTCGCCGTCCACCCATATCCATCCGTTCTGTCCGACGGTGATACGGCAGTCGGTCATGTTCTTCAGCATGGAGATCATAGATCCGCTCTTGCCGATGACCCTGGAGACCTTGGTGTGGGAGATCTTCACGAGCCTTCCGCCCTCGATCTTCCTCAGTCCCGAATCCTTCATCGTGACGGAGATCTTCTTACTCTCGTCCACTGCGAGCACCTTCAGGAGCACAACGTTCCCGATGGTCAGGAACCTGGATGTGTCTCCGAACTCGACCTTCCAGGGTACTTCGCTCACATGCAGCGGTGCAGGGTAAGGTGCACCGATATCCACCAACCAGTTGGAGGGTCCGATGTCCACGATGACTCCGAAGACGGTGTCGCCGGATGTGGGCATGTATCCTCCCCTGAGGGGAATGACTCCGACAGTGTTCTGGAAGACATTCCTTACTCCCATAACGCTGGCGCGAACCTTGCCGTCCAGCACGTATGCGTTCTCTCCGGGCCTCATCCCCGTTCCGTCGAGGATGTCACCGGGCACGACGATCTGACGTGTCTGTCTGGCGTTTCTTTTTTCCATTTTATCACTCTCGCGAATGTCAATTAATCAATTTCACGGATGCAGAGCCCTTCGTCTTGTGCTTGAGCTTGTCCGTGATCTCTGTTATCAGGCCTGCAGGTATCTCCATGACGCCTATCCATGAACCGTCAGCGGTCCATTCTTCCTTCTCGACGATACCGTAGCTGATGATGTCATCGAAGCAGCGTCCGTAATCGGCACCGTCCAGTTTGATGGCGATATGGGATTTCTCGAACCTTATGGGAAGGAGAGGTCTGAGGAGTTTCATAGCCTCGTCGATCTCCTTGTCCAGCGGTTTGAAGGGGTCCACGTGGAACTTGGCCTCCTCCAGCGCCAGCTGTATCCTCAACGGTGGGTGGGGAGTCTTTGTCTGCGGGTTGATCGCATTTGCGGCGATGTAGGTGATTATCTGTTGCTTCTTGGCCTCCAGCATCTCCTTGCGCTGTTCGGCCGTGATTTGAATCTCACCCTTCTCGACGATCTTGCTCGCGATCTCCGCGACGTCCTCTGTCCCGAAGGCCTCCTTCAGTTTGTCCTCTGCCTGCTTGGTCCCCTTGCTTGCGTTCTTGAAGACCTCCTCCACTGCCATGTAGTCGACGATGTCGAAGGACTTTCCCTGTTTGATCAGGTCGAATACCTTGGGGTCCAGGAGGATCTCGAATGTCTCTCCGTGACTCTCAAGCTTCGCTGTGATCGCGTCATCAAGGCTGACCATGTTCCTGCCTCAGGCCTTTTCCTTGGATTTCTTCAGCAGTGCCTCGATCTCGGATTCGGTCAGTCTCCTGAACCTCTTTCCGACCTCGGCAACACCGATCTCTGTGGTCTCGGCGCTGGGCTTCTCCTCGATGGCTGCCTCCAACGCCTTCAGTCCGAGCTTCAGTGCCGCATTGGCGGTCATGTCGTCCTTGTATTCCTTCTCGAATACGTCCATGACTGCGGGGCGTCCGCTTCCGATTCCTGTCGCCTTGTATGCGACAAGTGCTCCGGAGGGGTCGGTCTCGAAGAGGTGTACTCCGAGGTCATCCGTTCCAGCTACCAGGAGGGCTGTTCCGAAGGGACGTGCCCCGCCGTACTGGGTGAACTGCTGCTTGTAATCGCAAACCTTCTTGACGAGCATCTCGACGGAGATGTTCTCGCCGTAGCTGACCCTGTGGACCTGGGCCTCATGCCTGGCCTGATCGACCAGCACCCTAGCGTCCGCAACGAGTCCAGAAGTCGCACATCCGATGTAGTCATCGATATCGTGGATCTTCTCGGTGGATTTAGGCTCCAGGAGTTTGCTCATCGATCTCTTGTCGACGATGAGGGCCACTCCGCCTTTGTACTTTAGTCCGATGGTCGTGGAACCTTTCTTCACGGCCTCACGGGCGTACTCTACTTGGAAAAGTCTTCCGTCAGGGGAGAAAACTGTGATCCCCCTGTCATAAGCCATTTGTCCGGGTTGCATAATTGCTGCTCCTTTTTTCTTTACGCGGGAGCATTCTTAAAGTATTATAAAAGGAAGAGGTAGGAAGGTTCAGCGTTTCTTCTTCTGGGAGACCTTAAGTTCGGGATACTCCTCACGTATCTTCCTGAGAGTTCCTGATGTGATGAGGGATTCGCACCCCGGATAGGCTGCCTTCATGGCCTCCGTCACGGCCTCCTTCTCAGAGGGGTTGCATCTAACTACAGCCTTGCCTCCGAAGCTAGTGATGACGCGGAGATCGGGCATGGATGTCTCTAAGCTTGACAATGCTGAGAGGACATCGGATCTCCCTGCGGATTCCGGTACTGTGTAGACGATGTAGCGCCTTCTTCCGCGGACGGCTTTCACGACCATGGACCAGGGTACAACGTCCTCTTTCTTAACATCTTTCTCGCTGTCGCCACCACGGTCGATATTCGTTGTTTTCCTATTGTTTTTTAGCTCTACCTAAACAATTTTAGGTCTTTAGATGGATGAATTATGTATCCATCATCAATCTGATAGCCAGACAAAAATTGTACGCAAAAAATCCCCATTTCCGCACTATTTAAAAATTATTTTAACGTCACTTAATATGAAGATATAATTTTACTTCGCCTAAATACGAATTAAAATTCAAAATTTAACTAAAAATTTGGTAGCATTATCATAAAGGATGAGATAAATTAATGTCAATAAAAGAAATGCTGGCACATGAAATAACAATTAATTTTTAGCAATATTTTGATTTTAATCAAAAATCGACTTCGACGGTCTTTGTAATAATTATTAAGAATATTTATTGCTTTCGTAAAAGCCCTTAATATACCAATAATTCATGCCTTAATTATTCCTTATACGGGAGGCAATGATTTGACAAAATCGGCATTGGTTATCGGAGGAGGAATTGCGGGTATTCAAGCATCGCTTGATCTTGCAGACAGGGACATTCATGTCTACCTTGTGGAGAAAGACCCCACAATCGGTGGAATCATGTGCCGTCTCGACAAGACATTCCCTACGAATGATTGTTCCGCATGTATCCTCTCGCCTAAAATGGCGGATTGTAACGGACATCCCAACATTGACGTTCTGACCTACCACGAGGTTCAGAAGGTCGAGGGTAAGGCAGGAGATTTCAAGGTGACTGTCCTCAAGAAGGCCAGGTACGTCAACCCCAACGAGTGTACCGGCTGTGGAGACTGTCTTGCAAAGTGTCCTGTTAAGAACATCCCCGACAAGTACGAGTTCGGGCTCACAACAAGGAAGGCAATCTACATCCCCCACGCACAGGCTGTGCCCAGGGTTGCAGTTATCGACGCCAGCGTTTGCATGAAGATCAACAAAGACAAATGTGGAAACTGCGCCAAGGCTTGTGGAAAGGGCGCAATCCACTACGATGACAAGGATGAGCTCATCACACTTGAAGTCGGATCCATCATTTCTGCGATCGGATTCAAGGTATGGGACGCACACATCGCCAGCGAGTACGGATACGGCAGGTTCGCAAACGTCGTCACCGCCATCGAGTACGAGAGGATCATGTGCGCATCCGGACCTCACAGGGGTCACATCGTCTGCCCCTCCAACGGAGAGGCACCCAAGAAGATCGCCTACATCCAGTGCTGCGGATCCAGGTCCCAGAAGAAGGGATGGAAGAAGTACTGTTCTTCCGTCTGCTGTATGTACGCGACAAAGCAGGCAATGATCACAAAGGAGCACGGAGATCTCCAGGAGGACATCTTCTTCATGGACATCAGGTCCTACGGAAAGGAGTTCGAGGCCTACATCGAGAGAGGCCAGAAGGAGTACGGAATCAACATGCACCGCGGTGCACGTGTCTCCAACATCGAGGAGGACCCCGAGACAAAGAAGCTGCTCATCAGCTACACCGACGACAACAACGATGGTGTAACAGAGGAGTTCGACATGGCAGTCCTCTCAATCGGTCTCACACCCCCCGAGGGAGCCGAGGAGTTCGCCCAGACACTTGGAATCGAGCTCAACGAGTACGGATTCTGTAAGACCACGGTCTTCCACCCCCTCGAGACAACCAGGCCCGGTATCTTCGTAACCGGAGCCTTCGCGGCACCCAAGGACATCCCCACATCTGTCGCCGAGGCATGCGGATCCTCCGCAAAGGCCGGAGCATGGATCGTCGGCAAGAACTTCGAGCCCTGCGCTCCCAAAGTCTACCCCGAGGAGAAGGAAGTCATCGGTATCGAGCCCAGGGTCGGAGTATGGGTCTGCCACTGCGGTATCAACATCGGATCAGTCGTTGATGTCCCCGCCGTCACAGAGTACGCGAAGACACTTCCCGGAGTCGTCATCTCCAGCGAGTCACAGTATGCATGTGCACAGGACTGTCTGGATGCGATTTCCACAGCAATCAAGGAGCACGACCTCAACAGAGTCGTCGTCGCATCCTGTACCCCCAGGACACACGAGCCCCTCTTCAGGGAGGCATGCAGGAACGGAGGACTGAACAAGTACCTGTTCAACATGGCCAACATCCGTGACCAGTGCTCGTGGATCCACATGCACGCCCACGACGAGGCAACCGCAAAGGCAAAGGACCTTCTGAGGATGGCCATCGCAAAGGCATGCCTGCTCGAGCCTCTCGAGGGATCCGAGATCCCCGTCACCCAGGCAGCAGCCATCATCGGAGGAGGAATCACCGGAATGAACGCTGCACTCGACATCGCCGCACAGGGATTCCCTGTCCACCTCGTCGAGAGGGAGAAGGAACTCGGAGGATTCGCACGCAACTTCAACTTCAAGGAGGATGGAGTTTCCGTTAAGGATTACCTCGCAGAGACAATCAAGAAAGTGCAGAACGAGAAGCTCATCACAGTCCACACCGGTGTTACCGTTAAGGACATCCCCGGATTCAAGGGTAACTTTGAGCTCCAGCTCAGCGACGGTACCAAGTACCCCGTCGGAGGAGTCCTCTTCGCCGTCGGAGCTGCCCAGTACCAGCCCACAGAGTACGGATTCGGAAACGATGAGAAGGTCACAACCCAGATCGCACTCGAGAAGAAACTCGAATCCGGAGACTTCAACGGAAAGGACGTTGTATTCGTCAGCTGTATCGGATCCAGGAACGACAAGGTCAAGTACTGTTCACGTGTCTGCTGCGCTTCCATGCTCTGCAACGCGATCAAGATCAAGTTGAAGGACCCCACAGCGAATGTCACCATCATCCACAAGGACATCAGGACATACGGATTCCGTGAGGAGATGTACCTGAAGGCATGCCAGCTGGGAGTCAGGTTCCTTAGGTACCCCGTCGAGGACGAGCTGCCCAAGTACAACGGAACCTACATCAACGCATACGACGCAACACTCGGAGAGGATCTCGACGTCCCCGTCGACACCCTGGTGCTCGCTACCGGTATCGCACCCCTCAGGGAGGAGAAGGAGGAGCTCGCCAAGATGGTCAAGGTCCCCATCTCCAAGGACGGTTACTACTTCGAGGCCCATCAGAAACTGAGGCCCGTCGACTTCGCAACTGAGGGAGTATACGTTGCAGGAACCGCACACTGGCCCAAGTTCATGGACGAGTGTATCGCTCAGGCATCCGGAGCAGCCTCCAGGATGCTGACCGTCATCTCCAAGTCCAAGTACATTTCCGAGGGTATCGTAGCTACCTCCAACCCCGACCGCTGTGACGGTTGCGGTGTCTGTGTAGGATGCTGTGATTACAACGCCATCTCGCTCGTCGAGCAGCCCAACGGAGCCTTCAAGAGTTTCGTCAACGCCGGTCTCTGTAAGGGATGCGGAAGCTGTGTCGCGTCCTGTCCTGCAGGTGCGATGGAGCAGAGAGGATTCAGGAACAAGCAGATCTGCGCTGAGATCGACGCATGTCTCGATTTCCCCGTAGGAGGTCAGTGAAATGGCAGACTTTGAGCCAAGGATTGTAACATTCTGCTGCAACTGGTGTTCATACGCCGGTGCAGACGGAGCTGGAGTCGCAAGGCTTCAGATGCCCACAAACTTCCGTATCATCAGGACAATGTGCTCCGCACGTGTCGACCCCGAGTTCGTTCTCAGGGCCTTCTCCAAGGGAGCAGACGGAGTCATGGTGCTCGGATGCCACCCTGCAGACTGCCACTACATCGGCGGTAACTACAGGGCCAGGAGAAGAATTGCTCTGCTGAGGATGGTCCTCGAGCAGTACGGTTTCGACCCCAAGAGACTCAAACTTGAGTGGGTCTCCGCATCAGAGGGAGAGAAATTCCAGAAGACAATCGTCGACTTCGTCGATGTGATCAAGCAGCTCGGACCCACACCGCTCAAGAAAGAGGAGGCGAACTGATATGGGATTCTTCGATAAGTTATTCAAGAAGGGAGAGAAGAAAGAGGAGCCTAAGGCAGCAAAGGCAGCCGCGGCACCCAAGGCAGCAGCTGCACCTGTCGCAGACGGACCCAAGGAGCCCATCGGACTCCAGGCAGCAGACCTTGGAGAGCTTCTCCCCGGAGCACCTCCAGGAGGAAAGTTCAAGCTCGCTATCTACTGGGCAGCAGCCTGTGGAGGATGCGACGTTTCACTCCTCGACACAAACGAGAGGATCCTCACCATCGGTGACATGGCAGACATCGTAATGTGGCCTATCGCAGCCGACGGAAAGGAGAAGGACATCGAGGCAATGGAAGACGGAGAGATTCTCGTCTCCATCATCTCCGGAGCAGTAAGGAATTCCGAGAACGAGCACATGGTCAAGCTTCTGAGGAAGAAGTCCAAGGTCGTTGTCTCATACGGAACCTGTGCATGCTTCGGTGGAAGCCCCGCCCTTGCAAACCTCGTCCCCGGAGAGGGAAAGGAGATTCTGGAGTACGTCTACCAGAAGACTCCCACGACAGCCAACTTCCAGGCGGATTACCACGCCGGTGCACCCGTTGTCCCCCAGACCTCATACCAGGCACCTGAGGGAGAGCTCACTCTGCCTGTGTTCTACGACACAGTCAAGACACTCGACCAGGTCATCGACGTCGACTACTACGTCCCCCGATGTCCTCCCCTCCAGGAGTCCATCAGCGTCCTGCTCAAGGCAGTCGCGGACTTTGCTTACAGGGGAGTTCCCCTCCCGCCCAAGGGAACCGAGATCGGAGTCACTACCAAGACCCTGTGCGAGGAGTGCCCCAGGAAGAAGGAGAACCTCAGAATCGAGCACATCTACGAGCCCCACGAGATCGATGTCAAGCCCGACGTGTGCCTGATGGACCAGGGAATCCTGTGCCTCGGACCCGCAACAGTCGGTGGATGCGGTGCAAGGTGCACCAAGGTAGGCCAGCCCTGCCGTGGATGCTACGGACCCACATCCGATGTCCAGGAGCACGGAGCAAGTGTGTTCACAGCTATCGCTTCGATGTTCCCCATCCGCGAGGACGACGGAATCATCGGAGAGAGCGAGATCGTGAAGATCATGTCGGAAGTCAAGGACCCGCTCGGATACTTCTACGCATTCACTCTCGGTAAGTCATTGATTAGGAAAGCAGTTGTAGAAGGAGGTCAGTGAAATGACAGGACCTATCATTTGGGACGAGAAGCAGAAGGTCACCGGAAACAAAGTGACCGTCGACCCCATCACACGTCTCGAGGGACACGGAAAGATCGAGATCTTCCTCGACGACAAGGGAGACGTTGCCAACGCATACTGGCAGGTTCCCGAGGTCAGGGGATTCGAGAGATTCTGTATCGGAAGGAAAGTAACAGAGCTCAACCAGATCACAGCAAGGCTGTGCGGAGTGTGCCCCGGAGCACACCACATGGCCTCGACAAAGGCGATTGACGGATGCTACAACACGAAGCCCACAGAGGTCGCGTACCTCCTCAGGGACACGTTCTACAACGCCCATTTCGTGCACAGCCACATCGCGCACTTCTATGCGCTGGCAGCACCCGACTTCGTCTGCGGACCCGCAGCACCTGCCGCGGAGAGGAACGTTCTCGGAGTCGTAGCCCGCGTAGGACTCGAACTCGGAGGAGCAGTCCTCAAGACACGTGCGGAGGCCCAGAAGGTTCAGGCTATCATCGGAGGAAAGCCCACTCACCCCGTGATGGGAGTCCCTGGTGGAGTCACCACTGCTATCACAAAGGAGCAGCAGAAGGAGATCATCGGCTACGCTCAGGGAATGATCGACTTCGCAAAGACCTCTATGCAGGTCTTCAACGATGTCGTTCTCGGAAACAAGGAGTACATGGACATCGTCCTCAACCCCGACCTCTACTACAACGAGACATACCACATGGGACTCGTCAACGAGAGGGGACAGTTCGAGATCCACGACGGAAAGGTCAAGGTCGTCAACCAGAAGGGAGAGGACTGGGATCTTTACGACCCCTACGATTACCTCGACCACATCGGAGAGGCAGTCGAGCCCTGGTCCTACGAGAAGTTCCCCTACCTGAAGAAGCCCGGATACAAGGGACTCGTTCCCGGACCCGACAGTGGAATGTACAGAGCATCGCCCCTTTCTAGGCTTAACGTCGCGAAGGAGATGCCCACACCTCTCGCTCAGGAAGAGTTCGAGAAGTACAAGGGAATCCTCAAGGACGCTGGAGTCGAGGGACCCTGCCAGCACACACTGGTCACTCACTGGGCAAGGCTTATCGAGCTGCTCTGCTGCGCTGAGAAGTGTTTCGAGGACGCACAGTGCCCTGACCTGACTAGCAGCGACATCAAGCAGAAGGACATCCACGCCGGCGGACGCGGAGTAGGATGCGTCGAGGCTCCCCGCGGAACCCTGACACACGACTACACCTGTGACGAGAACGGTATTGTCACTGCATGTAACCTTGTCGTCGGAACGACCAACAACAACGGACCCATTTGTATGGACGTTGCCAAGGTCGCAAAGGGACTCATCCACAACTATGAGGTCTCCCCCGGTCTGCTGAACATGGTTGAGATGGCGTTCAGGGCATACGACCCCTGCAACTCCTGTGCAACCCACAGCCTGCCTGGACAGATGCCTCTGACAGCAGTCATCAGGAACTCTGACGGATCTGTCTACGACACGGTCACCAGGAACTGAAAACAATAAAAGGGAGGGGGCAACCCCTCCCGCCCGCAAAACCACTTCTTACTTCTGCGTTTTGATTATTGAAAAAGATCAACTGTACTTCGCACGGCTCTGAGGGCCCTGTTTGAATCTGGTGTTTTCCCTTCCGGATATCATGTTGTTCGATCTCTTTCCGAGATCTATGCCGTCCAGAAGATACAGATGCGCATTGTCCAGATCCAACAGGTCACTGTTCAGAACAGGCCCCAGAAGATCCTCTCCGATGACGTTCACCGGAGAACCGCCAAGCATCCTGTTGAACGCAGGGACCACGATGAAGTTGCGAGGCAGCTTCTGATACTTCTCATCCTCTGTCTTGGCGAAGGTTCCCCTGAACCAGCACGGTTCTGTCATCTGCCTTCCGACACCGTCTCTGAACATGACCGCAGGGTGGTTGTGGCCTAAGATGAGGGTGTCGCAGTCCATGACTTCCTCCGAGGGCCACGTATGGCCGTGGATGAGTCCAAGGCCATCTATCTTGAGACCGGTGGCAGGACGTATCCTGACTTTAGACGGGAGGAATTCCTCGATCATCGTGTCGTGGTTGCCCCGCACAACATCTATGGAATTGAAGCGTTCGAACAGGCTCTCGAAGAAATCCGGAATCTCAGCATACTCCTGTTTCGTGGATCCGGGAACGGAGTCCTTGACGTCGCCTATGACCACGAGTCTGTTGATGTCATCATCGGCAGCATCCAGGATGGCCTGATGCATATCAGAGGTATGAGATGTGAGATGGAATCCTTTGGCTCTGAGATGGGATTCCAGACCGATGTGTAGGTCGGTGATCACAAGGCTGTTTCCGGCCTTGAGGGCGGGTATGCCGTAGACCGGTTGAAGGTCCATCTTCACCTCAGGTTGTCTCTCAGAACGTGGGGGATCTCCTCTATGATGTCGGTGGCCACCAGTCCGTAGGACTTGTCCTTGAAGGCATATTCCCCAGCTTTTCCAGATAGGAACGCTCCGAGCGAGGCGGCCTCCATGGTACTGAGGCCCTTGGACAGCAGAGCGGCGACGGCTCCAGAGAGGACGTCACCGGTTCCTGCCCCGGTCATCGCCGCGGTTCCGGACCTGTTGTATCTGGTCGCGTTTCCGTTGGTGATCGTGTCCACGTGTCCCTTCAGGAGAAGCGTGACATTCATCAACTGTGCGAGGGGCTCAGGTCCTCCGTACTGGGAATCCAGCTTGCGGAACTCTCCTTTGTGGGGTGTGAGGATCGTAGGTGTGGGGATCTCCATCCCGATGATCGCAGACAGCGCATCGGCATCGACGACCATGGGTGTCTTGCACTTCCTGACGAACTCTTTGACTGCGAGCATTGTGTCGGGGTCCTTCCCGATGCCGGGTCCGATAAGGACGGCATCGTAGTTCATGGATTCCGCCAGGAGCATATCCACTGATTCGGTGGTCAGATGGTTCCCGGGAAGGGGGGTGATCATGAGGACCGGAGAATATGTCGCAACGATGGGTGCGACGGTCTCCGGCGTGTAGAGCCTGACGATGTCCGCTCCGGTCCTGAGCGCTGATAGGGAGCACATGACGGCAGCCCCATAATAGGGTCCTCCTGCAATGATCATGAGCCTGCCGTTCTCCCCTTTGTGGCTGTTCTCGTCCGGAACAGGGTATCTGAGGACGTCCCCAGGTCCGATAAACTTCATGGCATCCACGGGGATTCCCACATCGGCAACGAGGATGTTACCGCAGTTGTCGTCGTTCATCCCTGTCTTGACATCATGGAATGTGATGGTCGTCCGAGGGACGATGGTGACATCGGATCCGAGTCCCGATGGGACATCGACCGATACGATGGGGAGGCCTGATGCATTGGCCTCCAGTATGAAACTCCTGTAAGGGTCCTTTACTTTGCCCCTGATACCTGTGCCCAGTGCGCAGTCGACAATGACATCCGCCTCATTGAGAAGGCTTGAATTGTATTCCTCCACTCTACACTGAAGCTTGGAGTACCTCTGCTTGGAGATCTCGGAGTGGATGGCGCTGGATTTCCTTAGGAGCGCCACTGTGACCATGGAAGGATCCATGAGCAATGCGGCGGCGAATCCGTCACCGCCGTTGTTGCCGGGCCCGCATACGAACAGTATACGGCTCTGGGGGTAATGTTCGATAAGGAAGCTGGAAACGACCTTCCCAGCATTGTCCATCAGGGTGGACACGGGGATACCCAAGGCTTCCGAGTTGGCATCGATCACTCTTGAATCAAGACCGGATATCATGGGCCTCACCTTCCCTGATTCTTCACCAGGACCTCTGCGATCTTGGGCAGAAGCTCGGTCTTGGACATGTCGGTCCTCTCCACTTTGACGCATCCGTGCTTCTCACGGGGGAACTTGGGGTAGGACATGTCCTCGCGTATCTCGAATTCAAGATCCAAAATCATCGCACCCTTTGCGATGAGGTCGAGATTAGGGCTGGGTACGCACAATTCCTTGGGCAGCCTCCTTCCCTGTGCCCTGGTCAGGTTAGCGTCGAAATACTCTGGCCATAGCGTAATCGCAACATCCGGATCGTATGTCATGATTGTGGGATAGAAGTCGGACTAATAATGGTTTCCGAATTATTGTTCAAAAAGAAATATCCTTACCCGAGAGGGGTAAGTAAAGGGTTTGTGTCAATGTGATTACTCGATGAGCACTGCGTTAATTGCTCCATCCTGGCCAGGCCTGGATGTGATGATGGCATCTCCGATCTCTGTGGAGATGGTGGCTCCCTTGTTCATGATGTTACGCTGAACATAGTTGGGATCCGAGGGGTTGGACTTAACGGTCAGGATCTTTGCCTTTGTGACCTTGTTAGTCTTCTTGTCCATTACATTTGCGTACTCTGTGCTGAGCATACCAACCTTGACACTTCCGCCCATTCCGCGATACTGCTTGAGATTCGTTGCACCGATCTTGGTGTACTGCTTCTCTCTGCTGATCTCGAATTTTCTCTTTCCCTGACTGGGGACGAGTCTGCCTCCAGTGGGCTTTCTGTTGGATTTACCCTGCCAAAGTGCCATAGTAATCGAGCCCTCTAATTATAGTGCTCTATATAAAAGTTATCAGAAATAAGATACCAGGAAGATCCGGGAGAGATGAATCTCCCGGCGAAACCCCGAATGTCCAGAGAGATTGTCGATGATGACCGATCTCGCCATCGGCCACGAGACACAGAGTGGTTGAACTGGACATCCTCGAGTCTCTACCCCATTGGATGGGTGTAGCACTATCTGATTGCATTCTATTTAACTATACCTATAGGGGGTATTGGTTGTGCATAAAAAATCAGAATTCTTGTGCGCTACCAGTATTTATCAGCAAACCGATTTCCAGTCATGGAATTGATATTCCTGAATGAATCCGATGCCGAATCCATCTCGGAGTACATCCATGATATGTGGGTGGACACGTATGCTCCAATCATCAAGGGCGGAAGGCAGCACGCCGAGGACATATTCGATGATTGGGTCGGCCCGGGGAGGATCAGGAAGGATATGTCAATGGGCCATTTCTACGCATACCCTGTCAAGGACGGGCGGATCCTGGGCCTGATGTCCGCCGGCAAGGAAGGCGACGAACTATTCATCAGCAAAGTCTACATCGCTCCTGAGCACAGGGGCGAGGGTTACGGCAGCGAAGCTGTGAAGCTGGTATTGGATTACGGTAGGGCCAGGGCCTGCAAGAGGGCTGTTCTGGAAGTGAATCCCAAGAATGAGAATGCAAAGAGATTCTATTCGGGATTGGGATTCAAGAAAGTGGGCGTCAGAGAATACGAGAGCGGTGCTTACACAGATCTGATGGCCGTCGACCTGCGACGACCATCAGTTGTGAAGTTCATTCTTTGTGGAGCATCATCACATCGACGACCTTTCCGCCGTCCACAGTGATGATTGCGCTGTAACCGTCCTTTGCAGGACCGGGGTTGACGAAGACCGTTCCGTCGATCTCTTTGCATCCGATCGCTTCATGGATGTGTCCGGACATCGCCAGAATAGGTTTGTACTCATCGACGATCTTCTTGATCGCAGGGCACCCGACGTGCGCTCCGGAGGGAATCTCATCCAGGATTCCATAGGAAGGCGCGTGAGTCATGAGGATCATACCCTTCGAGGATATCGGTTTCAGACTGTTGTAGATCTCATCCTCCTCCAGTTCGAAAGGCGAATCGAAGGGGCTCCTGTTCCCGCCGCCCAGACCGACAAGGTCGTATCCGTCGATTACGGTCTTCTTCTTGTGCATATCGATGGCGATATTACCGACCTTGGACGGCATATCCCTAGCATCGCAGTTACCGGGAAGGACGTACACCCTACCTTTGATCTTGGATAGTAGCTCGACAGCCTGATCCGCCGTACCCATATCAGTGACGTCACCCAAGTGTATGACGAAGTCGACCTTGTGCTCTTCGATCTCCTTGTTGATCCAATCCAGAGCGGATGCGTTCTGATGGAGGTCTGTGATCAGTAGGAATTTCATGATACGTAATCAGGAGTTCCGTAATTAATCATTCTGGGGATACTCTTCCTGTAGCTGTTCTTCCCACTCGTAGATATCTAGGTCGGCAGTTTGGAAGAATCTGGGCTGCACCTTCGGCTTGTCCTTGATGCGGATCCTCATGAAGAAGCCTTCATCCCCGTACAAACGGAGGTACAGGCCCTCGCTGGCCTGTTCGAATGAATGGTAGTTGAGAGGGAAACCGGTACCGTACGGGCGGGTCTTCAGATCCTCATCGACGCTGATCCTGATCCTGTTCTCGCCTCTCCACTTCTTGGAGGTGAGCAGCAGGGATCTCTTGCCGTCGTGGACTGTGGCTGTGTACAGGGCCTCGATCGGGCAGTCTAGACCAGTTACATACCATTTGCTCATGTCCATTCCTAGGAGGGGATAGACCTCCTCCGTGTAGATGTACGCCCCGGGCCCGGAGGACAGCAATGCATCCGTGGCCTCTATGCCTCCTCTGAGCTTCGAGCCCATACTTTCCTCACGGACGTCCCTCTGGATAAGGAAGAGCGTGAAGAGGAGATAGATGAAGACCGATGAAAGGTTGTACACTGCAAGCAGCATCAGATCGACTTCCAGGCTTAAGATGGCGATGATGAGGATCATGAAACTGGCGGCCAGATTAAGAATCATCATGGTTATGCTGACGTATATAAGACGGGTCACACTGTGTTCGTCTCCGATGAAACAGTGAATTCCGCTCACCATCATGACGAGATCCATGAAGAACAGGATGGCCATACCGGGTGCTTCCATCAATTCGGGGATCAAGGTCCCCATTTCAATCACCGGGATGCAGACTGCAATCGTCAGTATAGCGAACCTCGGCGGCCTGTTTATGTAGCGTATGACAAGGATTGCGGGGATAATGTACGCGAGTGATGCCCACTCTGTGGTGATATCGAACACTTCCTTCGGGACGATTATCAGGATCAGTGTCGCGACGAAGATGGACAGACAGCCAATGGCTATCAGGACAAGCAACACCTTGGGGAGTACGGACATATGTCTGCCAATCTTGCTCCTGTTCATCCCGTTGTTCAGGATCTCGCCCCCTTGCTGAGACCGACTATGAAGTCGGTACCGTCTTTGCCGTACATGTGGAGGACGTTACCCTCTCTGCGAACAACGTCCACCTTTATCCTGTTGGCGTGTATGATGGAACCTGGGTTGGAAGAGATGGTCAGATATATGCCGTCATGCCCTTTCCATATCTGTGCGGTCACGTTCGCCTCCATGGTATTCCCGGTGATGGTGAACGTCATCTCACGGTCGACTGGGCCGTCGTTGTTCCTTATCCAAAGATTTCCGTCGCGGTTCAGGAGATTCTCCGCTACAATAGGGTTGATATGTGCATCGTCATCCATGCGGTAGTTCTCACGTATGCGGGTCAGGTGGGTGACTATCCGGCCTTCCGATGTTCCATAACGAATGAACTCCGTATCTAGCAAGATGAGCAGCACCAGGTACATTATGCACTCTACGAACCTTGTATTGGTGTCAATATATGGTGTGAAGGGCAGTATGCTCTGGGATCCATTGGCGACCAGCATGAGCAGATCGATCATTGCGAGTATGATGGATGTGATTGACATGGACAGGCGCCTGATGACCCTTCCCATGCAGAAGGATGCACCGGTGTACATCAGGTTAATCGCCAGCAATATCATGACACAGTTGATGGCCGCGGGCACCATGTCATCGAAGTCCAATATATCCAATCTCAGGGCAAAACGGGACAATCCTAGGGAAACCGCATAGAGTCCTATGCATCTTATCAGGTCTCTTCTTCCGACAATGATGATGAACAGTCCTGAAATGGTCATAATAATGTGTGCGATGACAATCAGCGAGGAAGGTTCGATGGAGACGTAGACGTCTTTGTAGAGGAGGTATCCTCCGTATGCTAACAAGAGAATCCCCATGGCTATGCCTAGGGCATAGGGTAGAATCTTGAAGGCTTTGAGAGCTCTCATTCTCCAATTCCGTTTATCCATCGGACCACTTGTTGCGGAGAGGAATTGCGATGATTCTAAAAGTTGTTTGCGGAAGAAAGGCCGACAGCCTAGGGTCATTTGTCAGATAGAAGAGGTGAGAATGGCGTGGAGGACGTGATTTGAACACGCGAGCGCATAGCGCACTAGCTTAGCAGGCTGGCGCCTTACCGGGCTGGGCCACCTCCACTTGTATTCTGGGGAATGATATATCTCTAATAAAGGTTTGGTCGCATCACTAGTTCTCTTCTTACTTATATTATAGATAAGATGATTATTGGAGAAGATGCCTATCCAATCAGAATAAGCTGTGAAATAGAAGATGGAATGTTATTTTTGGATAGTATCATGGACCTTTGAAAACCCTCATCCTCAATGTTTTTATAATACGTGAAAATAGGGGGGGTTGCGCGATGAGGCGGCGACCACCCAGTGGTTGTCCGGACCGATTTGCGATGATGATCGACCCCGAGGTTTCGAGGGAAAAGAACTCCGTCAGGAATTCTTATATACTCCCTCAGATTACACGGGGTTGCGCGATGCGACGTCAGGTCGACTCCCAGAGTCACTGGCGGTCAAGTCACGTTCCATGTATGTGGCTCGGTGGCCTTCCATATAGGATTATATACTTGAGCAATATACAGGGGAATGCGCGGTCCGATATGGCCGCAATCATGGAGAATCATGATCCCCGGCAGGGAAACACCATCCTGTCGTGCCCTCATGAATTCTGACGTTCGATGCTACGAATGTTCCGTTAGACGGAATATTCGAAAGAGTGTGCCGTTTAGCGGGACAGCGGTGAAACATGGTAAACTGCCAGTTTCAATTTCATCCATCAAAGACGAAATAAGTCAATGATTTGACTCCGGTTGATCCTGCCGGCGGCCACCGCTATAGGATTTCGATTAAGACATGCGAGTCGAGAGTCGTTATGGACTCGGCGGACTGCTCAGTAACACGTGGAGAACGTGCCCTTAAGTGGGGGATAATCTCGGGAAATTCAGGATAATACCCCATAGATCATGGCATCTGGAATGAGTCATGGTTCAAAGTTCCGGCGCTTAAGGATCGCTCTGCGGCCTATCAGGTAGTAGTGGGTGTAAAGTACCCCCTAGCCTACGACGGGTATGGGCCTTGAGAGAGGGAGCCCAGAGTTGGATTCTGAGACACGAATCCAGGCCCTACGGGGCGCAGCAGTCGCGAAAACTTCACACTGGGGGCAACCCCGATGAGGGAAATCCTAGTGCTAGGACATTTGTTCTAGCTTTTCTCAAGCGTAGATAACTTGAGGAATAAGGGCTGGGTAAGACGGGTGCCAGCCGCCGCGGTAATACCTGCAGCCCAAGTGGTGGTCGATTTTATTGAGTCTAAAACGTTCGTAGCCGGTTTGGTAAATCTTTGGGTAAATCGGGAAGCTCAACTTTCCGACTTCCGAAGAGACTGTCAAACTTGGGACCGGGAGAGGCTAGAGGTACTTCTGGGGTAGGGGTAAAATCCTGTAATCCTAGAAGGACCACCGGTGGCGAAGGCGTCTAGCTAGAACGGATCCGACGGTGAGGGACGAAGCCCTGGGTCGCAAACGGGATTAGATACCCCGGTAGTCCAGGGTGTAAACGCTGCCGACTTGGTGTTGGAGGCCCTTCGGGGGCATTCAGTGCCGGAGAGAAGTTGTTAAGTCGGCTACTTGGGGAGTACGTCCGCAAGGATGAAACTTAAAGGAATTGGCGGGGGAGCACCGCAACGGGAGGAGCGTGCGGTTTAATTGGATTCAACACCGGAAAACTCACCAAGGGCGACTATCACATGAAAGCCAGGCTAACGACCTTGCTTGATTCTTAGAGAGGTGGTGCATGGCCGTCGTCAGTTCGTACCGTAAGGCGTTCTCTTAAGTGAGATAACGAACGAGACCCTCATCTATAATTGCTACTTCACCCTCCGGGGTGGAGGCACATTATCGAGACCGCTGGCGCTAAGTCAGAGGAAGGAGAGGTCAACGGTAGGTCAGTATGCCCCGAATCTCTTGGGCTACACGCGCGCTACAAAGGGCGGGACAATGGGCTACGACGCCGAAAGGCGAAGTCAATCTCGAAACCCGTCCGTAGTTCGGATTGAGGGTTGTAACTCACCCTCATGAAGCTGGATTCCGTAGTAATCGCGAATCAAAAACTCGCGGTGAATATGCCCCTGCTCCTTGCACACACCGCCCGTCAAACCATCCGAGTTGGGTTTCAGTGAGGTGGCCCCTGATTAGGGTCTTCGAACTGAGATTTAGCAAGGAAGGTTAAGTCGTAACAAGGTATCTGTAGGGGAACCTGCAGATGGATCACCTCCTACGCAGGGATGGGGTTCGCCCCATCCCTCTCAAAATTAACGCGTAACAATTGCAAGGAAATTCGTAAAGGATTTCCCGCAATTCCTTGGCAGCTTACCATGCACTAAACGTAGCATCGAACGTCACTTCATTTCTATCAGGTACTTTCAATGACAATCGTTGTTTATTCCTCTAAAACAGGTTCTTCAAAGAAATACGCAGAGGCCTTCGCTTCTAAGAAAGGTTATTTGTGCTATTCGGTTAAGGACGAATATGATCCGAATGAGATGATCGTGTTCTTCGGATGGCTGAGAGGACCTGCAATAGTGGGAATAGACAAGATCAACAAGCAGAGGCTCCTGGCCGTGGCATCCGTCTCCCTGGAAGAAACTCCGGAGTTCGGGTGGGCAAAGGTCAAGGACCAGAACAGCATCAATGTCCCGTTCTATCATCTGAGGGGATGGATCGACCGCAAGAAGCTGAACATCTTCGATAGGCTCTTCTTCGATTTCCTCTGCGCATTCTACAAGCTGAGGGGATTCGATGATCGCACTGGCCCATTGTTCGATGCTATGATGAATGGCGGCAGCTTCTATGACGAATCTGGTCTGGAGCCGCTTTTCCTGTTCACAGAGAACAGATGATTTACCTTCTGGCGATGGAAACCCCCATCGAGAATGCTTTCTTCAGCTCCTCGGGGAACACTTTCTCCCTTCTCTCGATTCTCTCTTCTGCATTGAAGAACGTCCAGCTGAATTTGCTGTAGTCGTTGACCTGCATAGTGTTTCCGGATATCAGGGTCTGGGTGGGACCAATGAACCTTTCGATGGTTGCCTTGTAACCGTTAATCTTGTCCACATACATCGTGTCATCTGCGTTGCTGGTCATCACGAGCATCACTGGGATGAAATGGTCGTTGCAGCATGGCCTTTCCAGGTTATACGTGAGGTACGGGAAGATCAGCCTCTCGTAGAAGAGTTTGAATTCGGCACACAGGTCTCCAAAATAGTTGGGAGCACCCATTATCAGTCCGTCAGCGGTCTTTATCGAATCCAAAACGGGTTTCAATGCATCCTTGAAGATACATTCCCCTTCATGATCCTTCCTCTTGCATCCGAAGCAGGAGACACAGCCGGAGATTCCTCCCAGCTTGTAGAGGTCGTACTTCTCCACGGTCGCCCCTTCCGATTCAGCTCCTTTCACAGCCTCTTGGACGAGCATGTCCGTATTCCAGTTCTTGCGCGGGCTACCGTTGATTGCAACGATTTTGGTCATGGTTGAAGGTTAGTCAGTATTCAGAATTAATCTTTCGTCCTAACATGGATTAAGAATTGATGATGGTAGTCCCGTCCGGATTCGAACCGGAGTCGCCGGCTCCAAAGGCCGGCATGATTGACCACTACACTACGGGACTCTGTGTCCAGATGATACAGTTGTCTTATTACAACCTTTGTCCGAACAGATATGTGGGTCTGCAATCGGTGACCTCGATGTCGACGAAGGTTCCGAGCGGGATGTCCTCCCTGATGACTACTGGACGGTAATACTCGGTGCGGACTATGGTTCCCTCCTTGCCCACTTCTGTCGCTAAAGTTCTGAATCTCTGACCGATGAGCCTTTTGTTCACTTCGTACTCCACTGAATTCTTCAGCTCTGTCAGTTCGGTGGATCTCTCTTTGAGTATTCTGCCGTGGAGCTGTTCCATGGAGGCAGCTTCGGTACCCGGTCTCGATGAGAATCTCGTGATGTTGAGGGTATCTGCGTGAAGATCCTTTATGAGCATCTTGGTCTTCTCATGATCCTCATCAGTCTCTCCGGGGAAGCCGGTTATGATATCTGTGGCGATGCTGATTTCTGGTATGCTGGCACGTAGGGTGTCAACCAATTCCATGAACGTCTCTGCGGTGTATCCTCTGCGCATGTTCTTGAGCACAGTATCGCTTCCGCTCTGAACCGGGATATGCAGGAATCTGTACATCCTGCTGTCATCCATAGTCTCTATGAGGCCGTCGACGATCTTCTTCAGATGGTTGGGGTTCATCATGCCTATGCGCACCCTGTAATCTCCATCTTTCTGTAGCATTGAACGAATCAACGAAGGCAGATCAGTCTTACTGTCCGCACCATAGCAGGCGGTGTCCTGAGCGGTTATGAGGACCTCCTTGGCTCCGTCATCAATGAATCTGTTGAATTCCGAAACAAGCTCATTCTCAGGGTAGCTCTGAAGCCTCCCTCTCGCGAACTTGGTGATGCAATAAGTGCAATTGCCCAAGCATCCCTGAGCTATCGGCAGAATGGCATCCGTCCCTTCATGCACTGCAAGAGGAGGCCCGGCTATTCCGTATCTGTCAGCGACCTCCTTGGCGAAACGATGGTAGTCAGAAGGCGCCAGAACGATGGATTCTGGAAGGCGTATCTCGACCCTCTTGGGCTGAACCTTAGCCATGCATCCGGTGACGATGACCTCCTTCTTCATCTTCTTGAGCTCGGAGATCCTCGAGAGCATGTGCTTCTCGGTGGTCTCTACAACTGTGCAGGTATTCAGGATGACTATGTCCGCGTCTTCCGGCGAGGATGCCTCCTGGTAACCCATGGACGCCATGTCGCGGGAGAGCTTGCGCCCTTCCCCGTAGTTCATCGTACAGCCGTACGATTCAACGTAGTACTTCATCAGCGGGTGCAGGGCTCGGTGGTGGGGACTGCGAAAGCGGTCTTGGCCGAGATCTTGGTGATCTTCGCGTGGACCGTTGCGCCCTTGACTGTTCCGGGAACGACGACCAGGTAGTCGAAGACCTTTCCGACCCCATCGCCCTTCTTTCCAACATCGGAGATTGTGACCTCGATGATGTCGCCTTCCCTGATGGTGTTGGCGGTGTCGGCCTTGACGGATTTCCTGACGGTGATGGGCCTGCGTGCACCGCATGCCTCGCACTCGAGCATCAGTGTCCTTCCGTCCTTGGTCATCTTGGTGTCGGGCAGGCCGCACTCGGAACATATAACATAGGTCTCGGTGTACATTTGGATCTTGTCGTTGATCTGCTGGGGACCGATCTTGGCTTTGAAAACAGCCCTGCGTCCCTCGATGTTTCCGGGGGTTCCCAGTTCCTTGAGCATGAACTGGAGCAGGTGCTGGGGATCCCTCCTCAGCTTGTCGGTGATATCGATGAAGTTCCTCAGAACTGTGATCTTTCCCTCTTGGAGGACATCCATCTCAGGGAGTTCGAACCTCTCGTGGTTCTCGATCGTCTCAGGACAGGCAATTTTTGCTCTGTCGAGCAATGCCAAGTAATCATCGTCTCCGGCCATGTTATACACCTTGGGTTGGGCTATTGGGGGTTTACTTATAAAGGTTTACATACGCGCGCGTCTGAGCTATATGAGTCGAAATATCGCGAATCCTCATCGTTTTTGCTCTGAAACGGCGGACTTTGAAGAGAGTATGTGCGAACTTTCCTATCCACCCCTCCCCAAATATTTTAGATAGGAGCGACATTGGGGCGTGAGTGAGATTATGGGTGACCAAAAGGACATTACCGATATGAGTTTCGAAGAGTTCTTTTCCGAGTCCAAGACCAAGGCGGAAAGAGAGGCCAACAGGAAGGCTGAAGCAGTCAAGAAGGCCAATCCTGAGGCCGTGCCTGCGACTGGACGCGGATTCATCGGATCCGGTCCGAAGATCAACTTCAACAACGGCAAGTTCTTGCTTTACGTCCCCAGATACAAAGGTCTAGAGAACGATCGCTTCAACGTTGCGGTGGAGTTCGGGGACAACGTCATCCCGATGCACCGCCTCGAGTCGGTCAAACAGGGAGGGGGAAGAGTCACACGCCCTTCGACAGTGGATCTCACTCCTGCCGAGGTCACTCCCATGGACGACTTCACCGTAACCATCGACGGCGAGAAGGCGTTCGTCAACAAGGCCCACCCCATCTCATTCTACAACAGCGTCGGATCCCCGGTCGTCAGGCCGATGGGAGAGGTCACCGCAGTGGCCAGGGCCGGTGCTGAACTGAAGCTGTTCAAGACGGAGCTCCTGGAGAGCACCGTGAAGAACGGTCTGTCCATCTTCAAGCTCAACGTTCTGGTGTCCGGTACTGCCAAGGTCGAGGGCATTTCCGAGGTGCCTCCAGAGGAGGAGGTCAAGGAGGAGCCCAAGCCGGAACCCGAGCCTGAGGTCAAGGAGGTTCCCAAGAAGAAGCCCTCCAAGAAGGCAGCCAAGGGAGAGTTCACCTTGTCGCAGCCATCGGCCGATGCCGATGTCATTTACGACGGCGAGAAGCTCCCTCTGTACGCTGAGAAACCGATCATGTCCGTATCCGTCACTGGATGCGAGCCTTCCGAATGCATCGTCCGTGCCGTGGGCAAGGACGGGGAGATACTGAACACGTCCGCAGCCGCGCAGATGTATGTGGACACTGGTAAGTACGGAGGCCCCGTGACGGTCACATTGGAGAAAGGCAGCAAGAAGCTCGCTTCGTCCAAATACTTCATCATCCCCGGGTTCAGCTGCCAGTATGCTGGAAAGGGAGACATCACAGACGATCTGCAGGTGTCCTACAACGTGTTCGGTGAGAAGGGAACCAAGGATGTATCCTCGGAGGACCCGTACACCTTCACCTACGACGGAATGACCTTCAAGGTCGTCTGGTGCGTGCCCTACGTCACATATGACATCGGTAACGGTCCACAGCCCTTCGACACCGTGGACGTGGATGTCCTGGAGCTCAAGGACAAGATGACGGTCACAGTGCGTGGAGCTAGGAAGAAGGCAGTCTTCTTCGGAGGCGTCACAGGAAAGAAGAAGGACGTGACCCCTGACTGGGAAGAGGAGAGCTACGACATCGATCTCCAGCCCATCATCGATGAGGTCATGGCGGCACCGTCGTCCACCTTCTGCTTCTACATCACGGTCAATTCCTTCCCCAACAGGAAGTTCATGACCATCAAGAACCCCGTAAGGATCAGCGCCAAATTCGAGGAGGGCAACATCGTAGCCGAGCTCGACCCCTCCGTCAAGGACTGCGTATGCCGTCTCTACAAGATCGACAAGTCGGTCCAAGAGGTGCCCATAACATTGGATAATCCTAATGTGCCAGTATCTCAGGATGTAATCGAGGCCGAGGTCATCGAGATGTACAAGGGACAGCCTCGTACGACCATAGTCGTCATGGTTCGCACACTGCCCTTCCTGATCAAGGATTCGATGGGCGACAAGTGGATGTACGTCTCCAAGGACAAGCGCATCCCACTCCCCGGAGAGCTCTACAAGGACGGACAGCCCGACACCGCCGCCATCAGGTCATGGCATGAGAGGATCGTCAGGATGAACCCCGAGCTCAAGGGCGTGACGTCCGAGATGATATTGAAGGCCTTCAAGGACTTCGAATGAAAACCACGGGGGATTCCCCCTCTTTTCTATTATATACACGCGACTTCACGCGTGCTACTTATTAAATACCACTTGTGGCTACGCAGATTGCTTTGAGTACATCCTATGGAGGATGACCAACGCACTCATGATCAATTGGAATCGCAAGGTTCTGAAGGTGAAATTATGGGAAATGGCTTGTACACAGCAAGAAAAATGAAGACGGACCGTCAGAAGTTCCGCTGGTTAGACAGGGGATACAAGAAGAGGGTCCTCAAGCTCAGGGAGAAGTCCGATCCTCTCGAGGGATCCGCCCAGGGCCGTGGAATCGTACTGGAGAAAGTCGGAATCGAGGCTAAGCAGCCCAACTCCGCTATCCGTAAGTGCGTGAAAGTCCAGCTCATCAAGAACGGACGTCAGATCACAGCTTTCGCTGTGGGAGACGGTGCTATCAACTTCATCGATGAGCACGACGAGGTTATGATCGAAGGTATCGGAGGAAGGATGGGTAGGTCCTACGGAGATATCCCCGGAGTCCGTTACAAGGTTATCAAGGTCAACAACGTGTCCCTCGACGAAATGGTCAGGGGAAGGATCGACAAGCCTGTTAGGTGATTACCATGGCAGACGAGATCATCACACAGAAGGCCCTCATGTTCGGCAAGTACGACTCCACAGAGGTCGTCGTCAACGACGGAGGACTCGCAAAATACATCGACCTTACGCCCACCAACGTGCCCCACTCCGGTGGAAAGCACGCCAACAGGTGGTTCGGAAAGTCCAAGCTCAGCATCGTCGAGAGGCTCATCAACAACATCATGAGGACCGAGAAGTACACCGGAAAGAAGATGAAGGCGTACAAGGCGGTCTCCCAGGCCTTCGACATCGTCGCAGCAAAGACCAAGAAGAACCCCATCCAGGTCCTCGTCGAGGCTCTGGAGAACGCAGCACCCCGTGAGGAAGTCACAAGGCTGCAGTTCGGTGGAATCTCCGTGCCCAAGGCAGTGGATGTCTCTCCCCAGAGGAGGCTCGACATCGCCCTGCGCAACCTGAGCACAGGAGTCGTCAACGCTTCGTCCAAGAACAAGAAGCCCATCTACGAGTGCCTTGCAGACGAGATCATGCTCGCTGCCAAGGGTGACATGACATCGTTCTCGGTCGCCAAGAAAGAGGAGATCGAGAGGGTCGCTCAGTCCGCTAGGTGATTCTCCAGGTGAGTGAACATGGGACGCAGAGAAGACAACGCAAAGAAAGCAGTAGAGCTGATGAAGGACCAGACCCTCATCAGGAACCTCGGAACTGCCGCTCATATCGACCACGGAAAGACAACCTTCTCCGACAACCTGATCGCAGGAGCCGGAATGATGTCCTCCGAGACAGCAGGAGAGCAGCGTCTGCTCGACTACGATGAGCAGGAAGCAGCAAGGGGAATCACCATCAACGCAGCATCCGCTGCAATGGTCGTTCCTTACAGGGAGCCCAAGACGGGAGAGCTGAAGCACTACCTCGTTAACCTCATCGACACACCCGGACACGTCGACTTCGGTGGAGACGTTACCAGGGCAATGAGGGCACTGGACGGAGTATACATCCTCTGTTGTGCAGTCGAGGGAATCATGCCCCAGACAGAGACTGTCATCAGGCAGGCAATGAAGGAGCGTGTCAGACCCATGCTGTTCATCAACAAGGTCGACAGGGCCATCGTCGAGCAGCAGCTGACCCCCAAGATGATGATCGACAAGTTCTCGAAGATCATCACACAGTTCAACCAGAAGATCATGGACATCCTGCCCGCACCCCTCAACAAGGAGTGGCAGGTCAGCCTTCAGGACGGAACCGTCGCACTGGGATCCGCCTACAACAACTGGGCAGTCTCAATCCCCTACCTCAGCAGGCCTGAGGTCAACAAGAGGGCCATGGACCTTTGTCCCGAACTGAAGGACCAGCTCGCATCCAAGCCCTTCAATCTCAACACGGTCTTCGACCTGTGTGCTCAGGAGGGCGGACAGGAGAAGCTCGCCAAGATCATCCCCATCGCAGATGTCGCATTGGAGATGGCAATCAACCACATCCCCAACCCGACCGAGGCACAGAAGGTCCGTATCCCCACCATCTGGAAGGGAGACCTCAACTCCGATCTCGGAAAGCAGATGCTGAACTGCGACCCCAACGGAGAGGTCGCACTGATGGTCACCAAGATCATCATGGACAAGCAGGCCGGAGAGATCGCTATCGGAAGGCTGTTCTCTGGAACCGTCAAGAAGGGAATGACCCTTTATGTATCCGGAATGCCCGCACCCCAGCGTGTCCAGACCGTCGCACTGATGGTCGGAGCAGACAGGACACCCATCGAGGAGTGTAAGGCCGGAAACATCGTCGCGGTCACCGGACTGAAGGACGCAATCGCAGGATCCACCGTGTCCACACTGAAGGACATGGAGCCCTTCGAGAAGATGACTCACTACTCCGAGCCCGTCATCACAAAGGCCATCGAGGCCAAGAGCATGGCGGACCTGCCCAAGCTGGTCGAGGTTCTGAGGGTCATCGCAAAGGCCGACCCCTCGCTGAGCATCGAGATCAACAACGAGACCGGGGAGCACCTCATGTCCGGAATGGGAGAGCTGCACCTCGAGATCACCGAGTACAGGATCGTCAACGAACAGGGTGTCGACATCGTCTCCTCGCCTCCTATCGTGGTCTACCAGGAGTCCGTCAAGGGACCCAACCCGAACGAGTTCGAGGGTAAGTCACCCAACAAGCACAACAAGTTCTACTTCATCGTGGAGCCCCTCGAGGACGGCGTCAAAGAGGCCATTCGCAAGGGAGAGATCGACACAGAGGCCAAGATCAAGGATCCCAAGGAGCTCGCAAAGGTCCTCGTCGACTGCGGAATGGACGTCGACCAGGCCAAGGGAGTTGTCGGATTCAAGAACAACAATGTTCTTATCGACTGCACCAAGGGTATCCAGTACCTCCACGAGACAATGGAGCTCGTGAAGCAGGCCTTCGAAGAGGCCATGATGAGGGGACCCCTCGCAAACGAGAAGGTCGCCGGACTCAAAGTCAAGCTCATGGATGCAAAACTCCACGAGGATACCATCCACAGAGGACCCGCTCAGATCATCCCTGCAGTCAGGGACGGTATCTACGGAGCAATGTGCCAGGCAGGAAGAATCCTGCTCGAGCCCATGCAGAAGGTCTTCATCAGCGTTCCCCCGGATTACATGGGAGGCGCAGTCAACCTGATCAACCAGCGCCGCGGTACCATCCTCGAGATGGGACAGGACGGAGCAGACTCGACCGTGACAGCAATCTGTCCTGTCGCCGACATGTTCGGATTCTCATCCGATATCCGTGGAAGCACACAGGGACGTGCGATCTGGTCAATCGAGAACGCTGGATTCGAAAAGCTCGTGCCCGAATTGCAGAAGAAAGTGGTCACAGAGATCAGGACCCGTAAGGGACTCAACCCTGAACCCTATGACGACAAGTATTACTCAGGGCTCTAAACCTTTTAATATGAAACTAGTTTACGCATAAAATAAGATTCCATTGGAGGAACAAATATGGCAGAGAAAGAACACATGAATCTGGTCATCATCGGACACGTCGACCACGGAAAATCCACCCTCACAGGAAGGATCCTGCTCGAGACCGGTGCAATCGACCCCCACTTAGTCGAGAAGTACAAGAAAGAGGCAGAGGAGAAGGGAAAGGGATCCTTCTACTTCGCATGGGTCATGGACGGACTCAAAGAGGAGAGGGAGAGGGGAGTTACCATCGATGTCGCTCACAAGAAGTTCTACACAGACAAGTACTACTTCACCGTCATCGACGCTCCCGGACACCGTGACTTCGTCAAGAACATGATTACCGGAACATCCCAGGCAGATGCAGCAGTCATCACCTGTTCCGCTATCGAGGGACCCCAGGCTCAGACAAAGGAGCATGTCTTCCTCGCAACCACCCTCGGTGTCAAGCAGATCATCGTCGCCATCAACAAGATGGACGCTGTGAAGTACGACGAGGCCAAGTACAACGAGGCCAAAGAGGCAATGACCAAGCTGATGAAGATGGTCGGTGTCAAGACAGATGAGGTCCCCTTCATCCCCGTATCCGCATACGAGGGAGACAACGTCAAGACTGCATCCCCCAACACCCCCTGGTACAAGGGACCCACACTCATCGCAGCACTCGACAACCTTAAGGTTCCCGAGAAGCACACAGAGAAGCCCCTCAGGCTGCCCGTTCAGGACGTCTACACCATCACCGGTATCGGAACCGTTCCTGTCGGACGTGTCGAGACTGGAGTTCTCAAGCCCAACATGGATGTCATCTTCAACCCCTCCAACGTGAAGGGAAAGATCAAGACCATCGAGATGCACCACGAGCAGCTGCCCCAGGCACTGCCCGGAGACAACGTTGGATTCAACGTCGGTGGAGTCGCAAAGAACGACATCAAGAGGGGAGACGTCGCAGGACCTCTCGACAGCCCTCCGTCTGTTGCTAAGTCTTTCACAGCACAGATCGTCGTCCTGAACCACCCCTCCGTCATCACAGTCGGATACACACCCGTGTTCCACTGCCACACCACCCAGACCGCATGCAGGTTCGTTGAGCTCATCAAGACCATCGACCCCAAGTCTGGACAGGCAAAGCAGGAGCACCCCGACTTCCTGAAGACCGGAGACATCGCAATCGTCAAGGTCGAGCCCACAAAGCCCATGGTCGTCGAGACCGCTAAGGACTTCCCGCCTCTCGGAAGGTTCGCCATCCGTGACATGGGACAGACCGTGGCTGCCGGAATGTGCATTGAAGTCCAAAAGGCTTGAAAGTGATTCCGATGTCACAGCGCGCAAGAATCTCTCTCAGCGGAACCGACCCCGCAAAGGTCGACAGTGTCTGCGCCCAGATCAAGGGAATCTCCCAGAGGACTGGAGTGGACATCCGCGGACCCGTCCCCCTTCCCACCAAGAAGCTGAAGGTTCCTTGCAGGAAGAGCCCCGACGGAGAGGGAAGCGAGACATGGGATCGCTGGGAAATGCGCATTCACAAGAGGCTCATCGATCTGGATGCCGACGAGCGTGCCCTCAGGCAGCTCATGAGGATCCAGGTGCCCGATGGAGTCAACATTGAGATTGTGCTCCGCAGCGCTTGAACAACAAACCCTTACGAGGGGGTTCGCCCCCTCATTACCTTCTATTTTTCCCTTTGATTTGATGTCTGGATGGGCAGACCATAAGGTTTATATCCATTATTCAAATAGGGGGGATTACTGGGCAGTTAGATCAGCTGGAAGATCGCCTGCTTTGCAAGCAGGAGGTCGTGGGTTCAAATCCCACACTGTCCACTTATTCCATCAAAAGTGACCCGCACAGGTTACATTGTCATCGATTTCAGCAATGTCCACCTTTTTTCTGTGTCTGTCCACCAGTCACAGTTGGCCCATTGTCCGCTCGTTATCGTAACTCCCCTATCCGGTGGGGTTAAGGGGGGTTTCGGAAAGGGTTTCATCAGAGGCATCGGACCAGGTCTTGCGGACCGCATCATGGCGAGGATGCGCGGAGAGGAGACCGACGGGTACTCCGAGGGGACCAAGGACTGGCTGACATCCCACGAGTTCAGGATGCTGAACCAGGAGAAGTACATCGGGCGCAGCAGATCGATAGACATCGGCTCCGAGGACACGGATAGGCTGTGGGACGCCTACTACAGGCTCGTGGACAACGGTCTGATCGAAGAGATCGAGGACCTGAGGCTGTTCTGGTCCAAGGGGGAGTCGGTGTCCAAAGCGGGACAGTCGAGCTGCCTGATGAGGACGGTGATCATGAACAGGAGGTTCCTGGACGACAGGGTCCTGAAGGAGGTCCTCGATTACTGCCTCTTGCACGAGCTTGCGAACATCCTGATCCCGTTCGGCATCGACAACGTCGAGAGGAACAGGGAGGTCAACGAGCTTGCGAACGGATTCGCCGGGGCCGAGACCGCCAAACAGTGGCTGGACCAGGTCATGATGGAGGTCTGATCCGGACAAACGGGGGGAGGGGGACATCCTCCCTTTCAAAGGATACGATGATATGTTAGCAGATGCATCAAAGAGACATAGCGCAAGCGGTCGCCACGCTGATGACGATCGCTGACGGAGGTCTGAAATGAGCGACGGAGGGAACGGACGGCACGGATATACCGCGGATGAGATGGCATCGATAGTGGCGCCGATAGCGGAACGCCACAACGTAACCGCCGTATATCTGTTCGGATCGAGGGCGACCGGCAGGAACGGGCCGGACAGCGATTATGATTTCATCCTCGATACGACCGATGACTTCTCGTTCTCAGATTACTGCGGGTTCACGGATGAGCTCTCGGAGGCGCTCGGAAGACCGGTGGACATCGTGGACCGCTCATGTCTTTCGGACGATGGGTTCAGCAGAAGGGCCAGGAGGGAGGAGGTCCATGTCTGGGGGAGATCGTCGTCCTCGTCATCCTCGACAGGCTCTTCGTCATCCGGGAAGTCGTATGCCCGTTATCGATCATTGTCTTCCTGAACGAGACCGCATCGCACACCTTGTCCTCGATGTCGGAGACGAGGAATCCGATATCCTCCTCATCGTTGCCGGGTTCCATGGTAAAGACGTAGAAGTCGACGAGAGTATTCATGAGGGCCTCGAGGATGACGGGCTCTCTGCCGTCGGTGAGCCTATCGGCGGCGTTGATGAGGATATCCTCGAGCTCATCGGGATCGGTTATCGGAAGGTCCGAGATTATCTGGTCGTGGAGATCCACTGTGATTGTATCATTGATCTGGTTTGACATTTATGGTCACTTTTCCTCGCGACGCTTCGGAGGGATCGCGGTCCTCGTGACCTTCGAACGGGAACGGACGCTTGCGCTGGAATGATGTTCCCGGACGATACCTTACTCTATGATGCCGGATGCTCAGAAATGGTACGGGTCGACGCCGATGGGCATCTCGGATATCTCCATGGATGCCTGTCTTCCCGTTGACCGCAATCGGCTGCAGGAAGGGATATGTGAGGATAGGATATAAGGTTCTGCGAGAGAGTTCGCGGATTGTCCACTACAAGAAGGGAATGGGCCCTTGCGGGCCCTGTTTGTCTTTCGGTTATTGGTTCTCTTTCAACATCGTTCCGAAGTTACCTTCAGCTCCTGTTGAGTCTCAGCGCGACGATGACTGCCATGATGGCGATCAGGATCACAAGGATGACGAGCAGGATGGTGGTGATGGTCCACTCGTTCTGCTCGACGGGTGTGGGTTCGGGTGCGATGATCTGCTCGGTTCCGTAGAGCTGGAAGACCTCGGAAACCACGGTCTCTCCGTCCTCGGGCACTCCGGACACAACGAACTTCAGGTCCTTGAGTATGGTTCCGTCCTGGGTGTACAGCTGGGCGGTTCCCTCGTATCCGGACATGAGCGTGTAGGAAACGGTGTGGGTACCGGCCTCGAGGTTGTTGACAGTGGTGTACACGTTGTTTCCGATGAGACCGCCGCTTACCAGCTGGATTCCGTCGATTGCGACGGACTTGACTCCCGCGTCGGTGATGATCGAGACCTTGTAGATGGCCTTGTCGATATCTGCATACACCGAGTCGACATTGGTCAGCTTGACCTCATCGGCGATGGCGGGCGTTCCGGACTTGACGTACATCCAAGAGTTGACAACGGCGTTCTCTACAGATGGCGTCTTGACGACATCCACGGTCTGGGTACTGCTGGTAGGCACGTACACATACATGTACTCGGTTCCGTTAACGGTGTAAATGGTCTTGTGCATGTCCTCGATGATCGCATCGTCGACAACTGCGGTGGGTGCCGCTGCGACGATGGTGAGTCCGGTGTAAGCCTCTCCGAGGAGCATGGCGGTTCCGGACAGGTTCATGGCCTTGCTTGAGACCCCGACGAGCGCGACCTTGACATCAGCTGATCCGGCGGTGATCTCCAGATCTGCATCGTCCTCGGCCACGGAGAATGTTCCCGCAACGACGAGCTTGTCGATCGTGGCGGTTCCGCCGTTCTTAACGATGAGGGCTCCGTTGACTGTGACGGTCTTTCCGGTGAAGGCCTTTCCGTCTACGGTCAGGTTCGCACCCTCTGCGACAGTGAACGTGACTGCAGAGACGTTGAATGCTGCTCCGAGATTGACAATACCGTCGGAGACGGTGACTGCCTTGGCGGTGGTTCCCTCGATGACTCCGTCGTCGGGGGTTCCGGACACGTTGAAAGCTGCGCTGTCGCCGGTGGTCAGCTGAAGTACGATGCTGTCGACATCCTTCACGGTGACGTCTCCGATCTCGCTCGAGACCTTTGCGGAGAGTCCTGCTCCGTCCTCTACGACTACCTTGACCTTTCCGGAGAGGGCGATCTCTGTCGCGGTCAGGTCGTAACCTGCCTTGACGGTGACGGTCTTCTCGGTGGTCTTCGAGTTCATGAGGATTATGTCGGAAACGGTGTTGCTTCCGTAGATGCTGAACGAGGATCCAGTCGCTTCTGCAGCGAAGAGCACGGGCAACACGGACACGGAGGTGTTGAGGTTGAACGTGGCCTCGTCGGTGGTGTACGTGAAGTAGGCTCCTGCGATCTTGTAGTAGTCATAGGTGAGGTCTCCGACTGATGCGAAGACTCCCTTGTTGACGATGGCGGATGCCTTCTCGGTGGCGGTGTCGGCTGCCTTGGCGGCGAACTTTGTCTCCGCCTGGATGACGTCCCATGCCTCGAGTGTTCCGTCGATGGTCACGGTGACGCCGTCGTTGAGCTTGAGGGTCTTGCCTGCGGGGACGATGAGGTCCACTCCGGACTTGACGGTCAGGTTCTTGTCGAGCTCGACGGTGTCGGCCTTGGTGATGGTGATCTCGTCGCCTGCCTCTGCGAGGGACATGGCGGTGTAGATGTTGGTGTATGTTGCATCGGTGCCGTCGGTGGTGAAAACGTCGGACACGATGGTGCCGGTGTTCCTGAGTCCGGTCCTGGCGACCTCGGCTGTGAGGGTTCCGTCAACGGTGGCCCCGTTGATCTTGAGCACTCCTCCGTCAGCGACTGCGAGTACTGCGTTCCTGTAGTCGGAATCTCCGACGGTTACGGTGGCAGTCCTTGCATCCACGGTGACTCCCGCGGGGATGGTGACCATGTCTGTGACCTTCAGCGTGCCGGTTGTGGTGATTTCGGTGGCACCGCTGTCGATGGCTTTCTGGAGCGATGTGTACACATACATCTGGATGAGGTTCTCGGTGACCTTGTACATGGATGCGGAGACGATAGCAACCTCCGAAGTGACGGGGTTATATGTCTTCATCATTCCGGTCACAGAAATCTTAGCCGCAGCGTCACCAATGAATGCTGCAGTTCCATTGGGCTGCAGAAGGATTCCGGAAACGGTGAGTTCCGTTCCATCGGCTCCTACATCGAATACAACATCAGATCCTGCAAGTGCGAATGTGTCGGCGACTGTGAGTCCCTTTCCGGATGCGATAGCGATCGTCGTGTCGTCTCCGGAGGTCTGCATAGCGTGCTTGTTGACGGCTCCGGAAAGATCCATGTAGTTGTAGTAGTACGTGATACCGGACAGGGTGTAGGATGTGTAGGATGTCTTGACGACCAATCCCTGGATTCCTACAACGTCTCCAGCGGTCCTTGTCTCATTGAGAGTGATGTTGTTGATTTCATTAAGTCCAGCAACGGTTGAAGATCCTTTGGGTACTAATCCCCCGTCGGTGATGCTCAACTGGCTGTTAGCACCGTTATACAGGTCTACGGATCTAATGTCAACGGTCGCGCTGCCAAGCATGTTTACGGTGAGTGCTCCAGTAAGGTATCCGTCGATGATGACGGTTCCCTTGTTGAGGAATGTTCCCTGCACTCCGCCCTCGACCTTGAAGGTTCCTCCGGCGGCGACAGTGAACTTGTCTGCTCCAAGAATAGCTTTTCCGTACTCTCCGACCTCGACCTCTCCGCCCTTCTTGACGGTGAAATCGGCGTCAGTGATGGTCATGAGTGCAGGTGCTGCAGAAGTACCGGACACAACGACGCTTCCTCCGTTTTCGACGGTGATGGTATCGGCTGATGTGACGAGGAATCCTGCTGCAGGTGTTGCGGTGGTGGATTCGACGGTGATGGTACCGTAGATCTCGGCTGTGGCGGTTGAGCTGTCGATAACGAGCTGGCCGCCGTTCTTGATCAGGACTTCCACGCCCTCGTTGACGATGAGGTCTCCCGCGATGGTCAGGACGACGTTGTCGGGGATCGTGAGGTTGCCCTCGACGATGACGATCTGCATCTGAGAGTATGGATGGGTGGGTCCCGCAAGGGTTCCGCTGATCTTGACGGTCTCCTTCGCGCCCTCGATGTTGACGTTGGCCGCCGTGATGTTGAGCTTGGTGGTCTTGATGACCGCTCCCTCGTATGCGTTAAGCTTTCCCTTGGTAGAGGAAGTGTGATCTTTGATTTCAGAAGCGTTACCAGTAGTAGTGTTGGCTGCCTGCACGGTTCCGTAGACGTTGACGACACCGGAGTCTGCAATTGCTACATCGCATCCATTATAGTCTTCTGCTCCACCGTTTCCAAGCGTGAGTGTCGCATTAACCCCGATGTTCAGAGTTGCGGTGGGTGCGTCAGCATCATTGCTTCCGACAACGACATCCGCGGTAGTAGTGAACGAACCTGCCTTCAGGAGGACGGTTCCTGAAACTACATCTCCAAGAACTGCGCTTGCTGCCTGTGTATACGTAGCCTTCGCACCAGTGAAAATGACGTTATTTCCTGCTGCATCGATCAAGTCTGCAGTGATGGCTCCGCTGTCCGCTGTAATGACGGCATCATCCGCAAGAGTCGCCTGTCCTCCGATAACGAGTCCTGCTGCGGCAACTGTGGATGTTCCAAGAGCTCCTCCGGTCAATCCAGTGATGCTTCCAGAGATGTCCGAAGATCCATTGTTGCCGAACTCAAGCTTGTCAGAGGCATTGTTTGCTGCTTTTCCGACGAAGTCAGTCAATACTGCGCTACCCTTGACTGTCGATCCTACGTAGGCGTTGACCGTAGCGTTTATCTTGGCAACGGATGTCACTGAAGGTCCTGCTGTGGTCTCTGAAGATGTAAGTTTGATCTCCTTTCCGGAGGCAACTGTCAGCGAGCCAGCATTAACGGTCAAAACCACTGTGTTTGCACCAGTGAGGCTCAAATTACCATTGATGATGATGTTTCCATTGAAAGCATAAGCGCCTCCGATGGAAACATCCATGTTGAGAGTCGTGGTCTTAGAAGCTGCCCCTATGGCCGCAGCCGGGATACCAGGAAGTGTGGTCGTACCAGGGGTGATCGTTCCGTAACTGATGGTGGTCAAATTAAGGGCTGGCGTCTCAGCGGAAGTAGCGGTCACAGCTCCAACGAATCCCTCAAGGGCCACGCTGTTGGTGGCTGCTGTTGCATCCTTAGCATACGATTCAACGGTTCCGGTGAAAACGTTGCCTGGTGCGAAATTCGCTGCTGCCACTGTATCTGTTGTGAAAGCGCGAAGCTCCACGGCCTTTCCCTCGGCAAGGGAAAGCGATGCTGCTGTTCCCAGAGTAAGTGTGGCTGGAGCATTACTTGCTGCATCGACCTTGACATCTCCGGTCACTGCGACCTTTCCATAGATAGTGGATGCACCGGTAACAATGAGGTCTCCGTCGATCGTCACATCGGATGCCGCAGGGAAGATTGTTGTGTTCCCTGCAAGTGTGAAATCTCCGTCATAGGTGACGTTCTTACCGAACACGATGGTTCCCTGTGCATTCCATCCAGTACCTGCGGCAACTGTGATCGATGCACCATTCTCCTCATCATATGCAGCTGTGATGTCATACACTACATCTGCAATGGTTGTAACTGAGAACTTGGTGGTCGCGGTGTATTTGACTTTACTGCTTGCATCCAGATCGGTCTCGGCTACATAGAATACTACTGCACCAGCTGACGCTCCGTTAACGACAGTGACAGTGATTCCTGGAGCGAGGTATACATTTCCAGCTCCAGTATCGGTAACGGTGATTCCTTCCGTTGCTATGTAAGAATTAGCAACTGTTCCTGTATTGAAATTCTCTGTTTCAGGTGTGAGTATAGCTGACTCACTCTGTACGGCATCATCTGTCTCCGCGGGTGCGACGACAGCGAATGCGGCGAACGCCATAGCCAATACAGCCAAGACTGCCAGGAATTTCATTCCTTTTGTATTCATATTTCATTTCTCCTTTTCAGCGGTGATGTTACCTCTGATCCGGGTTGCCTTCTTACGAAGGTGATGTCGAAAAATCTCCGTTTACTTGCAGGACCCTCATCCCTATAATGGGATCCCGCGGGCCTTTCACCGCCCGACCCTCTTATCCCGTCTCGGGCCCCTAATTTCCCTTGACGGAGAAAGATACGGTCGATGAGTTGATTCGGGACGGAGTATTAAGAAGGGGTCAAAGGTTCGATTTCGGGCGCTGAAACGGGCACAGATTGGGCGCTCCCGATTATGTGCATCTTGTGTCTTCACCAATAGCGTAGAATTAATCGGGAATCCATGTCCGCTTTAAATCCTCGTCCTGGAATCCTCATGTATGAGAGATCAAGACCGCTTCCTGCCGGGATTCGGGATGACACCGTCCGACTATCGGTCGCCGGATCGGGATGTTGTAGACTCGCGGAACCCGTCGGGACCGTCGCCGGATCGTGAGATGTCATCCGGGGCCGATGACGGGAGGACGCAAGAGGGGGGGGGGGCTGTGCGGTCCCTCCGTCTGGGAGAGGGCATAGACGGCCGCTCCAACGTGAAGGAGGAGCCGCACGACTTCGACGACCTTCCGCCGGAGGTCCGCGAAGCGCTGCTCAAGCGGAGTGCGACGAGGAATCCTGAGCGCTCCACCCTGTCGAAGCTTGAAGGAAAGTACATGATGGCGCTCCTGATCTACCTTGACAGGATGTCGCCCGTTCTCAAGTCCGACATCTACAACGACATCTCCCGCAGCGGGAGGATGACCGACAAGCTGAACGACCTGCTGTCGATGGGATTGATCGAGATGTATCGCACCGGGAGGACGGATTCCAAGGTCATCGTCATCACGGACAAGGGGAGGAAGGTCGCCGGCATCATATCGGAGATGATCGGGATCATCGAAGGCGATATGGCCAAGAAGGATTGAACCTCGGTATCCATTCAGTATCCGGTCGTCCGAGGGGGTCCTCGACATGATATGGCTTGAAAAGGGACGATTCACGATCCCCCGATCGGACGGAGGCTCCGCTGGGGAACGCCCTTGCCTGGCGTCTGAGGAAGAAGCTGTCCGGCTCAGAAGGGTCCGTCCATGACGAGGTCGTTGTTCTTCGGTGCGAATTCCAGATCTGATACTGCGAATGGTGTGAACTTTGCAAAGTCCGTAAGTGTCTGGCCGTTATCCTTCAGGCGTTCCTTGTTTCTCAGATAAGTGGTCATGACCACGCAGTAATGCTGCGCGAAGCAGACTGCCTCGTTGTCCTGGATGTACCTTACGTAGTTGCTTACGTTGTCGTGGACCCAGTCGTAGGCTCTGAAAAGTTCAACACATTCGCTGCATCTCCTGATCATGTACTGCCTGTGGATACCGATGCTCTGTTGATCCTGATAGTGGCGGGTGTTTTCGCATCATATATAGCGGTCCGCAGAAGGTAATCAGCCGATGTGAAATATGGAAAGACAGGGTTTTCGAGAAGTGCTAGCAAACCTTGTGCACCCTCGCAATCCTCTTCCTTCGGTTTCTCTATTCATCTGGCCCTATGCGTCCTCATATGCTCGGCAATGGTGCGAATGGTATCCCTGTCGATATCGTATCTACCCAAGGAATCCATATCATACCTTTTCCTGATGGATTCCAACCGATCAGTCAGCTCCGAGTCGTCTTTATCTGTTCCCAGAAGAGAATCCAAGGTGGTCTGGTTAGGATTCGATTTCGTCAGGTTGTACACATTGATGCCTACGCGCCTGATTGGACGGAAAGGGAGCTCGTCAAAGAGCGACATGGCGACTTCGTGCAGCTCTGTCGGATCATCACATGCCTTCATGGATCTGTTGGCCGAGAATGCGGTCCTATCGGTGTACGAGCCCATGACGAACATACCGTTCCCGAATTTACCGTACCTATTCAGATTGTTCACTATATCAACACACATCAGGAACATCACGTCTGAAAGAAGCCAGTAATCATCGATATTTCTCAGAAAAGTCAGGCTCCTGCAGATGGATTTGGAATCCTCCGGGAGATGCGGCGTCACCACCCTGGAGTCCAGACCTTCGGCCAAGTCAAGGATCCTCTGTGCCTGAGAGCCCAACAAACCAATGACTTCGGCTCTATGCTCGCGTACGTCCTTAGGTGTGATCAGACCGATCGAATGAAGTTTCTCATACGTCTTCGGACCGATCGAATTTATCTCTCCGATATCGCGTCCATCCATCAGATCCATGAACTCCTGCGGGGACAGTATCTCGAAGTATCCGTCAGGCTTCATCTCCTCGCTTCCGGCCTTCGCGGATACCATATTGTACCCTAGTCCAACGGAGCATCCCATGCCCAGTTCGTCCCTGACGCGTCTCTTGATCTCATGCGCGAACCGTCTGGCCCCGTCCAAGTCTCCTGCAGTATTGGTAACGTCCAGGTATGCTTCGTCAAGCATCACAGGCTGCATGACGTCCGTATATTCCGACCAGAGGCTGTGAAGCTCCTCTGTTGCTGCACGGTACTTCTTCATGTTACCGTTGATGAATACGGCAGTGGGGCAGATGCGCTTCGCTTCCTGAACGGAGATGCCCGAGCGCAAGCCCGCCTCCCTGGCAGGATAGTTGCATGTTCCCACGACCTGAATCTGGTCCGAGGGGGAGAGTACCACTACGGGTTTGTCCCTCAGAGAGGGATCGTCCCTCATCTCGACAGATGCGTAGTAGCAGTCCATATCAACATGGATGATCATGCGATCCAAACAATCCCCACCTACAGGTGGATGGAGTGCATGTTATGATAACTTTATGTGCATAATCACCGACTCGGTCGCATCGTATTATGCAATCCTCACCATCCCTCGGGGACTTTGGAATCCAGTATCAGATAGAACGATTCCAGATGAGAAATCGGTCTTGAGAATTCCGTCTCCAGCCCGAAGGATTCTATCTCCATTCTGGCCTTGAGCGCAGACGGGCCGTAGAACGCTACGGATAGCGGGATGATGCGCACCTTCTTCTTGCCAGAATCAATAATGTCCCTCATGGCTTCCGATACCGTCGACGGTACTGAAACCGGCAAGGTACGATATATCCCTATACATCCAATCATCGTTGTTTATAACAATATTTCTTTTATATTTGTCAATATTATGATAATAATTATTGTATTATTGATAAAAAATGATATTATTTAAATAAATGCCTTGGGAATTTGAATAATCGAGTGATATCGACGCATAATGTCATTCAACATTCGGAAGTGAAACAATGACTACGTATGGAGAAGGCTATGGAAAAGGCATGTTCATCGGGTGTGCATTCACCCTTGTGATGACCCTGGGAACTCTGCCTATGCTTCTGCCCGCTTACGAGGGGCAGACTGAAGGGCCGATAATCATGACTGTTGCATATGTCATCCTGGGGATCACCCTTGGTGCACTCGGATTCAAATTCAGGAAGGAAAAGATCGACAACATGCCGATCGTCTATGGAACGTCGGCACTGGCCGTCGGAGTGATGTTCATCCTGATAGGGATATTCGGACTGATCGCGAACTATGCGATCGCGAACCCGATAGGTCTCGTATACCAATACGTCCTGGACATCGTGATAGGCATATGCGCTGCGATCGTAGCGTATATGGTGAAGTCCAAGGAGACCCTGGGAACGATGAAGATCGTGATCATCATATTGTTCGTAGCGATGATGGCTGTCTCCTGCTGGGGAATCTACATGGGAATCTCCCAGGGCATGATGGTCGGAATGCCGATGTTCAACACCCTGATGATATCTCTCGTATTGACTGTGTTCGCGGCCAAAGGAGGGCCAGGGGCCGCTTGATCCCATTACCCTTCAAGGGAAGGAACGAATTAAGATCCAGAGGAGGAATAGCAAAAAATGACACTTGCAGAAGACGCAAAGAATGCAATCATGAAATACGACAACAAGGGCGCGGCCGAGATCGCCAAGAAGGCAGTCGCGGAGGGAGCAGACCTTGTTGACCTGATCGAGAACGGATACTCTGCCGGAATGACGGAGGTCGGTGCACTCTTCGAGGCAAAGAAGCTGTACCTACCCCACGTCATGGCAGCTGCTGCAACGATGAACGCCGCTATGGAGATACTCGAGCCCGAGATCGCGAAGCTCGGAGCAGAGGCCGGAACCGGACTTGGAACAGTCGTCATCTGTTCCATCGAGGGAGACATCCACTCCATCGGAAAGGACATCGTCGCAATCATGCTGAAGGTAGCAGGATTCAACGTCAAGAACATCGGAAGGGACGTGCCTCTCGACACGATCATTCAGGCGGTGAAGGACAACAACGCCGTTGCTGTCGGGACATCCGCTCTGATGACCTCCACGATGGTGGGGCAGAAGACCTTCGAGGATAAGATGAAGGCAGCTGGACTTAAGGACATCTGTCTCACCAACGTCGGTGGAGCACCTGTCACCCAGCAGTGGGCAGACGAGATCGGAGCAGACCTGTACACAGAGAACGCCTCGGATGCGGCTGCAAAGTTCGCCGCCGCTTTCGAGAAGTGAATCGACAAACGATTTATCTAATGGCCTCTTGCCTCGGATATCCTTTCTTCGAACGGGGCGGGAGGCCGCTTTTACCGATGGAAACCATTTCATTTTAAATCAATTATATTCATAAAATTGCCATTTTTTAATATAATAATTCTTATAAAATACATATTTACAATAATAATTTTTATAAAATTCATTATTTCAGGTTGCTTTTAAATACTGGAGAATTTGATTTTTCAATTGCAGATATCGATTGCGTAGTACCTGCAACGTCAAGGAGATAGAGTATGAAACTAGAGGTATTGACAAAACAGGAATGCGCCCAGATCCATGAGGGCGCGCTCAAGGTACTCGAGAAGACCGGCGGTAAATTCATGGACCCCAGGATCTTCGAACTGTGCAAGAAGAACGGATGCGATGTCGATGAGAAGACAGGGATAATCAAATTCCCTCGCGGACTCATAGAGGACTGCCTCAAGAAAGTCCCGAACTCCTTCGAGATCTCTGGAAGGAGCAAAAAACCTATCAAGGTCGGTGTGGACATGCAATCCAGGTTCGCCAACTTCGGAACCGCTGTCAAGATTGGAAGGATCGATGACAACGGCAACTACACCAGCAGGGCCTCCAACATAGACGACGTCTATATGATGTCCAAGCTCACAGATGCTATCGAATGCTATGACATGTCCGTCACGCCCTGTTCTGCCAACGAGCTGATATCCGCAGGGGTCTCCAAAGACGCCCATGAGCAGCTTCAGGCAATCCAGGGATTCACCGGTCATTTCATGGCCGATTGGGTCGCTAAGAACATAAAGTACGGATTCGAATTCACGAAGATACTCCGCGGAAGCGAGGAGGAGGCGTACAAGAAACCATTGTACACGATCGGTTGCCCTTCGGCATCGCCCCTCACCTTCGATGACAGGTTCTCGGGGAACATCATCGAATCCACGAAGTACAACATGCCGACCATGGCCATGGGAATGGCCCTGAACGGAGCTACCTGCCCTATCTCCCTAGGAGGCGGACTGGTGGTCCCTATCGCGGAATCTTTGGCGACGGTTGCGATAAGTCAGATGCTCAACCCGGGCAATGCCGTCTGGTTCGGAAGCTCCGGAACGATGATGGACCTCAAGAACGGAGGCCCTTCCTGCGGTGCACCTGAGCGTGCGCTGATCAGCGCCGCATATGCCAACATGGCGGCATACTACAACATGCCCTCATTCATCGCCGGTCCGGAGACGGACTCGAAGAGGATTGACTATCAGGCCGGACACGAGAAGACCATCACAGGATACACTGCCACCCTTGCCAAGGCATCGATGCACTTCGGGCCCGGTATGCTCGAAGGAGGCCTTTCCACATCCCCTGAGATGCTGATGCTGGACAGCGACAACATCGAGATGATGAAGTATGCCGACAACGGTATCCTCGTCAACGATGAGGAACTGGCGCTGGAGGATATCTATAATGTCGGACCTGGAGGGGACTTCCTGTCGCTCCCCATGACCCTGGCCAGGATGGACACCCAATCGAATCCTGCCATATTCAACAGGCAGGACGAGGGAACCTGGATGGAGTCCTTCGGAGGCAAGGACAGCCTCAGGATAGCCCATGACAAGGTCCAGGATCTCATCGACAACTACACTCCGGAGCCGATCGACAGGGACCTGCTTGATGAGCTCAAGAAGGTCGTTGACAAAGCCGATGAAGCCGCCAGGAACAGCACCAGCGTGTACTGAGCTCCATGTCCGCCCCGGAGATCGGCATTGAACGATCTTCGGGGTCAGCGGAGCCGGAGGATGCTGAACATCAATGGTTTGCCGGTTCTTCCTTCTTCCGGCAAACCATTTAAACACCTTCATCAACATCCGGAGGGACGATGCCTAAGAATTCTAAGAGTCAGAACGCGATAGACAGGAATCGTGTCATGGACCGTCTCCTGAGGGACCCTGGATGCACTGTGCAGACCCTAGCGGATGACTGCAATCTCTCCACTCAGCAGGTATACAGGATCCTGCGCCACCTGGAGGAGGAAGGAATCGTATACGGCAACCCTATGATGATCGACCTCTCGAAGGTCGGTAAGAAGAGATTCATAATTTTCGCTACCAGGAGTGGCCGCCCCTCGGACCAGAGCACACTCAACGGATCGCTGTATTCCAAGGTCTTCCTGGAAGAGATGAGAGAGAAGAATCTGGACATCATACCGGAGGACGATTACACATGTACCGGGGCTTTCGATATGGTCACCATATTCCTGGCCAACAACGCTACGGATGCCAACAAGTACCTTGATCTCCTCAGGCATGTCTCGAATGATTACTTCAGCACTTTCCGGATATCCGAGGTCCTCTTCACCACAAGGAAGAATATGATCGCCACTCCGGAGAGGAAGCGCTTCATAGAGTATGTGAAGGACATCAGCGAGTACGGATCCAGACTCAAGGATCCGGAGGAGCTTGAAGAATATCCTTCCGATGATGAGGACGAATGATCCGTCCTCCTTCATGAGTTGCCTCCGAACAGAGGAACATCATCAAACATCCGGTGAATCTTCCCTTCCGCTAAAGGAACTTTCGTTCTATAGTATAATATGTTTTAGAAAAAGGATGTGGCCATAAGGCCACATGATGTTTTCAGTCGAACTTGCCGACGACTGCCTTGATACGCCTGACGCCGGCTGCGGAGCTCTCTTCCTTCTTGATCTTGAATCCCTGAAGCTCCTTTGTGTTCTTGACGTGAGGTCCTCCGCACATCTCTGCGGAAACGTCGCCGATCCTGTAGACCTTGACGATCTCGCCGTATTTTGTGGTGAAAACTCCCTCGACTCCCTCGTCCTTGGCCTGCTCGTAGGGCATCTCGATGCACTCCACAGGGATCTCGGCCTTGATGCATTCGTTCACCCAGTCCTCGATCTGCTTGAGCTCCTCGGGCGTGACCTTCCTGTCAAGGTTGAAGTCGAATCTGAGCCTCTCAGCTGTGATGTTGGATCCCTTCTGGTGGATGTCCGGCGATACGAACTTCCTCAGAGCCGCGTTGAGAAGATGTGTGGCGGTGTGCAGCTTGGTGGTCTCCTCGCTGTGATCGGCGAGACCTCCCTTGAATGTTCCGCCGTCTCCCTTTGAGACGTCCTGGTGCTTCTTGAACCTGCCGTTGAAGTCGTCCATGTCGACCTTCAGGCCCTTCTCAGCCGCCAGCTCCACAGTCATTTCGATGGGGAATCCGTAGGTGTCGTAAAGCCTGAAGACTGTCTCTCCGTTCAGTACTGGGCTGTCACCGTTCTCTGCGACCATCTGGTCGAATCTCCTGAGTCCTTTCATCACAGCCTTGTGGAACTTGAGCTCCTCGTTGTTGATGTTTGTGAATATGAAGTCCTTGTTCTTCTCCAGCTCGGGGTATGCCATGCTGTAGTTGCTGACGATGACCTCTGCGATCTTCTGCATGAAGGGTTCCTCGTAGCCGAGTTTGGACATATACCTGGAGGATCTCCTGATGAGCCTCCTGAGGATGTATCCCTGTCCGATCTTCGCCGGAACAACCCCGTCGCCCAGGATGAATGTGGCGGCCCTCATGTGGTCCGCTATGATCCTGAATGCCCTGGTGTCATCGTCGTTCTCTCCGTACTTCTTTCCGGTGATCTCCGCGATCTTGTCGATGATGGGGGTGAACAGGGGAGTGTCGTACACGGTCTCGTTGCCGTTGAGGATACGGAGGATCCTCTCCAGACCCATTCCGGTGTCGACGTTCTTCTGCGCCAGAGGAGAGAAGGTTCCGTCAGCGTTCTTGTTGTACTGCATGAAGACGTTGTTCCAAATCTCGGTGAATTTACCGCAGTGGCATGAGGGTCCGCAGTTCGGTCCGCATTTGGGCCTTCCGTCGTCGTAGAATATCTCGGTGTCGGGTCCGCAGGGTCCTGTCTGTCCCGCAGGTCCCCACCAGTTGTCCGACTTGGGATAGAAGTAGATCTGCTCGTCGGTGAGTCCGTGGGATTTCCACAGTTCAGCCGTCTCAGTGTCCCTGGGCGCGTCAGCGTCTCCGGCGAATGCGGTGACGGACAGCTGTTCCGGTTTGATGCCGAGGACCTTGGTCAGAAGGTCGTAGCTGAACTCGATGGACTCCTTCTTGAAGTAGTCTCCAAGCGACCAGTTGCCGAGCATCTCGAAGAAGGTGAGGTGGCTGGCGTCCCCTACCTCATCTATGTCCCCGGTCCTAACGCATTTCTGGAAGTCCACCAGTCTCTTGCCTGCAGGGTGCTTCTCTCCGAGCAGGTAGGGAACGAGCGGATGCATTCCCGCGGTCGTGAACAGAACGGTAGGGTCGTTCTCAGGTATGAGCGAGGCAGAGCTGATGTAAGCGTGCCCCCTCTCCTTGAAGAAGTTGACGAAAGTCTCTCTCATCTCTTGAGCGTCCATGATGTACACTCCTATCTAATGAGGGTGGCTATCGCGCGCATATTAATAATGTTACGCTAGTGGAGAGGAATTCAGGGGCAGGCGCCCCCTGTAATTAAGGTTTCAGACGAACAGGTTCGTTCCGATAAGTTTGTAGATCTCAATACCCACATCAGTTTCGAGATAATCCTCTTCATCATCGTAATAATCGACTGTGTAGCTGTACTCGACACAATAGATTACATCGTTCTTTCCCACCCACAGCTTATAGGCGGAGCTTCCCTCGAGGCCGTCGTCTACAAGATCGATCTTGTAGGTGTACACGGTGGTGTCCCTTATGCCGAAGGCAGTCTCTATCCTCTCTTCCTTCTCATCGGTCTTGACAGCGTCTTTGCTGACGTATTCGAGGAATGATTCGAGGGATATGCCCTGGAGGAAATAGCTCCTGTCGCCACTTAATTCCACGGAGTTCACTTTGAAGTCGATGTTACCGTCATCGACGGATGTGACCTGGTAGCGTACAGAGTCGGTCAGACTGCTGACGGTGGTCTTTCCGTAGATTGTCCTTCCGTCGATGGATTCGACCTCGTAATGGGTTGTGAATCCATAGGGTGGTTCGTTGTGCTTTACGATCACAAAGGTCCCTACCTGAGGCGGATCATCCCCGGGGACCGAGTCGATGTCCAGGTTCGTGTCCGTGACCTGCTTGACGATCCGGTCGTCACCGGTGCCTTTGACAGTCTTGTAGATGAATCCGGAATCTGCGTTCACATAACAGATCTCGTCCGATAGGTTGGTGAATCTGATGCAGTCGATCTCCTCTCCTTTGAACTCGACCCTGTCCTCAACGCCGCCGACTATATCATCCAGATCGACGAAGTACTCCTCGATAAAGTGGGAGACGGACATGTACCCTTCGAGATTCTCGTCGAGGGTGTAAGACATCTCGTAGTAGTCGCCCACTTTGATTTCCTCCTTTAGTCTGTCGCCCTGGTCACCGGGGTTGTACAGCATGTATGTAGCTAAGCATGCTATCACCACGATCGCCGCTATGACGACTATCGCAATCTTGGAATTCATATTGAATGAACCGGGTCGCAAATATATACCAGTCACTGGGAGAATGTTTGTCTGACAGCTTCGTTGACATCGCCGCCAGAGATCACGACCTTGATCCCAAGGCTGGCAAGGATCTTCGACGGCATGGGGCCGATCTCCTCGACAATGACCGTTCCGCACTCCCCGATCTGTTTCACGATGGATTCGATATGATGCCTGTGATCCTGTCCCGCAACGGTCTCGGACCTATCGATAGGCACGGTCCTTAGGAACCTGACCGTGTTCCCATCGGTAGCGTATATCCTGAACTCCGATGCGTTGCCGAATCCGGAATTGACCGTCTTTCCGTCGCTGGTTGCCACAGCTACCTTGGACTCGTCTTTCTCGACTTCGATGGAGACATTGATCGGATTATCCTTCAGCCCGCATCCTTCTATGTGCGTGAATTCCTGGGAACGGTCCTCGCCCAGAAGTCCGATGGCATCCGCACGGCATTGCCTGCAGTGACGCATCATCCTCATGTCCAGACCGCAGCGGTCCATCATGTCCCTTCTCTCCAAGGGAGTAGGTGCCTTGAGGTCTGAGAACTTGGTCCCTTCAACAGGGATGAGCGGAAGGATGTTCACGATGTACACTCCCATCTCCTTGACCTGCTTCACCAGGTCGGGGATGTGGTCATCGTTGATCCCGGGAACCATGACGATGTTGATCTTGACCAGCATCCCCAGGTCCACGCATTTTCTGATGCCTTCGAGCTGTCTGTCCCTGAGGATGGTCGCACCTTCGACACCGGAGTGCTTCTTGCCTTCGAAGATCACGGCATCGTAGATCTTGGCCCCGATCTCCGGATCGGTGCAGTTCATGGTGACGGTCACGAACCTTACGTTCAGGTCGTATAATCTCTGGGCGCAGTCCGGGAGCGCCAATCCGTTGGTGGATACGCAGAGCGTCAGCTCCGGCATCTCTTTTCCTATAAGCTCCAGAGCTTGGAATGTGTTCTCGTTGGCAAGCGGGTCTCCAGGACCAGCAATTCCGATGACCGACAGCTGGGGGATCTGTTCCTTCACCGCCTTCACCTTGGCCAGTGCCTGCTCCGGTGACAATACCTCGCTGGTCACACCGGGCCTGGACTCGTTGCAGCAGTCGAACTTCCTGTTGCAGTAGTTGCATTGGATGTTGCACCTAGGTGCCACCGGCAGGTGCATCCTCGCGAACGTATGATGGGCATCCTCGCAGAAGCAGGGATGCTCCGATAATGCTTTCTTGATGTTCTCGGGAATATCCATGGCTCGTTTCACATCGCGGACTCTCTTAAAAAAGATACTGTCTTCCAGTAGATTATTATCGTACTAGTCAATCGAAGGGGGAGGGAGGCAAATGGTGCAGCTGCTCAGGTCGGACAGTAATGATTTGGACACACTGTTGGGGGAACCTAAGAAGGCCATCCGCAGCATGTTCACTCCGTTCCTGATAGCATTCGCGATCATCGAGATCAACCAGTTCGTGGACACGTTCTGGATATCAGGATTGGGAACCCAGTCTGCAGCAGCCATCTCCACGATCATCCCGTTCTACATTCTTCTGATGTGCACAGGCATAGGGATATCCGTAGGTTCAACGACCTCTGTCGCGTTCCGTGTCGGCCGCGGGGAGATCGAGGACGCATCAAAGCTCGCATCCAATGCGCTGTTGCTGGGGATCGGGATGTCCATGGTAGCATCTCTGGCCCTGTTGCTGATATTGGACACGGCCATAGACGTGCTCGGTGTAGACAGCATCAGACAGAATTGCTGGGATTACCTTCTACCGATGATATTGCTGAACGCACCGATGACCCTGCTCACGGTCATGGGAGGCAATCTCAGGGGCGAGGGTGCGGCCAGGAGATCCACGATCATACAGATAACCGCAGCCCTTCTGAACATGGTCTTGGATCCGATACTCATATACGTGTTGGGGATGGGCATATCCGGTGCCGGTCTGGCAACCGGTCTGTCAGCCACGATATCTTTGATGATCGGGCTGTCATGGTACGTGAGGGGCAAGACCCTCATCAGGATGGACCGTTCCACCCTCAAGGCGGATAAGGGCATGATGAGGGAGGTCCTGACCGTGGGCGGACCAAGGACTGTCAATGAGCTCATCGGCAGCGCCATGACCTTCATCCAGAGGATCTTCTTCGTGATAGCCGGAGGTACGGCGGCAGTGACGATGTACAACTATCCGTGGAGGTTCATCTCGCTGTTCATGCTTCCGGGCAAGGCCTTCGAGAGCAGTCTGATCCCGGTGAGCTCCGCAGCACATGGCCAAGGCGATACCGACAAGATGTGGGCGGCATACGTGTACAGCTTCAAGCTGACTGCTGCGATATCCATTGTGGCCACCGTTCTGATATTCGTGTTCGCTGAACCGCTGATGTCCATCATGACCTATGAGGAATCCATGCATTCCCTGCTGGACAAGCTGGTCTGGTGCCTGGAGCTGTCCTGCATAATACTGCCATTCATGGCGCTGAGAGGAGTCGGTGCCGCACTGCTCCAATCAATGAAGAAAGCGAAGATACCGATGTACTTCGACCTGTTCTGGGGTTCCGTGCGCATGGTGCTGTATGCGCTGAGCGCCTATGGGCTGCTTGGAGTGGATCCCTTCGATGGGATCATCTACATCATGGTTATCGTGTACTCCCTGAGCGGAGTGATAATCAACGCACTAGCGGTATGGCAGTTCAAGAAATTGAGGCGTATCATCCGCTCTAACGAATGACGATCCGATTCTTCTCTTATTATTATAATAAATATAATATGAACATTGGGAGACACATGGTGGATTTCCTAGCATCGGTCATGTCGGAGCTCAATTCCAATCTCGCCGTCGGCAAGAGGACGATAGAGCAGATGATAGACTCTAGTGATTACACCTACCGTACGAAGAGCGGTTCCGTCATCGATATCCCGAAGGAGCAGATAGATTTCATTTGGAGCATCTGCGATGAGTCGGAGAAGATCAGGCTGAGGCTTCCGATCTACGTCTCCACGGATATATCCTCAGATTCGGGGGCATGGAAGGTCGAGGGAAGTCCGGATGCAGATGTTGTAGCTAGGATCCTGGGCAAGAAGATGTTCAAAGAGGGTCTAGTTCGTCTGTATCATCCTGATTTGAAGGACTTAAGGGCTAAGATCCCTGATGCCATCATGATGGTCTTCACACCCTGAACACAAGGGTTTTATATGACTCCAGAATACACGACTTTGCGCGATGAGACCCATCGTGTAGTTGACAGCCAGTGTGTCTGTCGATTGAGATAAGTTCGAAGGTTCGAGCTACCCCAAAACGTGGTCCTGCTAAGCTTTAAGTACTTGGTTCGATTACAGGGGGTTGCGCGACTCAACCAGTCGTGTGGCCAGTGCATAGCACGTTGGTCAAGATCGAATCATTTGAGAGAAAGACCGGCCAAGCAAGAGTTAAATACTTCCTGCTTGTACGGGCATTTCGCGCATGTCAGTAATGGCAGCGATTCAAATCGAATGTAACATGCACCCGAACAGAGGTCCTGTCTCGGGGAAGTGGTGTAGGGCCCCGTAAACGGAGGATGAGAGCGGATCAGCCCAGTGATCACCGATCATACGAAACCTGGACGTGTGCTAGATCATACGCCAGCGGCGATGCTACGCCGTATGGGGGATGGTTCGGCTAGAGCGCTGAAGAGGGTCGTGTCAAGCAGCGATATGCGTCGGGTAGGTGCAAGAAGCCTATGATCCGACGATTACCTAATGGGACTTCCTATTCTTCGGAATGATCAGTAATGATCGGGAACGCGGGGGATTGAAGCATCTTAGTACCCGCAGGAAAAGAAATCAACAGAGATACCGTTATTAAAGGCGATCGAACGCGGTATAGGGCAAACTGAATCCCTTATCGAAAGGTAAGGGAGATGTGGTGTTGCAGGCTCATTTACTCCTTAGCTCGTATACTCGAACTTGTCTGGAAAGACAGGCCGTAGAGGGTGATAGCCCCTTAGAGGAAAACTTGTATGGAGATTTTTGATGTCCTTGAGTAGTCTGTGTTGGATATCACGGATGAATTTGGGAGGCATTCACTTCCAACCCTAAATACGTCTCTAGTCCGATAGTGCAGTAGTAGCGTGAGCGAAGACTGAAAAGTACCCTTAACGGGAGGTCAAAAGACCTGAAACCATACGGTCAAAGATTTATATGGCATCAAAGGGAAGAAACCAATTTGGTGGACCAGTGTTATATTGTTCGTTTCGAAAAACGATCCAGGGAGTTCTGGTCATTGGCGAGGTTAACTATTCAATTAGGGAGCCGAAGGGAAACCGATTGTCCGCAGTTTTTTACGAGGGACATCGTGTGCTCGCGAGGAGTCAATGGTGCGGATACCCGAAGCCGGTCGATCTATGCCTGAGCAGCTTGAAGCCCCTCGAAGGGGGGGTGGAGGAGCGAACCAGTTCTGATGTGCAAATCGTTTGGATGACTTGGGTATAGGGGTGAAAGGCCAATCTAGGCCGGAAATAGCTGGTTCCCCGTGAAACTAGTCGCAGCTAGACCTCGATCGAGGCAGAACGTGAGGTAGAGCACCGATTGGGTGCTTAGGGGAAGAAATTCCTCGGCATCTTGTCAAACTCCGAACTTGCGTTCACCGTAGACGTCGGGTGTGAGGCCATCCGGGGTAAGCTTGGTGGCCATAAGGGAAACAACCCAGACTACAGTTAAGGTCCCTAAATATCGGTCAAGTGTAATACGAAATGGCGTCGGCGGTCTAAAACAACCGGGAGGTGGGCTTAGAAGCAGCCATCCTTCAAAGATAGCGTAACAGCTCACCGGTCTAGATCGTGGGCCCAGAAAATGGACGGGGCTAAACCGATTACCGATACTGTAGAAGACAGAAATGTTATTTGGTAACGGGGCGTGGTGCATGGGTAGAAGCAGGGGAGTGATCTCCTGTGGACCGTGTACCAACGAGGATCCTGGAGTGAGTAGCAGCAAAGCACGGTGAGAATCCGTGTCGCCGCAGGGGCAAGGGTTCCTTGGCAATGTTCGTCAGCCAAGGGTTAGTCGATCCTAAGGTAACTCTTAATCGAAGTTATCGAATGGGAATCAGGTTAATATTCCTGAACCAGTAAGATCTTTGCCTACGTTGTTGGATCAGGGTAGTTGTTGCAGGCCCGTCAGCCTGTCTAAGTACCGAATCTGATGAAGAACCGTAATGGTGAGAAGTTGGAGAATGTACGATGGGGCGAGCGTAAGCTCGCTTATGATAATCCCCGGTCCCCGTGAAAGCAATGTAGTTACAATCTTATTGTTCGTACCAAGAACCGACACAGGTGTCCCTAGGTGAGTAGCCTAAGGCGTGTTAGCATAATCGTGGCGAGGGAACTCGGCAAATTAGCCCTGTAACTTCGGGAGAAGGGGTGCCAGTACTGTGAGGTACTGGTCGCAGTGACAAGAGAACACCGACTGTTTAATAAAAACATAGGTCTCTGCTAGTTCGAAAGGATGTGTATAGAGGCCGAAGCCTGCCCAGTGTCGGCATCTGAAAATCTGTTTCAACGGATCGAAGGACCGATAAACGGCGGGGGTAACTATGACCCTCTTAAGGTAGCGTAATACCTTGTCGCTTAATTGGCGACTTGCATGAAGGCTCAACGAGTGTTCTACTGTCCCCGCCATGACGCTAGTGAAAACAATCAGTCTGGTGCACAATCCAGACCCCTCCATCTGAAAGCGAAGACCCCATGGAGTTTCACTGCAACCTGTTGTTGTTGTAGGAAATGGTATGTGTAGGGTAGGCGGGAGACGTTACCCAGGAAGGTGCGCTAGCATCTCTCCGAGTCACCGATGAAACACCGCCCTTATCATTTCTTACGACTCACCTCTCCGGAGGAACAGCTATAGGCAGGCAGTTCGGGTGGGGCGCCACGCCCTCAAAAAGATAACAAGGGCGCCCAAAGGTTAGCTCAGGTAGGTCAGAAATCTACCGAAGAATGTAAAGGTAAAAGCTAGCTTGACTCGGAACCAGACAATAGGGTTCGGAGATAGGAAACTATGGCTTAACGAACCAATCAACCTCCTGAATGGGGGTGATTGATATCAGAAAAATTACCCTGGGGATAATTGAGTTGTCACGAGCAAGAGTTCATATCGACCTCGTGGCTTGCTACTTCGCTGTCGGCTCTCCCTATCCTGGTGGTGCAGCAGCTGCCAAGGGTGGGGTTGTTCGCCCATTAAAAGGGATCGTGAGCTGGGTTTAAAACGTCGCGAGACAGTTTTGTTGCTTTTTGATGGAGGTGTTGGTACCTGATGAGAAGGACCCTTTAGTACGAGAGGAACAGGGGTTCGTGGCCTCTAGTTTATCAGTTGTCTGACAAGGCATGCTGAGTAGCCACGCCGCAGCGGATAAGAGCTGAAAGCATCTAAGCTCGAAGCCGCCTTAAAAAAGAGGTACCCATATAACGCTCATAAATGATGAGTTTGATAGAAGCCGGATGTAAGTATCGAGGTTCGCCGAGATATTCAGTCCTGGCTTACTAAAGTTATTTTGACGTCGCTGGAGTGTGATCTAGCAGTTAAACAGGTTTCGTATGAATTAATTCTCATCCTCAGGAAATCCTTTACCTTTTCTTCATCTCTATTGTTTTATAGGGTTCTACCGTTAGTGGTCTCGATGATCCATAAGATAGGTCCGTACATGGGTGCGGACTCCAATATCTACCTTCTTACCGGCGATCGTAACGCCATAATCGATACCGGTACCGGTCTCACCACCAGCTATATCATCAATGCGATCAAGCTGATAATTGGTGATGCTGGCACTATAGATATGATACTTCTTACCCATTGTCATTTCGACCATATCGGCGGTGCCCCTGCGATCATGAACGCTTTTGGATGCAAGACATATGCGGGAGCCAAGGATGCTCCTGCTGTAAGGGAGGGGGATTCCCTATACACCCTAGCAAACGATTTCGGGCTCAATATCCCGCCGTATCCTGTCGAGGATCTATTTGATGGAGACATCATCGATCTAGGAGACCACAGGCTACGTGTCATCGATACCCCAGGCCATACTCGGGGAGGGATTTGTTTCTATGATGAGATCTCATCCTCGCTATTCTCAGGCGACACTGTCTTCGAGGACGGGGTCGGCCGCACGGATTTCAACGGCGGGTCGATCAAACTCCTGAGAAATTCTATAAAATACTTGATAGACATGCCAATCAAGGGATTGTATCCCGGACATGGCAGCACGGCTACTGATGGTCATGCCGCCATAATGAGAGGAATGGAAATAGTAGGTGATTGAGTGAAGATAATCAAGTGCGACTATTCTAGCGGTTTCGGTGTTCAATGCGAAGAAGCGGTAAAGGCGGCTGCCGAAGACATCATGGCAGGAAAGCTCGTCGTCTACCCCACAGAGACCGTGTATGGTATCGGCGCAGACATCTACAACGAGGCCGCTGTGAAGAACCTCTATCTCGCGAAGAAGAGGCCCTTCGACATGCCCCTCTCCGTCGCGGTATCCGACAAGGCCATGATCGAAAAGGTCGCCGTTCTTAACGAGAACGCAGAGAAGCTCATCAAGGCATTCCTCCCGGGACCTCTCACACTCATAGTCAAGAAACAGCCCAGCGTACCCGACATAGTGACCTCTTCATCACAGAAGGTCGGGATCCGCATACCCGACAACAGGTTCGCACTGGAGCTCATCAAGCGCACCGGCCCCATCATCACCACATCGGCCAACCTGCACTCCCACCCTGATGCGATCAGCGTCAACGCCGCAATAGAGGATTTCGGGGATGCTGTAGACACATACATCGACGCAGGTGCCTGCAATCTTGGGAAGCCGTCGACCATCGTTTGGTTGATGGATGACCAGGTTGAGATCATACGTCAGGGCGCCATATCCGAGAAACAGATCATGGAAGTCTTAGAATGTTGACGAGCGAAGAGTTAGAGAAGCTGCGCAAGGCAGGAAGGGTCTCCGCAGAGGCCAGAGAGCTCGGGATGTCCATGTGCAAGCCTGGGGCCAAGCTGTACGATGTCGCTCAGGAAGTGGAGGGGTATATCCGCAGTCACGGATGCAAGCTCGCCTTCCCCTGCAACATAAGCAGGAACGAGATCGCTGCACATGCAACGCCCAGCTGCAACGACAACACAGTATTCGAGGTAGGGGATATCGTCAAGATCGATTGCGGAGGGATATTGGATGGTTTCATCGGAGATACCGCAGGAACCGTCGAGGTAGGCTCCCGCAGCTATCCCGATCTCGTGGAGATCAGCAAGACCGCCAGGAACACGGTCGCAGAGTTCATAGGCGAAGGCGTCCCTCTGAAGGACATCGGCAGCGCCGTTGAGAGGACCATCAGGGGAGCAGGCTACGCACCCATCGTGAACCTCTGCGGTCATCAGATCTCAAGGCATCAGCTTCATGCTGGATTCTCCGTGCCCAACTACGACAACGGTGACGAGACCAAGATCGAGGCCGGCATGACCGTGGCCATCGAACCTTTCGCCACCAATGGTAAGGGACAGATCAAGAACGGGAAGCCCGGCAACATCGTCCGTATCATAAGGGAGAGGCCGCTCGCCGATCCCAAGGACCAGGAGTTCTACGAATACATCAAGGAGGAATTCTTCCAGCAGCCATTCTGCGCCAGGAGCTGCGAGTTCCCTGATGCTGAGAAGCGTGTGAAGAGCCTCATGCGCCACGGTGTGCTGTCCTGCTATGCAGAATTGGTGGAGGTCTCGGGAGGTTTGGTCTCCCAGCACGAGTATACATTCTACATCGATGGAAAGCGTGGCGAGGTCACTACACTTCCATAAACGTTTTAACCAAACTCCCCTTCTCCCGCATTAAGCTGAAGTTGCCAAGCCTGGTCAAAGGCGAGGGACTCAAGATCCCTTCTCGTAGGAGTTCGCCGGTTCGAATCCGGTCTTCAGCACCATCTTTATTATTCCAATAATATAAATTGGATAAACTTGATTTCGTTGGCGGTAATTACAATCCAATCATCTTTGACCGACCGATTTTCAGGGATAGAAAAATCGGTAAAATTTTCTCTCTCCATCGGTCATAAAAGCAGATATATATGGATATTACATACATCCATAGTATTGTATTAAATATAACATATGAAAAAAGTGATAATTTGTGATTTTTTATCAATAAACCTATTTAAACATATGTTAAAAATCCAATAAACTTTAAATATTTGAAACAGGTTAGAAATGGTATATCATTGGGTTGATTAATTCTTCTATATAGACCTAATTACATATCCTTATTAATTAACGAGTATTGCTCATACTCAAGCAAACCTATTGCTAAAAAAGGAGGAAAACAAATGGCTTATGAGGAGGAAACAAAGAAACTTCAGGATGCTCTGATATCCTGTAAGGTTCCTGATATCGCTACAGCGGTGCAGGCGGCACACGATGCCGGCATGCCTGCTGAGGATATCATCAATGCCCTCGGAGCAGCAATGTCCGACGTCGGAGTTCTGTTCGAGAGGGGAAAGCTGTTCCTGCCCCACGTACTCAGTGCGGCAGCAGGAATGAAGAACGCCATGAATGTTCTCGATGCTGAGCTCAAGGCCGGTGCAGGCGCCGGACAGAGCAAGGGAACTGTAGTTATGGGTACAGTCGAGGGAGACGTTCACGACATCGGAAAGTCAATCTGCTCTACGATGCTCCAGTGTGCAGGATTCGAGGTACACGATCTCGGAAGGGATGTGCCCCTCAAGAACTTCATCGAGGAGGTCAAGGGCGGCTGCAACTTCTGCGGAATGTCCGCACTCATGACGACAACCATGACTGGAATGAAGACAGTCATTGATAACCTCAAAGCCGACGGTATCCGTGATAACGTTACCGTCATGGTCGGAGGTGCACCTGTCACGCAGGGATACGCCGATAAGATCGGAGCAGACCTCTACGGAGAGTCCGCATCCGAGACGACCAAGAAAGCCTCAGCATTAGCTTCAGACTGAAATAGGTGAGTAAATGAGCGAGTATTACACAAGAATGGGTGACGGAAAGAGAGTCACCATGACCAAGGAGAAGATCCTCGACGATATCCATGAGGGTACCGCCGATGCAGCAGACATGGCTTCCATCCCCCAGTTGGACGCGAACGCTATCGAGCACATCGCCGAGATCATCATGTGTCAGGACAGGGTCGTCGGAGTAGAGCCCGGCCAGGAGGTCGTCCTTTCGTACGATATCGGACAGCTGGACTTCACAGGAGACAACGGAAACTCCGGAAACGGAGTCGACATGGGAAGGCTCGAGGCAGCACTGCTGCACGAGAGGGCCCTTGGAGCCGACACATTCGAGCTCGCACACTCCGATTACTCCATCAAGCCTGTAAAGCCTGTCATCTCCATGGAGATGCAGACCATGGAGGAGATCCAGGCCGAGATCATCGCACCGTTCTTCTACGGAGCTATGCCCAACCAGGGACTCTACTATGCCCCTGACGGACCCTACGGAAACCCCGCAGACCTCATGAGGGAGTTCAAGATCGAGGAGTCCATGCAGCAGTCCGAGCTCGCATCCCAGCACGTTACAAGGGATATCGAGTACGTTGCAACAAGGCTCCAGGCAGCCGGATCCGATGGATTCAACTTCGACACAACCGGTTCCGCAGGAGATGCGGACTGCGTCGGAACACTCAACGGAGTCAAGATCCTGAGGGAGCAGTGCCCCGAGGCATACATCCAGGTCGGTTTCGCTGGAGAGTCCATCATGGGAATCCACGGAATGATCGAGTTCGAGGGACAGGTCGTCGCGGGAATGTACCCCCACCAGTACGTCCACCTTGCAGAGAAGGCAGGAGCAAACGTCTGCGGAACAGTCTGTAACTCCAACACCAGCAAGTCACTCGCATTCAACATCGCAAGGGCGGTCACATTCATCAAGGAGGCCGTCAAGACATCCAACATCCCGATCCACGCGGACATGGGAATGGGAGTCGGAGGAATCCCGATGTGCGAGACACCCCCGATCGACGCCGTCTCCAGGGCCAGCAAGGCAATGGTCGAGATCGCCGGAGTCGACGGTATCTAGTGCGGAGTAGGAGACCCCGCCGGAATGGACCTGCCTCACTTCCTGACATCGGGAATGGGAGGAATCAGGACCACCGGAGATCTCATCGCCAGGATGCAGTTCGGAAAGAACATGAGAATCAAGGATGCTAAAGAGTACGTCGCGAAGAAGCTCGGTGTCACCGCTGTAGAACTTGCAGACGAGTTCGTGATGAGGGACCTCCGTGAGGAGCTCGGAATCGGAATCGTCACCGGAGTGCCCGGAGCACCCCGCGGAATCGCAGCCAAGATGAACATCGAGAACCTTCTCGACATCAAGATCAACAGCTGTGAGAAGTTCCGCGAGAAGACACAGAAACGCTGATATCGACTAAAAAGGGGAGTCGCGGAAGGCGATTCCCCTTACAAGTCCTCATCTAGATGAAAAACGACTTCGAAACGTCTTTAATCCAAAAGGAGGAAAACAAATGAAACAAATCCAGTACCCTGGAAAAATCGGAATGAACGGTATCAAGATGAACCTGTTCACCCATGATGACTGCGTGTCAATCGACCTTGCAACAAGGGATGTTCTCTGGAACTACGGAGTGCAGGTTTCTGACGACGAGTGTATCAAGATCTTCGAGGACGCCGGCTGTATCGTCAACTACGAGACAAAGATGGTCAGGATCCCCGACTTCCTTCTGAACAAGGCACTCGCATCCGCCCCCAAGACATTCTACCTCTACGGAAGGGATGACGACCACACAGTCGAGCAGGCATGGAACGGACGTGTCCACTACACCTGTTTCGGAACCGGAATCCAGGTTTGTAACTACCTCGGCGACGGAAAGTACGAGACCCGTGACTCCAACAGCGAGGACCTTGCTCAGATTGCAAGGCTCTGTGACTGGGCAGATGGAATCAGCTACTTCTCCCTTCCCGTTTCCGCAAGAGACTGGGCAGGAAAGGGAGCAGAGGATGTCCACGAGATGTACATCTCCATCGCCAACACCGTCAAGCACTTCCACCACATCGACCCCGTCGCTGAGCATGTGAAGTACTACTGGGAGATGCTCAAGGCATACTACGGAGGAGACGCAGAGAAGGCCCGCGACAGGCCCCTGATGTCCATGCTCGTTTGCCCCACATCACCTCTCGAGCTGTCACACAACGCAGCACAGGTTATCAAGCAGGGAGCAGAGTTCGGAATCCCCGTCAACGTCCTGTCCATGGCAATGGCTGGAGGATCCTCGTCCGTTCACCTCGCAGGAACACTCGTCACCCACAATGCAGAGATTCTCTCTGGAATCATCCTCGCTCAGATCGTCAAGCCCGGAGCACCCGTCTACTACGGATCCTCCACTACGATCTTCGACCTCAAGCACGGAACCGCACCCGTCGGAGCACCCGAGCTCGCTCTCATCTCCGCAGCTGTAGGAGAGCTCGGTAGGTACTACGGACTTCCCGTCTTCACGGCCGGTATGTAGACCGACGCCAAAGTCCCTGACTCCCAGGCAGCCCACGAGAAGACCATCACTTCTCTTCTCCCCGCAATGGCCGGAGTCAACATGATCTACGGATCCGGAATGCTTGAGCTCGGACAGACCTTCTCACTCGAGCAGCTCGTTATCGACAACGACATCATCGCAATGGAGAGGAAGGCACTCGAGGGAATCGTCGTCAACGACGAGACCCTGGCAGTCCCCGTCATCAAGGAGCTCGGAGTCGGAAAGGACTTCATCGGACACCCCACCACCATGGCAAACATCGACCTCGCATCAGACCCCACTGTGTTCAACAGGGACATGATCGGAGACTGGAGAGCACAGGGATCCAAGGCATGTGTAGACGTCGCCCACGAGATCGTTGTTGATGTACTCAAGAACCACGTCGTTGCACCCATTGACCCTGAGATCGCAAAGAAGATGGAAGCAATCGTCAAGCAGGCCGACGATGACTTCCTTAAGGGAAAAGAGTGAATTGAAACATATTTGATTTGAAGGAGGAATAGTAAAAATGACACTTGCAGAAGACGCAAAGAATGCAATTATGAAATACGACAACAAGGGCGCCGCCGAGATCGCCAAGAAGGCAGTCGCAGAGGGAGCAGACCTTGTTGACCTGATCGAGAACGGATACTCTGCCGGAATGACAGAGGTCGGTGCACTCTTCGAGGCAAAGAAGCTGTACCTGCCCCACGTCATGGCAGCAGCCGCGACAATGAACGCAGCAATGGAGATTCTCGAGCCCGAGATCGCAAAGCTCGGAGGATCAACCGGAACCGGACTTGGAACAGTCGTCATCTGTTCCATCGAGGGAGACATCCACTCCATTGGAAAGGACATCGTCGCAATTATGCTCAAGGTCGCTGGATTCAACGTCAAGAACATCGGAAGGGATGTACCTCTTGACACGATCGTCCAGGCATGTATCGACAACAACGCTGTCGCAGTCGGAACATCCGCACTGATGACATCGACCATGGTCGGACAGAAGACTTTCGAGGAGAAGATGGCAAAGGCCGGACTGAAGGGCAAGTGCCTCACCAACGTCGGTGGAGCACCCGTCACCCAGCAGTGGGCCGACGAGATCGGAGCAGACCTGTACACAGAGAACGCCTCTGATGCAGCTGCGAAGTTCGCCGCCGCTTTCGAGAAGTGAATTAAAAAACCAATTACCAAGGGGTGCTTCGGCACCCCACACACTACATTAGGAGGTTAATGTATGGATGTTAATGAAATAAGGCACTTGGACCACGACAGGAAGAAGAAGATCGGACTGTTGATGGGAATACTCTGTGCCTTGTATTGGGGAGTATGGTACGTACCTGGTTACGCAATTTACAAGTCTCCTCTGGTTGATGATGTTTATCAAAACATGCTGGACGCAGGAGCGGCAAACGATCTCGCACTCGTCTTCCAGGCACTGTTCCTGACATTCATCAACGCTGTCGCTTGTGCAGTCCTTCTGTTCATCTGGAACGGAGGACTTGGAAAGAACAGGGAATTGGTGAGGACATTCGTCCAGTTCAAGTCAGTCACCAAGTACTACGTCATTGCAGGAATCTGCGGAGCATGTGCCGTTTCCGGTACCTACCTCGCAGCTCTGTTCCTGAGTCCCGGTTTTGCAGCTGTCGCTGGACTTCTGTACCCGATTGTAGGAACCGCTATGTCCGTTCTCTACCTGAAGCAGAAGGTCTCTAAGAGGGCATACTACGCAGTTATTGTCCTGATCGTCGGAGGTATCACCCTTTACGCAGGAAGTATCATCGCTGACCCTACCGTTCAGATCTACGGAATCATCGGAGGACTCATGGCAGCCTTCGGATGGGGATTCGAGGGAGTCGCCGCCGCAAAGGCATTGGATCTCACTGAGCCTGATATCGGTATCCACCTGAGATTCATATTCGAGGCCCTGTTCTGGACCTGTGTGATGATTGTTATCCTCATCTGCGGATTCCCGATCTTTGACTCTATCGGATGGCTGTTCGACCCGACCACCTTCCTGATGGTCCTGATGATCGGATTCTCCTTCGCATGGTGTTATGTTTCGTGGTACAAGTCTTTCCCGATGATCGGACTCGCAAGGGGTCAGGCAATCGGATCACTGTACGCAGCATGCGGAGTCATATTCCTGGCTATGTTCCTCGGACCTGAAGCAGGTCTCGGATACACCGAAGACACTATGGTCATGATCGTCGGTTCGACTATCCTCGGACTGGTCATCTGTCTGTTCGGAGCATACCTGTTGGCAACCGAAGACTCTGAAGAAATGGCATCTATAAGGGACGGTAATTGAAATGATGGAGAATACCCCAGTCAAGTTCCGTATCCTCGAGTTCCTTGAGAACGGCCCCAAGAGGACCGATGAGATCTGTTTCGCACTCTCCAAGGAGTACAAGGGATACGACAGCGCATACGGAAGAGGAATGATCAAGTTCGACTGCATCGAGATGGCATCCTACGGTCTGATTTCTGACGACGGCGCCATTGTTGATGAGGAAGGCATCCTGGATAAGGGAAAGCTCCTCACCACATATTCTCTCACTAGCTACGGATCGGACTATCTCGATTATCTCAAGAAGACCGTTAAGGTCAAGAAGGTGTGAATATGGCAGCAGAAGCAACATATGATGTTTGGCAAGCAGTCGTGGATTACCTGGAGCCCGGTATCTTCGGAGGAGTCGGCGGAATGGTAGTCATGACCGTCTTCATCCTCGGACTCTGTGCCTACGGACTGATTAAGTCCAGAAAGATCTACAGAGAAGTCTGAAACTCATTAGGGCTAAGGCCCAACGGAGGGGGAAACCCCTCCCAATAAACATCTTCCAGGGGGATTGCCCCGCTCGATAATAGGCTGATAAAATGGATGTAATCTGGGCATGGATCATCCTGATAGTGGCCAGTATCATAGAGCCGATATGGGTCACCTGTCTCGATAAATCCGAGAATTTCAAGAAGAAGGGCTGGGGAGCAGCAGCTATTATTCTGGTCCTTCTATGTCTGTACCTTCTGTCCATACCGTCCAATCCAGAGAATATAGGTCCCGGAGTCTCGTACTCCATATTGGCAGGTGTCGGCGCAGCCGGTATCGTCATCATCGGAAGGGTCCTGTACAAAGAGAAATTGACTGCAAGGAAGCTGGTTTTCATAGCGATGATCGTCGTTGGGATAATCGGTGTGAGGTTAATCTCAGGGTGATAGGATGGACGATAGCTGGAAGACTAATACGAAGATTGCTTGGCTTCTGATCATCCTCGGAGGTTTCCTTCAGTTGGGATGGTCGGTAGGTCTTGCCTATACCGAATCTTTCACCAACATCGCATGGGATATCGTTACTATCGTGTTCCTTGTTCTGAGCATGATCTGTCTGGAATATCCAATGAGGATGGGTGTTGCATTCACGACCGCGTATGCGGTGTGGATTGGTATCGGCGTGTTCCTCACGGTGGTGATCTCCTATATCCTAGGATTGGAGAGCACAGGGTTCTCGTGGGGAATGGGCATGTGCCTCGCCCTTATCATCGCCGGTGTCATCGGATTGAAGATGACGCCTGTCGAGTATATCGACGAGGAGAAATGATTTCAACCGGGGCGTCCGAGAAGGACGCCCCGATCCTGTTCATATGATTTTCGCGTTAGCGGTACGCACCAGATTGATTTCCTCATAGGTCTCTATGCGGAGATCGTCCAGAGTGTAGTACTTTGCATGAAGGGCATTTGCGAATTTCACTGCGTTATGCTCCACATCCTCGCGTTTTTCAGTATCGATGACGATCCATTTTACCGTGGGGAGGTTGACTTTCTCGGCCATCTCGAGGGCCTGCTTGAGGGGATCAGTTTCCTTATCGTCCGGATCCAACGGAAGGTTGGCATTTCCGTCTGTGACCAATACCACATAGCAATCATCGTTGGGACGTTTCTTGGTGTACATCGCCATATAGTTGCTGAGGTATTGTATAGCACCGGAGAGCGGGGTCTTCCTGCCTATGGCCAGATCATCAAGCATCTTGTAAATGACCTCCACCTCTCTTGAGGGTTGCAGAAGCATTGTGATGGCCTTCTCGTTGAAGGTCATGAAACCTACGCGGTCCTTCTTGACATAGTGTTCTTTGAGCAGGGAAAGGATTGCTCCTTTGACCGCGACCATCCTGTTACGGATAATGAGCGAACCGCTTGTATCCACTGCGAACAAGAAGGTTGAGGAGCTCCTCGTCTCCCTGATCTTCTCCCTCATGTCCTGTTTCTCGATGATGACGGCCATATCGGTGTCATTCTCCTTATGGCGTTTCATCTGATAGGGGGCGCTAGCGCGCACGGTCGCATCGAAGGCGAGATCAGGATTCTTCTCATCGGTGACTCTGGAACCGACGTATCTGCCGTTCCTCTCTTTGGTCTTCTGCTGGAATCTCTTCCCATTGGCAGACGCTTCGCCCTTTGCCTTCGCAGTGTCCTGTTCGAAAAGATCGATGGTCTTGAACGTCTCTCCGATCTTAGTGATGACGTCCTCTGTTTCTTTCCTTTTGAACTTAGGTCCGTTACCTTCTTCCACAGGCTGGTTGGCCGACATATCGGTGATGCCGTCGCCCGACAGATCTACGTTGTCCTCTCTGTTGGTGAACAGCTTCTTTGCAGCTTTGGAATCCGTGTTGAATCCGACGGTTGACCTGGCCAGTTTCTGCTTCTTGTCAACCCTTCTTCCTTTGACGACTTTCACTCTGTGGTTAAGACAGAGGACGGACGCTTCCATGATGTCGGATTCGTTTGTCTCCGTTCTTCCATCCAGCGCAGCCAGAGTCATGGCGACGTTTGCCGCAGAGAGGTCTCCGCGGTGGCCATCGATGCCCATGTTGTTGCACACGCCGGCTATGGCCTCCATCAGAGCATCTGAAGGCTCCTCATCCTTCAGGATATCCGAGGCACGGGTTATCCTGTCGTGGACCTCATCATCCGCCTCGCGGTACTTCTCCATGAATACATCAGGGTCATCGTCGTAGGCGATGCTCCTCCTCAGGATCTCTTCTCTCCCTGCCGAATCTTCTGGATAGTCCACGGTGACGCACATGTCGAAATGGTCCAGGATCGGAGGGGAGAGGTACGAGTCACTGTTGTTCATGGTGGCGACCAGGATGGTGTCCACCTTGTACGACGTGGACATGTTCTCCCTCTCAATCCTCACCTGACCTGACAGGACAGCATCAATGACTCCTGTGATGATCCTGTGTTCGAATAGGTTGATGTCATCCATGTACAGGATGTTGTGGTCACCTCTATTGAGCAATCCTTCCTGAAGAGATAGCTTCCCTTCTTTGACCGCCAGTTCTATATCGAGACAGCCGAACAGTTGCTCGTCGGTGACATTCAGCGGAATGTTCACTATCGATTTTCCGGAAATCTGTCCGAGCGAACGTGCTACCAGTGTCTTCCCGGTACCGGACGGACCTCTGATTAGTACTGATTTGATGCGTGGATTCGCTATCGCGCACATCAGTGCTTTCTTGGTCTGATCCATCCCGTATACTGCAGAGAAAGGATAGTAGGCCGTCTTCAAATTCCCAGACATACATCCAACTCCTTCTCATCGAAGGTGACGTTGTCGAATGCACGTTTCTTGAGACGGTGTGACAGGACCAGGGGAGCGATCTCGCGGAGGTCTTGTTTGGTGACCTCTTTCCTCCCGTCCAGCGCGGCATTGGCTTTGGCAGCCCTCATCATGGTGATGTCGGCTCTGTGCCCTTCCATCTTGAAGTGTATCGATACCATGACGATATCATGGATTATCTTGTCGTCGAGCTTCACTTCAGAGAGAGTCTCTCTTGCGGTGACGATTTTCTTGCGGAGCTCATCTATCTCGTCCTTGCAGGATTCCAGGTATCCTTCGGGATCCTTGTCGAACTCCATCCTGCGCTTGATGACCTCCATCCTGGTGGGGACCTCCTTCTCTCCCTCGATATCGACACAGAGTCCGAACCTGTCCAATAACTGGGGCCTGAGGCTTCCCTCTTCGGGGTTCATGCTTCCGATGAGAATGAACTTGGCAGGATGGGAGAATGATACGCCCTCCCTCTCGATGTAGTTGACACCCATCGCGGCGGAATCAAGGAGCAGATCGATTATATGGTCGTCCAGAAGGTTGACCTCATCCACATAGAGAACGTTCCCGTTTGCCTGTGCGAGAACTCCAGGTTCGAACTTCTTCTCTCCTGTTTTGAGGACATGTTCCAAATCCAACGTTCCGGACACACGGTCCTCGGTCGCACTCAGAGGGAGTTCCACAACGGTCATCGGCATTTCCTCGGATTTCAGTTCTTCCCCTTTCGAGAGTTTTTCGCGACATTGGATGCACATCCTCTTGGGATATCTGGGGTCGCAGTGGAACGGACAGCCGATAACGGTTGGTCTCATAGGGAGAATCTGTGACAAGGATCTGATGGAGGTGGACTTCGCCGTACCCTTTTCCCCTTTGATCAAAACCCCGCCGATTCCAGGGTCGATGATGTTCAGGAGCAATGCTTTTTTCATCAAATCCTGTCCGACTACACGGACAAATGGGAACATAATCGATTCCGTTGTCATATTACCTGCGGGCTAGATTCAATAGCCGTTAATAAAGGATATGTCGAATATAGCCAGATTTTTATATGTTAACTCCGTCGAGCGTTTCATGTCCAGCGAGGCTCAAGATTATTCAAATCTCACAGATGAAGACATCGAGAAATTGATCCTTTAGAAACACGAGAAGGATGGAATCAATCCGAAATCCATCGAGGAGCTGAAGGAGAACAGAGCCTGTATAGAGAAGATCGATGAAATCCTGATGCCCTATGCGGATCGCGTCAAAGAACTGGATAATTTTGTAGATGAGGCAGAGCTTATAGAGCACTTCCATCTGGACAGTGACGATCCGGAAGTGCTTGACAAAGGCCTCAAGGACATGTGGCAGCGCGTAGGGATGTTGGAGAACGGTGCGGCAAACGCCGCAAAGAACGGCAACACGAGGGAGAAGGTAGAGCTTGAGGCAGAGGTACGTGCTCTCAGTAAGCTTAGGGCCCAGACCCTCCAGAAGATTGAGAGACTCAGAAAATCCCAGTGAGAGATACCATGGAAGTAGACATCGGAAGGAAGCGCTTCTCATTCACTCTCGACGACAGCCTCACCAGGGAGGAGATGAAGAAGATCGGCCGTGCGATCCAGTACAGGAACCAGAAGAAGATGATCGCCACCGTGATCATAATAACCCTGCTGATCGCTCTCATCACGATTTTCATCAATCGTATTGCTATAATGCTGTACATCGTTCTGTTGGTTCAAATCGCCGTCTACCTGGAGTTCGGATCAAGGAGCATAGCTGACAATCTGAAGAAGAAGTTCCCTATCAGCTATGATTTCTATGAGGACGGTCTCATCGAGCATGAGGAAGGGAAGGATACCCTCCTGATGTACGATCAGTTCAGCGGCATAAACATGAACGAGTACGTCTTCACAATGGTCGGAAAGGGAAGCGAGGTCGTCGTGATCCCCAGGAGTCGTCTCGATGAGGAATCGACAGAGTTGGTCATGAAGCTCGGAAGGATTCTCGCCAGAAGGAAGAAGAGGGTCCTGAAGACCTCAGGCAAGAACTCATCCTGAGCAGTGCACTCTAACGGTCCAAGAGGATTTCAGAGGCTTTATATCGTTCAATCCTGAATGACCATCCATGAGTTACCAGACGTATCTTCCCGCGATCTCGCTGATCGGCGGCATAGTAGGGATTTGGGCATTCCTGAGTCCATGGATTCTGGGTTTAACCGGAATGGATCTCATAGACAGTTCCTATGAGGATTTCCAGAAGTATCTCCCGATGGTGGCTCTGATCCTCTGCGTTGCAGTAATGTGCCTATCGGCCTTCAGCATCGTTCTGGGTACGCCATGGTTCATGCCGTTCCTGGTCCTATTCCTAGGCATGGCCGTGCTTCTGGCAACGTCGTTCTTTACCATGTGGGTCCCAGCGGAGGCAAAGATGGCGCAGGACATGGGCATATGGATCTCATATCTCGCAGGCGCACTGATAATGTTGGGCTCGATCGTGCAGTATATGACTGCGATGAAGAGAGTTCGCAACTTGTAATCCTTCATTTCTAGAAAGGTCGAACTCGCGGGCGGAATTCTAATTGGATATATAGTCCAACTTATATATACCAATTTACACTTTTAATACGGACCAAAAATCATTAAATACAATGGTAAAAACCGATTCTGCAGTAATTGATAATTTTTAAATATGGTAAAAATGAAATTGAAAGAAAATGAAGCCATTTTCCTACAACCATATAAATAACTATGCCTAATTATGAGTTATCTTTTTAAACCATCAATACAAATTCTAACCAACTGAAAGGAAACTGACAGTGTTAGGAGGAAATTCAATGGCTAAGCATGGAGTAAGGATCCTTGCCGAAGGTAACAGCCACTCTTTTGGAGGAGGTTTTACCGAGGAAACGGGTCTGGTCAAATCCATCGACTGGAGGCAGGGAGTCATCATCGCAATGGGTGTGCCCATCCTGATCCTTCCGGGTATTTACGATATTGCAGGAACCGCCTGGGGACTCAGTATCTTCATTTGGACCATCTCCGTTATCCAAGGTTTCGCTCAAAATCTTGCCATCGGTGAGTTGGCAGCTGCACTCGAGACACCCGGTATTGGTGGTTGTGCGCAGAAGATTTTCACGAAACCGAATGGAGGGAGATTCGGTGTTGGAAAATTCATGGGAGCGTTCACGGCATGGTCGTATTGGTTCACGTGGACCCCTGTTATCCCGATTTTCACTTGTACTGCGATCGATTACATCACCAAATATCTGGAGTATGGTCTCGGAATAGGACCGTTCGATGACAACATTATGTTCGCATTCCAGATCCTGTTCGGTATCGCAGTTTACAGTCTGATTATCTATGTCGGTTCCAAAGGATTGTCCGGCGGAGCGAAGATGGGGCTCATCCTCGCTTTGATCGCTATCGTCCCGCTGCTCGTCGTCGTCATAACGCCGTTGATCGGTGCTACCGTAGGCGACGCATCGTCCGGCCTTACCGGATTCTCCCTGGACAGGATATTCGAGAACCTTGTCCCCGAAGGATGGGGCTGGGGTGCCGGCGACTTCATGATGGTCTTTGGAATGTTCGCGTATGCTCAGTGGTGTGCATGCGCTTGGGAGTCCGCTGCAACCTATGGAGCAGAGTACAAGACCCCTGGAAAGGACGTACCGAAGGCGCTCATCTCCGCAGGTCTCATCTGTCTTGCATTGTACTTCATGGTACCGTTCGTCGTGTACGGAATGATGACTCCTGGTCAGATCGATGACTGGGGAATCTCCACCATGTACCCGATCGCACAGTTCGACTTCGGAAGCATCGGATTGGTCATTGCACTGGTCTTGTTCACCGCAGCGATGATCATGCTTATCCAGACCGCATTCCTCGGTTCCTCGAGGACCCTGTACTTCATGGGTCACGAGGGTAACATGCCCAAGATCTTCACCTACACCAATAAGAACGGTGCGCCTCTCGTGGCCATGTTCTTCCAGTTCACCATGGGTGTGATCTTTGTCATCATCATCCACTTCGGTTCTGTGGGAATGATCCTGGCAGCATCCTCATTCGGATTCTGTTTCGCATTGGGTTCTGCGATGCTCGCATACATCACTTCGTACAGGAACCCCAGGTTCAAGGACCTCGAGAGGCCCTTCAAGGCCCCCAAGGGATGGTACTATGTGGCCTGTTTCCTGTGCATCTATCAGTGGTTCGTCCTGATCCCCTGTCTCGCATTCTGGTGCATAAACGGCGGAATCGAGAACGGATTGTTCTCCGTTGTCATCGGTGCCATCATCCTGTTGATCTATGTCCCTGTCTGGGTCATCCTCCAGTGGAGGGCCGGAAAGGCTGAGGAGAGCTGCTACATCTGCGGAAAGTCCGTGGAGGACTACAACTCCTACATCCTGAACGACTCCCACCGCGACTTCGCGGAGCACCAGGACAAGATGGATGAGATGGATTCTCTGCCCATCGTACTCGTCGGAGACATCTACGTCAACATGTGCCCGATCTGCTACGAGCTCACTTTCGGTACCGCCAATGTCGATGGCAAGGGCTCGAAGATAAAGAACTACATGAATGTTGAAAGGAATTACGACAAGGAGTGAAACTGTTTCGAGGGGGGAGACCCCCCCTCGTCCAACCCCTTTATAATAAGATAACTCTTACGCGACCTACTGTTTTATAAATAAGAAGAACATCCCGCCGTTTACGTAAACTCAGGACCCACTCTCTAAATGGGAGTGAAAACTGAGAGCCCTTTCCGGAAGGAAAAGAGCTTGATTGAATCCCTTTGGGGATCATTTACGGAGGAATGAAAAATGGCCAAAGCGAAGAAAGACTCGCAGCAGACCGAGGATGAGAACTTCAACTACATCGTCCGTATCGTCAACTCCGATATCGACGGTCAGAAGAGGACAGTCATCGGCCTTCAGAGCATCAAGGGAGTCGGAAAGAGGGTCGCACAGATCGTTGCCAAGAAGGCACAGGTCGACCCGTCCGTCAAGATCGGATCCCTCCCCGACGACAAAGTGAAAGAGATCGAGGCACTCGTCAAGTCCTACGTCGAGTACGCCCCCACATGGGCTATCAACAGGCAGATGGACTACGAGACCGGAGCCGACATGCACCTGTTCGGACAGGACCTGGAGATCATCCAGAAAGAGGATGTCAACAGGATGAAGATGATCCGCTGCTACCGCGGAATCAGGCATGAGACCCACCACAAGGTAAGGGGTCAGAGGACTCGCTCGAACGGAAGACACGGACTCACCATGGGAGTCTCCAAGAAATGAAGGTGGTTTGAATGGGAGATCCTAAGTTTTCAAGAAAGACATATGACACCCCCTCGCACCCCTGGCAGGGAGAGAGGATCAAGGCTGAGGTCGAGGTCGTCAACGCCTTCGGACTCAAGAACAAGAGAGAGGTTTGGAAGGCTCAGACCGTCCTCAGGAACCTGAGGGGCCAGTCCAGGACACTCCAGGCACGTCTCAGAACAGGCGATGCGCAGGCAAAGATCGAGGCAGACGCCCTTCTCGCAAAGTGCGGAAGGCTCGGATTCCTCACCACTGACGCTACCCTGAACGACATCCTCACACTGAAGGACGAGGATGTTCTCTCACGCCGTCTCCAGACTATCGTCTACGAGAAGGGACTGTCCAGCACAATCAAGCAGGCAAGGCAGATGATCACTCACGGACACATCTTCGTGAACGGACACAAGGTTACCGTTCCAGGATACATCGTCACCAGGAAGGAGGAGTCCTCAATCGAGTACAACCCCTCCTCGCCCTTCACCGACGAGATGCACCCCATGAGGATCTCGGCAGAGCAGGCAGCAGAGAACGCCGCAATCAGGGCCAAGTCGGAGGCAGAAGCAGAGGCCGCAGCCGCCGCAGCAGCAAAGGCAGACGCGGAAGAGGCAGGAATTACAATCGAGGATGGTGAGCAGTGATGGCCGCAAAATGGGGAGTCGCTAACATCTTTGCTAGCTACAACAACGTCATGATCACATTGACAGACATCACCGGAGCAGAGACCGTTGCAAAGGTCACCGGTGGAATGGTCGTAAAGCAGGCGAAGGACCAGTCTTCGCCTTACGCGGCACAGAGGGCAGCCGAGAAGATTGCCGAGGTCGCTAAGGAGAAGGAGTACGTCGGAATCCACGTCAGGGTACGTGCTCCCGGAGGAAACAAGTCCGTATCGCCTGGACCCGGTGCTCAGGCCGCAATCCGTGCTCTCACAAGGGCCGGACTCAAGATCGGTCGCATCGAGGATGTCACACCCATACCGCACGACGGAACCAAGAAGAAGGGCGGACGCAGAGGACGCAGGGTCTGAGGGGGATATCCCATGGACATAGAGATTATCGAAATGGCCGACAGGAAGGCAAAGTTCGTACTCAGGAACTCTTCCCCGGCCATGGCGAATGCGCTCAGGAGAACGCTCCTGTCCGACATACCCAAGATGGCTATCGACAGTGTGGAATTCTACACCGGTAAGATCGAGGGTGACGACGGTAAGGAGTATGAGAGCATCACGCCCTTGTTCGAGGAGATCATCGCCCACAGGATGGGAATGCTCCCTGTACCCACTGATCTTGATCTGTTCGTACCCAAGAGCGAGTGCGAATGCGGAGGAGAGGGTTGCCCCAGCTGTACCATCATCTACAGCCTGAAGAAGACCGGACCCGCAACGGTCCTGTCCTCTGACCTGCAGCCTCTCGGACCCAACCCGGAGAAGCTCAGGATCGTCGATGAGTTCATCCCGATCGTCGAGCTGACCGCGGATCAGGGTATCACCGTGTACGCGAAAGCTGTAATGGGAACGGCCAAGAAGCATGTGAAGTGGCAGGTCTGCAACGGTGTCGGATACAAGTACATGCCCGTCATCGAGATCGACCCCAAGCACGCTGCCGATCCCCAGGTCATCGAGTGCGCAGAGCTCTGCCCTGCCGGACTCGAAGTCAAGGGAAAGAAGCTGGTCGTCAAGGACCCCGTCGCATGCGGATACGCAAGGGGATGCCTCGAGAAACTGGACGAGACAGAAGGAATCGCCGTCAACTGGGATGACTCCAACTTCCTGTTCAAGTACGAGACAGACGGTTCCCTTACCGCTCAGCAGGCGCTCGATATCGCTTTGGAAGTCCTCTCCAAAGAGGCAAAGGACTTCGCAGGCGACATCGCTGCACTTTGAAACATTTCACCCCTCCGTAAGGAGGGGCTTATTCTCTATCCATTATCAATATTGTAAGCTCAGAAGAAATCGGAGAGCTTGCACTTCTTGACCTTGTCGTTCTCGAAAACCGAGTTCATGTTCATCTCGAGGATGTCGATCCTTTCCCTGGTGTAGGCATCGAGACCGTACTTCTCCCCGATGTTCTTGGAGATCTCCAGGTACTTCTTGACGGATGCCTCGTGAACGGTGAGGTTCAGAGGGTTCTTGCACTTGTAGCAGCATCCGCTCAAGGTCATCCTGCGGTATTTGGCGCCGCAGTTGGTGCATCTTACGGTCTGCGTGGAGAAGCTCCTGAGGTTTCCGATCATGTCGGGCATGAAGTGCTTGTTCAGGACACGGACGGCCACATCCTTCTCGTCGACGGCGCGAAGCTTCTTCCCGAGCATTAGCTGTGCATCCATCTTGTCCTTCATGGATTCCAATGTGGTGTATGCCGAGTACTTCGGGCCGTTGGCGATATCGTTGGTGTCATGGGTGAATCCGAGTCCCTCGTATTGCCTGTATGTCCCGATGCGTCCTGCGATGAGGTCCATGCACTTCTCTATTTCCTTGGGTTCCTTCATGGCCATGGCAGCCTCATAGAGCTCAAGCGGGTATTCCCTCAAGCAATCCACGTTGTGAGCCTCCTTGTCGATCTCGTTTGGATCAAGCCTGGTGGTCAGAACCAGAGGTGCATCCATGAGTCCTCCTCTCCTGTCCGGCAGGAAGCTCCTGGAGAAGTTCAGCAAAGCGTCCAGTCCGAGCATGAGACAGTCCTCGTCACCGTCGCAGTTCCTTCTCTTCGCAGCGTGGAAGAATGGGTGTCCGTAACATCCGCGGACATCCGCATACCCTATGATACGGCACAGGATGCAACCGGAAGTGTGGGGCGCGAGTCCGAAGACCAGGTTCCCTATCAGGTCGGTCCTGTTGTTGACGTTGTAGTAGCGCGGGAGGTGATACAGCATCTCCAGCTCGTCATCCAGATATGTGGCGACCCTTGCAAGGTAGTCCCCGCAGTCCTTGGCGGGAACGACATCCTGAACTTTGATCTCGCAGATCTGCTCAGGGTCCACCAACGGGTCTCCGTTCCAATCTGTGGTATAGCCGAGCTCATGAGCCTTCTCGATGGAGAGGCCGATCTCCCTCGGTTTGAAGTGTGTGAGTGGGATGTCGGTCATATCGAAACGGACGGTACCGTCCTTGAACACAGATATGCCGTTCTTGCTCCTCAGGATTCCCTTCTCCAGAGGCTCGACCGTTTTCAGTTTGGAGATGAGGGTGTCGGTGCACTTGACGTCGCCCGGGTTCTTGATCCCGAGGTTCTCGCAAGCTGCATCCAGCTCCTGTTGGAGGTCGATCTCCATCTCGGCAGGTCCGGATCCTCCGAAATCGGATTTCACCGGTGTGTACACTGTGTGGACTTTGCAGTCCCTGCACCAGTTCCTGAAGGTCATCTTTTTGCATTCCGGACATCTTCTGTTGCCCACGGTGGCTCTCAGCTTGGCAGACCTGCTCTCGCTGCGGAGAGTGGATGAAAGCAGGCTGATGGCAGCACCGATCTCCCTGCCCGCCTTGGGGTCGTCCCCAACGGGGAACACACAGTGCAACTTGGGCTGAAGCTCACGCTCCTTCGCTTTCTCGGGGCGGCCCATCCTAGTGCCTACGCGGGTCATGGCCCTTGCCCTGACCTCGTATCCTGCAGCCTTGCTGACAGCTTCCAATGTGGAGCTTCCTTCGAGCTCCGGGCCTGCGGTGAGCTTTCCTCCGTCATGTTTGATGCCCATGCCGTCCAGCATGGGTTCTGAGTATCTCTCGTCGATGATGACCTTCTTCTCGACCACGCGGTGGGGTACGCAGATGTCCTGCAGTACTTTCTTGGATTCCGGCTCTAGGTCTACTGTCAGGTTCTTTCCGTCGAACGTTCCCGTGGCGATGACATGTTCCCTCAGGAGCTTGATGTCGTCCAGCTGCATATCCGACCAGAACATGTTGAACTTGGGATGAAGGGGGACGCCTAGCTGTGCGCACATCTCCTTAGCACGCTCGTACGTGGGATCCATCCAGTCCGCTGGAAGGTCTCCCTTCTTCTGAATCTCCAGCTTATGCCATTCCACAGGGTATCCGCAGGGAACCAATGTATGGTTGTTCTCGCAGAACTCTCCGAAGGGGACAAGGATCTCTCCATTGTCCAGGATCTCGGAGATCCTGCTTCTGACTGCAAGAACCTCTTCCTTGGTCTGACAGTATACGACGTCTCCGTTCTTCAGGAGGACCGTCGGCCCTTCCAGGACGTCACATGGTGTGACGACACATGCCTTTCCGGGCCTCTCGATCTTTAGCTGTGTACCGATGGCCATGAAGTCGTCCATGACGTACATGCTGGCGGTGCTGTAGGCAAGGGAGGCAAGACCCGATGTCCTGGCCCTCCCGTATCTGAGTCTGAATCCTCCTACGCGGCACGGATGACCGAAGATCGGACGGCCTGCGACGATGTCCCTGAGGTACTTGTCCAGAGGCTGCACCTTCTTCTCCACGGGCTTATCTTCCGCCTTTTTCTCAGGCTCCTTGGTCTTGTGTGCGTCAAGGTACTGTCCGATGAACTCCCATCCGGGGATGTTCAGCTTGTCGACGTGCTTCTTCAGCTTCGCAGCCTTTTGACACATACCCTCGGCAATGACCAGAACGGCTCCTCCCCTGACACGGTTGGTGTCTATCCTGGGCAGGTCCCTGAATCCTGAGATCTCGATCTGTTCCGTTCCTTCTCCATCGACGCATATGGGGCAGTTGCTGACGATGAGGTGGATCTCTTCTGCCGTGGGGGAGTACTGAAGGTGCTGACATTGCTTGTAGAGCGGGATCTCCTCGTCGAATCTCTTGATCTCTCCCTCTGTGGGGATGTACTTCCCGATACCGAGCTCCCTCCTCACGACGTCCGCGATGAGGACGCTCATTGCCTGAGCGGTTCCTCCCGCGGCACGGATGGGTCCGGCGAACAGAAGGTCGACATAAGATGATCCGTCGTCGTTCTTCCTTATCCTCGTCTCCGCTATACCTTCAAGCGGAGCGACCAGGATCCCCTCGGTCAGAACGGCCAATCCCACCCTCGTTGCCCTGTCCAGAGCCTGCTCCAAACTGTCAGCGGGCCATTTGGCGACTTCCTTGGCGGTCAGCAGACAGGCGACCTCACGGTTTCCTGCCTCCTTGGTCTTCTCCCTGATGACCTCGGCCACGCCCCTGACGTTGTAATCCTTGAGTAGCTCCTCGCATCTGGAAGCAAGGTCCTCAGCCTGAGGGACATCCACATAGTCCTCGGGATCGTATCCCATCGCTCTCGCTTTGGTGGCGATCGCGTAGATCTCATCCTTCTTGGCGTTGAGTTCCGTGAAGTATTGGGCCATCGCCTCGCTGAATACCGGGCCGGCCATCATTCCACTTCCGCTTCAACCGCTTTCCTGCGGGTGATCTCCCTCATCTCTTTGATGACCGTCTCGGTGAGAGCCTCCATGTTCTCTCCCGACTGGGCTGAGAAGAACAGCCTTCCGTCCCCGGTCTTAAGAATGTCGCTCTTGCTCTCTGCGACTATGATAGTGACGTCACCGAAGTTCTCCTGGACATTGGCCAGCAGCTTCTCCTGCACATCGCGGTTGAAGCCGCATGTCTCCGAGGGGTCGATGACGAAAAGCATGACATCGGTCAGGTACCTCAGCGCGAGGACAGCCTGCTTCTCGATGTCGTTCCTCTTCTCGAACTCCCTGTCCAGGAGTCCGGGGGTGTCGACGATCTGGTATTTCCTCCAGTCGTCTTGAATGTGACCTACGATGATTCCCTTGGTCGTGAACGGATAAGGTGCGATCTCAGGCTCTGCCGTCGACATCACAGTGACCAGATTGCTCTTTCCCACATTGGGGAATCCAGCTACCACGATCGTGGGGATGGCGGGATCGATGGCGGGAAGCTTCCTGAACTTGTTCTTGGCATCTTGAAGGAAGAGGAGGTCGTCGGATATGCGATCGACGTAGGAGTTCAGCCTACCGTAGAATCCTCTTCTAAGCGACTCGATTATCTCCGGGTCCTTCGTGCGGCGGATGTCCCTGAGTGTCTCGTTCTTGAGCTTCTCGGCCTTGGTGGCGCACCAGTTGACTGCTCCTAGAGCCTTCTTGTACCTGTCGATGCCTATGACGATGTCCACCAGTTCTGGGAAGAAGTCTCCCTCCTTCTCCATCCTCGGGAATCTGTCGACGTATCCCTGGAGAGCGGTGACGACGATGTCCCCGGCAGCGGTTACCTTCGCCAAGGCGGTCTTCTTGCGGGTATCCAAGGTGTTGGTGCCGTTCTTATAGATCTTGGATGCCCTGTGGAAAGCCTTCTCCATGAGCTCTTCCGACGTCAAAACAGTGGGTATCTTGAAATCTATTCCGGCCATGTTTACAGGATTCCCTACCTATAAATTAAGGTTGTTGCCACTCTCTCCATCACGCCCATTCTATGTTGATCCTGAAAAGCCATAGATCGTGGTCCATGCCCTTCTTCGGGGATAGTTTGGAGGGAATAATCTCGAGCGGACAGTCTATGATGCGGATCCCACACTCGATCCCTGGAGTCCCCACATCTTTCCCATAGATCCTGCTCAAAGCAGATACATTGGCCCTGAATGTCACGCCCAGATCCACCTTCGGAGCATCATCGAGCGAACGGGCCAGCAGACGCGGGTACTGTATCCCAACATCGAATGTGACCTCGAGATCTATGTTGTCTGTGAATGCGGCCACACCGTCGATCCTGTAGGGGTTCTTCATCGACAGCGCTACGGATTCGATCTTGCCCGCTATGTACTTCAGCACATCCTCCACAAGCTCGGAGTCGCATCTCAGCGCAACGCGAACCCCTGATTTGGCAGTGGAGGTCGGGTCGGTGACGTCCACTTTGATGAATACCGAGGCTTCCACCAGACAGCCGGCCACCTTCTTGATGACCTTGTCGATCGAGTTCTTCACAGTGAGCTTGATGACCTCCTGCAGGGAATCGGTGTCTGTTATCGCACCGACCTTGTCGAACGCTGACTGGACGGAATCCCATACGATCTCCTTGGCGATCTCGCAGGTCATCAGGTTGGTGGAGATGTATGAGCCGTTGGAGCGCCCTATGGTCCCTTCCTTGAATTCCCATTCCCCTGAAGCGTCGTAGGTCCTCTGCCAAGTCTTCCCGTTGTCGGATTCGTCCTTATGCGTGCCCGTCCGGTCCACGATGTTCCCGTCCGGATCCTTGAGGGTGAGACCCTCTCCGTTCTTCGTCGTCTTTCCCTGGGAGTTCACCATGAGGAATGTAGAATTGAGCACCAGGAACTCGCCGGGAGATATTGTGCCAGATAAGGTCATTTTCTTCTTTGAGAAGTCCGAAGATGCTACGATGCTGTACCCATCCAAGTCTATGGTCTTGTCAGAATTGTTGAACAGCTCTATCCATTCCTTCCCCGAGTCATCTCCTGCAGGATTGGATTCGTATTCGTTGATCAGGATGCCCTCCGCCATGGGCGCGGTGTACTTTATCCCGATGCCCGCATCCAGCCCTATGTTAACCCCGAGCCCCGGTAAGGGGATGCTGCTCAGTGCCTGACCTATCCCGGGGATTTTGCTGAGAGTCATCCCGATCTCGTTGTAGTCGTCCAAATCCGGCAGGATCGCCGTGATGTCTGCTCCGCGGACGTTTGCCGATACCGTCAGCAGATGCTTGCTGCTCTTCATAAGCGGATCAACGGATATTTTGACCTTCCAATCCTCATTTTCGACGGAGGCCTTTCCGGTGACGAAGGTGTTGTTGATGTGCATCTCACCCTTCACCTTAGCTGTGATCTCTGCTTTCAGATCCATGCCTGCGACCGGTCCGGTCAGCGATGCCACGAATAGAGTCTTGACGTTAGAAGTCAGAGAGGCCGCATCGAACTTCAGCTGGAAGGTGTATCCTAGGTATTCGAACCCTATGGTCTGCTCCTTGAGATTGAGACTGTAGAACATGTCCAGTACATCGTCACCGAATACCTGCGATACCATGGTCTCCAGCCATTCCGCCATCTCCGTCAGCGGGGCCGTAACCCTTTCGAACAGTCTCACTACTATATCGGAAACATATCTGGAGATCTCCATAATGCAGGCGTTTATCTCATCCACTATCTCCTTCACGATGGCCATCACCTTGCGGAGAGGCTCAATGATCGGCTCGAGATAGACGGACAGCCTGTTCCAAATGTCGTCATAAATGGTCTCACTGGCCTTGTACTGGACGCCTGCCAGTGCCCAACCGCTGGCGACGCTTATCTCCAGCATGATGTCGTTCGTAAACATCCCTTTGCAGGCGGCAGTGACGGAGGAGCCCATGGCGGAGGACAGGGAGTTTGATGATTCTATGCGGTAATCAATGCAGTCCCTGAGGCGTATCTCGAAGGTTGTGGAGTATCCGGCGCTCATGGATTCCCTGAATCCGGTCATGTGGGTGCATTTGCTTGTGACCACGGTCGGTGCGCTGATCACAGGATCGGAATCGAAATAGAAGTCCAGTCTCTCACGAGTGAGGTTCCCGGCCCCATCCGCCAGGATGAACCCGTCTGTTCCCCTCATCCGGACTATCTCCGAATAGGGGTTAGAGGACATGTTGTCGATGACCTCAGACAGCAGGACATCAACTCTGTCCTCGACCAGCTCCTGCAACCCGAGCGTTCCGATATAGCCTGATGCAATCTCAGTGAGTATGCTCTGGAGGATGCTTGGGCCATTTCCCTGGACATATCTCAGCGAGTCGTAGACCGAAAGATCATCATGCAGCTTCGCTATGTATCCGTGAATCGCGCTATCTATCTCCGGTGAGGAGATCAGACTTTCTGCATCGTCTCCGAACAATGCGAACAGTTTCTCCTCAATGGATCCACGGAGAGCAACAGTATCGCAGAGGTCGTCCGCATGAGACATCACGGTCTCAGCTATGGATGCATAGAATGGATCGTAACTGTCCTGCGATGCTATGGAGTCAACCAGCACGGCGTTCAGGCTGTCGGAGAAACCATCTGTCACCCCTTTGTATGCTTCGGACATCTCCCTGATGAAAGAGACATCATCATACGGATCGGTACGGACGATGACATCCTCCAGATCCTGTTCGAATAATCTCGCAGCGGCCGTATTGAGAGCGCTTCTAAGTGTGTCCGTTATGTAATTCTCCGTGAGCCTGTAGTGGACATTGAAGAACCTGATCCATCCCTGATCCAATATGTCTATGACGGGATTGTCGACAGTCAGAGTGAATCCATCAATGGTCACTGAAGTGGTCCCCGATCCCGGGAAACGGTACCTTTGCTCCTCGATGCCATGTTCGTCCATGAATCTGACGATGTAATCCCCTGCTCCGAAGGCATCCTCTCCAGTGAAGAACTTCACCAGACATTCGGCCGCTAGTGTGCGAAGACCTCCCTCCCTGTCGTTCTTCTCTGTGATGTAGTCCAACCGCAGATAGTCGTACCATTTCAGGACGGCGTCGTCCAAGATCGACATCAGGCACTGTCCGTAGAAAGCCGACCTGTCTATCACGACGGTGCCGCATACGATGTCTGCGGCATCGATCTGTTCGCTCTGCCCGTTGCGGAAGCACATGGTTCCTATGATGTCCAGCGCATTACGGTATGCCTTCGAGACGTCCGATTCGGTGATGATGGACATCGTCCCGGCAACTCCGAACTGAGTCCTGGACCCGTAGCCGTTGAGGACACGGTACTGCGCCAATGATTCGAGTTCATAGGACATGATCTGCGAGATGGAGATGCCTCCGTCCTCGACCATCCTCTCGAACAGAGATCCCTGTTCCGCCGCAAGGGGGAGGGCATAGCTGCCGTCCGTGGAGATAACGATATCGCGGACGGAGCCGCCGAATCCGGATGATGCGCTGACAGTCATCGTCCCGCTTCCCTTGAGATAGGCGGGGATGTACCCGCCAACGGGGCTTTCTCCGTCAAGGACCTCCATGGATTCTGCTCCAAGGTCTACGCTGACGTCCACAAGTTCCGTTCTGACTCCGTTGCTCCTCATAGGGAAAGTGTAATCGAACCAACTGTCCGACCGCTCCTTGAACACCGTTGCTCTGTCTTCCAGGGAGCCGAGGTCACCGTCCCTGGATATGTCGAGGATCAAGACTCCCAGCTCTTGGTTGACGTATGATGAGATCTCTTCCAACGAGGAATCCAACGCCCTGGTCCCCTCAGCCGTCTCTTCTACGCCGTTCCCGGACCTCATGTGGTCCGCGACAACGATCCCGGCGACCGATGAAAGCAGCAGGATCGTTACTGCAATGACCGAGAAAGGCATGTTTCCACGCTTGTCTCCATACATGACTGCCTCTTTCTTCGTAGGGGTATAAAAAACGCCGATACTGCAGTCATGCTGACTGCTACTGGCTGATAGGTGAAAAAAGGATACGCCAAACGTCGAAGTTTATTGGGTGTCTATTTTATATTATTAGGGTATCGGCTCTTATAGGGTACTATGACTAGAACGTCAGTTGAATACACGGCAAAGACTGGTCTTCCCAAAAAGACAAAGTCAATTTGCCCTGAATGTGGAAAGATTATCGAAGCCACCATCCTCGAGAAGAATGGAATGGTCATGATGGAGAAGGACTGTCCGGAGCACGGTCACTACAGCGACAAGATCTGGACCGATGTCGATCTCTACCTCAAGGCTGAGAAGTACGCAACCGACGGAATCGGAATCCACAATTCAATGAACGAGACAATCAAGGACAACGACGACACCGCACGCATCGTCATCGACAACGAGAAGATCGACATGCTGTCCTGTACGATGATCGCCAACGTCGATCTGACCAACAGGTGCAACATGCACTGCCCCATCTGTTTCGCAAACGCGAACGACCAGGGATATGTCTATGAGCCCTCCTTCGAGGAGGTCCACAAGATGCTCGTCGCACTCAGGTCCGAGAAACCCATCGCCAACACTGCGGTGCAGTTCGCCGGTGGAGAGCCCACTGTCCACCCCAGGTTCATCGACATCATCGCAGATGCCAAGAAGCTGGGATTCGCCCAGATCCAGGTCGCCACCAACGGTCTCGAGTTCGCATACCACTACGATTTCCTCAAGGCCGCTAAGGAAGCAGGTCTCAACACCATTTATCTCCAGTTCGACGGAATGGACGACGAGATTTACCTCAGGGTCAGGGGAAGGAAGATGTGGGCCAACAAGCAGAAGGTCCTCGAGAACTGCAGGAAGCTTCAGGAAGACGGTCTCCACAGCCCTTCCATCGTGCTGGTCCCCGTCATCATCAACGGTGTCAACGACAACCTGGTCGGCGACATAGTCAAGTTCGCCTTCGACAACTCCGACATCATAAGGGCGGTCAACTTCCAGCCCGTAGCGTTCACCGGAAGGGTGACGAAGGAGGAGATCGAGTCAGGAAGGTTCACCCTCACAGACCTTGTCGACAGGGTCGAGAAGCAGACCGGATACGCTAACAAGGACGATTGGTACCCCGTCCCTGTCGTAGCACCCATCTCCAAGTTCGCTTCGATCCTGCTGGGAAAGACCAAGGTCACTTTCACAACCCACCCCCACTGCGGAATCGCGACATATCTGTTCCAGGACGAGAAGGGCAACGTCGTCCCCTTCCCCAGGTTCGTGGACATCGATAAGTTCTCCAGAGAGCTCAACAAGATCTCCGACAAAATGGAGAAGGCTAGGTTCAAGAAGCTCTACGCGATCAAGCTCATCAAGCTGCTCAACAGCTGCATCGATGAGAGCAAGATGCCCGAGGGACTTACCAAGAAGAAGTTCGTCGATATGATCTCAGGCGTCATGGGAAGCGATTCCAAGACCGCTCTGGCAAACTTCTCCTGGAAGATGATGCTCCTTGCAGGAATGCACTTCCAGGACAGCTATAACTACGATATCGAGAGGGTTAGGCGCTGTGGTGTTCACTACATCACACCCGACTGCCGCCTGTACCCCTTCTGCGCTTACAACAGCGGCCCCGAGTTCCGCAGGGAGATCGAGGCGAAGTTCTCCATACCTCTGGAGGAGTGGAAGAAGCTCCACAAGGAAGAGGCCGACAAGATCGACGCGGCACTCATCGTCCCCGAGGACGAGAGGGGCCCCGAGTGATCAAGGAGTGATAACATGATTCAAGTCAACGTGGACAAATGTCTCCATTGCGGAGGGTGCGTTGGTTCGTGCCCCAAGAACGCGATCTACCTCAACGATTTCGTCCTTGAGTTCAACAGCGATTGCATCAACTGCGGTATTTGCGTGAAGCTCTGCCCCGTTGGTGCCCTTACGAAGGTGTGATAACATGAAGACCTACACATGCGACGCGGTCATCGTCGGGGCAGGACCCGGCGGAAGCATGGCGGCCAAGTACTGTGCCCAGGGAGGCATGGATGTCATCCTCATCGAGAAGAAGGCAGAGATCGGTGCACCCCTCAGGTGCGCAGAGGGAGTCTCCAAATCCTGGCTGGACGAGGTCGGCATCAAGCCCGACTCCACATGGATAAGGGCGGACATGAAGGGTGCGATCATCAAATCCACCAAGGGAACCACATACCAGCTGGACGAGTCCAAGGCAGGAAACGAGGTCGGATACGTGCTGGAGAGGCACCTCTTCGACAAGGCCCTCGCCAGGGATGCCGCCAACGCCGGTGCCAAGATCATGATGAGGACATCATGCACAGGTATCATCCGCGAGGACGGCAAGATCGTCGGAATCAAGGCGAAGAGCATGGGCGAGGAGATCGAGATCCGCGCCAAGGTCGTCGTCGCAGCCGACGGATACGAGTCGCAGGTCGGAAGGTGGGCCGGAATCGACACCACACTGAAGCTGAGTGACATCGACTCATGCATCCAGTACAGGATGTGCAACATCGACATCACGCCCGACTACTGCGAGTTCGTCATCGGATCCGCAGCGCCCGGAGGATACATCTGGGTGTTCCCCAAGGGAGAGAAGGTCGCAAACGTCGGTATTGGAGTCGCCGGACACCTCTGCAAGAAGGGTGCCGATGCCAAGTACTACCTCGACAAGTGGATCGCCGAGGATCCCAGATTCAAGAACGGACAGATCCTGGAGATCATGGGAGGATTCGTCTCCACATGCCCCGGACTCGATTCCGCAGTCGACGACAACATCGTCCTCGTCGGAGATGCCGCAAGGATCATCGACCCCATCACAGGCGGAGGAATCTGCCACGCATGCAGGACCGGTATGTACGCCGGTCAGGTGCTCTCCGAGTGCAACAAGACCGGAGACTTCTCCAAGAAGGCGTTGCAGCCCTACGAGAAGAGATGGAGGGACAGGATGGAGGACAAGCTATTCAGGAACTGGATGGCCAAAGAGAAGCTCGCCACCCTGGACGACGATACCATCGACGACATCATCAAGATGGTCAAGACCTCAAAGATCTCCAACGTCACCGTGTACAACCTCCTCAAGGCTATCAAGGAGAAGTACCCCAAGGTCGTCGAGGGATTCGAGGACCTTATCTGAAAACCTTTCAAGGGGCTCCGGCCCCTTTCACTTTTTCAAGAATACATCATTTCCTTCTGACGTATTTCTCGACCAGGCCTTTCTTTCCTACCAGTTCGACGTCCACGGCGCCCTCGTTCTTCGCTACGGCCTCAAGGAGCTTCTCCTCGTATGCCCACTGATGGGTGATGTGTCCCTTAATGGCGTGAACCGTGAAAGCAAGGAAGAGCTGGCGGAAGAATTGTCTGAATCTGAACCCGAGTGAGGTTCACCAGCGCATTCCCTTGGATTCCTTGGGGATGAAACCTTCGAACCTCGGTTTGTAGAATTCCTCTTTATCCGGTTCTATGGGGATGTTGTGATACTTGAACGTCTCTGTGTGTCCTGCAGCCCAGGCCACAAGCTCCGAGAGGAACAGAACGGGCATCCCGTCCGGTTGGGCATCGTATTTCGTGAAGCACTTGGGACAGGCGACGATGATCATGCATCCGTTGCCGCACTCCTTCTCCCTGTCGGCCATCATGGTCTCGGCCAGTTCCGTGTCCTTTCCGCAGCACCCCATCCCGTTGTCCACGAACTCGCATCCTAGGGCCTCGACGATGGCGATCATGTTCTTCTTCAAGGGCATGCAAGAGCATCCAGGCTCCAGGGCCACCTTGAACTTCCTATCGAACTTCGGGAGCTTGTCGATGTTGTTGTACAGGAACTCGATCATGTTCGTGGTCTTCTGCCCCTCGCTGACGAGCGCATCGGTGCATCCCCCGCAAAGGGTGATCAGCTCCTTCCCGTGAGCGTTGGCGACCATCTTCACGACGGCGTCATGCCTGTCGGTACCTGCCATCTCCCTGAATTGGGGAGGGCGCATGCAGCATCCGGAATCCTTCAGTTCCGAGCACGTCTTGCCGACAGTCTTCACTGCTGTCAATGCAGCATATTCCAGGTAGGGCGCCTTGCACTTGACGACGCATCCGGGCATGATGTAGGCATCATCCCCGTTCCATTCGTATTCTAGCTCGGTGCGCGAGGGATGGTCAGCCTGAGGCATGGCCAGCCCCGTCTGTTTGTAAGCATCGGATACATGGAGGTTGTTGGCCAAAGCCTTCAGGTCCCTCATGACGGTGAACGGATCGCTCCTCCTGCATACCTGAGAGCAGGTACCGCATAGGATGCACTTGGACACGTCGTCCTCTCCCCCTATCATGATCTCGTGGGGATCCACACCTCCGTATTTGTGGGAGGGGCAGTATGGTGTGCATTTTCCGCAGCTGATGCATTTCTGCATGAGTCTGGCGATCTCGTCCTCGATCATTCCCATAGTATCACTTCATCATCGGGACATCCAAAGGTTCTCCCTTTGCCATCTCCGTCTCCATGCGGGCTCCTTCCGCCCCGCTCTTGATTATCATCGGCGTTCCGCCTCTCGATGCGATGGCTTCAGCCACTTTATCCGGCTTGTCCGTAAGGGCGACCATGCACCCTCCGCCTCCGGATCCGGTTAGCTTCGCCCCGTAAGAGTATGGGAGCGATGCGTTGACCAGTTTGTTGAGTTCCTTGCAGGACACTCCCAGGATGGACAGCAGCTTGTGATCCTTGGTCATCAGACGGCCCAGAGCTTCTTTGTCGCCATTCTTGAGGGCCTTGTATCCTTCCAACGTGAGCATCCCGATCTCATCGATGATATCGGATGCGAAGCTGTTCCTGCTCATGTATCTTCTGACCTTGTCCACCTGAGGTCCTGTGGGTGCTTTGACTCCGGTGTTCCCGATGACGAATGACAGATCAGGCACTTTGATGTCCGTGACCCTCCATGTGCGCTCTCCGCGGGATATGGTCCACAGTTCCTTGGAGTCATCGTCCATGTTGATGGCGACTCCTCCTCCGTGGACGCATGCGGATGCATCCATAGGCGATCCGCCTCCCTGGGCATGCAATTCTGCGCCGTACGCCTCTTCTACCAGCGACAGCTCAGTGGGGAACTCTCCCCTCTCTGTGCGGATCGCCAGTGCCAAGGCGGCCGATAAGGCGGCAGAGGAACCCATGCCTGCTCCCGAGGGCAGTTGGCTGGTGGTGAGGAAATCGAGGGCGTAGTTCATCCCTCTGGTGAGATAGTTGAAATGGGGCTGCCTGCTCAGGTCGAGACTGTCACCGTTGACCGTGAACTTCCTGCTCCTATGGACACTGCAGTATATCCTGCGGTCCGTAGCAAGGACGATGGCCGGTTTGCCATAGACTACTGAATGCTCTCCGAGCACCACGAACTTCCCGGGAGCAGAGGCGGTCACCCATTGCGTCGTCATCACTGATTCAATCCGTATTTGTTCATCTCTTCCCTGATGGCATCGTTGGGGTTGCGTCCGTTCAGGAGAGGCTGGGGGATGTTCCACCATGCCTCCTCCATGTCCATCAGTCTCTTCTCGAACATGTCGTCCGATTCCCCGGCCTGGGGCTCGATCTTGCTGAGCTCCTCCATGACCGTGTTGACGAGGTCCACTCCGAATCTCTGGTTGACCAGGTTCAGTCCAATGAACGAGTCCAAGCTGGTGGCAACCTCTTCCCTGTACTCAGGCTGGAGGCTCTCCATGATCATGTCCAGCACCCCGTGCACCGTGGCCTTGAAGACGAAGGACATCTTGCCTTCGACCGGCAGCTTGTCGTCGGCCATGGTCTCGTCCATGAGCCTCTTTCCGAACAGTGTCTCGATGGCAACCGCCCTGTTGGGGTTCTTTCCGAAGGAGTACTCGTTCAGTATCTCTTCCGGGCTCTTCTCTGGTTCGGGCTCTCCGAAGAGGCCCGCATTGGGGTCGAAATCGTTAGACATTATCTCACCTTAGTTTCTTGACTGTGGACTCAAGGATGTCCATTCCTTTGTTGATCTTTGTTTCGTCTGCTGCGTAGGAGAACCTCAGATGGCCTTCTCCGTACTTTCCGAATGCCGATCCCGGGGTGCATATGAGCCCAGCTTTGACCAGTTCCCCTGCCAGTTCCTGGGAGCTGATCTTCATGTCGAACGAGGGGAATGCGTAGAATGCTCCCTTCGGAGGTTCGATGCTGAATCCGGGGATCTCGTTTAGCCTCTTGCATATCAGGTCCCTTCTGGCCTTGTAGACGTTCCTGGCGTTCTCCAGGTAAGGGTCTATGCTGGGCAAGGCATCCAGTATGCCGTACATGGCGGGCATGTTGGGGCTAGCGCAGACATGGTACTGCATCTTGATCAGGTATTCCATCATCTCCTTGCTGGCGCAGAGGAATCCCATCCTCCAGCCGGTCACCGCCATCATCTTGGAGAATCCGCTGGCGACAATAGCCTTATCCAGCTGGTTCATGAATGACAGGTGCTTGCCCTCGTAGATGAAGGACTCGTACACCTCGTCGGCCAGGATGGTTATGTTCTTGTCGGCGGCGATGTCGCAAAGGGCCTTGTAGCTCTCCTCGTTCAGAACGCCCCCGGTAGGATTGGAGGGAGTGGTAATGACCAGCATCTTCGTCTTGGAAGTGATCTTCGACTGTATGTCGTCGATGTCGGGCTGGAAGTCCCCGTCCGTGAGCTTGTATTCGGTGAACGTGCCGCCTGCGAGCTGCGCGTGCGGCCCGTAGATGACGAAACCGGGGCTGGGAACGAGAACATCGTCGCCCGGGTTCACCACGCTCATTGTGATCTCCAACAATGCCGATGATCCGCTGGGAGTGATCATTATGTTGTCACCCGTGATGTCACCGTATTTCCTGAACCTGTCGGCAACAGCCTTCCTGAGCTCGGGTATTCCGGCGGTAGGGCCGTACTTGTTACGTCCCTCTGAAGCGGCCTTGTTCATGCCCTCTACGGCTTCCTTGGGCGGTGCGAGATCGGGTTCACCCAGGCCTAGATTGATGGAATCCGGGCCAGCCATGTCGAACATCTTTCTGATACCTGACATCGGGATGTCGTGTATCCTGTTGGAGATCTGCATGGTGCGGGTCATACCTTCTGTAAATAAAAGTAATCGTGGGCGCGCGTTAGAGTTCGAGGCCTGTATCCAGCTTATCCGCAACGAACTCCCTTACAAGCAGGGATTCGGGGATGTATCTGTCGTATTTCCCGTATTTCAGAAGGTCCTCGTCGTAGATCAGCGGAGCGAGGTCCCTCTCCTCGACGTACCTCAGCACCCTGTCGATTATCTGGTCCTCTGACAGTTTGGTCCTGATGTCGATGTAGTAGGGCTGATAGGCCCTGATGGAATCTGTGCCGATCACTTTCTGGAGGATCCTCCTGAGGGTGTCGAACTGTTTCGTCCCCAGCCAGGGGTACATCCTGTATCCGCCTTTCCTCTCCGAGAACAAGGTGGTCATCCCGTTCTCCCTGGCGATGGCCCTGCTCTCTTGGAGACGAGCTTTCGCGGCATCGTCCAGATAGTGGTACTCCTCATCGCTCTCTAGAACCTCCAACATCTTCTTCATGACGCGGTTGTGTGTCGGCGGGGTTCCTGATTTCCAGGGGTTGCACGCCTCTCCGTCGCATTCCTCCACCTCGACCGTAGATTTCTCCTTGGAGGCCTTGATGACCCTCCATACGCGTCCGGCCAATTGGATGAAATCATCTTCTGAGGGCATATTCTGTATCGAACCGACCATGTGGCCGTCGCATTTCACCATGACCTCTTTCTTAGTGGTGAACACAGAGCAGAAGTCGCGGTTGAACACAACACGTTCAGCATTCTGGCCAATCAGGATCGTCTGGTCTGACATGACCTCTAAGTGGCCTATGTTGACCAGATGCTTGATCATCAGTCTGTACTGCTCCTTCGAGATGTTCCTGAACGGGTACATCGAGAGCACGTCCGAAGCTAGCAGCGAGAATTTGGCCCCGATCCCGGAACGGAGGTATTCCATCGTCTGGTGGTAGAGGAGTCCGAACGGCATGGAGTTCTGCTCTGCCGGTTCGGTCCACCCCTCATTCAGGACGAGCTCCGACATCGCGACGGCCTTGACCAGACTCATGGAAACGCCATCCAAAGTCGCCCACCATTCCTCGGCGTCCTCGTTGCACATGAGGATAAGGTTCTGTCCGTTTCCTCTCCTTCCGGAACGGCCCATCCTCTGGACCAGGCCCGAACATGTGTACGGGGCATCGATCTGGACTATCCTATCCAGATCCCCTACGTCTATCCCCAGCTCCAAAGTGACCGTAGCCACGGTCGTGTTCTTGACCATGGGGTTCTTCAATCTGTCCTCCGCTATCTTGCGGTACTCCTTGGATATGCTGCCGTGATGGATCGTGACCTCGTCTGGATAGCCTTTCTTCTCCGAGACGATCCTAAGGGATTTGGCAGCCATCTCGGCGCTGTGCCTGCTGTTGGTGAACACGATGCAGTTGTAGCCATGCGTCTCCCTGAACAGGTCCAGGTAGTACGATGTGATGGCCTTCTTCCTGTCCACGCTGTCAGTCTCTGGATCCGGAAGAGGGAAGGCGTTGTACTTGATGCGTATGTTGCGCTGGTTACTGGCCTTATCGTAGACGATACTGACGTAGCGGCCAGTATCAGCCTTCAGCCATTCTGCGGCATCCTCCCTGTTCGCAATGGTCGCTGAAAGCCCTATCCTTCTCGGATCGCAGTGGGCGAGGAGCTCCAATCTCTGGAGACAGCACAGCAGCTGCAGTCCCCTGTCGGAATCCATGAATGCATGCACTTCGTCGATGATGATGAACCTGAGATCCCCGAAAAGCCTCTCCACTTCCTCAGGGTTATACGAAACGATGTTCTGAAGGGATTCAGGTGTAATCTGGAGTATCCCGCTGGGTTCAGCGACGAGTTTGTCCTTGGAACTCTTGGCGATATCTCCGTGCCATCCTGTAATCTTGAGTTCCGATTCCCCTAGAACCGGCCCCATCCTCTCGAACTGGTCGTTGATCAGTGCCTTCAGCGGACCGATGTACAGCGCCCCCACGCTCTCGGGGGGATTGCTGTAGAGCGAACCTATGACCGGGAACATCGCTGCCTCGGTCTTACCGCTGGACGTTCCCGCTGAGATCAGTATGTGGTCATCCGTGGAATAGAATGCCTCGAAGGTCTGGTTCTGGATCTCCCTGAAGCCGGACCATCTGCAGTTGTGGATGTACTCTTTGACGAACCAAGGCAGCTTATCGAAGTACTCGCTCATACCTCGAGGTCCTCGATGATCTCATCGTCGGGGTTGTCATCGGCCTTGACGAGCCTTCCCTCAATCAGGTCCATGAAGTTCAGGTCCCCGTTCTGGTGCATGGTGTCCAGAAGGCTGATGAGGTCCCTTGTGATCTCCCTGGGGGTGATCATAGCGGTAGAGACGACGTTGGACATGATCGTCCTGAGGTATGTCTCCAGCATCTCGTCGGTGATCTGCGATTTGTACTCGTACCTCTGCTCGTGGAGGTCCTTGATCGTCTTGAGGAGGACGAAGACCTCCTCGTTCGTCAGGGGCTTGAGGTTGATGATCGGCCCGAGGTAGTTGTCGAATCCGTTCTCGTAGCGTCCGGCGACGAGCCTGGACCTGAGTGCCTCATAGCTGTACAGTCCCCTGTTGGGGTCCTCGATGAACTCGGGTGTCCCGCAGACGTAGATGGACATGTACTGCGTCTTGCCCTGCATGATGTCGTTGAACATGGTCAGCAGACGCTCGTAGTTGTTGGCCCTGGAGACCTTGTTCTGCAGCTTGTAGAGGATGACCCCTTCGTCGATGAAGACGATGAGTCCCTTGTATCCGAGCCTCTTGAAGATGCCTGACCAGATCTTGATCATGTCGTACCAGTTGCTGTCGTCTATGACGACGTTGGTGCCGAGGCTCTTCCTGGACTCCTTCTTGAGGTCCAGTTCTCCCTTCAGCCACCTGAGGGCGGTGATGTCGTCCTTGCCGTCGAGGAAATCGTTGGTGTAGCAGACGATGACCCTCATGAAGTCCTGATAGTTCTGATAGCTGGAGATGTCCGCGACATCAGCACGCATGGCCTTCTCGATATCCTCTTTGGATGGGGATCCGCCCAGTTTCTCCTGTGTGTTGGAGATCCAGTTCTGGAGAAGGGACTCCAGTGCTCCCCCGTCGGGTCTGGCCTTGTATGCTATGTTCCTGAGGAGCTCCTTGTACGTGTTGAGCCCCTCGCTCTTGGAACCAGTGAGTCTCCTGTTGATGGCGAGATCGGCATCCATGACAACGAAGCCGTTCTCCATGGCGTAGTTGCGTATCATCTGCGTCATGAAGCTCTTACCGTTACCGAAGCGGCCGGAGATGAATCTGAATGCTCCTCCGCCTGCAGCGGTGTCCTCCAGGTCGTTGACGAACGTCTCGGTCTCCTTCTTCCTACCTACCGCGATGTACTCCAATCCCCTTCTAGGTACGACACCAGAGGATAGAGCGTTCATCATTCCGATCAGAGTTCTCTTTGGGACGGTTTCTGTCATGGTAGAATTCCCTTCGGGGCGCCGTATATAATGCGCGCATATACTTTTATCGCTGTTCTGCGGGCATCAGAGCAACGATCTAACGTCGTCCGCATAGTCCTCGAAGACGTTTCCGTCCTCAACGATGCTGTCGCCCACTGAATCCATGGCGAGAGTGTTGATAGCCTCTTCTATCCTGGTCATCAGCAGCCCCTTGTCCTTGAGATACTGTTTCGCCTTGCCTTCGAGAGCGGCTTCGAGGTATCCTTTCTGGTCATCATCCAGAGCCTCGGAAAGGCCCTGCCATGTGTTGGAAATCGCTCTCACGGGCTCGACAGGCTTGGTGACAATCTCGGGAACTATCTCCTCGTCGTTTCCGACCTTCATCATCTCGGTGACTTCTTTGAGGGCAGCCTGTGCACCAGACACCGCCTCGAGATCCAGTTTCATGTTGCTGGCTCTTTCTTTGATCTCCTCTATGGCCTTATTCTCGTACCATGCGGAAACACTCTTGGATACGATATCCTTGCAGTCCATTCCAAACGCGGCCACCTTGCCGATCTTGACCGCCTTTCTGGTCCTCTTCATGCGCACTGCTGAGAACACGGCTTTGACTATCTCCTTCAGAGAGTCGTCGAACATTCCGTTGTAGATGTAGTTGAGATAGGTGAATCTGGCCTTCCTGATCTCCTTGAAGTACTTCAGGCCCTCGAAGACATTGATGACGGTGTTGACCTTCTCGGGGTCGCACAGTTCCTCGATCGATGTGCCTTCCGCTTTCAACGTTGCCTGAACGCCGCGTATGGACATGTTGGTGATCCCGACACAGTCGGGGTCGAACTCCCTGGTCATCGTCTTATCGTTGATGCCCGATAGGAACAGGAGCAGTGTCTTGTCAGGCCTGACGTTCATTCCCTTGAGGAACTGGTCCATGACCAGACAGGCGGTTATGTTGGATTCGCTGATGGAAGGCTCAGGGAACGGTAGCTTGTGGACCACGGAGTACTCGAAGCAGGTCTTTCCGATGAGCTTCTCCTCATCGGCCGAACCGTAGGCCTTGTGGAGTGCTATCAGCTGGTCCAGGTTCTTCTGGGGATCCTCCTTGACATTGATGAGTTCGCAAAGGTACAGCCATAGGTATCCCCAGTCGGTCTCTCCGTAGTTGCCTTTGCGGGTCTGGTCACGCCAGTATACGTAGCATTTCCTCTGAGGCTCGGTGAACGACCTCCAGTCGGGGTTCGTGAATCCGGACGGGATGTACTCCTGCTTCTCCTTGATCTCCACGTTCCAATTCCTCTCGATATCTGTCTTGAGGTGCGGGCTCACATGCTGCTTCTCAGCGTTCTTGTCGATGTTGAGTATGGGCTTAGGCTTCTCCGCGGTTCCGTATTGTGCTTCCAGATGCGCTCCCATATCGACAAGCGCCCTTTCCTTAGAGGACATCGGGACCCTGGTGGTGCCTCTCCATTCCTTCGGGATGCGCTCGTATTCTCCGGGCCCTTCCGAGAATATCCTGTCGACAATTCCCCTGAACTCCTTATTGAACGAGCTGGGGGTGGCAGGGCCCTTCTCACCGATCTCCTTGCACAGGACCTTCCTGGTGTACGAGAACAGTCCGAGCATGAACTCTCCGAAGACACCATCAGTGCGGAGCTTCTCATAGGTGACCTGATAGTCCTTGTCCTTTCCGTATGGGAGGTACATGAAGACCTTGAACAGCTCGGAGACCATCCCTTCGGAGTAGGTCTTGGCGATTCCCTTGCCCGTATTCTCCATCAGGAAACGGTCTATGGCGATGAGGCTGTCGTTGAAAAGTGAAACATGTCTGAGGTTGTCCACGCCGTCGGCGTGCACCTTCGGGCCTCCCGACAGATACCAGATCAGCTCCCTGTTGAGCCTTCTCGTCGGGAAGGACATTATCTCTGATGTGACCATGAACGATCTTACGGATCCCTTTCCAAGCCACATGACGGGGAGGTCCAGGTCGTGAACCACGGCATAATCGAACATCACCGATCCCAGATCGGACTGGGGCATGCCGTGCATCCTGGTGTTCTCGTAGAGCAGCCTGAGCTCTCTGATGCCTTCGGCAGGATCCATATCGGAGTTGATGATCTCGACCACTCTGAGCTTTGCATATCCCCTGTCGGACTTGAGGCAGTTCCCGCGGGACAGCTCGTCCCTCCAGTAAAGGTAGTATGCTCTCTGTTGGCGGTCCATGACGGAGTAATCGGCATTCCTGTGCTCGCACCTGATGTACTCGCATTCCTCTCCGTGCCTGTCCCTGTACTCCTCGATCTGGGATAGAAGATCGTTGACGTTGTATTCGCGTCTTTCCTCGTACGGATTGAATGCCATCAGAACTACCTGCTCCAGTATAGCTCTCAATCATAAAATAACTGTCAGTCCGTGCGTCTTTTATAGGATTCTGCCGTTATTTCTTTGCATGAAGGTCGGTTTCGACAACGACATGTACCTCAAGACGCAGTCCGAACATATCAGGGAACGCATCCAGAAGTTCGGAGGTAAGCTGTATCTCGAGTTTGGTGGCAAGCTTTTCGACGATTATCACGCATCAAGGGTCCTTCCCGGTTTCATGCCCGACAGTAAGATCAGGATGCTCATGGAGTTCGGTCAGGACGCTGAGGCGATCGTGGTCATCAATGCCGAGGACATCGTCAAGAAGAAGATACGCAAGGACTTCAGCGTAGGATACGACTCCGAGGTGTTCAGGCTCGTGGACATGTTCCTCGACAGGGGCATCGGAGTGTGCGGTCTGGTCATCACGCATTTCAACGGACAGGCCGAGGCAGAGGCATTCCAGAAGAAAGCCGAGTCCAACGGTCTGAAGGTCTACAGGCACTACCTGATAGACGGATATCCCTCCAATGTCGACCTCATCGCATCCGACGAAGGATTCGGAAAGGATGAGTTCGTCCCGACCACCAAACCGCTAGTCGTTGTCACCGCTCCCGGACCTGGAAGCGGAAAGATGGCTGTCTGCCTCTCGCAACTCTACAACGAGAAGAAGAGAGGCGTGTCCGCAGGATATGCGAAGTTCGAGACCTTCCCGATTTGGAATATCCCGCTGAAGCATCCGGTGAACATCGCCTATGAGGCGGCCACGGTGGACCTGGCGGATGTCAACATGATCGACCCGTTCCATCTGGAAGCATACGGAGAGACCACGGTCAACTACAACAGGGACATCGAGATATTCCCCGTTGTGAACGCGATCCTCGAAGGTGTTCTGGGAAACTCTCCCTACAAGTCCCCTACGGACATGGGAGTGAACATGGCGGGCAACTGTATTGTCGACGACGAGTTCGTCAGGAAAGCAGCGAACTATGAGATCATCAGACGTTACTTCTCGACCCTCAGGGACCGCAGGGAGGGCAGAGCATCGGCAGAGACCCTTCTGAAGTCCGAGATCTACATGAAGAATGCCGGTATCACCCCGGAGTACCGCAAGACCGTAGCAACCGTCAGGCAGCTGATGACAGAGACGGAAAGGCCCATAGTCGCAGCAGAGCTGGATGACGGAAGGCTGGTCACTGGAAAGGCCACCCCGTTGACCACAGCATCCTCATCGCTTCTTTTGAACATGCTGAAGGAGCTCGCGGGCATAGACGATTCCGTCACTCTGATTTCCAAGGAGGTCATCGAATCGGTCCACAGGCTGAAGGTCAACAACCTCGGGTACAAGAACCCCCGCATGCATCTCGATGAGATGCTTGTAGCCCTTTCCATAATCGCAAGGACCGACAAGAACGCGGAGAAGGCATTCGCGATGCTCCCCCTGCTGAGGGGATGCGACGTGCACTCCTCGGTGATCCTTTCCGCCGTGGACGAGGGAGTGTACAAGAAGCTCGGTATGAGCACATCCAGTGAGCCCGAGCATCAGACCAAGTGTCTCTTCCACGAAAGTTTCTGAGAAATATGCGGGGGATTCCCCCCCCCCCCGCTGATTTACAGTTTTATCAATTCGTATTCGCGTGATCCGTAACCCATCTCTGCTGCATGTTCGATGGTGTGGAATCCGCTCTTGCTGTTGACTCTCTCCATGAAGTGTTCTTTTCCGGGGTCATCTGATGCCACGACGAGGTCCAGACAGGCCTGGTCGATAGCAACGGGGTCGAGAGATGATAATATCCCGATGTCCTTCATGCAAGGGGGGTCCGGGGTCGCAACGCAGTCGCAGTCCACGGACAGGTTCTTCATGACGTTGATGAAGGCCATGTTCCCGTTGAAGTATTTGACCACGGTTGATGCCGCTTCGGCCATACCCTCGCAGAACGCAGGATCACTGGCATGGACGTCCCATCCTGCGACGGGATCGGTGGATTTTCCACAGGTGTGTATGAGGATCTTTCCTGTCTTCGAAGCACATCCGATAGAGAGCTGTTTGAGTGCTCCGCCATATCCTCCGTTAGGGTGTCCCTTGAAGTGTGCCAGTACAAGCATGGAATCGTAGTTCTTCAGGTTCTTTCCGACATAGTTCTTCTTGAGCTGTTTGCCGGCGGGGATGTCGAATTCCACATCTGGTCCCTCGGCATCCATGAGGTCCACGTCGAAGTACTTGCTCCATCCGTGCTCCTCGAGGAGCTTCCTGTGGGAGTCCGTGTGGTCCCTGACGCCGACGAATCTGTCTCCGTAGGCCGTGTTGCACTCCACGACGCGACCGCCGACCTTGTCGATGACCGGCTTCCAGAACTCGGGTTTGAGGAAGTTGAAGTTTCCCTTCTCTCCGGAGTGGACCTTAACGGCCACCTTTCCCTTCAGTTCTATGTTCAACGCCTCGTACATCTTCACTACGTTCTCGGGCGTGATTTCCTTCATGAAGTAGACTTTCGATTTCATATGTGGCCTCCTTCGAACCGTTCGGTTCCAACGAGGTCTGGACTGAATTGTAGAAATAAAAAAGAAGGGGGAGACCCCCATGAGTTTCAGAACAGTTTAAACACGTTCTCGGAGTAGTTCAGAAGGTCCTCTACAGGCATTCCGGCCAGGAGAAGCGCCTGATCGAGCATGATGGAGCACATCGATTTGGCTTTGTCCTTATCCTCAGAGTATGCCTTTTTCAGGGATTCGAAAGCCGAGTGGTTCGGGTTTATCTCCAGCACGCGCTTCGCTTTCATACCCTCATTCGGGGACCCCGGCAGGCTGGCGAAATACTTCTCCATCTCGAAGGATACGTCCCCTTCGGAGCTCAGGCATACCGCATGAGTCTTCAGTTTCCTGGAGAGTTTGACGGAATCCACCTTGTCCCCGAGGGTCTCCTTTACGAAGTCCAGAAGCTCCTTGGATTCCTCCTCCTTTGCTTCTGCCTCCTTCTTCTCCTCCTCGGTACCCAGGTCGAGGCCGTTGCTGTTGATGTCGCAGAACTCCTTCTCGTTGTAGTTCCTGAGGGTCTTGAGAGTGAACTCGTCCAGTTCCTCGGTGAGACAGATTATGTCATATCCTTTCTCACGTACCTGTTCGGCCTGGGGGATCTGCTTCGCCCTAGAGACGCTCTCCGCTGATGCGTAGTAGATCTTGTCCTGACCCTCCTTCATGTCGGAGACGTATTCCTGCAGCGTGATGGGTTTGTCCTTCTCTACCGAGGGGAACATGATGAGGTCCTTCAGCAGGTCGGCCTTAGCGCCCCAGTTCTCGACGATGCCGTACTTGAGCTGCGGTCCAAAGTTCTTGTGGAACGCCTCATATGTTTCCCTGTCATCCTTGAGGATCCTTTCCAGATCGTTCTTGATCTTCTTCTCCAGGTTGCTCCTGATCATGCTGAGCTGACGATCGTGCTGGAGCATCTCCCTCGAGATGTTCAGCGAGAGGTCCGGTGAATCCACGACACCCCTGACGAACCTGAAGCAGTCTGGCAGCAGGTCCTTGCACTTGTCCATGATCATGACTCCCGAGGAGTAAAGCTGCAGCCCGGGCTCGAATTCCCTGCTGTAGAAGTTGTAGGGTGCGACCTTGGGGATGAACAGCATTGCCTTGTAACTGACGGTTCCTTCCGCGTTGATGCGGATGACGGATATGGGTTCCTCATAGTCATGGAACTTCTCCTTGTAGAATTCCTTGCAGTCCTCGTCGGATACGCTCGACTTGTCCCTCTGCCAGATGGGCACCATGCTGTTGACCACGGTGTCCTCCATGTGTGATCTCCATTCCTTCTTGGGGGTGCCGTCCTCGTTCTTTTCGCCGGTCTCTTCCATCGCGCCCTTCTCGAGCTCCATGTGGATAGGCCAGCGGACATAGTCGGAATACTTCTTGATGAGGTCCTCCAGGGTGTATTCGTCGAGGTACGAGCTGAACGTCTCATTCTCATCGTCCTTCCGGATATGCATGATGACATCGGTTCCGTGAGAGTCTCTCTCGCATTCCTTGATGGTATATCCGTCAGCGCCTTCGCTGGTCCATCTCCATGCCTTGTCCTCTCCGTATGCCTTGGAGATGACAGTTACCTTGTCGGAGACAAGGAACGAAGAGTAGAATCCGACACCGAACTGGCCGATGATGTCCACATCCTTGCCTTCCTCAAGGTTCTTCTTGAAGTCCAGGGAACCGCTGTGGGCGATGACTCCGAGATTAGCATCCATATCCTCTTTGGTCATCCCTATACCGTTATCGGATACGGTGACCGTTCCGGCGTCCCTGTCGATCGTGACGTCGATGCGGAAGTCTTCCCTTGCGACGGGAACGTCGGACTCCGTTATGGATTTGTAATGCAGCTTGTCGATGGCATCCGATGCGTTGGAGATGATTTCTCTGAGGAATATCTCCCTGTGCGTGTAGATGGAGTTGATCATCAGGTCGAGCAGCTGTTTCGATTCTGCCTTGAATTGTTTCTTTGCCATTTCAAGAACCTCTAGCTTCAATCTTCTGAGATGAAATAGAGTTAGAACTTCTATAAAAAAATTATTAAAATTGATTTGTCGTGAACTAATTGTTTTGGATTTTGGAAAGAATCAGCGAGTATTATGGGCGGTTAGGAGGCTCTGAGCCCTTCTTCTAAAGGGGTCGACCTTTCGAGCCTCCGACATCATTCAGCCGATGTCAATCTTTTTCTACGCCGATGGTTTATGACTATTCGATAACGATGGTCAATGGACCCACCGTTATAGTCAGCCGGAATCCGCCTTGCGGACTACGGCAAAAGGTGGTATTAAACGTATTCTCACCTCCTGTCAGTCCCCCGGGGTCGACACCCTGATAGGACTTTAGTCCGTTTGTACCGGACCAAAAGTCCGGGAACCGGCAGGAGATGAGTTTTTGAATGGGTATCTAGAAGTGAGTTCCAGAATTCACTGTTACCACATAGTGCGCAATTATCCTCGATATGCTTTTAGGCCTTATCGGACATTCGTACCCATGGTCCTAGGCTTGGGGATAGACACCGGAGGAACCTATACGGACTCCGTTGTCATCGACATCGATACGAAGGAGATAGTCTGCCGTTCCAAGGCCCTCACCACCCGCGATGACCTGATCAAGGGGATAGTCTCTTCTCTCAAGGGCCTCTCCAAGACCGATGGGATCTCAATCGTTTCATTGTCATCCACCCTTGCCACGAATTCTATCGTCGAAGGGAAGAGCTGCCGTGTCGGACTGATAGTCCTGGGCAAGAAGTTCGGCCATACCGTGAACATAGCGAATTATGCATACATCGATGCGCAGCTGGACCTTAAGGGCAGGACTGTCAAGAAGCTCAACATGGATGAGGCCAAGGCTGCTGTAGAATCGATGCGTGGAAAGGTGGACGTCCTAGCTGTCGTAGGATACATGAGCGTCCGTAATCCGAGCCACGAAGATACCGTGAGGAATCTGGCGGAGAAGATGCTCGGGATCCCCGTCGTCTGCGCTCACGAGCTGACATCCAAACTAGGGTTCGAGCAGAGGGCCAATACTGCCATAATCAATGCGGGACTGATCCCGACGATCATCGATCTGATCAAGGCGGTGACGAAGGCTTTGGAGGATCTCGGAATCGACGCCCCTTTGATGATCGTCAAGGGCGACGGATCCATCATGAACACCAACACGGCGATCAGGAGACCCATTGAGACCATCATGTCCGGGCCGGCATCCAGTCTGACCAGCGCCATGGTCCATACAGGAATCCAGGACGCGCTCATCGCCGACATCGGAGGAACGACCACGGATCTGGGGATCATCCACGGCGGTTTCGTTCGCACTCTGGACACCGGCGCCCTGGTGGGCGGACACAGGACGAGGGTACGTGCAGCAGACGTCAGCACCTACGGAATGGGCGGTGACAGCCGCATCTCCGTAGAGAAGGGTAACATATTGCTGTCCGCAATACGCATCATCCCCGTCTGCATAGCTGCATCCAAATGGCCCAGCGTCAAGGAATGGGTCGATGGCCTGCAGTCATTGGATCAATCTCCTTCGGATACCGTATCCGATTGCGAATTCTACACGAGGGCATCCAACACCGAGCTTTCGTATCTGACCGAGGCTGACAGGAAGTTCCTCAAGCTCATCGAAGAGAGGCCTTATTCCGTAAGAGAGGCATCAGAGGTGCTGGAGATCCCGTTCGAGAGATTCTGCCTGAGGGATCTGGAATCGGAGGGATATGTCACACGCATAGGCATTACTCCAACGGACATATTGGCGGCCGAAGGGACCTACAAGGAGTACGATACCGAGGCATCGGTCAAGGCAGTATCTATGCTGGCATCGAAGTCGGGCATGTCCACGAATGTGTTCATCGAGTCCGCCAAGAAGGCTATCGTCAAGAAGATCGTCAGATGCATCATGGACCACATGATCAGGGCAGAGACCGGAAAGGATGAGCTGTCGAAAACGGATGAGGCCATCATTGAGGAGGTCCTCAGGGACTCATCGGAATACAACGTGGGGATGAAATTGAAGATGCCCATAGTCGGCATCGGCGCCCCAGTAGGTGCATGGCTGCCAGCCGTGTCGGAGATACTACAGACGGAACTGATCCTTCCTGATAACTACGATGTAGGGAACGCCATAGGTGCCATCTCCAGTTCAGTCACCGAGACTGTAGAATTAACCGTGCGTGCAGGATTCCAGGATTTCTCCGAGGATCCGGAATGCACCGTCTACAACGGTGAGGAGGCGTTCGATTTCCCTGAGAAGGATGAGGCAATAGATTTCGCTGTCCAGGAGGCAACGAGGATCGCCACTGCGAGAGCGATAGAATCCGGAGCCGCAGAGGTGAACATCGAGAGCAAAGTCGTCGAGATGCTCATAGACGTGGAAGGCAAGGGGAAGAAGGTGTTCCGCGGCGCCACCGTAATCGTCAGAGCATCGGGTAAACCGATGATGCACTGGTTCGACTAAATTTATTAATCGGGACTCTTTCGCGCTCTCCAGAGGCCCAAATATGAAGCTGAGTGACGGAGCGTTGATTGTTCTAATCATAATGCTCAGCATGTTCGCTCCGCTGGCCACCGATATGTTCCTGCCGGCTCTTGATGAGATGGTGGAATATTTCGAGACCGACGAGGCCACCTTCAGCATGACGATGTACATGTTCATGCTATTCCTCGCCATCGGTGTCCTTTTCCTGGGCCCTGTCAGCGACAAATATGGGAGAAGATCCGTTCTAATCGGTTCTTTGGCACTGTTCATTGCATCCAGTTTTCTGTGCAGTGTCGTGAACTCCATAGTCCTTATGATTCTGTTCAGAATGCTGCAGGCTGTAGGTGCCGGAGGAGCGATGGCAACGTCCGTCGCGCTCATCAGGGATTGCTTTGACGGCGAGAGGAGATCGAAGGTCCTTACCATCGTTGCTGTGATCGGAGTTTTGGGTCCGGTCATCGCGCCGGTTCTCGGTCAGGTCATGATATGGGCAATGGATTGGAGGGCCACGTTCTGGGCACCAGCCATCGTGGCATTGATATGTGCGCTCATGGCCCTGATGCTGCCCTCGGAGATCCCGACTGAGAGATACAAGGGATCGATCATGGGTTCCGTGAAGACCATGGTCCCCATCCTGAAGAACGGGGACTTCAGAAGATTCACGATAATGATGAACATGTTCGCCTTCGGAATCCTGGCCTACGTATCCGTTTCCGAATACATCTACAAGGAGAAGGGATTCGATGTCGGCGATGCTTACTCATTCTATCTTGCGGGAGCGATGATCATGGGAGTAGTTCTCATGCTGATCATCGAGAGGTTCAGAATGAGCAACAAGACTCATATCGCGGTCATGTTCGCACTCATCGTCATAGCTACGGCGATCCTCTGGTTGCTTGGAGCCGAGAACCCGCTCTTATTCTTCGCAGGAATAGTTCCCTTCATCGCCGCATCATCGATCGCTCGTTCCTTCGGTTTCAACATACTTCTGGCGCAGGATGTTGGTAACTCTGGAGCGATATCCTCCGTACTGAATTTCATCCACTTCCTGTTCGCGACCGCAGGGATGATCGTGGTGGTCAACCTGCCCTTCGGTTCTTACATCGAGAGCGTCGCATTCTGTTTCACTCTTTTCTTAGTGGTATATGCAGTCCTCTGGGCTGTCATGAAGATAAGGGGCACTACGCTCAAAGGATTAGAATGAAAATGGGGCGGTTGCCCCGTTTTGATCAGAGTATGCCCATGTCAGTGAGCTTCTCTGGAAGGTACGTTCCGGTGGCGTACTCCAGACCGTACTTGGCCAGCGCCTGCTGCTCAGCCTTCTTGCCCATGTGGAGCATGGCCTGAATCTCGTTCACCCAGTATTCGTCTGCAAACCTGGGGTCGGAGAGCTCTGCGTTGAGCGCACCGATATCCTTGTCAGATAGCTTGTCGGTCGGCAGGTCGTAGTTGAGGATGTCCGATGGAGTGATTCCGATGAACTGTGCCGTCGGCGTCGCCAGATACTCTGAGATGTGTGCTGTCTTGATCGCACCATATGCTACCGATGCATAGATCCTGAATGACCAGGGATCTCCGTCGGTGAACACGGTGACGGGGAGGTTGTATTCCTCGTTGAGTCTCTTGATAAGACGCCTGGTGGATCTTGCAGGCTGACCGGAGAGGTGCACAAGGGCGCAGTTGTACTGCTCTGGGAACCCGTTCTCGATGAGACGGGCGAACATTCCTCCTGTCTCGATCGCCATGATGAACTTCACGTTCCCGGGCTTGATCTTGAATGTGTCCTCCTCGACCTTGTAAGGCACCGCGAATCCCGTCTCGGGGACATCGTCGATGCAGTTGTTGGTCTTCCAAGTTCCCTTGGTGGTTATCGTGGTGAAGTTGAGGTCACCGTAGACGTGGGCTCCGGATTCCTCGGGACGGAGCTTGAAGTCCTCCCTCATGCATCCTGTGATTGTCTCCAGATCCTCTGCCAGCAGGTTGCTCTCATCCTGCGTGTGGAACTTGGCGTTATGCCATCCCTCGGAGATGTAGTACATTTCCCTTAAGGTGGATGATTTTCCCTCCCTGATCATCTCGTTGATGAAATCCGTGGTGTAGGCGGTCCTGAGCATGGAGACCGCTCCCTGCACAGTCTTGGCGGTACGTGCGGTCTTCAGGTCACCGTATGTCCAGACGTTGTGCCTGGAATCGAACTCGATGTTCTTCTTCGACCTCATGGGGAGGTTCATGGCGGGGATGTCTCCGTTGTCCAGCTGATCGTAGATGTTGGAGATGACGCCGGTGAGGCTGTCAAGTGCAACTTTCTGTCTGTCATTCATCGTCAAGGTCTTCCGCCTCCTGTGTCTCCTCCTCGTCATCGGACACGAGGTCATCCTCCGAGGTCTGGACGATGTCCAGTCCCTTTATTCCCCAGTCTCCCGGGAGCATTTCCGCACCCATCACGATCACCGGGTTGAGTCCGGAGAAGTAGATGTCGTCTGCATCGAAGGTGTCCGCCATCTCGCCTGCGAGCTCGAAAGATATCTTGGTGGATGTGGACGGGGCCAGATCCTTGATCTCCCAGTTGGCCTTGCCCTCTTCGTTCATGTCAAGGAAGTACTCTCCCGAGAACAGCGATAGGTTGACGGCCTCCTTCGGGACCTGTGCGTGCAACCTTATGCTGCGGGGTTGTGTAGTGTAATTGTAAACCGTGTAGGTGATGGTGCGGAGCTTCTTGTTCTCCTTCTTCACCTCGGGCTCCACCCAGACCACGTTCATGATTTTGGTGATGGTCCTGCTGAGATCGGGAACGGGCTTGTTCAGATGGTCCGCTACCTTCTTCGCCATGTCGGGCAGGATCTCCTGCACGATCTCGAACTTGGCATGGGTCTTGTTCTTCCTCTCCTGCTTGTTCAGATGGCTCTTGAGGTTCCTGGCGCATAGTCTGAGCGCCAGTCCTATCTCGCTCTGCAGCTCGGGGAACGAAGCCACAGCCTCCTTTCCCTCGGATGTGAACGGAACCTTCGTGGATGCAACATGAACAAGGATGATGGCGGGACCGTACGGGATTCCCTTTCCACCTCTCTGCTCCAGTCCGTACCTCCTCCAGTCCATGTCGGAAATCGCCTTCGTTATGGCGCAGTCTCCCTGTTTGAACAGCAGCGGGACGCGGTTCGCGAACCTATAGATCTGAACCTGACCGTCCGAGGGGATATCTCCGCCGTAGACGATTCCTGCTTCTACTACGAACGGGTTTCCGTTCACGGCCTTAGGAGAACGTGTGACGGGCGTAGCGTAGTATTCGGGCCTCAGTCCGTCCAGGACGTGCATCAGACCCTTCTTGATCAGCGTATCCCCGATAGGCGACAGGCAATCCGTCGGCGGGGCCATGATCTTGACCTTGGTGATCGCATCGAGGATGGCGATGGCCTCCTCCCTTGTGAGCTTGTCCGGCTTCTTGTCCGGATCCACTTTGGCGATTTCGAATATCTCGGTCGCGAGCCTGTCCGTGATCCTGGAGAAGTCGTTCTTCAGGAAGGCCTTGAGTGTCTTCTGCTGCGTGTTGGCGGCATACTTGAACAGGTCTCCTATCTCCATGCCCTCCGGGTGGGGCTTGATCTCCTTGGGCCTCGGAGGCATGATGTCAGTGGCCCTCTCGAACACGGTCTTGGTGTTGTCGGGGTCGTAGAATGTGATCTGGGCATGGGGGTTGACGATAGCGGTCTCCTTCAGGTATTCGAAGATCGACTGCTTTCCGGTGATGTACCTTCCCTTGGTCGTGTACTCGATCTTGGTACCGTGTTCCTTCCCTTCCCATGTGAATGCCCTATCGTTGGTGATGACCGGTCTGTTGGTCTTCGTGTCGATGAAGATGTCCATCTCCCAGGCAACCTCGTCCTTACCCTCGATCTTGGATATGGCATGGGCGGGTTTGCCGGTGGTGATGTTTCCGTACATGATCGTAGCTGAAATTCCGATACCCTGCTGTCCTCTGGACTGCCTCAGAGCATGGAATCTGGAACCGTACAGGAGCCTTCCGAATACGTTGGGCATGGCCTTATGGGTGATACCTGTACCGTTATCCTCGATGGAGACTCTGTAGTCCTCGTCGTTGAGCCTCTCGATCCTGACCGTAACCTCCGGCAGGATGTTGGCTTCCTCACAGTTATCCAACGAGTTGTCGACAGCTTCCTTGATTCCCATGAGCAGGGACTTCGACCTTGAATCGAATCCGAGGATCTGTTTGTTCTTCTCGAAGAATTCGGTGACCGAGATCTCCTGCTGCTTCGATTCCAATTTGTGCGCAGTGACCGTCTTTTCCTTCGGTGCGGCTTTCTTAGTAACATCTTCGTTCGAGGGCATCCGCTGGAGTGATGCTTATTCAATGTTAAAACGGTTCGCCTTGGTCATCTCCGAATGAACGATGGCATCTTAACAAAATATGTGTTAACCCCCGCCTAAGCGGGGGAATGAGTTTCACTCGTCGTCCTCGTCGAAGTCAGCGCCGCAGTAGGGGCATCTCTTCGCATTAGCAGGGACGACCTTTCCGCACTCCGAGCACTCGAAGGTCTCGTCCGAGACATCCACGGTTCCGTCCGCGTGCTCGATCTCAGCTTCGTCCTTCTCGTCGAATACCGCACCGCACTTAGGACACATCTTGGCATCCATAGGGACTTCTGTTCCGCACTCCGAGCACTCGAAGAAGTCCTTCTTGTGGAGGACCTTGATCTCTTCGGGGACCTCGATGGGGGTTCCGCACTTCCTGCAGTTTATCTCTCCGGGGAGGACCATCGCGCCGCATTTCTTGCACTTGCCGTATCCCTGGGGGTACAGCCTTCCCTCGGCCTCCATCTTCTTGCGGGCCTTCATCGCGCTCCTTCTCATGAGCTCGGAGAAGATCAGCATCACATAGAACACGGCACCGATGTAGGCCAGCATCTCGACAGCACCCATGAAACAGGCGCTGCGGATCTTGTCGGGCGTTATTCCGGTGTTCACCAGCTTCACGTAGATATACGAGTACTGGTCCTTGGTCACGTCCTTCTTGTAACCGACGTAGATGCAGTTGTAGTCATCCTCGACGAGCTTCACTTTCTGCTTGTATTTGCCGTCAGCATAGTCGAAGTCCGTGTATTCCTTGACATTGTCCGAATTGTTGTACGGCCTTCCGAAGGACATCACGGTGATCGTGCTTACCTCCACGACCGGGGACAGATCCTTGTTGTACGATTCGATGACGATGTATCCGTCATCGTAGTAGACGTCTAGGATCTCCGCTTCGGCCAGAGCAGTGGATTTGGATTCCATGTCCTTGAACGAATCCGAGTACGCGAACGTACCGACTATCAGCATTACGACTATGAAGACCGCACCTATGACGGCCTTGATTTTGGGGGACGTGACGCCCATCATGTGGGGGACCATATACAGGAAAACCGCCACAATGAGGAATCCTAAGCATTCCGCTCCCATCCCGAAACCTGTCAGGATCGCGCTCAGAGCGAACGCACAGGCAATGGATGCCCACTGCTTCTTGGTGAGTCCCTTGAACTCATCCAGCAGAGACACCTTGGCTTCAGCGTATTCTGTCATTGCCTACTGTTATCGAACACCGAATAATAAGGGTATTCTTTTTTAGTGGGGATGGGGTAAGGTGTCGCATGACCATCCTCTTGACAAAATGCCCTCATTGCGACTCCAATTTCATGCTCCTCAACACCGAGATGAGCAAGGGAGAGTGTGTGGCCTGCGGAAAGGAACAGGCGTTCAACGAGAAGGAGATCTCGGAAGCCGAGACCAGGCGCGATAGCCTGTCGGAGCAGTACATCGGACGCCTGGAGAAGGCATACGGCGATAAGGACAGGGAGAAGATGTCATCCCTAGCCGAAGAGGTGGCCAACGCAGGGATATCGTCATGGTACGCATGGTTCTGCGTAGGATGGTCTGACCTGCAGGAAGGCAGGACAGGTCCAGCATTCGACGATTTCAAGCTCGCGGCATTGTTCCTGGACGAGGAGAACTTCGACGAGTTCTACGAGCTCGCGATGGACGCCGTGCTGGAATCCATAGAGGATGCTGCCAGGGAGGATAAGGACTGGAGCACCGAGGATACGACCCTGGTGGATTTCACAGGAGCTCTGTTCGAACGCTTCGAGCATCTCTGCGAGCAGGACTTCATGTGCGATCTCATCCTGAGGCTGGGCACCCTGTCGGATTCCATCGAGACCGCAAGGATGGGTGCATCTCTGATAAAGGAGATCATGATGATAGTCATGGACTACATGTCCGGCAACCTGTTCGTGGAGGACCGTCAGAATCTTCTCAACAACGCGAAATCCAGCATCGATTCCGTGGACGAGGCGATGCAGGCGAAGGCACAGGACGGCTCGATGGCACCCAACACCGTGAAGATCTGGGGATCCGGATTCTCGGAGTTCCTCCAGATGCTGATCGACGGAGGGGACAAGATCGTTGCCCAATACTCCGACGAGGAGATGTTCTCCCTCTGCGAGTACTGGGGAGTGAACGATTACGAGGCGGTCTTCGGACTGCTGCAGAATGCCTTCGAGTTCCATCTCGGATTCATGATGTCCGGCAAGCGCAACAAGGGCATACAGAAGAAGAGGGACAAGGCGCTGTCAGATTACGAGACGGCATTCAGGAAACCCCTCGACGAGGGACTTACCTCGGAGATGGAGGAAGGTGCTTTGGACTATGACAGGATCTGCCCCGATTGCGGCAAGTACCTGATAGCGGACGAGGACGGAGTGATCAAGTGCGAGTGTGGATTCAAGAGCAGGATCGCGACCGCAGATATCGATGACCTCCCGGAGAACGTCCCTGCACTGGTGATGATGGGCAGGAAGGCATTCCTGGACAGGGATCCCAAGATGCTCAATAACATCGGGGAGAGGATCCTGGAGTTTGATGAGAACAATTGGTACGGTTTCGTCTCATTGGCTTCGTCATGCGCGATCGACGGCCAGATAGGGGAATCGATAATGCTTTTCACACAGGCATCAGAGCACCTCGACCAGAAGGACAGGAAGGAGTTCAGGGACTGTCTGCTCGACATACTGAGCGAATCCATAATGAGCGGTGACCCCGACCCCATGTCCATGATGTTCATGCATGTGCTGTTCGAAGCTCTGGACCGTTCCCCCGCCAAGGACTGCAACATATCCCTCGCCCTCGTGGACAGGGTATCCAAAGCATCCTTCGATGATTCCGTGAAGGGATTCCAGGCATCGATGATGGTCAACCCGGTATTCTCCTTCGAGATCATGCATTCCACCAGTCTGAGGCACCTCAAGGAGACCTGCTCAAAGCTCTTGGATCTGGTAGATGCCATCAGGGCAGGCAACGATTCGATCAAGAAGGACAGCAGCAACCTCAAGCAGGATGTATCGGACTACGTCAGGACCTACAACGATCTGCTGAGGCACATGTTGTCATCCATAGATGGCCGCACCGCAGGAATGAATGACGAGAAGATAGGATATCTAGCAGGACATTGGGCGGCCAGCATGGACGCATATTCGGACATGGCCAGCAAGGTCAACGAGGCGATGTTCGAGGACGACGATGCGCCGTACAATCCCAAATCTAACTCCATCATGAAGGCGAAGCATGCTATCGACCGCTTCCTGGACGATTACCTGATGAGCTCCTGAACCTTAAATACGGGTTATACATCCCAACGGACAGTACATGGCGACCATCGAGGAGCAAATAAAGGAGTTGGAGGAGCAGATCTCCAAGACCAAATATAACAAGGCTACCGAAGGTCACATTGGAAAGCTCAAGGCGAAGATAGCACGTCTCAATGAGGAAGAGGAGAAGAGGCGTGCCTCCAAGGGTGGCAACACCAAAGGATTCTATGTCAAGAAGGCAGGTAATGCAACAGTTGCACTGGTAGGATTCCCGTCAGTGGGAAAGTCCACCCTTCTCAATCAGCTAACCGGTGCCAAATCCGAGGTCGGGGCGTATCACTTCACAACACTGGATGTCGTTCCCGGAGTCATGGTTTACAACCATGCCAAGATCCAGATCCTGGATATGCCTGGACTGATCAAGGACGCATCCCGCGGAAAGGGAAGGGGAAGGGAGGTCATCGCGGCCGCAAGATCCGCAGACGTCATCCTCCTGGTCGTCGATATCTTCAATCCAAACATGAACGTCCTCTTCAAGGAACTTTACAACGCGGCCATTCGTCTCAACCAGACGAAGCCCGACGTGGTCATCAGCCGTTCTGACCAGGGAGGAATCCTGGTTAAGCCGACCGTGAAACTCACGAAGATCACACCGGAGATCATCAAGGATATGACCGCCGCATACGGGCATATCAACGCCACCGTCGTCGTCCGTGAGGACATCGACGTCGAGCAGATGCTGGATGTACTGGCGGGGAACAGGGTTTACATCAAGGCGATCATGGCGATTAACAAGGTCGACCTGGCGAAGCCCGGACAGCTCGAAGAGGTCCTTGAGATGCACAAGCAGTTCCGTTGCGTTCCCGTTTCGGCAGCGACCGGATACGGTATGGAGGAGCTGAAGCAGGCCATGTACGACACCATCGACATGATCCGCATATACCTGAAGCCTCAGGGGCAGGAAGCGGATCTGGAGGTCCCCCTCATCGTCAAGCGCGGCAACACGGTTGGGGACGTCTGCGAGCTGATCCACAGGGATTTTAAGAACAACTTCAGATATGCTATGGTCTGGGGGACGAGCGCCAAGTTCCCTGGTCAGACCGTGGGCCTCGACCACAAGGTCGCGGACAAGGACATCCTCTGCATCATCGTGAAGAGAACCTGATCCTGGTCCCGATTCCGTCCGTCGATGCTGGTATGTGCGGGGGCTGGGAGGAAGCTTTCAAAGGGTGCGCTGGCCTTATCGATGTTGAAATCGGATCGAAGATAAAGTCCATAGCAGCCACCGTTCACCGTTGTCCGTTCAGATGTCTTGCGACCTGTCTGTCCGTATAAAGAGTTACAGCCAGGATGGAGAACGCACCGATCATGTGGCCGAAGACGAGGGCCCATGCGATCGCCGTCAGTTCCGTCTGCTGGATGGCGATCAGGTAGAATGTTATGAGGACAGCGTTCCTCCACAGGGCCATGATCAGGGACCTGTTGGGATGGCCCATGGCCTGCATGTATCCGGAGCACAGCGGCGTGAATGCGAAGAACCCGATGTACAGGCACATGACCTTCAGCATCTCCACCATCTCGGGACGGTTGTCCAGCATCTCTCCCGAATACGAGAAGATGTAGAGGCTCTGGTCTGGGAAGATCTCCAGGATTATTGCGAGGATGACCACAATAAGGATCCCCCTGGTGAAAGCGAACCTGAAGGATTCCCTCATACGGCCAACATCTTTCTGGCCCAGAGCGGACGATGCCACGGGGACCAATGCGGAACCGATGGCTATCGCAGGGATCACGATCAGGTTCATAAGGTTGTCAGGGACCGAATACAGCGTCAAAGCGTGCGAACCTGCAGCGGACATCAGGACGATGAGGTTCAGGATGGCATCCATGAAGTACATCACCGTGTACTCCAGCATCTGCGGAACGCCTGCTTTGAGGAGCATGCCCATGCATAGTCTGTCATATAGCAGATCCCTCTTCGAAATGGGAAGATAGGTCCTCTTGCTGATCAGCAGAAGTATCCCTACTGCCAATGAGGCTATCGTGGATATGACAGTCGCAATCGCCGCACCCTGCAACCCCATGCCCATGGTGTAAATGAAAATCGGATCGAGGATAATGTTCAGGACTGCCTGGATGGCCATGAGGAGGGTGGAATATTGGGTCGCGCCCTGTCCGTTCAGGATCCCGCCCACCACTCCGTTGAAGATGATGAACATCGTGAATACGGAGTAGGGCAGCATGTAGACGCATGTGAGCTCCAGTATGTTCTCCTTGCCCAGTATGGTGAGCAGTCCCGTCTGTCCGAAGACCATGATGGGCGTCATCACTATGCCGAATATGACTGCGAAAAGGATCGCCTGAACTGCGGAGCTCGATGCATCTCTCTTCCTTTCGGCACCGATCATTCTCGAGATGACTGCCGATGCACCGACACCGAGGCCGCTTCCCAGGCCGACGAGAGTCATGTACACGGGCATGACCACTGCGATGGCGGACATCGCATCGTCGCCCAGTCCGGCGCACCACGCACGGTCCGCGAGAACGTTGGCCTGGGAGACCAGCAGGGATATGACGATGGGTATGGCCATCGCTACGACGGCTTTCCTGGGATTTCCCAGAAGAATCGATACCCTGTCCTCCGCGGTCATGCTTCGTCCATTAGGTATGTAATAGATAACGATTGGTAGAATTGGCCGGGGCTAGGCCCCGGAAAATGTTTGTCATCACTCCATTACTGGAGGCTCAACCCCTTCAGGGGTATCGACGAGCTTGACTCCTCTGTTCTGGTATTTCTTGATGAAGAGCAGTATGACGACCATGGTCACGATTCCGATGACGGTGACGATGGGGCTCTGCCAGAATCCAGCGATGAGGAAGAACACGAAGGATACTCCTGCGACCAGCAGTGCGTAGTAGACCTGGGTACCGACGTGGTTCAGGTGACTACACTGGGCTCCGGCCGACGACATGATGGTGGTGTCGGAAATGGGCGAGCAGTGGTCTCCGAAGACGGCTCCGGACAAGCAGGCACTGATTCCAACAATCATGAGGGCGGGGTCGTGGATGAACACCGCGTACACGATGGGAAGCAGGATACCGAAGGTTCCCCATGAGGTTCCGGTGGAGAACGCGATGAAACAGGCCAGCAGCATGAAGACTGCGGGCAGGAAGTTCATCAGGGCCTCAGCACCCTCTCCGACAAGGGAGTCGACGAATTCGGGCGCTCCGAGTCCGTATCTGGTAAGGCTGCAGATACACCATGCGAAGATTAGGATGGAGATCGCAGGGACCATGTTACGGAATCCGCGGGGGATGCACTCCATGGTCTGATCGAACGAGACCGTCCTCCTGCAGAGCACGTAAATGACTGTGAGGATCAGCGCGATGAGTGAACCGTATGCGAGAGCGGAGGATGCAGACGCGTCTCCGAAGGCTCCGAAGATGTCCATGTAGTAGTCCGAGCTGGGGTCGAAGAATCCGCCGGACCAGATGAGCATGATGATGCTCGCAGGGACCAGGAACAGGAAGATGGGAATGATGAGGTCTGCGACCCTTCCCTTGGGGTTGCCCTCTTCCACTTTCTCATTCTCGTAGGGTCTCTCCTCGGTTGTGAAGAGGTCACCCTTCTCTCTAGCGTTGGTCTCATGGACCTTCATCGGACCGAAGTCCAGGTCGATGAGGGCAATCGTGATGACCATCACGATGGTGAACAGTGCGTAGAAGTTGTACTGGATTGATTCGATGAAGAGTCCGAATCCATCGGTTCCGTCCGGAAGATAGGAAGAAACCGCAGCCGCCCAAGAACTGATGGGCGCGATGATACAGATGGGGGCAGCCATCGAGTCGATGAGGTATGCGAGCTTTGCACGGGAGATCTGGAATTTATCAGATACCGATCTCATGACTTGACCGACTGTCAGACAGTTGAAGTAATCGTCCACGAAGATCAGGATTCCGAGGAAAGCGGTCATGAGCTGTGCTCCCTTGCGGCTCTTGATGTGGGACAGGGCCCACTCTCCGTATGCGCGGCTTCCTCCACTGATCAGCAGGAGGCATCCGATGATACCGAGGGCCACCAGGAAGAACAGGATTCCAGTATCGAGCGATCCCAGGAATCCCCAGGTGTCGTCGATGATCTCGATCTCCTCTCCAGTCACTGCATCGATGACAGTGTGTGAGGTGCTTCCATCCATGATGGAGATAAGCGTTGCTTCGAAGTTTCCGTCGCCGACGAATATTGCTGCCAGCACTATTCCGACGAACAGCGATGTATACACATCTTTCGTAGCCAATGCCAAGACGATGGCGACAATTGGAGGCACAAGAGCCCAGAACGTTCCGTAGAACCTGTTCCCTCCCTCAATGGCCGGTGTTGTAACGAACGCTACCACAGCGATCGCTGCAACGAGCAGGCTTATCACCAGCAGAAGCAATGGCTTGTGCTTTGTATTTGTCAAACTCATAGACATTCACCTATAACGATTCGCGGATTCCTTTTTTGTTTATAATGATAAAGGACAATTATTCGAAATACGATAGTAATTATTCGAAAATCGGAATATATTATACGAAAAACTTCGATAAAACTACGCATTCGGTCTGAATGACATAACGGCGTATCGTATGTATTGGCAGCATTATCCATTGTGATGACTTCTAGAAGAAAAAGACCGCACCCGAAGGTGCGGAATTAGTTTGATCAGACCCTGTCGGCGATCTCTTTCTGGAGGTCGGCGATGAAGTCATCGAGCTTGACGGTACCCTGGTCTCCTCCGTCCCTCTTCCTGACGGTGACTATGGTTCCGTCCTGGACCTCGTTCTCTCCGAGGACCAGCATGTAGGGGACCTTCTGGAGCTGAGCCTCACGGATCTTGTATCCGATCTTCTCGCCTCTGTTGTCCAGCTTGACCCTGATTCCGGCAGCCTTCAGCTTGGCAGCCACCTGCTCGGCATAGTCGAAGGACTTCTCGGAGACCGAGAGGACCCTGACCTGAACGGGTGCGAGCCAGGTGGGGAACTTTCCTCCGTAGTGCTCGATGAGGATTCCCATGAACCTGTCGATGGATCCGTAGATGACACGGTGGATCATGATGGGCCTGTGCTTCTCTCCGTCGGCTCCGATGTAGTTGATGTCGAACCTCTGGGGCAGCTGGAAGTCCAGCTGGATGGTTCCGCACTGCCAGGTCCTTCCGAGAGAGTCCTCGACGTGGAAGTCGATCTTGGGTCCGTAGAACGCTCCGTCACCCTCGTGGATGGCGTACTCGCGTCCAAGCGAGTCCAGTGCCTTCTTGAGACCGTTGGTCGCCATCTCCCACTCCTCGTCGGTTCCCATGGAGTTCTCGGGCCTGGTGGAGAGTTCGATGTGGTAGTTGAATCCGAATTTGGAATAGACCTCATCGACGAGCCTGACGACTCCTGCGATCTCGTCAGGGATCTGCTCGGGGGTCATGAAGATGTGTGCATCATCCTGGGTGAAGCATCTTACTCTGAACAGACCGTGGAGGGTTCCGGACCTCTCGTGCCTGTGCACGGTTCCGAGCTCTCCGAGCCTCAGAGGCAGCTCCTTGTAGGAGTGGTTCTCGTTCTTGTAGACGAGGATGCCTCCTGGGCAGTTCATAGGCTTGATGCAGTGGATCGCGTCATCGATGACAGTGGTGTACATGTTCTCCTTGTAGTGATCCCAGTGACCGGACCTCAGCCAAAGCTGCTGGTCCAGGATGAGCGGGGTGGAGATCTCGTAGTAGTTCTCGCGGGTGTGGAGCTCCCTCCAGTATTCGATGAGGGTGTTCCTGAGGACCATTCCCTTGGGGAGGTAGAACGGGAATCCCTGTCCCTCCTCCATGATGGTGAAGAGACCGAGCTCCTTTCCGAGCTTCCTGTGGTCTCTCTTCTTGGCCTCCTCGAGCATGGTGAGGTACTTGTCCAGCGCCTCCTTGGAATCCCATGCGGTACCGTAGATACGGGAGAGCATCTTGTTGTTCTCGTCGCCTCTCCAGTAGGCACCGGCTATGGATGTGAGTTTGAACTCTTTGACCGCTTTCGTGTATAGAGCGTGGGGTCCTGCACAGAGATCTACGAACTCGCCCTGCTTGTAGAAGCTGATGCTAGCGTCCTGGGGTAGCTCGACCACGAGCTGGACCTTGTAGATCTCGCCTTTGGATTTCAGATAATCGATGGCTTCCTGCCTCGACATTGTGTATGTCTCGAGTTTCAGGTTCTCCTTTACGATCTTCTTCATCTCGGCCTCGATCTTCTCGAGGTCCTCGGGGACGAAACCGCCCTCCTTGTCGAAATCGTAGTAGAATCCGTCTTCGATCGCAGGTCCAATCGCCAATTTGGTCCCAGGGTACAGCCTCTGCACCGCCTGGGCCATCACGTGGGCAGCCGTGTGCCTTATGACCTTCAGGTCATCTTCGCACTCGTTGACGCTGCCGTCGTTGTACAAAGCCTTCATTTCAATCACTATCGACCCGTCGACATACCTCGCCGGCTGGGATTTAATTTTGTAAGGGGTGGGTATGTTTCATTGTTTTTATATGTTGTTGGCGGGAGCGCCAGTATTGTGGAAGGTAGAAGATATATATCCGCTAATGAAGATGGTTGCTTAGTCAACTATAGAGGGGCGATGGACTGAAGAGCGTACTGAGATTCCTGAAACCTTCACACTGGGCACTGCTGGCCCTCATGACCGTAGTGATTTCCACTCAGGTATTCTTCGACCTGGAGATCCCGGGATACATGGCCAGAATCACGGTCCTTCTCAGTCAGAGCAGCCCTGCCAATCTGATCATGGACGAGGGGCTTGCCATGATTGGATGTTCCATCGCCAGTGTGTTCTGTTCCGTCGCTGCCGGAGGCATCGCTGCATATGTCGCATCGGAGTTCGCGAAGATCCTCAGGAAGAAGCAGTTCGAGAAGGTACAATCCTTCTCGCCGGAGGAGATGGGCAGATTCAACATCTACAGTCTCATAACCCGTTCGACCAATGATGTCACCCAGGTTCAGCTGGCCATGGGCAGGACATCCAAGCTTATCGTCATGGTCCCGGTGATGACATACATAGCGTTGAGCAAGGTGGCTACCGGAAGCTGGGAATGGACCGAGGTCACAGCTGTCGGAATCACCGCCATCATCATCGTCCAGATCTTCATGCTTTACTACGTCATACCGCGCTACAGGAAGGTCCAGGGATACACCGACGAGATGAACAGGACCGTGAGGGAAGGTCTCTCCGGAGTGAGGGTCATCCGTGCCTTCAACGCAGAGGATTATCAGAACAAGAAGGCCGATGACGCTAACGATGAACTCACAGAGAACAATCTCTACGCATCTCGTCTGCTGGCGTTCACCCGCCCTTTCAACGGTGTGGTCCAAAACATACTGACCGTGGCCATATACATGCTGGGCGCAGGGATCATATTAGCCGCTTCGGCCGATGACGCGCTCATAGTGTTCTCGAATATGATCGTATTCTCCTCGTACATCATGTACGTCGTATCCGCCTTCATCCTTCTGGCCCATGTCGCGATGGGATTGCCCAGAGCTATTATCTGCGGAAGGAGGGTCAGAGAAGTCATCGATACCGACACCACAATCCTGAACGGAACCGTCACCGAATCAGAGGATACCGATGTTTGCATCTCGTTCAAGGATGTCGCGTTCGCCTATCCTGGCAGCAAGGCAGAGGCTCTTTCCGGCATATCGTTCGATGTGCGCAGGGGAGAGACCGTCGCAGTCATAGGACAGACCGGTTCAGGAAAGACATCGCTGGTCAATCTGGTCCCCCGCATGTTCGACGCCACCTCAGGCAAGGTGGTGATCGATGGCATCGATGTCAAGGACTATGATCTGGACGTTCTCCGTTCGAAGATCGGTTACGCAACCCAGAAACCAATGCTCTTCTCGGGAACGGCGAGATTCAACATCGGATACGGCAGATCTGATTGTTCCGATGATGAGATGATGGCCGCAGCCCGCGTGGCATGCATAGACACATTCCTGCAATCGAAGGAAGGATTGGATACCGTCGTCGAGCAGATGGGAAGCAACCTCTCGGGTGGACAGAGGCAGAGGATCTCCATCGCCAGAGCGGTCTGCAAGCGTCCGGAGATCTACATCTTCGACGATACCTTCTCCGCATTGGATTTCAAGACGGACGCTCAGGTTCGCAGGAACCTGAAGAAGGAGACTTCGGGTTCCACCATACTCATCGTATCGCAAAGGATAGGGACGATAGCCGATGCCGACAGGATAATAGTCCTTTCCGACGGAAAGATGGTCGGTAACGGCAAGCACGAACAGCTCCTGAAGGATTGCGATATCTACAGGGAGATGGCCAGGATCCAGGACTACGAGGTGATGGAATGATGGATTCCAAGAAGCCTGAGAATTTCACCGAGGCCTGGAAGGACATCTTCAGATACATCAAGCGCTACAAGTATCTGTTCGTGGTGACCGCTGCGCTGTCCGCGATATCTTCCGGACTTGCCTTGCTCGGTCCCTATTACATCAGCGACATGACCAACCTCATCAAGGAAGGACTCGAGACCGTGATGGATTATGATTCCGTCATATCCATCGGTTACCTGCTGATCACGATTTACGTGGTCAGCGGGTTGCTGAATTTCTTCGAGAACTATCTGATGGCCACAGTGTCTCAGAGATGCGCACAGATGTTCCGCAGGGACATCTCAAGGAAGATGAACAGGATCCCCCTCAGGTACTTCGACCAGTCATCGAAAGGGGATGTGATGAGCCGTGTCACCAATGATGTGGACACGCTCGGTATGTCTATGAACCAATGCATAGGGTCTTTGGTGACCGCCATAACGACTCTGAGCATGGCATTCATCCTGATGGTGTTCCTGGACATCCATCTTACCATACTCTCAGTGGCGATAGCCGTTGTCGGTTTCATCCTGGTGAAGACCATCGCCAAACGCACCCAGAAATACTTCAGGTCGCAGCAGAAGAACCTCGGTGCCATGAACGGACTTGTCGAAGAGCAGTACACTGGGCATGCTGTAGTCACCATCTACGCAGGCCAGAAGGAGGCCATGGACAGGTTCAACAAGATCAACGACGAGCTTGGGCACACCGCTTTCAGGTCCCAGTTCCTGGGAAGCGTCTCAGCATATCTCAGCGGTCTGATCAGCAATGTGGCCTACGTACTGATCTGTGTCGCCGGGGCGCTGCTGTACATGAACGGAACGATAACCTTCGGAGTCATCGTGGCGTTCATGATCTACGTCAAGATGTTCACCAGCGCCTTCTCGCAGATTTCCAATGCCATCGTCAGCATGCAGTCCGTAGCGGCAGCGGCGGAGAGGGTGTTCATATTCCTGGGCTATGACGAGATGCCTCAGGAGAGGGAGGTTGTGGACATATCGGGCATCAAAGGAAAGGTGGAGTTCAGGGACGTCAGCTTCGGTTACGATGAGAAGAAGGTGATCAACAATCTGTCCCTTTCCGTGGAATCCGGGCAGAAGGTTGCCATAGTAGGACCGACCGGTGCTGGTAAGACCACTCTCATAAACCTCCTCATGAGGTTCTACGAGGTAGATTCGGGAGAGATACTGATCGATGGCATACCTGTCAAGGAAATGACCAGGGAACAGGTCAGGAGCCTGTTCGGAATGGTTCTTCAGGAGACATGGACGTTCGAAGGGACGTTGAGGGAGAACATCGTGTTCAATGCCGAAGGCATAACCGACAATAAGCTCGATGAGGTATGCAAGGCCGTCGGCCTCAATCACCTGGTCGCATCGTTGCCGCAAGGCTACGACACGAAGATGGGTGATGCGGAATCAATATCGGTGGGCCAGAAGCAGCAGATAGCCATCGCAAGGGCGATGATCGACGATCCCAAGATGATAATCCTCGATGAGGCGACCAGCTCTGTGGACCCGCTGACCGAGAAGCTCATCAAACAGGCCACCGACCGCATGATGGATAACAGGACGTCATTCGTCATTGCCCACAGGTTATCCACCATTGTGGATGCCGATCTGATCCTTGTCGTCAGGGACGGAGAGATCGTCGAGACCGGCAGGCATGAAGAGCTGTTGAAGAAGGGCGGATTCTACAAGGACCTCTTCATCAGCCAGTTCGATGCGGCCGACACAGCATGATAGGCTTCCGATTCAACTGTACTCGATAATCTTTGATTATCAGAAATAGGTTAATCTATGCTCATGCTGATACGGAACCATGGATCCGTTCATGATATCCTGCATAATACTGATCGCAGGTGCAGCGTTCCTCGTGTATGAGGTGTTCGCACCAGGCGGCTTCTGCGTGATCCCGGGAGTGGTCCTGTTGGTCCTCGGTGTGGTCGGTCTCTTCTGGCCGGACATCCTGATGAGCATCTGGTCTCCCGTGATCGCATTGGTCGTAGCAATACCCGTGACTCTGATCACGCTCAAGGCTTACCAATACCTGGCGAAACCGGAGCCTCCGTCGACAACGGTTGCGGAATCTCTGGTCGGTAAGACGGGAGTGGTCACGGTGGCCACGGAGATGGGAAATATGAAGGGCAAGGTCAGGATCAGCGGCGATCTCTGGTCAGCGACATCCGACGAGCCCATCGAGGAAGGAACGGAAGTAGTAGTCGAGAGTAGCGAAGGCGTGCATGTCCACGTCCGCAGAGCATGAGGTGTTCAAATGGATGAGATGATAATGATCATGACAGCGGTGGTGATCATCGCTGTGGTGCTCGTAATATCGAGCGGAATCAAGATCGTCAGGCCCTACGAACAAGCCATCTATATGAGGCTCGGAAAGTTCGTCAGGGTTCTGAACCAGGGACTGAATGTGGTATTCCCGCTTATCAACGAGGTCGTCAAGATGGATCTCCGTACCGAGGTCCTGGACGTTCCCAAGCAGGAAGTCATCACGAAGGACAACTCCCCCGTGGAGGTAGATGCGGTCATTTACATCAAGGTGACCGATCCCAAGAACGCATATTTCGAGGTCTCCAACTACAGATTCGCAACCGTCAATCTGGCACAGACTACCCTGAGGTCCATCATCGGAGACATGGAGCTCGACGAGATCCTGTCCTCGAGAGAGAAGATCAACGTCAGCCTCAGAGACATCCTCGATGAGAACACCGACAAGTGGGGAGTCAAGATCGAGGCCGTCGAGATCAGGGAAGTCAACCCCGCTAGGAAGGTCAAGGACTCCATGGAGGAGCAGACCTCGGCGGAGAGGAAGAGACGTGCAGCCATCCTCGAGGCGGACGGACAGAAGAGGGCGGCCATCCTGGAAGCCGAGGGAAAGAAGAGGTCCCGTATCCTCGAGGCAGAGGGTCTGAGGCAGTCCATGATCCTCGAGGCAGAGGGAAAGAGGCTGGCAACCATCCTGGAGGGACAGGGAGAGGCCCAGAAGCTGAGGATCCTCTCAGTCGGAGCCGCAACCATGGATTCCAAGGCCATGTCCGTGCTTTCCATGCAGACCCTTCAGAAGGTCGGAGAGGGAGAGTCATCGAAGATATTCTTCCCCATGGAAGTCACCAAGCTTGTCGAGGGCGTATCCGAATACCTGGGCACCGCCAAGAACGTTCCTGACAGGGAAGTCTCTGATGTGGATTCCATCCGCAAGGCGGTCGGGGATCCCGACGATGTGCTCGGACCCATCCCGTCGATGGAGGATATCGCCGCAGAATCTTCAAAGGCCAGTGCCGAAGCCGCCAAGATGGAGGACGATGTCCTCCCTGACGACAAAATCTGAAAAACATGGGGGCCATGCCCCCTCTTTCGATTATAGTCCTTTTATACTCCTCTGATGTTGCTCGGAACATGATTCAGTGTCCGCGCGGTACTAGGGATTTCCTCCCGGATGAGATGGAGAAACGCAGGTTCTATGAGAACAGGCTCAGGCATACTGCGCAGACCTTCGGATTCAGGGAGATTGAGACGCCCATTTTCGAAGACGCTGAATTGTTCATATTGAGGTCGGGACCCAATGTTCTGAAGGAGCTCTATGCTTTCAAGGACAAGGGTGACAGGGACATAGCGCTCCGTCCCGAGATGACAGCTCCTGCGATCAGGATGTTCGTCAACGGTATGAGCAACGACCCCAAACCGATCAAGATATTCTACTTCGGACAGTGCTTCAGGTACGAGAGGCCTCAGAGCGGAAGGTACAGGGAGTTCTTCCAGTTCGGTGCTGAGCTCATTGGTTCGGCTACACCCGAGACCGATGCAGAGGTCATCTGCATGGCAGCCGCCATGATCAAGCAGCTCGGTCTGAAGGATTACAAGATACACATCGGACACATCGGAGTTCTGAGGCAAGCAATAGCGGATGCCGGAGTCCCCAAGGAGAGAACGGCAGAGGTCCTGCAGAAGCTGGACAAGAAGCTTTACGACGAGGCCCGCCCTCTGCTCGAGGATATGGGTGTCGCATCCGACGTCATCGATTCCATCTTCACGCTGACTGAGACGGTCGGAGGAATCGAGGTCCTGTCCAAGGTCCCCGGAGAGGCTGGAGATTATCTGAGACAGGTCACATCGTACATGCATGCCATGGGAGTTGACAACTTCGATATCGATCTCGGAGTGGTCCGTGGACTCGATTATTACACCGGAATGGTCTTCGAAGCAGAGGCTCCAGCTCTCGGAGCGGAGAAGCAGATCTGCGGAGGAGGCTCGTACACGCTCTCAGAGCTGTTCGGAGGAGAGAAGGTATTCTCCACCGGATTCGCCATCGGATTCGACAGGATCCTTCTGGCCATCGAGAAGGAGGGGCAGGTCTATGAGCCCAAAGGCATAAGCGCTTACGTCGTCCCCGTCTCCGATGAGGTCAGGATCAAATCGGCCGAGATCGTGGCGATGCTCCGTGCAGCAGGTATTCCGTCCGACATAGACATCATGGGCCGTAAGATGGGCAAGGCGTTGAAGTATGCGTCAGATGTAAGGGCCAAGTATGCCGTCATCATCGGTGCCAAGGAACTCGAAGAGGATTCAGTCACCCTCAGGGACATGGCAACCGGAGAGCAGAAACTGGTGAAGATCTCGGAGCTCGTATCGAGCATCCAGTGATCGGTGCCTGTCCAGCTCTTCGTTCAAGAGAATATCTGCTCTAGGGATAAGTTCCTGTGACCTGCGGACGTTGCGGAATCTCACATTCGGTATCATTGAGCAAAGGGCCCTGGCGTCTTCGTAGAGGCCCTTCATATCCGGGTTCTTGACCTTGTACTTCCCGGTCATCTGCTTGATGACCAGTTCGGAGTCCATCACGAACTCCGCATCGGTGCCTTTGTACTCGAGCACCTTGGCAATCCCCGCTATCAGCCCGCGGTATTCCGCATAGTTGTTGGTATGGATGCCGAGGTATTCCGAATGCTCATGGATGACCTCCCCGTCCTCGACTACCACTATCGCGTAAGCGGATTTCCCGGGATTTCCCCTGGACCCCCCGTCGGAATAAAAAGTGAACATCAGTACAACAGTTCCCTTGAGATCTTGTTCGAATCATCGACCAGGAGCACATACGCCCCGATGGGCTCATCGGTGAGCTCGAATCCCATGATGATGACCTTGTCCCCTTCCTTGCACAGATGGGCTGAGGCGCCGTTGATGGCGATGATGCCCGATCCTCTCTTTCCGGGGATGACATAGGTCTCGAAGCGGTTGCCGTTGTTGACGTTGGCGACCAGAACCTTCTCCCCGCTCCACATCCCAGACTTCTCAACAAGGTCCTCGTCGATGGTGATGCTCCCCTCATAATCTAGACGGGTCTCGGTGACTGTCGCCCTGTGAATCTTGCTGCGGAGCATCCAACGCATGATACCTCGATAATCTGATGCGATTTATCAATATCGCATATGGGTGTTACTTTCAAGTTCAATAGTATTATTAACTTGTAATATTTTTCCTCCAATAAGTGATATTATGAACACCAAATTAACAGCTCTGGCCATGGTGGCCATTATGATTTTCGCATCCGTATCCATAGTGTTATCTGGCGAGGATTCGGATGCGGCGTTCACAGTCAAGGACGGAGAGGGGACGGAATTCACGTTCGACGGCCCCGTCGACCACATAATGACCATAGGCGTCGGCGCCACCGCTACAGCCATCGGAGTGGGCGCACTCGACAAGATTGTGGTGTGTGATTCCTACTCGAAGACCAATGCCAGCTCCGTCTTCGACAAGCTCAGGGCATACATCGAGGAGGGCAGGATCGCCGCCAACGGTAACATCTACAGCAGCGGAAAGGCCCAGCTGGAGACGGACATCGTCGATGCCGCCGAACCCACCAAGGGCAAGTTCGACAAGGATAAGGATGTCGTCATAGCCATCGTCTCCCCGTCGTACAAGGCAAACCTCGCCTTCCTGGACACCTACGGGTTCAAGAACGTCCTCTATTGGGACAGCAGCGTGAAGACCTACGACGACATCATCGCATTCGTGGAGACGATCTCCATGGTATGCAACGGCAAGGTGGACGACAACGCCAAGAGGATGAGCCTCGTGGCGGACACGATCTCCGAGACGCTGTCCAAGGTGAACAAGGCCCCGAAGGAGGCATTCTACATCACCTACTCGAGCGGCGTATACAAGGTCGGTAATACGAGCTCCATCACGACGATAATGATTGAGACCGCCGGCGGAAAGGTCGTCACCAAGGACGATTCCAAGAGTGCTAGCACGATAGAGGTAAGTCTCCCCATGTTGAAGGAGAACTATCCCGACGTCATGATCTTCGCCGACAGTCAGATCGCCGACAGCCAGGACCATATGAACTACCTCAGGGGAATATTCGGCAACGATCAGAAGATCATCGCATTGGACGGCATATGGAACAACTTCTCCATCGAGAGCGCCACGGGCGTCTGGACCATGGCCTGCGCCATGTACCCCGATCTGTTCAGCGGTGACGTCCCCGAGGCCGGAGGCTCCACCGACACCACGATGATGTACATAATCGCCGGTGCTGTAGCGGTCGTTATTATACTGGCTGTCGCATTCTTCTTCATGAGGTCCTCAGGTAAGGCCTCGAAGAGGAATGACTGATGAACGGGACCAAACTATTCAGGACCAAAGGGTTCGCCATCACTTTGGTGGCGACCCTGGCCCTTACCGTTTTCTGTGTGCTCCTCGACCTGTCTTGGGTCTCGGAGGGCAACTCATACACCTTCCAGGAAGTCATAGACACCCTTATGGGAAAGGGAACCTGGTCCCAGAACATCATCATATTGGGCATCAACGCACCCAGGGTGGTCATAGGCATCTTCGTGGGTGCCGGACTTGCGGTCACGGGAGCGGCCATGCAGGCGGTGTTCAAGAACCCCCTCGCATCACCCTACATCCTCGGTCTGTCCTCGGGAGCATCTCTCGGGGCCGCGATCAGCATGCTCTTCGTCATACCGTTCATACCGGTCGCCATAACTACCCCTGTGCTCGCATTCGTCACATGTTTCCTCACGATGGCCCTGGTGTACACCATGGCCCGCACCGGGAACGTGGTCAGGACCGAGACGCTCATCCTATCGGGAGTGGCCGTCTCGGCGTTGCTTTCAGCACTGGTGTCTTTCCTCACGTTCATCTCCGGCGAGAAGCTGGAGGGCATAGTGTTCTGGTCCATGGGTAACCTTGGCAACGCCGACTGGGGCGAGATAGCCTTCGCTGCACCGATCATCACGGTCGCATCTGCATTGCTGATAACGCAGGCCAAGAACCTGAACGTCCTCATGCTCGGGGACGCCCACGCCATGGACCTGGGGGTCGACGTCAGGAAGACCAGGCTGTTCATCCTCATACTGACGACGGTGGTCGTCGCGGCAGCGGTGTCGTTCGTCGGTGTCATAGGATTCATAGGTCTGGTGATCCCGCACATCCTAAGGATCCTGCTGGGCCCGGACAACAGGGTCATCATGCCTCTGGCGATGGTTGCCGGATCATGCTTCATTTTGATATGCGACTATCTGACTCACGTCATAGCGCCGTATTACGGCACGCTGCCTATCGGAGTGGTCACATCGCTGATCGGAGCTCCATTGTTCATCTACCTGCTCATCAGGAGGAAGAAGGAGGTGGGCTGGAATTGACGCTGGAGACCAGAGGGCTGTCGTACACGTACTCCAAGCGGCCGGTCCTTGAGGATGTGGACCTCCAGGTCAGGGAGGGGGAGATCATCGGGATCCTCGGGCCGAACGGCTGCGGGAAGACCACTCTGCTCAAGAACCTAAACAAGAACCTGTCGCCGCAGACTGGATGCGTCCTGCTGGACGGCGAGGATCTAGAGGACATCTCCAAGAAGGACATCGCGAAGAAGGTGGCCGTGGTCCCGCAGACCAACGAGGTCAGGTTCTCGTTCACGGTCAGGGACATCGTTTCCATGGGCAGAATGCCGTTCCAAGGGCTCATGGAGGGGATGTCGACCAGCGACGAGACCATCGTGGATGCGGCCCTGGAGCGCGTGGGCCTGTCCGATTTCGCCGATAGGCACATCAACGTCATGAGCGGAGGGGAGAGGCAGAGGGTGATCATCGCAAGAGCCCTCGCCCAGACCCCGCAGATCCTTCTGATGGATGAACCGACTCTGCACCTGGATATCAACACCCAGTTCGATGTGCTGGACCTCGTCAGGGACCTTTCGAGGAATGACGGGCTCACGGTCGTCATCGTGTCCCACGATCTGGGGATGGTCGCAAGGTACTGCGACCGTGTCCTCCTGATCAAGGACCACACGATCTTGGCGATAGGCACGCCGGAGGAGGTCCTCACCCCCGAGAACATGGCCGACGTGTTCGGAGTAGATGCGGAACTGGTGTTCGATGACAAGACCAACGAGAACACGGTGTTCCTGCACGGTTCGGTGAAGAGAAGGTAATCCCTTCACCCGATTCTAATGATCGTGGGGAGCCCCACGAAACAAATCGTATGGATAACTGCTTCAGAACGATGGAATTTTTGATGTAATAGAAGATGAGCGCCCTGGACGGAATTTGAATCCGTGTCGAAGCCTCGACAGGGCTTCATGATAGGCCGCTACACTACCAGGGCAACATTCCAGTGTATAATGGGCACATATATAACTCTTGGGGGTAAGCGATGTCTGCCATCCAGCATCCCCGGCTGAGAGCGTTTATAACCGTATTCCCCGATGCTCGTTGCATGCCTTTAGGGGATCCGCACGGAGCTAATTTCGAGTACACGGTGGAAGGTCTGCCGGAATCGATCCACGTATGCACGATACCGGCGAAGGACATCTCAAGGGCCGTGGGTTTCTATGTAGACATACTTTCTATGGAGTTGCTCTCGAAAGATGATGATCAGGCGTTCCTTGTCAGAGGCAACTGCAGGATCATTCTCAAGAGGTCCGATGCAACCGGCATCGATACCGGCCTGTACTTCGGAGTCGATTCTCCATACAACACCCGCAGGCGTTTGATAGACGAAGGTGTGGTGTTCGTGCAGGAACCCAAACGCGGACCGTTCGGCACATTCTGTTCGATAAAGGATGACGACGCCAACATCATCCATCTCATCGAGACGGGTGCTGAATTCAAGAATTGAGAAGAATGGGGCCGAAGCCCCTTGATAGTTTAGTTTTAGTCGCCGACGTTAGCTGCAGCGATGGCTTCGTCGAGCTCCTTCTGGAGCTCTGGGGGAAGACCGTTGATCGATCCTCCTGAGAGGAATCCTTTGACGATCATGCTGACGGCCTCATCCTCGCTGAGCCCTCTGGACATCAGGTACTCGATCTGGTCCCTTGCAACCTTACCTACAGCAGCTTCGTGAGTCATCTCGACATCTGCGACGTGTGCCTCGAGCTCCGGGATGGCCAGAGTTGTTCCGCCGTCTTTGAGGATGATGCTCCTGCATTCCAGATGTCCCTTGGCCTCTGGAGCGTTTCCGACCATGCGTCCGCGGGCGCACATCCTTCCGCCCATGGAGATGGATCTGCTCATGATCTCGGCCCTGGACTTCCTTCCGTTGAGGTAGACCATTCCGCCGGTATCGATGTCCGAGCTCTCATGTGCGATGCACATCGTGTTGTATGTCGCGGACGAGTTATCTCCCAGTGTTGCCACAGGGAAGCTCTGGAGCGATCCCACGGGGTTGAGGATGACGTAGTTGTTTGTGTAGTGCGAGTTCTTCCCGACTATGGTGTTGGTCCTCGGACGTACACCGGTGGTCTTTCCCCAGCTGTGGATCATGCTGAATGTGAGATCGGCGTTGTCCCCGATGTATATCTCGGAAACACCGACGTGAAGTGAATCGTCCGCATGGTGGGCGGTGGAGCATCCGGTGATCATCTCCAGGGATGCATTGTCCTCGACGATGACGATGTTGTGGACGTGCTGTGTGGCCCTGTTGGTGTTGAGGAGCATGCAGGTCTGCAGAGGATACTTGATGTGGTATCCGGACTTCACCCTGACGAAGTATCCGTCACCGTCTTCGAGATAGGTCGTGGCCGTGTACTTGTCCTTGGTAGGGTCCATGGCTTTCCAGTAGTGGTCCCTGAGGCCGTCGTACTTTTCCAGAGCCTCCTTGACCGTTGATATTTCAAGTCCTTCCTGGACCTTCGGAGAGCAGTGGCTGGGCTTGTTGTCGATGAACATCAGTGTTCCGGAGCGTGCGATCTCGTCAGCGACGATTCCGACATTCTCCATGTACCTCTTGTAATCCGACGTCTTCAGGTCATCGACCACAACCTGTTCATTGGCCTCGACATCGTAGTGCTCCAAATCCAGATCCTTTCCGTACGCTGCCTTCTTGTTGAGCGCTTCCTTCACTGTCTGACTCTCTGGCATCCGAATCACTCTCCGTATCCGTGGGCCCTGATCTCCTTCAGGAGCTCCATCGGGTCTCCAACGCGGTCGATAACTCCGTCCCTCATGACGTAGCCGTACTTCGCACCTATGTAGTCCATGATCTGTCCGGTGTGTGTTATGACCAATGATGAGACGTGTCTTCCGTTTGAATCCTTTCCCTCTTCCAGCAGGTCGTGGACCTTCTGTCCGATCAGGTCTATGGATTCTAGGTCGACTCCGGATTCCGGTTCGTCCAGGAGCAGGAGCCCTGGGCTCTGCGCTGTGAGCTGGAGGAGCTCTGATCTCTTGATCTCTCCTCCGGAGAATCCTACGTTGACCTCTCTCTCCATGAACTTCTCCATCCTGAACCTGTCAGCTTCGGAGATGGCTTTCTCGGGATTGTCAGCTGTGGCCTTGAGAAGGTCGCCGAGCTTGACCCCGTAGATGTTCGGAGGTCTCTGCATCATCATGCCTATGCCGAGCTTGGCGCGCTCGTCGACCGGGAGCTCTGTGATGTTCTTCCCTTTGAAGATGATCTCTCCCTGCGTGACCGTCACCGTGCTGTAGCCCATAATGCTGGCCAGAAGGGTGGATTTCCCTGATCCGTTGGGACCGAAGAGAACGCTGGTCTCACCCTCTTTGACTGTGAGGTTAACGCCTTTGAGGATCTTCCTTCCGCCTGCTTCCACATGGAGGTCGACGATCTTCAGCATGTCTGTCATGGATACACCTTGAATGTCTGTGCGATTGCGTTTTCATATATATTGCGTGCGCCCGCACCTACGAATGTTAAGAAGTTTTAACGCTGTTATTAAGCGTTCGGCTAGGGTTTCCAGCAATCGGAGGTTTTCGCCCGATAATCCTTAATAAAGTCGTGGACGATGGGGAAATCATGAAAGTCATCGCCATCAACGGAAGTCCGCGCCCTATCGGCAACACCAGCAACATCCTCAATGAGGTGCAGGATATGTTCGGCAGGGAAGGCATCGAGATGGAGGTAATCCACATCTACGAGTATCAACTCGTGAACTGCAACGTTTGTCTCACCTGTGAAATACGCGGCGATGGCAGGTGCATGGATGAGGACGATGGCTTCAACGGGATCCTCAATAAAATGAGGGCAGCAGATGGTATCCTGATGGCATCCCCCACCTACGCGGGAGCCTGTCCAAGCGTCCTTCAGACTTTCATGGAGAGGGCGGCATTGGTATTCGAGAAGGGAGATCTGGGTCTCAAAGGAAAAGTGGGTGGTGCTTTCTCAGTCTGCGCCCATGACGGAGGATCCTTGGTTTACAATCAGATGGTGGATTTCATGCTCCGCAACGGCATGGTCGTCTGTGGTTCGAATCCTCTGCCGATAGTCCATGCCTTGAATTCTCCTCAGTATGAGGATGACAAGCAGGGGATGAAGGGGGTCTGCGCCCTGGTAGAGGGCATGACCGACCTCATCCTGCGTTTGAACGGTTACCGCTGATCAGAAGAAATACCAGCCGCAACCCTCTGCAACGGAGATCTTGGCGACAGCTTCCATTCTGTCGACTGGTCCTCCGTAGCGGTTTACAAAGACCTTTCCCTCTTTCGGAAGGGCATCCCTCAGGATCTCGACTTCCTTCAGGAGAGCCTCGGCATCCTTGGGTGTGAAGATCTTGTGCGACTTGGACGATTCGGGTGCTGAAGCCGTTATGGGGCAGTTGTATTTGGCAGCGATCTCGGGGAGTTTGCTGGTGTCGGGTCCGAACGCTCCGATGCATCCGCGTCCCTTGTCCCATGACAGCGGGCATTTGGCGCACATCTCGTTCATCTCATCGAACTCCAGCTGATCCCAGCCTGTGATGATGTCGTCTTTGCTGGCGACTTTCAGAACGGCCTGTTTCTTGTCCTCGGGGAGACCCTCCATGGCAATCCATCCGGTGCAGACCTTCTTGGAAAGAGGCTGGAGAAGTGCGATGTCCTCGTCCTTCTTGACCTTGCTCATGTAAACAGCATCGGTTTCCTCGTTGATCCTGTTCCTTTTGATGAAGGCATCCCAGTCACCGACAGCTTTCTTGGCTGTTTCGAGATCGACGATGTCCTCGTACTGCAAGATATCCTCAAAGCCCTCTGTCTTGTCAACATGGACTCTGATTATTGTGGACCTAAGTTCTCTGCATGATGCGCTCTTCGCTTCCATTTCACAGATGCCGATATTGATTCCCATCGTGCTCGCCCAGCATGGTATCGGTGACCAATAATATAGATTATCCGTAACATCATGAGCAATGTCCTATCTAGGAATATTTGTCCATCAGAAACCCATCCAACAGATTTGTAATTTGATGGTTGTACCATCCAACTTATATCCATGTTAGATTATTCTATTCAGGATACTATGTATCAGCTAGCACTTTACGGAAAGGGAGGTATTGGCAAATCCACCATGGCAGCCAACATTTCCGTCGCTCTCGCCAAGAAAGGAAGTAAGGTCATGCAGGTCGGATGCGATCCGAAACATGATTCCACCAGATTGCTCTTAGGCGGAAAGGCGCAGCCTACGGTGCTTGAGTATGTAAGGAACACACCAATCGGGAAGAGAGATCTGAACGATCTCATAATGGAAGGCACCGAGGGTGTATTATGCACCGAGGCTGGGGGACCGGAACCTGGAATAGGGTGTGCAGGGCGCGGAATCCTCACAACATTCGACACTCTGAAAAAGCTCGGCGCTGACTCCTTGGACGTGGATATGAAGATCTATGACGTCCTGGGGGATGTTGTCTGCGGAGGTTTCGCAGTTCCGCTGAGAGGCGAATATGCGGATGGTATAATCCTGGTAACATCCGGGGAATTCATGGCGATGTACGCCGCGAACAACATCATGAAAGGGCTGGCCAATTTTGACACGGGCTCCCCGCGCCTGATAGGTATCCTACTGAACTCCAGAGGGGTCGATGGGGAGGAAGAGCTCGTCAAGAGGTTCGCAGCCGCCACCGGTACGGAGGTCATCGCCGTCATGCCTCGTGACAACCTGTTCGCAGAGGCCGAGGGACAGGGCCACACAGTCAGGGAGATATTCCCCGAATCGGAGATCTCCAAATCGATAGATCTGGTTGCCCAGCGTATCATCGATGTTTCCGAGGGAAAGGTATCCTGCGTCTACCCGCATCCTCTCAACGATGACCAGTTATCGGATCTCGCGGCCGGAAGGGAGATACGCCCAGGAGAGCCCGGGACGATTCGAGATCCCTGCGGCGGATGCACACGGTGCAAGAGATCCATCAGGGACTCACGCATCATGATGTCGTGCGCCGCATACGGTGCGCTGGCAGCATACATGAAGTTAAGCGATTACGCAGTGGTGCTCCACGGTCCGGAGAGCTGTCTGTATTTCATGGACACGTCCCGCAGCAAGGCCATCCTGGAGCTATATGGTAGGGATGTTTTCAAGACGGATCCCACACATCATCTGAGGTGCACCATGATGGATGATGCCGTATCGATTTTTGGCGGAGTCAAGTATCTGGAGAAGGCTCTCAATGACACAATTGCCGAGGGTCACAGGAAGATAGCTGTGGTCACCACATGCATGCCCGGAATCATCGGTGATGACTGCATAAGTGTCATCGACAGGATGATGAAAGAGAATCCGAGTGTCGAAATCCAGTATGTCCCCGCGGACGGAGACATCGCTGGGGAGTACACCGATGGTTTCATGATGGCGGTATCGAACATACTCCAGTCCGTAGACCTCGATGTCAAGCCGGAGAAGGGATTGGTTAACATCATCGCCACATCGTTCTACGATGTCCAGACCAAGAGGAACAGGGAGGATCTGGAAGAGATGCTGGGCAGGTTCGGATTGAGGATCAACTGCAATCTATTGGACGAGACGACTTCCGAAAAGGTCGTTGGATTCTGCAGGGCTTCTTTCGACATGCTTCTTAACGATACCGCGAACAATAGGGAGCTGTACGAACTGGTCCGTGAGAGGACCGGAAGGGACCTGTTCCCTATTCCTCTGCCCGTCGGGCTTTACGATTACGAGGATTGGATGTCCCGCCTAGGCGATCAATTAGATATGGTGGATACTGCCAAGTCCGAGATTGAGAGGGTGCAGGCGATCTACGATGTGTTCGTGGAGGAGCACCGCCCTCGTTTCGACGGCAAGAAGATCATAATCCTCAACAAGCTGTCATTCAATGTCGATTGGCTGATCGACCTGCTCATTGATCTGGGAGCTGACCTGGTGAAGGTAGCTGTCCAGGTTTCCGGAAGGAAGAAGAAGGCCGAACTGGTGTCCAGGCATCTGGACATCATAACGCAGGATTATGATTCTGAGAAGATGAAGGAGGACCTGAAGGTCCTGAGGCCCGACCTGATAATATCGGACATCGCCAGACCTGATGACGGCATACGCTTTGCCAGGGTCGGAAAGATAGGTATCGGGCTCAGGCCGGTCCTGGACTATGTTCAGTATCTTGAGAACATAATGCGCCTTCCAGTCATGGAGGGATGGAAGAGGGGTGAGATGAGATGAAGCGCACTCTGCCGGATGGATTCGTGGGTGCTGTGATGGCCGTAGAGAGCATATCCGATGCGTTGGCGATGCTTCACGGGCCAGGAGGATGCAGGGTTAGGTTCATGGTGTACTCCAGCGCTGTTTTCCCAAGGATGAGGCTGGAGGAGCATGACGATTACTTCATTCCCTATTTCTATGGTTACCCCAGGGTTCCTGCCACATATCTTGACGAATACGATTTCATAAACGGGGCTTATTATAAGCTGGAGGAAGGGCTTCCGATCATAGATTCCAAGAAACCCGGACTGGTGGTCATTATTAATTCTCCGGGAGCCGGGCTCATCGGAGACAACCATGAGAGGGCAATACGCGAGGCCGGAATGGAGGACCGTGCGATCTGGATGGACGAGGCTCTAGTCTCGATGCCGGTCACTCAGGGCTACGACCATACCCTCCACGAGATAATGGAGCATCTGGATCCGAAGAAAGGGGAGACGGTGAAGGACACCGTCAATATCCTGGGCATGACCGTCCTGGACAAGGATTGGGAGAGCGCTTTGGACGAGTTCAAGGAGAACATCGAGTCCATGGGTCTCAAGGTCAGGAGCATTCTAGGAGCAGGAGCGGACTTGCAGTCCCTGAGGGAATCAGTGGATTCCGAGTACTGCGTGGTCGTATGTAAGGAGGCATGCCACGACCTGTGCGAATTCTACAGATCAACGGGCCTGAAGATCATCGAGTCCGATGCCGGCGCTCCAGTAGGCTTCGACGCCACCGAGGCTTGGTACAAGACCATCGCTGAGGCAACCGGCAAGGACGCGTCCGTACCTTTGATGAGGATCGCCAAGGCCAGGGACAAGATCTATCGCAAGTTCGTAGGGATGAAGTACAACGCTCTACGTATCAAGGGACTGAGGTTCTCCATTGCGGGAATCGCCTCCGTAATAAGGCCCATGACGATGTGGCTCTATGATTATCTGGCACTGGCGCCGATTGCCGTAGATGCGGATCCTGGTTCCGACGAGGGCGAGATCGCCAAGATAAAGGAGTTCCTGGCGAGCATCGACTATGGGGATTCGTTCGGGAAGGAGCCTTTGGTCGGTTCCGATGTGGTCCTCAGCGAAGGTATCACCGCATTGACGATGAAACTCAACGGTGAATGCAAGATTGGAATCCCGATCGGCCACTCCTCTATGGGATTGGATGATGTGATCCCCAGGCCGATCTACGGGATCCAGGGCGCCATGTACATCCTGGACGAGATCCTTCACGGTGTTCGCAATTCATGAGAAAGATCCGGGGTATTCCCCCCGGTAAATATTTTCAGAACTTCCTGGTCTTCAGCAGGTAATAGTTCAATATGAACAGCGCCACCCCGAACGCGAATATCACGATCAGCGATATCCATGGGAAGTCTGGAAGGTACTCTGGCAGACACGCAGCCCTTATGCAAAGGCTGCTGTGGGTCAGAGGCAGGCAGTACAGAATAACCTGGAAGACGGTGTCCAGCGACGATACCGAGAAGAAGGTACCGCACAGGAAGGTCATCGGAAGGATGATCAGGCTGTTGAAGGTCGCCATGGACTGATGTGACTTGGCCAGCAACGCTCCGGCGACTCCAAGCAGAGAGAACACCTCGCAGCTCAGAATCACAGAAACGATTGCGAGCGGAGTGAGCTGGAGTTCGGGCGCCAGGAACAGGCCCAGCGCGTACATCAGGAAGCATCCGATCATTCCCCTGATCAGGCCCAGTACGCTCTTTCCGAACACTATGGCGGAAAGGCTCACAGGGCACATCATCATCTCATCGAAGCTCTTGTAATACAACCTCTGGACGTTCAGCCTCGTGGATGTGGAGGCGAACGAGGACGATAGCGACGAGAGTGCCATGATTCCGGGGATGACGAAAGCGACGTAGGATGCGCCTATGTCCGTTTCTCCGGTCCTGAGTCCGTAACCGAAAGCTATCAGGTAGAGCAGCGGGCTCATGATGGTCATGATGACTATGTTCGCGACGTTGTGCTTCAGGAACATCAGGTCGGACCATGCTATGTGGTAGACCTGGTGGAAGAACCCGTTGTACCTTTTGTATCCGTTGACGTTCTCGCTCATTTCTGATCACCTACCGATTTACCGGTCAATTCCACGAAGACGTCCTCCAGGTTCGTTTTCCTTATCGTCGCATCCTCCAGTTTGTTGTCGGACACGTATTGCTGTGCCTCGGCCATCGTCTTGAAGTACCTGTACTCGGTCTTCCCGTTGACCAGATTCTCGACGGCCAGTTTCCCTGTGTCCTCAATCAGTTTGCTTGGGGCATCCAGGGCGATGATCTTTCCGCGGTCTATGATTCCCACACGGTCGCAGAGTGCCTGGGCCTCCTCGATATAGTGGGTTGTGAGTACGATGGTCGTGCCGGTCTGGTTGAGCCTCTTCACCACATCCCAAAGCAGGCGCCTGGCGTTGATGTCAAGTCCTGATGTGGGTTCATCCAGGAAGAGCACCTTCGGCTGGTGGAGCATCGCGCAGACGATGGCGGCCCTTTTCTTCCATCCTCCGGAGAGCGAATCGACGGGTTTGTCGAGGTATTCTTCGAGTCCGAAGTACTCAGTCAGCTCATTGATCCTTTCGTTCCTCTCCTGCTTGCCCATTCCATGGTACATCGCATGGGAGATCATGTTCTCGCGGATACTCAGGTCCTTGTCCAGGGAGACCTGTTGCTGGATGACTCCCATATACTGCTTCGCCTTGACCGGATCCTTCATGACATCCACGCCGTTCACCAGGACCTTCCCCGATGTGAGGTTGGTAAGAGTGGAGACACACCTAACGGTGGTGGTCTTACCAGCACCGTTGGGGCCGAGGAATCCGAAGAGCTCCCCCTCGTGGACCGTGAAGGATATGCCGTCCACGGCTGTCTTCTCACCGAATCTCTTGGTGAGGTTTTCTATCTCGATAATCTCTGACATTGATATCATCAGTTGCTAAGTCAACTGACAATAGGAGTCGTCGTATATTAGGGTAATGCTCATAAAAGATTGGAATAGTTGGATGGGTAGACCTAGGGGTGCAGGGTATATCATCCAACTATTTGAAACATATAGTAAACCCGTAGGGGGTATCGGTATTTAGTAACACCAAAAACTTTGAAAATATTATCACCGCTTAATATGGATGTTATGTCCTTTATATATCCAGCATATGAATAATCGTCACCATCCACCTTATCTACTATGAGCAACTTCTTTCGCCTACACACCCTGTAAGGAAAGGAGGGCGACAACATAACCAAGAATTCAACAATGATCGTAATCGCGGTTATCGCCATCGCGATAATAGGAGTAGGCGCATACTTCGCCTTTGCACAGCAAAATCCCGATCCAGAACCGACCGGGATCACAATCGTGGACGGCTCAGGAGCCACCATTACGCTCGATGAACCCCTGACATCATGCACCATCGTATCGACAAACCCTGCGATGGCCATGAAGATCCTCGGTCTGACGGACAAAGTGGACAATATAATATTCTACACAGAGAACAAGTCACAACAGTATTACGAGGCGGGATTCACGAAAATCGACATGAGTTCTGACAAGCCTTCCGCCAAGACGATGTCCAACATCGAGTACCTTCAGCAGAAGGGGGTCAAGTACATCATCGAACCTGTCAGCAGTAACACGTTGTCTGCAGCGGCAGAGGCTGCATGCGCCAATGCCAACATCACCACCATCAAGTTGGACTGTTTCGGAGAGACGATGCTGGAGGATATGGAGAAGATGGCAACCCTGTTCGGTAACACCAATGAGATCAAGAAAGCTTATTCCGCTTACAAGGAGCTCAGGAACAAAGTCATCCAGCCCGTCGTCTCCCAGAAGACTGTGGATTCCGACCTCTTCCTGTTCTACTTCTTGGGACTCGGGGCATTCTACAACGAGACCGGGGAGCTGAGCAAGACAGTGGAGAAGATCTATGGCAAAAACGCCACCAGGCTCATAGAGGGACTCAATCCCACGAGCCCGACCACCAAGGCTCCCGAGACGGAAGGAATCTTCGCATCCCTCACCGTCATCAACGAGGAGACGCCCATCAAACTGCTCCTCCTGAGAGGTTCTGCTGGGGACCAGGCAGAGCAGCTGTTTTCCAAGTGGAATTCTAAGTCCATCCATGTTTACAAGTTCGATTACATCGATGGATCGGACAGCAATGTCTTCGCAATCGAGAGCGACCTTCTCTCCGGGCCCATGGACTACATCGCTTATGCCGCAATCGGGAAGATCGTCGGAATGGATCTGGACTTCACCGTCTCGGATCTCGTCGATGAATACAAGCAGTTGTACGGTTTCGGACCCAATACGGAGACCTACATCTGGGAGTTCCAGTTCGACGAGAACGGAGACCTCGCGGAAGTAATGCCCTCGAGCATCGATTGAAGGATCAAAAAGGATGGGGGTCATACCCCATCCAAACCGTTTTATCAAACTGTCGGAATATACAACCAATTCACACAATCCCTGACCCGACTGGTCGGGATGAAGTACGGACCGATAACATGGCTGAGGATAAGAAGGTCGAACTCTCCCGCATAATCCGCAACAAGATAGATGCGGATACCTTCGAGGGGAAGTACGATGCATCGATCCGTAAGAAGATCCTGTTCCTTTTAGCTCTGATCGCGGCATCCATCGTCACGTTCATAGCGGCCATATGCCTCGGTTCCGTGGACATCCCTCTGGGAGACCTGTTCTGCGTTTTCTTCCATCCGCTACTGCCCGATCTCGTGCCCGAGCCGTCGCAGGATTACTACTATTCATTCGTCTATGACGGAAGGATGCCAAGGGCCATACTGGTCATTCTGACCGGAGTCAGCCTGGGTGCCGCAGGAATGATGATGCAGGCGGTCCTGCGCAATCCGCTGGTCAGCCCGTTCACCCTCGGGGTATCCACAGCGGCATCGTTCGGAGCGGCCATCGCTATATTGCTGGGGGACGCCGTGTTCGGCCTCACTTTCATGGGCACCAACTTCCACCTGCTGGGCACATCCTTCACATACGGAAGCCTGCTCAGGGTGCTGTTCGCGTTCCTGACGGCTTTGGCCAGCATAGCACTGGTCATAATGATGTCCAGGAGAGGATCGTCATCCAGGTCGCTCCTGATCCTTTCGGGAGTCGTGGTGAGCTACCTGTTCCAGGCCGGAATCATGTCCACCAAATACTTCTCGGATGACGATCAGCTGAGGGAGATTACACTTTGGATTATGGGGACCATGGCCAACGGTTCGTGGGGAATCGACCTCATCATATTCCCTGTGATCGTGGTGTGCCTGATCTATCTGTTCAAGCAGTCAATGGATCTCAACGCATTGTCAGCAGGCGACGAGGTCGCAAGCTCCCTGGGAGTGGACGTGGAGAAGCTCAGGAAGAAGGGGTTGATTGTATGTACGCTGATGTCAGCCGTATGCCTAGCATTCACCGGAGTCATCGGATTCATAGGTCTGATGGCACCGCACATCTGCAGGATAATAATAGGCAATGACGCGAGGTACCTGATGCCCGCATCCGCTCTGATGGGGGTGGTCGTGCTCTCGTTGTCCGACCTGTTCTGCAGGCTCATAATCCGTCCGGGCGAGCTGCCGGTCGGCATCTTCCTCTACCTCATCGGAGGAGCATTCTTCATATGGCTGGTCACCAACAGGAAATGGGGGTCGAGACTGTGAAGCTGACCGTGGAAGGGCTGTCGCAGGGATACCAGGGCAAGGTGATCATCCATGACATCGACATGGAGGCCAACTCGGGAGAGGTGGTGACGGTCCTCGGACCGAACGGTGCCGGCAAGTCCACCATGATCAAGACGATATGCAACGTCCTGTCCCCGATGGCCGGAAGGGTATGCATCGACGGCAGGGACATCACCGACATCGATAAGAGGGAGTATGCCAAGATCATCGGCTATGTCCCCCAGACGGCGGTGTTCTTCGGCAGCGCCACCGTTTATGACAATGTCCTCATAGGCCGCAGGCCGTACGTGCAGTGGTCATATTCCTCAGAGGATATCGCCATGGCCGCCAACGCCATGATCCGCATGAAGATCGATGACCTGTACGACAGGCCCATCCACAGACTATCCGGAGGACAGCGTCAGAGGGTCACGCTCGCTCGTGCTCTCGCCCAGGCACCGTCGTTCTATGTGTTCGATGAGCCCACCAGCGCCCTAGACCTCAGGAACCAGCTGGACACGCTCAAGGTCATGCGTCAGGTGATCAACGAGACCAACGCATGCATGATAATCGCCATGCACGACCTCAACCTGGCCTACAGGTACTCTGACAAGGTCCTGGTCCTCAAGGACGGATCGGTATACGACTCTGGCGAGATCGAGAAGGTCATCACGCCCAAGATGATCAAGGACGTCTACGGTGTGGATTCGGAGATCGTCGAGGGATCCAAGGGTAAGTTCATCCATTCCTACGATTCGGACCTGGACGATCTCTGATATCAGCTGATGACCTCTCCCGATCTGGAGATGACCGTCTCAGACACGGGGATGTCCTTTCCGGACATCTCAACGGCAGCCTTCACGGTCCTGGTCATGGCGCTGCAGCAGGGGACCTCCATCCTGATGACCATGACCTTTTCGATCGGTCTGTTACGGAATATCTCCACAAGCTTGTCGAATCTTGCCCTGTCATCCAGCTTCGTGCATCCTATGACCATGGGGTCGTCATTGACGAACTTCTTCTGGAAGTTCTCGACCTTGAACGCAGTGCAGTCAGCAGCTACTATAAGGGTGCCCTTAAGGAAATCGGCCATCGGGGAAACAAGTGCGAGCTGTATGGGCCATTGGACACCGGGTACGGACATCATGTTGGGTGAGCTCATCATAGGCAAGTTTCCTAAACCGGGCGATACAGGGATCGTCTGCTTCGGAGCATCCTCGACGAAGGATATCGCATCCTGAGGGCAGGCCGGCAGGCAGTCACCCATGCCGTCGCAGAAGTTAGGTCTCACAAGTTTCGCTTTGCCATCGACGAGAGCTAGAGCACCCTCGTGGCACGCTTCCACGCAAAGCCCGCATCCATTACATTTGGATTCATCTATCTTTATCGTCTTGGCCATGCCCTCAGTAGTGTGATCTGACCATTAAATCGTTATCTTTCACAGAATGGTTTTATATCGGATTATTCCTCCAACTATAGTATGGAATTGAGGTTCAACGGAATGGGTTTTTCGTACTCCAGCGTTCCTGTGCTGGAAAATGTGTGCCTTGACCTTAGTCAGCCACAGTTCATCTCAATCATCGGCCCGAACGGGGTCGGTAAATCCACCCTCATCCATTGCATCAACAAGATCCTCTCACCGACCGTCGGTACCGTTGTTCTTGATGACAAGGAGATCTCGGAATACAACCAGAAGGAGATCGCCCAGCACGTGGGTTATGTTCCTTACACATCTTCGGATACATTCCCTCTCAGCGTCGTGGATACAGTTCTGCTGGGAAGGCATCCTCATGCAGGATGGAAAACCACCGACGAGGATCTTGAGATCGTATACAAGACACTCAAACAGCTGGAGATCGAAGACCTCGCTATGCGTAATTTCAACGAGCTTTCGGCCGGACAGCACCAGAAGGTGATGCTCGCCCGTGGACTGGTCCAAAGACCCGACGTTCTCCTGCTCGATGAACCGACATCCAATCTCGATATCAAGCATCAGCTGGGAATCTCTAAGCTGTTAAAGCATCTGTCAAGAGAAGAGAGCATCATGGTCATTATGATCAGTCACGATCTCAACATCGCCTCGAAATATTCTGACAACGTCATAATGATGCATCACGGAGGCATCTATGCGGTGGGAACACCGCAGGAAGTTCTGACCTGTGAGAACATCAAGGAAGTGTACGGTGTGGACTGTACGATCATAGATGACGAGGGCACCCCTCATCTGATAATGCATGACGACGGTTCACTGGAAGCACCTCTGTGTCAGGATGCGGTCTGTAGGATAACGACCAGTTGATGTGGTTGTACATTCTCGCCAATAATAAATATGACTTAATGGTTGATACATCCAGCAAACGGATAATACATCCAATTACCGAATTGCTTTGAAGTGATAAAATGGCAGCATTATCAAAGAATGCTATCATCGCGATTGTTGCCGTCGCTGTAATTGCGATCGCAGGAATATCTGCGGCCGTCATTATGAGCGGCCAGCCCTCATCACCCACAGTGCTTGTGGATGCAGATCTGAAGGTTTTGGGTAACGCAAACGGTGATAAGGTTCTCGATGACAAGGACGTTTCCGAGATTGAGAAGATTATTAAGAGTGAAGGAACAGCTGACAAGTACCCCCTTGCCGACGCCAACAACGACGGCGTCATCGACAGCGATGATGTGGACTTTGTGAAAGCCATTCTGAATTACAAAGACGGCGATGCTCAGGTACCCGTTTGGCATGTGAACTATCATGACAACGGTAAGGGAGTCATGGCAATGGAGATCGTCCAGACCATGTACCCGATCACATCCACGATCGCTACCGGTTCTGCTAACGGACTTATGATGCTCCAGCTTATGGATATCGTAAGCGAGGTCAAGGGAGCCTGTTACTCCTCCTCTTCCGCGGACAAGGCCCTGTTCGACACCACCTATCTCGACAAGAGCAAGTGTGTCAACCTGGGAAGCAACACCGGGGCCATCACATTCGAGGACGGAAAGGCCGGTTCCTCAGACGTCATCAAGGAGCAGAACGTGACAGCTCTGATCACTGATTGGAACAAGACCTACATCGAGAACGAGGCAGATTTCGAGAAGGGTGGAGTCGATGTTGTAAGGATTGCAGCAGCAGCCGTAGATTCTGAGGCCTATACCCACACCATTCTCCTTTTGGGATTCCTCTTCCAGAAGGAAGACAGGGCCAAGAGCCTGCTGGCGCTCTACGATGAGTGCGGTAAGCTTATCGTGAAGTACAAGGGCGACGGAAGTCTCAAGGGATGCGCATCATCTATGGCAGACCCTACCAAGTATGCTTATGTCTCTTCCCCCAGTTCCGATTATACTGAGGTTCTGATCGCAGCTGGTCTGTCCTTTGGATTGCCCGGAATCGATTTCGGCGGCAAGACATCATACAACACTTGGACCAACCTCGACATCTACAACACCGAGAAGAATCACTGGGATTACACCATCCACATCAGGACGAACATCAACTATGGTGGAACAATCAACGAGGCAACCCTGAAAGGATACACTGATGCATTCTGCAAGTACTGGGAGTACACCGACGGAGAGCACCAGTACCTGATATCCGGAGTTATGCCCGTACCTGTGAGGGTTCTGTTCGTCGAGAGCATCTTCAACGATGGTCTGACTGTCGATAAGGTCAACGAGCTCCATGAGAAGTTCGTGAAGAACTTCTTCATCAAGTCCGACCTGGACATTTCCGAGATGAAGTTCTTCGTTGACGGATCGACCCTTTACTGAAACTATTGCTAAACTCATTACCGGGATCCCTGCTCAGCAGGGTCCCGGAACATTCAGGTGTGTTGATTGAAAAATGGATTCCGATGAACTGCGTGTCAAATACGCCAAGGAGCGTCGCAAGAAGTATGCCTTCATTCTGGTATGCGTCGCCTTGGCTGTGGCCGTAACGTTCATTTCGTTGGCAGTGGGAACCAGGAATCTATCTGTGGAGCAGGTTTTTGATTTAGTTATCAACCATCTCAAGGGCGACGTCAGCCCTGAGGATGCATACGATGACAGGATCATCTGGGAATACAGGATTCCTCGCGCATTCCTGGCGGTAATCGCAGGATGCATACTGGCGATCGCCGGAACTGTCATGCAGAGTGTCATGAAGAATCCGTTGGCCGATCCGTATACAACAGGAGTATCTTCTGGTGCAGTGTTCGGAATGGCCATCGCTGCAGTATTGGGTTTCAGGATCGGTAACGGTTTTGTCGGAGAATACGCGACCGTGCTCAACGCGATAGTATTCGCGATGGTCCCTGTCGCAGTCATAATCATCATGTCCCCGTTCTTCCGCAAATCACCATCGACATTGATTCTCGCTGGAGTAGCCACTTCGTACCTGTTCAGTTCACTTACGGCACTCCTGTTGGTATCGACTAGTTCTGAGAACCTTGCGCACGTCTACCATTGGGAGATAGGAAACCTTGCAGAGCTAGGCTGGACACCTGTCTACGTTCTGTTCGTGGTGCTGCTGGTAGGAGCAGGCATCCTTTGGCCTATGGCCAATAAGCTGAACCTCATGTCGTTGGATGACAAGGACGCTAAAGCCTTGGGTCTTGACGGCAAGAACCTTCGCATAATCTGTTTGACAGTCCTGTCATTCATGACAGCATGCTTGATCGCATTCACAGGAATAATCGGTTTTGTAGGATTGGTTATTCCCCACATCGTAAGGCTGATTCTGGGCTCCGATAACAAATTCATAATACCCGCCGCAATGGCATTCGGAGCATTCTTCCTTCTTGCCTGCGATTGTCTGGCAAGATGGATGGACCTCGGTGCAACTATTCCGATTGGAGTGGTCACTTCATTCATCGGCGCACCGATTTTCCTGTTCCTCATCATAAGGGAAAAGAAGGAGGTGTGGTGAATGAATCTGAAGGCTCTGAAACCTGTGAAGGATACTCCGCCGGAAGCTCCCGTGGAGGAACACATCAAAGGATACAGGGCAAAGGAGCACCGCAGATTGGTCTACCTGATGATCCTCATAGTCATAATCGCTGCTCTGAGCATCTATTCAGCGACCATCGAGACCATGACGATAACATACGAAGAGGTCTTGGAGATTCTCAGGAAGACCCTTACCGGAACCCCTTACGACAGCCGTATGGAGGAAGTCAAGGCCTCAATCATATTGGACCGCAGTATGCCCAGGACGGTGGCCGCAATCCTCGTCGGTATCTCATTGGCAGTTTCCGGAGCCATGATGCAATCCATCACCAGGAACCCCTTGACGGATTCATACACCATCGGTATATCATCAGCCGCGATGCTCGGAGTGACTATCGGGATCGTATACGGCGTTTGCATTATCCCTGTGTTCACCGGAAACGCAGGCAACATCGTCAATGCCTTCCTGTTCGCATTGATACCTGCCGCAGTAATCACTGTGATCTCATCTTTCAAGAAGATGAGTCCAACCATGATGGTCCTGATCGGTATCGGTATAATGTACATGTTCAACGCGTTCTCCACATTCATCAAGTTCAATGCGGATCCTGATGCTCTCCAGGAGATCTACGAGTGGAGCATCGGAACACTGGCCACCGTCATCGGATGGGATTTCGCTGTCCCACTCCTAGCAGGTACCGTTCTGATATTGGTCATCGGCATAATCCTGGCCAATCACATCAACGTCATGGCCTCAGGAGACTCTATGGCTAAGGCATTGGGAGTCAGACCGATCCTGACTAGGGTCGTCTGTTTTGTTAGCATCTCCATCGCCACGGGTATCTGTGTTTGCTACACAGGAACAATCGGTTTTGTAGGTCTGGTGGCCCCGCATATCGCAAGGCTATTCGTCGGAAGCGACAACAAGATCCTGATACCTACATCAGCCGTTCTGGGGGCATTCATGATAATCTGTGCCGATATCCTTGTCAGAAGGATACCCGGCGGTCTGCCAGCAGGAGTCATAACGGCATTGATCGGTGCTCCGATCTTCCTGTACATCCTGTATAAGCAGAGAAAGAATGCAGCGTTCTGAAGATCGGTCACCGGAAGGACCTCATCTACCCTTGCTGTCAGTCAGCTCCTCGATGATCTCTTCATTCTCCAGATAGATGTCCGATAACTCCTTGAGGAGGTCGTCGGAAGCATCCCACATCTTCCTGTCGTACGCTTCCATAAGGATGTCGATCATATCGCGCATGGCATATGGGTTGGCCTCATTGATCCACTCCCTGACGTCTTCTTTGACGATGTAATCCTTTGCGAGACGGTCGTACATCCAGTTCTCGATGATATCCGATGTCGCATCCCATGCGAAGATGTATTCGAACATGTGCTTGATCTCGGTCGCGCCTCTGAAGCCGTGTACACGCAGCCCCTGTTCGTATTTCGGATTCAGGACCTTGCTGCGGAATATGAATTTGGATTCCTCCTCGATGGTGCGGAATACAGGTCTGGAAGTGTCGGCAGAGCAACCGATCACGGACATGGGCCTCTTACCCGTGACGGATTCCACCGCGGCATTGAATCCACCGAGGTACATGAAGACATCATCGTTGTCGAACATGTCGTACTCGCGACTGGTGCTGTTCTTGACGGTCACTTCTATCTTCGCCATCCTGTTCCTGAACAATCCCTCGTCCAGTACTCCGTTGTTCCTTATTCCGTAGCGGTAGCCGCCCACACCTATGTAGTAGTCCCCGATCTCCTTTCTTTCATCCCAGCAGGAGTTCCTGATGAGGACGTTCACTCCGGCCCCGTACTGTCCCGGTGCGGAACTGAATATGCGGGAGAGGGATCTAGACCTTGCCTCGTCCTCCGGGATTCCGTCGGCAATCATCTTCGACAGGTCCTCGCGGTAGTTGGCCCTGATGTGGTTGCTCTCCTCGTCTTCATCCAATTCGGCCACCATCTCTACGGCCCTGTCGATCATGGCCGTCAAGTTGGGGAAAGCGTCCCTGAAGAGTCCGCTGACCCTTACAGTGACATCGACCCTGGGTCTCCCCAGCTCTTCCAACGGTATTATCTCGAGTCTGGTCACACAATCGCCGGTTCCTGCCCACACTGGGCGTACGCCGAGTAGCCATAGCACATAGCCGACATCGTCGCCCCCCGTCTTGAGGGTGTCAGTCGCCCACAGCACTATGCCTATGCTGTCCGGATAGCGGCCGTTGTCATCCAGGAAGCGCTGTATCATCTGGTCCGCCATGGTGCATCCGATCTTCCAGCTGGCCTGTGAAGGGATACCATCCGGATCGAGCCCGTAGAAGTTCTTCCCTGTGGGAAGTATCTGCGCCCTCCCTCTGGTGGGGCAGCCCGACGGTCCCGGGGGAACATATCCCCCGTCCAACCCATGGAGGAGGCTATCGATCTCATATGTGGTCTTCCTGATGTTTGGATAGAGTTCTCCGCAGATGAAGGTTGCAACCGAGTGCAGGTTTCCGTTGCCGCTGAATTCCGAATCGATGATCTCGGAACACGCGGTATGTTCCCAATCTACCGATGTGCATCTCTCTATGAATTGCATGGTGAGATTGGCGATATCCTCAGCGACCTCCCCGTTGAACCTGTTCGTCAAGGGATCGATGTCCGAGGCGTGATCCTGCAATTGGATCAGGTCATAGCCCTTGGCTTCCGCGATGGATCTGGGAAGCGAAGGCACTGAATCGTTTGGGAGCCTGGTCAGACAGTATATCATCTCTAGCATGCGCTCTGATTCCGGGACCTTGCCGAATATGTGCAGACCGTCCTTGATGATGTTCTCCTTGACCTCTTCGACGTAGTCGTAAAGACGGACGATCGATTCATCGATCTCCTCTGAGGTCGAGTCATCCCTGATCCCGGCCTCGCTCTCAAGGTTCAGTTGCTTTATGAGCTCCAAGACGTTGCTCCTGTACGCCTCCATCTGAACCTGTTGGTTGCTGCCCCTCATCCGCATGAAGGACTGAATCGCCACCTCCAGTTCGCTGAGTTCGTCGTATGAGCCCGCTCTCATGAGCGCAGGTATGAGATGGTCTACCAATGCCGCATAGCTCCTGCGCTTGGCCTGGATCCCTTCTCCGGGGTTGCAGATGACATAGATGTAAAGATTGGGGAGCTGGGAGAGGACATAGTCGCAGGCGCAATCCTCGGACAGTCCCACTGATTTTCCAGGCAGCCACTCCAGTGTCCCATGTGTTCCCACATGGATGATGGCATCCGCCTTGAACTCGTCCTTCAGCCACCTGTAGAAGGATAGGTACTGATGGGGAATGGAGCAGTTGTGATTGTGATAAGTCGCCTGCACGTCCTTTCCGCGAGCAGGTTGGAAACTTAGCATGACATTGCCGTTGATGACTCCAGGCACGGCGATGCGCTTTTTGCTGGTGAGGATCTCTCCCGGCGGTTCGCCCCAATCCCTGATCATGCCTTCCCTCTCCCTTTCGCAGAGGGTGGAGAACCATCTCTCATAGGATTCAGGCTCGATGATTGCGCAGGCCCTCGACAGGAGGTCATTCTCATTCGTCCATTCGATGTCGTTGGTAACCTAGCTCATCACTCTGTCAGAAAGGTCCTTGCGGTCATCTGGAACCCAATCCAGCTTGTACCCTGCCTCAGACATCCTCTTGAGGAGATTGGATATGCTTTCGAAGGTGTCAAGGCCGGCAGCGCTCCCTCCGTTCGATATCTGGGGAGGGTACATGTAGAAGAGGATGGCGACCTTTTTCCTGTCGTTGGGGATGTGTCTGAGCCTGCCCCATCTGATGGCCATCTCGACGACGTCCTTGGTGCGCTGTTCTATGGGGACATGCTTGATCCCGTCCGTTTCATGAACGGTAGAACAGTGCGGTACTGTGATTATCTGACCGTCGAATTCGGGGAAGGCCACATCGTACGCAATTTCTGCGGTGGTAAGGCCGAATATGCTCCCCCTCCATTCAGATTCCGATTTGACCAGCATTGGTGATTGCAGAATGGGGACATCCAGTCTTTCCAAGAATGGATCTTCGGGAAGCGGTGAGTTGAATTTGGCTTCAGTCACAACGGAGGACGATATCGTATTGATAGCTACATCGATCAGGGGTTTTCCGTCTTCCATCAGATACTTGTCTATGATGTTCCTGATGCCAATCGATTGCGATTCTTCCTTTTCTGCGTATGTGAAGAAAACCGTGAGCGGATAACCGCCCTGTTTCTCGATGGAATCCATCAATGAGTCAATAGTGGCGAGATCCATCCCGTTCCAGCGCCTCTGGCTCATGAATATTCCGACAACTGTTTTGCTGTGGTCGATCTACGGTATGTGAGTCTCGAAAGACACGTCTGTGCAACCTGGTTTGTACACGCCCTGTCCGGGAGGAATCTGGGGTTCGGGTAGCTCGTTTTTCTCTCCCGCGATATTGTTCAGTATCCAGAAGCCGATGCCCCTGAAATTGGACGAGCCTCCCAGAAGGGCATAGTTGTAAAGGATCTCGTAGTCCGGATCCGGATAGGGGAACGTGCCCCTATGCTCATCGGCCCTTTCGCGGCTGGCGTTGAAGATGAATGTCGGTATCGACATCCTGGAGGCTTTCTTCAGGGCGATGCTGTAATTCTTGAAATATTCCAGATTCCCGGATACCCATATGTAGAGGAAATCAGTAGAATCTAAGGAATCCAGGAAGGAGGACAGAGTATCGGGATTGTTGTCTATATCTCCGTAGTCGTAATCTTCCACAGATATGTCATATCCCTCGTTCTGCAGTTGCCTGATGGAATTTGCAAGATATGAACCGTCACGGATTCTGACGGATACGATTGTTAATTTCATAGCGACACCCCGCTCCTCATTGTCCCCAGGCGTTCCTCTTCTGTCTGATGAGTATGAGCAGGAACAGCGGACCTCCTACCAGAGAAGTGATGATTCCTACAGGGAGACCGGTCGGGATGATTATACGTGAGACCACATCCGCAGCGATCAGCATGAATGCGCCTATGCAGGCGGATGTCGGGATGAGTATCTTGGCATTGGAACCCACGAATATCCTTGACACGTGAGGGGCGACCAGACCGACGAAGCCTATGGTACCTGAATAGCATACCGCTATTGCAGCTGAAATAGAAACCACGACCATCATGATTAAGCGTATTCTCTGCGGATTCACTCCGAGGGATATCGCGAGCTTATCGCTGGTGGACATGACGTTGATGCTGTTCGCCAGATACATCGAGATCACGACGATGAGAATCGTCGTTAACAAAAGGGGGATGATAGAATCCCAACCCGCTTTTCCCAAGGTACCGACAGTCCAGGAATAGATGATGGCGATACTCTCATCCGTACCGGTATAACGGAATAACGTGGATACGGATGTGAAGAAGTACATCAGGGCAATTCCTATGAGAACGATCGTCGTCGAGGAGATTTTCTTGAATGCCGAGATCAGCAGTATCGCGGAGCACGGGATGAGTGCGAATATGAAGGCCATAGTCATCATGCCGACGCCGGATACGCTCTCGGGGATCAGGGATATGCCGAAGATCACATACAGAGTGACTCCCAGCAGCGCTCCTGACGATATTCCGGTGGTATACGGATCGGCCAGAGGATTCCTTATCGTGGACTGCATCAGGCAACCGCAGACCCCTAGTATTGCGCCTATCAGGACTCCTGCGAGACCGCGGGGAATCAGATTATCCCATACGATGAAATCGAGGAGCTCTTCCTTGTTGGTGCTCGGCAGGATGTTATTAAGGCGGTTGTGGATCACCGTTAAAGCTTCCTCGAAGGATATGCTATATTGGGTGACGCATATTGAATAGGTCGTGATGACTATGGTAATGAGGATTACGGCGACTATCAATAACAGATGTTTCTTCGTAAGGGCCCTGTAGATAGATGTCAGAGGATTCATCACCACACCTCCTTCTTCTGCCTTATGATCAGGTAGAGGAATATCGGCGAACCGACGAATGAAAGGATGACGCCTACAGGTATGGCATCCAACGGAGATATCAGTCTTGCCGCTATATCTGCGGATATGAGAAAAACAGCCCCCAGGGCCATGGATGCCGGGATAACGAATTTGTTGTCAGAATCGATTAGTATGCGAATGATGTGCGGGACCACAAGTCCGACAAATCCTATTATTCCGCAGTAACTGACAATTGATGCCACCATTAGAGAGATGATGAAAAGGCAGACCACGCGCATCATGTCCGCGTCCATACCAAGGCTTTTCGCACTAGCATCTCCTAGGGTTAGCACGTTGAGCTTGGATGAGAGCATAATCAACGCTATCGATCCTACAATGTTCACCGATGCCAAGATTGGGAAATCATTCCAAGTCAGGTTGTTACTGAGGGATCCTATCTGCCAGCGATAAACGTTGGCCAGGGTCTCTGAATCGGTCATCATCATCAGGATCGTAGTCAGAGAGTTGAAGATGTAAGATATGGCCACTCCAGCTAGGATCAGTGTCGTAGGGGACGCACCAATCCTTTGGTTCAAAACGATGATCAGAAGCATCGGTACGACTGCGAAGATGAATGCGTTTAGGACACCTCCAGTATCGCCCAGAATTGTTCCGGAGCCTATCTCCAGTCCCACTATTATGGCAATGGCCATTCCGAAACAGGCCCCAGAGGATATTCCTGTGGTGTATGGGTCTGCCAGAGGATTCTTCATGACTGACTGCATGACCGCACCGCCCGCGGCCAATCCTGCTCCTGCAATTATTCCAATCAGAGCGCGGGGCAACCTCAGATTCCAAACGACATAATCATCGATGAAATCGATTGTACCTGTTTCATATTCGTGACCCATGAGATGGTCTATCAAAAGTGAATAGACTCTGGCGAAATCGATATCCGAGCCGCCTATGTAGATTGAAAAACCAAGTAAGAATATCGACAGGATGATGCACAAGACGATAAGGACGATTTTCCTGACTATGTAGGTCCCGTACTCGTCTCTGAATGATGTATGTTCAGTGTCTGCATTCTCGTTCATTCAATCACTGTAGAAGATCCAGGGCAGATGCCCTGGAAAAATGTTTCAAGCTATAGTGTTCTCCACCATTTCTTTTGTTATGTAGAAAATCTTTCCTTCCAGGTTGATGTCGACTGGATAGAACTTCTCCATAAACTCCTTGTTGAGCTTGTCTGCCCACTCCATGGTGAACAGGTCAGGATACAGCAAGGCTGCGGTGTAAACGACACGCAGGATGATGGGTGCATCACCGGGGATGATGTAGACGTTACCTTCCTTGTAGCAGTCCATCTGTTTGAGGAGTGCGAACTGGTTCTCCCACATATCGACGATGTTGATGTCTCCGGAGTACCATCCGCCAGTACGGATTGCGACGAACTTGTCCACATCCAGGTCGTAAATCCATGTGTCTCCCTCGTTGAAGTAGGCACCGGATGCGTACGTACTGATCTCTGCCAGTTTTTCATCCGACAGTGCATAGTTGGCGCCGGCCTGAATCATTACATCCTTGTAGTCGGAGTTTCCACCAGAGATCCATGCTCTGGGGTATCCAGCGTTTGCAGTCAGGACCGAATACTTCTCGTCGTCCTTGAGCTTGCTAGTCTTTTTCTGAATCTCGTCCATGGTCTTCTGCGTCCAGTCAGCGATTTCACGGCATGCGGTATCCGTCTGGAAGAGGAATCCGATCATGAGGAGCTGTGACTGGAAGCTCTTTGCGTCTACACAGGCAGCGTTGAGCCTCACGACATCGATTCCCATCTCGACCAGCAGAGGTTCCTCGTTCTTTAAGGTGGAGGCAGTGCGGTCCAGAAGCATACAAGTAACACCATAGTCCTTCTGCACCTGGGATGCGAGATCCATGTTAATCTTGGTAGTGGAGGTACCAATCTGAGTGCAGTTGACGAAGGAGGGGAACAGGGCTTTGTTCGGAGGGGATGAGGTCGTGTAGCATATTCCGTGGATGTTATCCTCGATGTGAGCATAGCTGTACATCAGGAGCATGTTCGCGGATCCGGTAGCGATGGCCGATTTCACGGGCCATTTAACGCTGACGACGTAATCCTGGATGGAATGTGTGCTCACTACGTTAACCGAACAGCTTTCGCCTTTGATGATCTTGTTTGTCAAAGCGACATCATCTGAGTTAACCTTGCCGTCGTATGTCGCGTCGGCATAAGGGTAGTCGGCAAAATCTTTCTTTCCGTCAATAATGTCTTCAATGAGTTTTACGTCATTGTTGTCAATCTTGTAATCACCGTCAGCGTTACCGTAAACCATCAGGGCGCCATCGATCTTGTAGGCTCCTCCATGGTTGTTGTTGCCATACATGACAACTACGGCCGCGGCTACTATCACGGCGACAATAACCACGACAGCGACTACCGTTGAGACTTTTTTGTCCATATGTATTCACCTGTCTCTATGAAATACAATATCGAGTATATATCATTGGATGTTACATCCAATTGTTCATATATTTCGATAATGGTATTGGGGATGTCAAAAGGTTGATTGCCTATGGAAATAGATGCGAACAAGATGTTTTTCGGCTACACGGACCTGGATGTTCTGAAGGACATCAGCTTGAACATCACCGGCCCACAGCTGGTCAGCATTCTGGGTCCGAATGGTGTCGGCAAATCCACACTCATCCATTGCATCAACAAGATCCTGTCTCCAAGCGGAGGGACCATACTTCTTGATTCGAAAGACGTTAAGGATTACAATTACAAGGAAATGGCAAAGAAAATCGGGTACGTGCCCTACACCTCGCCGGATACATTTCCCTTAACCGTGGTGGACACTGTTCTTTTGGGTAGGCACCCTCACGCGGGGTGGAAGACCACCGACGAAGATCTAGACATCGTATATGATACTTTGAAGATGTTGGGCATCGACGATCTGGCCATGAGGCCCTTCAATGAACTCTCCGCAGGCCAGCATCAGCGCGTTATTTTGGCAAGGGGATTAGTCCAGAGGCCGCAAATTCTTCTATTGGACGAACCAACTTCGAATCTGGACATCAAACACCAGTTGGGGATATCAAGGATGCTTAGGGATCTGTCCCGCCAAGAGAAGATTCTCGTGATAATGATAAGTCACGACATTAACATCGCGGCCAAGTATTCGGACAGCATCATCCTGATGCACGAGGGGTCCATCTTCGCGGTCGGTAAGCCCAAGGATGTAATTACCGAGGAGAACATTCTCACCGTATACGGGGTCAAGTGCAAGATCATCGACGACAACGGCAGTCCTCATCTCATCATGAGCGACGGTTTTGACGACACCTTGCCGGAGAACCCCGATTCCTCATGTGATGGATTCTCTCATTGTTGCTGATGTCATCGACATAACACTTTTCCAGCAGTATGCAGCCAAACAGTTGGTTTATAATACCAATTATATCCGAGGTCGTTGTTACAGTCAATCACCAGGTGTAATCATGGAGAAACTCCTATTCCCGTTCGTATCGATCGTAGGCCAAGAGGACATGAAGAGGGCTCTCCTCCTCAACATGGTGGACCCCGGAATCGGCGGTGCGCTCATCAAAGGAGAGAAGGGTACCGCCAAGTCGACCACCGTCCGTTCGTTGGCGCAGATACTTCCCTACAGGGACACTGTTGAAGGTTGTGTCTTCAACTGCGATCCCTCCAGGCCTGACAGGCTATGTCCCTATTGCGCAGAGAAGCTGGCAAAAGGAGAGAAACTTGTCCCTGAACAGGTCCAGATGAGGGTCGTGGAGCTTCCCTTGAGTGCGACCGAAGACCGTGTCGCGGGAACCCTGGACATCGAGCACGTACTGAAGACCGGCGAGAAGAAGTTCGAGCCCGGAGTCCTGGCGCAGGCCAACGGGAACCTGCTGTACGTGGACGAGGTCAATCTTTTGGACGATCACATCGTAGATCTCCTCCTGGACTCCGCAGCCATGGGAGTCAATTACATCGAGAGGGAGGGCGTGTCCTTCTCCCATCCGTCGCGTTTCATCCTCGTGGGGACCATGAATCCCGAAGAGGGAGAGCTCAGGCCCCAGCTCCTGGACAGATTCGGATTATCCGTGGACGTCAAGGGTGACAAGGACATGGAGATGCGCATGGAGGTCGTGAAGCGCAGGGTCGCTTTCGATGCCGACCCCGCGAAGTACACTGCGGAGTGCAAGGCGGAGACCGATGCCATGCGTGAGAAGATCACCAAGGCGAGGGAGCTCCTTCCCAAGGTCGTGACCGACGATTCCATCATCAGGGCGATCGTATCCATCACCACCTCGTTCGGGATCGACGGCCACAGGGCCGACATCACCATGATGAAGGCCGCCAAGGCCAATGCGGCCCTGGACGGCAGGACCGATGTCAACAAGGATGACATCAGGGCCGTGGCGGCACTCGTCCTTTCGCACCGCATGAGGCGCAGACCCTTCGAGGAGGCCGCATTCGATACGGAGGAGCTCGAGAGATGCCTCCAGTCGATCTGAGGTCCTTCCCATTCTCAGCAGTCCTCGGCATGGAGGACGCCAAGAGGGCCATGCAGTGCATGCTGGTCAATCCCAACATAAGGACGGTCATGATAAGGGGCGGGCAGGGTTCCGCCAAGACCGTACTCGCAAGGTCCGTGGGACGTATCTGCGGTAAGAACATAATCAACGTTCCCGTGAACGTATCCGAGGAGCAGCTCTTCGGAGGGATGGACATCGACGCCACCATCAAGGAGGGCAAGGCCGTCATGCAGCCCGGGCTCCTGTCCAGGGCCGACGGGAACATCGTCTACGTCGATGACGTGAACCTCATGGACCAGAGGATACTGATGTCCCTCCTGAATTCTGTCATCGAAGGCAGGGTTGTTCTGGAGAGGGAAGGCGTCTCCGCGGAATACACCGTGGACACCATGCTGATAGCAACCATGAATCCCAACGATTCCGATGTGAGCTCGCATGTCCTGGACCGCTTCGATCTCTGTGCATATGCCGCATTCCCCCAGGAGGATGACAGGAAGGCGGAGATCCTCAGGCGTAACATGGACTTCCAGAAGGATCCCGCATCATTCGTCTCACTTTACAAAGAAGAAGAGGATCAGCTCATCTCCAACATCGTGAGGGCGCAGAAGATCCTGCCCCTGGTCTCGATGTCCGATGATCTGATGGGAGTATCAGTCGAACTTGCGATGAAGGTGCTGGCCGATGGTTACCGCGGCGACATATGCATGGTCAACACGGCCAAGGCGCTCGCGGCGCTCAACGGCCGCGACGAGGTCATGAAGAAGGACGTCGAAGAGGCGGCAATGCTCTGTTTGGCACACAGGCGCAACTATGTGCAGGAGCCTCCGCCGCAGCCGCCCGAACCTCCGGAGGAGGAACAGGACGATCAGGATGAGGAACCGCCCGAGGATCAGGATCAGAACGACCAGCAGGAGCCCGAGCCCCCGGAGGAGGAACAGGACGATCGGCAGCAGGACCCCCCTCCGGAGCCGCCGGATATGGATTTCCAGCAGTTGCTGGATGACATGGTCTTCGAGATAGGGGAGCAGTTCAGAGTGGTCGATTACCTCAACGACGGTCCGAGGAAGGTCTCGAAGACATCCGCCAAGAAGGGCCGCAGAATGATGGTCGAGAGTTCGGATTCCTCCGGACGCTACGCCAGGTCCAGGATCCCGGCCGATAAGACTCACGACATAGCATTCGACGCCACTGTCAGAGCAGCGGCCCCTTTCCAGAAGGGGAGGGAACACGAGGGGCTGACCATCAGCATCCAGAAACAGGACATCAGGGAGAAGGTCCGCGAGATGCGTGCAGGATGCACCATACTGTTCCTGGTGGATGCCAGCGGTTCCCTGGGGGTCAGGAAGAGGATGACCGCCGTGAAGGGCGCAGTCCTATCCATGCTCAGGGACAGCTATGTGAAGAGGGACAGGATCGGAATGATGGCCTTCAGGCGCGATTCTGCCGAGTTGGTCCTTCCTCCGACAAGGTCGGTGGAGTACAGCTATAGGAAACTGGAGGAGATGCCGACCGGCGGGAAGACCCCGCTGGCCCAGGCCCTCATCACCGTCAACGATTACATGACATCCTATTCCCGCTCCCATGTCGGAGAGATGTGCTACATCGTAATCATCACGGACGGACGCGCGAATGTCGCGTTGAGCGAGGGCGCCAATGCCAACGACGAGGTCCTGAAGCTCGCCGAGGACATGGCGATCCCGCAGGTCAAGTGGATCGTCATCGATGCGAGTGCGGGATTCATACGGTTCGACAACGCCGAGAAGCTCGCTCAGGCACTAGAGGGAACTTACTTCAGGCTCGAGGACCTCAACGCGGACAGGCTTGCGGAGAGCGTGAGAGCGGTCATCCGCTGACGGAAGAACCAACCAACAAATACCTATGAAGTGAATCATCCTCTCAGACGAGATGGATGTAGAATCCAATATGACCGGGCAGGGAGGTGCGGACAGGTGCGGTATGTCAATATATCGATAGGGACCAATGACAGTTTCCTAACGAACAAGGCGGTGCAGGAGGTCTGCGCCGCGGGATACGACATCGAGTACCGCAACTACGACAGTGCGGATCTCGACGAGGACCCGCTGTGCCTGGCCGAAGCGGTTGAATTCATCTCCGGGGCCGATTTCGTCACCATCAAGGTCCACGGGGACACATCCTACTGCAAGAAGTTCGACAAGCTCCAGGGTGCCATCGAGCTCCATCATGTGTGCATGCACCTGAGCTGTACGGACGACTGTGTCACCGAGGCCTTCAGGAAGCACTTCATCGGTACCGACGATGAGTACGATCTCGTGATGAGGTATGCGGTACTGGGAGGGGACAAGAACTACGCCTCACTGATGATGTGGGCGCTCAGGAGATTCGATAATCTGGATATCGAGGTGCCAGACCCCATCCGTCCGATCACAGAGGGGATATACTACCCCGGGCTGGAGGACACGTCGTTCTCGGAGTACGTGAGGAACCTCGATCCGTCGAAGCCCAACATCGGGATATTCTTCTATCAGAAGCAGTGGATCAACTCTAACATCGACAACATCGACTGCCTGATCAGAGCGGTGGAGGAACTGGGAGGGAACCCCGTCGCCATGTTCTTCAACACCTACGACAACAAGGTGGACGGTTCCAAGGGAATCAAGAGGCTTCTGGAGGAGGAACTCACCATCGATGGGAAGCCAGTTCTAGATGCTGCGATCAACACGATGAGCTTCAGTCAGACGCTCATCGCCACCCCTGGTGTGGGAGACCAGGTCTGCGAGGACAACTTCTATCTGAGATACGGGATCCCGATCATCCAGGCCATGACCCTCACAGCCACGGAGGAGCACTGGCGCTCCCACTTGGAGGGATTGAATCCAGCGGAGGTCGCCTATGATGTCGTCCATCCGGAATTCGACGGACAGATCATCGGTGTTCCCAGCGCCAGCACAGAATCATCCTCCAAGGGAGTCTACTATTACAAGGGGATTAAGGACAGGGTCTATAGATTGGCCGACATGGCGATCATGTGGGCGAAGCTGCGCCACATCCAGAACAAGGATAGGAAGGTCGCGATCCTTCTCTATCAGTATCCGCCGAAGAACGCGGATGCCGGAGGGGCCGCAGGTCTGGATACATTCGGCAGCGTCGTGAGCATCCTAAGGAGGATGAAGGAGGATGGATACGATGTAGGGAACCACATCCCGGAGGATTCCAGAGAGTTGGTCGAGATCATGCTCAACGGTCTGACCAATGATACGGAATGGATCTCCAAGGAGGAGGTGGAGAAGCGCTCTCTGGACCTGATAACCCCGGATAAGTACGACGGATGGTACCAGGAGTTATCAGAAACGGTGCAGGAGCATATCGAGAAGGACTGGGGAAAGCCTACCGGTGAATTCTATACGGTCGGTAAAGACATCATCGTCCCCGGAACGATATTCGGGAACATCCTCGTCGGATTCCAGCCCGACAGGGGCAGGGACATACAGGCGAACTACCACGATCCCAATGTCCTGCACCCCCATCAGTATTACGCTTACTACAAATGGCTGAGGAACGACTTCGGGGCCAACGCGGTGATCCACGTGGGCACCCACGGCACCCTGGAGTGGCTTCCGGGCAAATCGGTGGCGCTCAGCGGGGACTGCTGTCCCGATTACATCCAAACCTCGCTGCCGGACATCTACCCTTATGTGATAGGCAACCCCGGAGAGGGGGTTCAGGCCAAGAGGAGGGCCGCGGCGGTCATAATCGACCACATGATCCCCACCATGACCCGTGCCGGAGGCTACGATGACATCCTCGAACTGGAAGGCATCCTCCAGAACTTCATGGCCGCAAAGACGCAGCAGCAGGACCAGAACCTGCCGTTGATAAGGTCGAAGCTCAGGGAGGTCCTGGCGAGGATGGACATGTACAACGACCTAAAGCTGGAGCATACATGCTCTGACGAGGAACTCGACGATAAGTTCGACGACCTCTACGATTACGTCGTAGACATCAAGGAGAACCTGATCAAGGATGGATTGCACATACTCGGCGACGTCTCACAGGGCAAGAGGATGGAGGAGGACGTGTACAGCCTCGTCCGTGTGGACAACGGTGAGATACCTTCGCTCAGGAAGGCGATCGCCTCAGCGAAAGGATACGATATCCTTGACATCCAGAATCACGCTTCAGAGATCGACGCGAGGACCGGTTTGATGAAGGGACAGGTGCTGGAGGATGTGGAGACCACGATGGAATCCATGATATCCGAGATGATGGAGTACGGATTCGACAAGCAGCGCTGCCTGTCCTTGGCGGATGGATACGGAAGTCCGGAGGACATGATGAAGGTCATAACATTCATCTGCGACGAGCTCCACCCCAACCTCCTGAAGATGGGCAAGGAGGTGGACAGCGTCATGGAGGCCCTCCAGGGAAGGTTCATCGAGCCCGGCCCGTCGGGATGCCCGACCAGGGGCAGGGCCCAGATCCTGCCCACGGGAAGGAACTTCTATTCGATAGATCCGGACGCGGTCCCCTGGCATTCGAGCTGGGAGATAGGGAAGAAGATGGCCGACCAGATGCTGGAGAGGTTCGTCGATGAGCACGGAAGCTATCCGAAGAACATCGGAATCGTGATGTGGGCCACGGATACCATGAAGACCGGCGGCGACGACACCGCATACGTCCTTTGGCTGATGGGGATCCGCCCCGTATGGACCGGTTACGCCGGTCGCGTGAAGGACTTGGAGGTCATCCCGGTCTCGGAGCTGGGAAGGCCGAGGATCGATGTGACCCTCAGGATAAGCGGATTGTTCAGGGACACGTTCCCCAACCTCGTGAGGATGATAGACAGGGCCGTGCGCATGGCCATGGAGCTGGACGAGACGGAGGAGGAGAACTACCTTCTCGCGAACCTCAGGAAGGACATAGTCACATCGATTGAGGAAGGCATGCCCGAAGACCAGGCCAGGGAGGATGCGATGATACGCATCTTCGGCGATGCCCCGGGCAGCTACGGTTCCGGAACCAACATACTGATCAGGACATCCGACTGGAAGGACCCTTCCGAGCTCGGAAAGATCTATCGCGACTACGGCGAGTATGCATACGGCATCGGCAGGTACGGGGAGAGGAAGTCCGATGCATTCAGGCACAGGCTCATGAGCATGGACGTCACGGTTAAGAACAGCGTCAGCAGGGAATACGACATGTTCGACAACGACGATGTCTACACAGACCTGGGAGGATTCAACGCAGCAGTGAAATCCGTCAAGGGGGAGCTTCCCATGTCGGTTATAGGCTTCTCCGCCGACACAAGCAACATTAAGACCAAGACGATCGACGAAGAAGGCCGCTATATCTTCCGCAGCAAGATCAACAACCCGAAGTGGTTCGAGGGATTGAAGCCCCATGGATTCAAGGGTGCCCAGGAGATATCCAAGATGACCGAGTACGTCTTCGGATGGGACGCCACCTCCGATATCATCGAAGGGTGGGAATACAAATCCATAGCCGACAATTTCCTGTTCAACAAGGAGAACGCCGAGTGGTTCAGGGACGCCAACCCATATGCGATGATGGAGGTCACCAGCAGGTTGCTGGAGGCCATCTACCGCAAGATGTGGGATGCGGACGACGAGACTAGGGAGAGGCTCCTGCAACTGTACGAGGACCTGGAAGGGGAGCTGGAGGAGATCAATGACAGATGATTTCATAATCAGCGGTAAGGGCATCACCAAGAAGTTCGGGGATTTCACCGCAGTGGACAACATAGACGTCAACGTGAAGAGGGGGGAGATCTTCGGTTTCCTCGGTCCCAACGGTGCCGGTAAGACCACCACCATCAGGGTCATGACCACCCTCACGCCTCCCACCTCCGGCAAGATAATCATCGAGGGCCATGAGGTCAAAGGTCTCGACGACCCGGTGAAGGAGAAGGTCGGGATCATACAGCAGCACATCGCTCTGGACAAGGATGTCTCCGTCAGGGAGAACATCGTGTACCATGCGATACTCCATCATATCCCGAAGAAGGAGGCCAAGGAGAGGATCGACAGATTGGTCGAGATAATGGGTCTGGGCCCGTACATGGACCATATGGCGATCAACCTCTCAGGAGGTTGGCAGAGGAGAGTCGCTATTGTCAGCGCTCTCATCCACAATCCGTCGATACTGGTCCTTGACGAGCCCACCGCCGGCTTGGACACGCAGTCCAGGCATATGCTGTGGGGACTCATAAGGGAGCTGAATGCCAAGGGCACGACGATCTTCATCACCACTCATTACATGGACGAGGCCGAGGAACTGTGCGACAGGATCGCAATCCTCGATCACGGAAGGATCATAGCCGAGGGCTCCTCAGAGAAACTCTGCAATGACCTGGGCAGATGGACGGTCGAGTACAAGGCCGAAGGCGGCCAGAAAGAATATCGCTATTTCCACGACCGTGAAGAGGCGAATGCGTTTAGGGATTCTCTCGATGAGAGCTGTACGGTTACATCAAGGATGACCGGCTTGGAGGACGTCTTCCTGGAGCTTACTGGAAGGGACAACACCAAAGCGACGCAGGAGGTGGAGTTCAGGGTATGACTGTCATAGGAGACTCATTTCGTGTGGCCTGGATAGACCTGGTCTTCATCAAGAGGAACATAGCGGTTGTGCTGATCACATGCCTGGTGACTCCGCTGCTGTACATTGTCGCGTTCGGATACGGATTCGGAGCGGGAGCAGAGGTCGAGGGATTCGACTACATCGCTTTCATGATCCCGGGGGTCATCTCTATGTCCACCATGACGTCGTGCTTCAACAACGTCGCCGTGAAAGTCATGATACAACGTACGTATTTCAGGAGCTTCGATGAGCTGTTCCTGTGTTCCATGAAACCTACGTCCATAATACTGGGAAAGGCATGGGCGGGAATGGTCCGCAGTCTGATCAGCTGCGCGGTCCTGTACTCTATCGGCATGGCTCTCACCCCGGACATGCATCTGACGATTCAAGGTGTCCTGATGATCCCGATATGCTGTCTCACCTATGCGCTGCTCGGAGTAGTGGCGGGAATGCTGGCGAATTCCCATCTCACGATGAATCTGTTCACGACTTTGGTAATCACACCGATGTCGTTCCTTTCGGGGACCATCTTCTCGCTCGATGCATTGCCAGATTTCGCGCAGTGGATATTGTACGCATTACCGCTCACACACTCGACCGCATGCATAAGGGCATCCATACTGGACACTGAGTTCCCCTGGATATCTTTATGCATCATCATACTGTACGCTGTAGCGTTCGTGCTCATCAGCAGATATGTCGTGACGAAGGGGCGTAACTGAATGGATAATATCATCGAAGTGAGGGACCTAGTGGTGAAGTTCGGAGACTTCGCCGCCGTAGACGGAATCAGCTTCGATGTCAAGGAGGGGGAGATCTTCGGTTTCCTCGGTCCCAACGGTGCGGGTAAGACCACATCCATTCGCACGATAACGACCATCCAGAAATACGTCACAGGATCCATCACCATCAGCGGACACGACATCAAGACGGATTATCTCGAGGCCAGGAAGCTCATAGGCATGTCGCAGCAGAACATCTCGCTGGACAAAGACCTAACAGTGAGGCAGAACCTGAAGCACCATGCGATTATGCACAAGATCCCCCGTAAGGATATCGACCGCATTGTGGAGGAGACGGCGGCCATACTGGAGCTGCAGGACCATATGGATAAGAAGGTCAGCGAACTATCCGGAGGGTGGAAGAGGAAGGCATCAATCATATGCGCCATCATCCATGAGCCCAAGATCCTTCTGCTGGACGAGCCCACCGCCGGTCTGGACACCCGTTCCCGTCACATGCTGTGGGATCTGGTCAGCATGTTGAATTCCAGAGGGACCACCATATTCCTCACCACGCATTACATTGAAGAGGCGGAGTCCCTCTGCGACAGGGTGGCCATCATCGACAAGGGGAAGCTCATCGCCATAGGCACAGTGGATGAATTGAGAGACAGGATCGGGAGGATTACGGTCGATACCACCAACGATGACGGAAAGCGCCGTGTCGAGTACTTCGGCACAATCCCTGAGGCCAAGGAGTTCTCACAGACTCTTGGAGACAGGATGTACAACATCAGGAGGACGACCCTGGAGGACGTATTCCTGGAGCTCACCGGTGACAGAGGAGGCAGCATGCAATGAGTGTGATCGACGAGACCTACCGTGTTGCCTGGGGTGACCTGGTGTACATGAAGGGCAATCTCATCGAGGTTCTGCTCTCATCGCTCGTAGGGCCGCTGTTGTATCTGCTCGCATTCGGTTTCGGAGTGGGAGGGAGCATGGAGGATCCGGCAGGGTATGTCAAGTACATCATACCCGGAATCATCGCCATGACGACTCTGTCCGCAACGTTCAGCACCGTGTCCATGAAAATTCTCGTCCAGAGGCTGTTCTACATGAGCTTCGACGAGCTCCTGCTATGCCCGCTGCATATATCTGCCATAATCCTGGGGAAGACCATACAGGGAGTGGCGAGGGCGCTCATAAGCTGCACCATCCTTCTGGTGGTCAGTCGGCTCCTGTCGCCGGAGGTGGTGATCAGTCCGTGGATATTCGTACTGATCATCGTGGGAAGTCTCATGTTCTCGCTCCTCGGATTGCTGGCGGGAATGCTGACAAACAAGACGCAGAATCTCTCTCTTTTTACCAGCATCGTGATCATACCGATGACTTTCCTGTGCGGCACGCTGTTCGATGCCAGTGCGCTGCCAGATTTCGCTGCCGCGGTGATCTACGCTCTGCCTCTTACGCATGTGAGCATGGTGATGAGAGGCATAATGCTCCCCGACTACACGGTCGGCATGGACTCGATATTCATCATCGCGGTCTATACGGTGGCGCTGTTCGCAATATGCTATTATTTGATAAAGAGTAACAAATGCTGAGGTGAATGACATGTCGGAATCGATGAAGCCTGTAGATAAGAAGGACAGGAAATTGGCACTGGTCATCGTTGATGTCCAGAAGAAGTTCATCATCGGGGCGGACGATTCCACTCTGGAATCAGCCAAACTCCATACCGAGACCATGAAGAAAGTCATCGATATGTTCAGGGAGGCCGGCAGGCCTGTGATCTGGATCCTATACGAGGGTCCTACCTGTATGGAAGGTATCACCGATGATGCCATGCAGCTCCTGGACGGTTTCGAGATCAAGGATTCGGATTTTGTCGTGAGGAAGTATCACATGAACTCATTCAATAACACCAACCTCTCCGACGTCATTCTGAAGAACGATTGTGATGCGGCTCTTATCATGGGGATGTTTGCCCAGCACTGTGTCGTGGCCACATATTGGGGAGCCTTCGATAAGGAAGTCTCGCCTTACATGATGAGGGACGGCCTGATAAGCAACAAAGAAGACATGATAGAGCTGGTCTACGGACTGTGTAAGACGTACGACCTCCAGGAACTCGAAGAGAACCTGGAGATCCACAAGAAGAAGTGATTATGCCTTCTTCTTGACGTCGTTTATCTTGATGCTCTCAGCCTTGGGCTTCGCCTTCTTGGCGGGGGCCTTCCTGGGCTTGACTTCCTTGACGGGGATGTTCTGAACGAGGTCGTCCGCACCGGTTTTGACCACGTTGCGCACGGTCTTGTCGCGGGTCTCCTCCACTTTATCTACGAATTCCCTCGCCTCGGGCGATAGCGGTGCCGCGTTGATTACTGCTTCGAAGAAATGAAGGAATTCCAGACATCCGGTGATGAAATGCTTTTGGACATCGTCGTCCCCGACGATCTTGAAGATGCCGTCGCTGATGTCCATGGCTTTTGCCTTAGCGCGGTCGAGGTTCTCATCGACGAACTCCTCGGTCTTCTGCTTGGACTCCTTCAGATCATCCTTCAGAATCCTCTCTATTATCTCCCTGTTCTCCAGGATGAACCTCCTGAACTCCTCGGACTTGACATCTGTCATAAGGTTCGGATGGGTTTATCCGTATTTACCGATAAGGGTCTCTTTTGTCGAACGGAGGAGGATTTAACATCATGGAGGTCTTAGGTTGTTGACGGTAGTTTGAGCGGTATATTCTCCTTCGTCAGATTCTTCCGCAGGACGGAATGGGCCCTTTCTGTTCTAGTGGTCCTGATGATAGTCCTGCAGGTATGGTTCGAATTGGAGATACCAAACTACATGGCGGCCATCACGGATGTCATCACATCTCACGGGACGTCGGAGGAGGTCCTTGAGAAGTCGTTCGCCATGGTAGGTTGTGCCGTTGCCACGTTGATCATCGGGTTGCTTGTCAGCAGTACCGTGGGATGGATATCATCATCGACCGCTAAGACCATCCGTCAGGCCGAGTTCGATCACGTCCAGAAGTTCTCCCTGTCGGAGATCGACAGGATCTCCACTTACAGTCTGATCACACGTTCCACCAATGATGTCAAGCAGGTACAGGATTTCATCGGAGTCGCATTGGAATCGCTCATCAGGGCGCCGATCATCTCCATATGGGCGATCCTCAGGATAAGTCAGAGCGATATGACCTGGACCGTGGCCACGGTGATATCCATATTCGCGATGATCCTGCTGGTCATCACCATACTCCGCCTCACAGCACCTCTGTACAGGAAGGTGCAGAAACTGAACGACGGGATCAATGCCGTGACCATGGAGATGCTGACCGGACAGAGGGTCATCAGGGCGTACAATGCGGACGATCTCGAGAGGGACAAGTTCGAAGCTGCCAACGATGCTCTGACACAGAACCACATCCGTGCAGCTAGGATCATGGGTTTCAACGTGCCCATGAACGGTTTCATAAGGAACGGCCTGGCCATGACCATCTACTGGTTGGGAGCATTCATAATAGCCGGGACATCCTCGGAGCCCCTCCGCCTTGAGCTGTTCTCGGAGATGATCGTGTTCTCGACATATGCCATACTGGCCCTGAACGGGTTCCGTACAATGGTGCAGATATTCAATGTGTTCCCGAGGGCCCAGGCATCCCTCGACCGTATCTTCGAGGTCTTGGATACCGATCTGACGATCGTCGGAGGTACGGTGACCGATGGCGATAGGAAAGGATCCATTTCCTTCAGGGATGTGAGCTTCCGTTACATGGGGTCATCAGCGGATGTCCTCAGCGGAATCAGTTTCGATGTGAATCCCGGTGAGACGGTGGCGGTGATCGGTGCAACGGGATGCGGCAAGACATCGCTTATGAACCTCATACCGAGATTCTACGATTGCAATGAAGGAAAGGTCCTAGTCGACGGAATCGATGTGAAGGAGTACGATCTGGATTCACTGCGTTCCAAGATAGGGTACGTCTCTCAGAGGCCCACCATCCTGTCCGGATCCGTAAGGGACAATGTCAATTATGGCAAGGGATCCGAGAACCGCACGGATGATGACATATGGTCAGCTCTGGAAACCGCCTGTATTAAGGATTTCATCGAGGACTCGGGAGGATTGGGCATTAACCTGTCCGAGGAGGGAAGGAACATCTCAGGAGGACAGAAGCAGAGGGTCGCTATCGCGAGGGCCATTTGCAAAGGTCCGGAGATCTACGTCTTCGACGACTGTTTCTCAGCCATAGATTTCCGTACCGATCTGGAGGTGAGGCGCAGGCTCAAGAGACGTACCGAAGGTTCCACGGTGGTCCTTGTTACACAGAGGATCGGCACTGCCCGTGGTGCGGATAGGATCATCGTCCTGGATAAGGGACGGATCGTAGGTCAGGGTACCCACGAGGAGCTGCTTGACGGCTGCGCCCTCTACAGGGAGATCGCTGAATCCCAGAGAACAGGTGATGAGTTATGAGCGGACGCGTCCCGTTGCTCACAGGAGGGTACTCGGAGAAGGGGGGCGTCCGTAAGGATACGCCCAAATCGATGAGGAATGCCTGGAGGATGATCCTCGGGTACGTCTACGAGGCCAGAGGGCTGTTCTTCCTGGCCATGTTCATGGTGTTCCTGGAGTCGGCCCTCACCGCCATAGCTCCTGAATTCGTCGGGAACATAACCGACCTGATATCAGACGGCCTGTACACCGGTTCGATAGATCTGGACAGCGTTTCCGTCAATGGTCTTATCGCGTTGCTCCTTTACCTCTCCGGCTCTCTGGCCATGTATGCCCGCCAGTATTGGATGGCCGGTATAGCGCAGACCGTGGCAAAGAACATGAGGTCGGATCTGGAGAGAAAGATGGAACGCCTTCCGCTGCGCTTCTATGATAACTGCAGGAAGGGCGATGTGATGAGCAGATTCACCAACGATGCCGACACCGTCGGTTCCGCATTGGCCAGGAGTCTCCCCATCTTCGCACACGGGATAATCCTGTTCTTCGTGTGTCTGTTCATGATGCTGGTCACCGACCTGAAGCTCGCTTTCGTCTCCATCATCGCAGCCTCCGGGGGCATGATCGTCAGCGCCCTCATAGTCAAGTACACTCAGAAGTACTACCGCAACCAGCAGAAGAACATCGGCAAGATGTACGGATTGATCTCCGAGCTGTACAGCACCCACGATATGGTGCTGGCTTATTCGGCTTCGGAGAAGAACAAGGAAACCTTCGATGGCATTAACGAATCTCTGAGGGCCAGCGGTTTCCGTTCCGAGGTCACCATGGGTCTGCTTCCCGCCATAATGCAGTTCTTCGGTAATCTGGGCTATGTGGCCGTGTGCATAGTCGGTTCGGTCATGGTCATCGAGGGGGAGATCACCATAGGCGTGGTCGTCGCATTCATACTGTACGTCAAGATGTTCATGGGTCCCCTGGACATGATAGCTCATTCCCTAGGCAACATGCAGGCCGCCGGAGCAGGTGCGGAGAGGATAGAGGAGTTCCTGAACTCGGAAGAGATGGCTGCCGACACGGCGGGAACAGTGCCCAAGGAGATCAGGGGCAAAGTGGAGTTCAGGGATGTTCATTTCGGTTACTTCGACGGCGTGGATACGATCAAGGGGTTCTCTGCTGTCATAGAGCCTGGCCAGAAGGTAGCCATAGTCGGTGCCACCGGCGCGGGGAAGACCACGACCGTCAACCTCCTGATGAGGTTCTACGAGCCCAGCAGCGGGGACATCCTGGTTGACGGTGTGTCCGTTAAGGATATGACACGCAGTGATGTGCACGATCTGTTCTGCATGGTCCTTCAGGACACTTGGCTGTTCGAGGGCACGATAAGGGAAAACATTGCCTACTGCTCGGAAGCGACCGAGGACGATGTCATGGAGGCGTGTAGGAAGGTTGGTTTGGATCAGTTCATCTGTACCCTTCCCGACGGATTGGAGACCAGGATAGGTTCTAAGAGCTCGCTGTCGGAAGGTCAGAGACAGCAGATATGCATCGCCCGCGCCCTTGTGGACCGTTCCCCGATGCTGATACTCGACGAGGCGACCAGTTCGGTCGACACCCGTACCGAGGTCGTCATCCAGAATGCCATCGATTCGATGATGCACGGGAGGACATGCTTCGTCATAGCCCACAGGCTGTCCACCGTACGCAACGCGGACATCATCCTGGTCATGAAGGACGGAAACATCGCCGAGAAGGGAACGCACTATGAGCTGCTGAGCAGGGGCGGGGTGTACGCAGACCTGTATCACTCCCAGTTCGAGAACGATGATTGAATCATCCGCCAGTGAATGTGGAGATTATGGCGATTATGAGGGACATGCCCATCAGGAACACGCCGGTCACGTACCTGTTGACACCGATGCGAGGGCCAAGCTCATAACCGACGAAGAACAGGATCGCCGATGCGAGTATCTTGGATGCCAGAAGAGCCTGTTGGAAATCCTCTATCAGGAGTATCGTCACGGCGAAGGGGATGACCGTCAACAAACTGAATATGACGCATCCGATGGAGCTCATCAGGTACTCCTTCTTGCTCTCGCGGAACTCCTCATCGGATTCCAGCTTCCTGTCGAGCAGTCCTTCGCAAATTCTTTCCTTCTCATCGTCGGGAAGGACATCCAGGGGTGTACCGCTGAACTCGCTCACAAGCATCTCCCGTCTCTGATCCCTGCTGAGTTCGGTATCGCCCGATATTATCTTCTTGTAACCGCGTTGGTCGAACTCCGCCATGTAATAGAAGATGATTGCATCGATGATTCCCCAGGTGGCATTCATGCCCAAGATCACCAGCACGAACTCGACCGGACCCGAGAATGTAAGGAAACCGAAGCTGGCGGCATTCACGAATATCAGCGCCATGATGAATCCGTACAGTATCTCTTGGATAGCCGTCGACGGACCTGTCATGGAGACGAGGTTGTGAATGTGACCTGCCATGCCTGGTAATTCAATTAGGGGTATATGTGACCGACGTCATTTGTCGGTGAGTTCCTCGATCCTCTCCTCGGCATCGATGTACATCTCCTCGAGGAGATCCCGGTATTCCTGAGTGGCATCCCAAAGACCTCTGTTGATGGCTTCCATAAGGGTGTTCAGGATGTTCATCACCGCATACGGATTCACATCGTCCATCCAGTCGTGGACGTTCCTGTCCCTCAGGTAAGTGTCCACAAGGGATTCGTACATCCAGTCCTCGGTAATGCCCGAGGTCGCCCCCCAGGCCATGGTATACTCGGTGATCTTGGCCATCTCGGATGCACCGCGGTATCCGTGTTCCATCAGGCCATTGTTGAACTTGGGATTGGTGACCTTTGATCTAAAGAGGAAACGCAGCTCCTCCTGGGTGCTGCGGATCCTGGTCTTCTTCGGGTCGGAATTGTCTCCCATATATGTCAGGGCATCCTGTCTTCCGTAGGTCCTTACGAAGGAGTTCATCCCTCCGAGGTACTGGTAGACGTCGTCGATGTCCAGGATGTCGATCTCCCTGGTCGGAGCGTTCTTGATCGTAGCCTCGACCTTTCCGAAACGTCTCATGAACTCGTTCTTCATGGGTTTGCCGTATTCGCCTTTGGAGTAGCCGTAGCTGCACAGTGCGGCATACATGTCGGCTAGGTCCTTCGTCTCATCCCATTTGCCGGTCTCGATCAGTCTGCCTACACCGGTCCCGTAGGTCCCCAGTGCTTCTCCGAATATCCTCACGGAGTTCCTGGCGCGAGCCTCATCGGGGGACATGCCGTTCAGGACATCCTCCACGATATCCTTCCTCAGGTTGGCCGCAAGGGCGTTCTCCTCATCGGATTCGTCCAGTGCCGCCACCATCTTCACCGCATCGTCTAGAAGATCTATCGTCGCCGGGAACGTGTCCCTGAACAGTCCAGTTATGTTCAGGGTTACATCGACACGGGGCCTGCCGAGTTCCTTGACCGGTATGACCTCCAGGTCCACGACCTGCCCGCCCATTTTCGACCATACGGGTTTCACTCCCAGGAGCCAGAGGATGTATGCGGCATCGTCTCCGCCGGTCTTCATCATGTCCGTCGCCCAGATGACTATCCCGACCTCCCTCGGATAGGTCCCCTTGTCGGAAACGAAGCGCTCGATCATCTGGTCGGCCATTCTCTTCCCGATCTCCCATGAGGTCTTGGTGGGGACCTTCTCCGGATCAAGGCTGTAGAAGTTCCTTCCCATGGGGAGGATGTCAGCGCTTCCGCGCGTCGGTGCTCCCGACGGTCCGGGGATGACGAACCTGCCGTCCACCGCATCCATCATGTGGTCGAGCTCGTAGCTCATCCTGCGGATGTTGGGCACGATCCTCTCGCAGACATACCTTACGGATTCGGAGAGGTCTTCGGAGACCTTCCCGTATCTGTCCAGAAGGTATGATTTGGCCTTCTCCGTATCATAATTGAATTCAGTCCTGAGCTTCTGGATGAATTCCCTTTCCTCTCCGTCGATCCTGCTCACCGTGACTGCATTCAGCTCGCCGTCAGTCTGTTCTCCGGACGGATCGTCTATGGCCGCCTGGAGGTCCACGCCCTGATTCTCCGAGAATGCATCCCTCAGGGATCTGATATCGCCGTTGTCCAATCTTGAAAGCGAATAGACCATCTCGTCGAAGTGGTCCCCTTTGGGTTCTCTGCCAATGATGTGCAGGTCGGCCCTGACCAGCGTCTCCTGGACATCCTCCAGGTACTGATGTAGATCGATGATGTGGTCGGCGAATCCTTCCGGTCCCGGATCGTCATCCCCATCCAGACCGAGGTCTTTCAGCAGATTGTTGGTTTTCACCGCTTCGTAGATCTGCCTCACCAGCTCTGTCTTCATCACATCGGATGCGCTGCCACGGTACTTGAAGTAATCCTGGAGCTGGACCTCTATCTCCATCAGCTCCCCATGTGAATCGGCACGGGCCATGGTTGGGGGCATATGCCCGATCAGCACCGATTCCGCCCTCCTCTTGGCCTGCACACCCTCTCCCGGGTCGTTTACGATGTACGGATAGACGTTGGGGACCGCATCGAGCACATAATCCGGATTGCATTTCTCGGAAAGGCCCACGTTCAGTCCGGGGAGCCATTCCAGGGTCCCGTGGGTGCCCATGTGGAATATCATGTCCGCCTTGAACACGTTCTTGATCCACCAGTAGTAGGCATTGTACTGGTGCTGGGTGAACAGCATGGGGTCGTGGATGTTCTGCTCCATGTTCTCAGCCCAGCCCCTCATCGGCTGGTAGCAGACGAAAACGTTGCCCTTCATCAGGCCTGGGATGATTATCTTCCCTCTGTCGGTCATGAGCTCTCCGACGGGTTCCCCCCAGGACCTCTCGGTCATCATCCTGTCCCATTTTGGAATCTGGTCGTAATCCCTGATATAGTCTTCCCTTGACACAAGGTCGACGGCCTTCTTCCTCACAGTTTCCAAAGATTGGTTGTCGAGATCGTTGGTGATGTTGTCCAGGATCTCGTCGATTAACTCCCTCCCCTGGGACGGACAGCTATCTACCCTGTATCCGAGGTCCCTCATCCTCTTCAGTATGTCAGAGACGCTCTCCACGGTGTCCAGGCTGGCGGCAGAGCCGATCATGCCCGAATTGGGGCGGGACTGCCACATCATAATTGCGACCTTCCTCTCGGTTACCGGTTTCCTCCTCAGTTTCCCCCAAGCCTCGGTGAGACGGCAGAGATGATCCATCCTCTCGGGGATGGGCTGGTTGATCTTCGGCTTCTCCTTAGATGTGAAAGATACGGGCGGTCCGAGAATATTACCGTCCAGTTCCGGATATATCACGTTGGCTCCGAAATCTGATTTCCTCATGCCGGTCTTCTCCATCTCGAAGTCCAGGAAGGAGTTGTGGTAGGCCATGCCGAATATGACGGGCACGTCCAACAGCCTGCGCAGGCAGCTCTCCTCGTCTATGTTGGGGATGACCCCGTCGGCCCTGTTGATATTGGAGTATGCGGTCAGCGAGATTATGACGTCCACAATCGGGCCGTTCTCATCCATGAAGTATGTGCGAAAGATGCTCTCCGTACCGCCGGGTCTCCTTGTGCATGCGAAAGAGCTCGATACGGGGATTGTCTGCATCCCGCGTTCCTCCAGCATGTCGGTCAGCATATCGATGTACTTGGTGTTGTCATAGACCTTCTGACTGTCGGCGAACACCATCCCGACGGTGATCTTGGATCTGTCCAGCTCGGACAGGTATTCCATGGTGTCAATCTTCCCGGGATATCTGTGGTGGTATATCTCGTGGTCGGGATGGGGTTCAGGTCCCGGGGGTTCCCTGTCGGTAAAGCCAAGGTGTCTTGCCGCCCACCAAAGGAAGCGGAAGTCGTTCTCTGGACACTTGTATACGATGTATGTCTCCAGGTCCTTGAGCTCCTCCATGGTGCCTGTGTAAAGGTCCTCTGTGAGCATATCCACTTCGATGTTCCCGGTGACCGGCGCTATGAACGCTTTGGATTTTCTGAGTACTTCGGAGTAGCGGTCGAATCTGCTGAATTTCCACGGATCCCCCATGCAGCGTATGTGCACCAAGTCGCAGTGCAAGGTATTCCTGCAGAGGTCCTCGTAGATCAGGGGGTCGTCCTCACAATCCTCTTTCGTATAACCTTTGAAGGAGACCTCTATCCCGAGTTCCTTCTTCAGTTTCAGACAGGATTCTTCCAGCATCTTCGGTGCCGTGGAATGGATCGAAAGATAGGCGATCCTGAATGTTTTGGACTTGTAAGAATCGACAGGTTCGTCCGAGGGCATCGGGTGGTAATATCATCCAACAGGGGATAAAAAGATTGTTCGACTGATTTTCCAGTAGTAGATGACAAAATGTCTGATTTCACCAGAGCGGTCGAACATCCTGTTGTTAGCTGGTAGTAATTAAAGAATTCGTTTTTCACCCTATTTGGTAAGAAAGATTTACCAAAATAATCCAACTAAATTGTGTTCAGGATAATCGTAGATAAAGTTTAGGTTCTTCTATGATGCTCTTTTAAATACTTACAAACCGAGTTTGAATCTGGTGATCCAGGTGTACAAGAATATCTTGCTGGCAGTAGATGGAAGTGAGAACAACAGCATCGCGGTAAAGGACGCAGTATGCATAGCGAAGTCCATGGGAGCCAAGCTCACAGCCATCCATGTAATGGCAGGAGCGGATCTCAAGACCAATGCGTTCGGAGGAGACGTCTCCGCATCGGAGAGGGCGGACATAGCCCAGAAATCGGCGAACGAGGCATTCAAAGAGGTCAAATACCTGAGTGAGAAGGCAGGAGTTGAAGTCAAGATGATTACGGTCGGTGGCACCCCCGCGAACGAGATTGTGAAGATCTCCGATCAGTATGACCTCATCGTCTGCGGTTCTCTGGGAGCTACCGGACTTTCGAAGGTGTTCATGGGAAGCGTGTCCGAGGCACTTGTGAGGCATTCCAAGTGTGCTGTCCTTGTATCGAGGAGACCCTGAAACAATTCAATCATCCAAGGGAGGGAGGATCGGAGGTAACCAGCCAGTCTTGCCAGGGCGGTTCACCCCACCTCCCCTTCTCAAAAAACATTGAGAATTATCGGCCCACAGTGACCCGGTCATCTTACGGACGAATGGCCACGGATTCCACGTATTTCGAAAATAGTTTGCAGCTGGACATTTCTGAGGAGGAGGTGCTCCCTTATGTTTTTCTATACTCCCGACTATTCACCCACATGAGACAAAGGATGGCCGCCCTGACATTCGCTCTGATCGTGGCCGCAAGCTGTTTCGCACCGTTTCTCGTGAGTGAGGATTCGGATGCCATCTCAACGGAGGACTACACGATCTCCGTTCCTTTCCATCAGGTCACGAATCTCATACCCAGGATAGTGGGAAACGGGGAGTCCACTACCTACTCTGTCTACATAACAAACAATTCAGAACATGTCCTCGATGTTGCTTTCTCAGGTGAGAGCAACGTCACCTATCTGACTTGGGATCCTTTGGAACCCATAACCCTGATGCCCGCCGGCGATCCGAAGAACGGTGATTTCGTCAAGGTCACGGTTACGATACACGTCGACGAAGTGATCCCTTCGTTGAAGGGAGGAATGTTCTTCCTCACCGTCAGCATCGCGGATGTGGAGGATTCTACGTTCACGATCTCGCCGGTCACATTCGCGATAGACGTCAATTCCAAATTGGACACTTCGGGAAGTTACAACAAGTTCTTCGGTGTGATACCCAACACCCTCCAGGATCCTTTCAGCACCCCTGTCATACCGTTCCTTGTATCCATTCTTACTGTATTCCTGCTTGGATTGTTCATAGGCAGGATACTGATTCCGTTATTCGCCAGGTATATCGATGAGGACAAGAAGAGATACAGCGGAGTCCTCTCATTGGCAGCCCCGATAATCGCGGTCTTGCTGTATCTGGGGAACGCACTCGAGATCGTCAGCACGGATCTGAACCTCATAGTGGACCTGGAGAAGATAGCCACAGCGGTTTTCATCATGCTGTTGGCCATGGTCGGATGGAAGATCTACGTCCTCATAGTGAAGACGTCGCTGACCAGACTAGGCAAGGTCCAGGACTCTCCACTCGACTTGTCTTTCCTTCCGATATTTACGATGCTGGGCAAGATGGTTCTGTGGGTCGGGTCGATCAGTGCCATACTGCATGTGTTCGGATTCGACCTCACCGCCATACTGATGAGCGCCGGAATAATCACTCTGGGGATTACATTGGGTGCCCAGAACGTCCTCTCGCAGCTGTTTAACGGTATCTCCCTTCTGCTCACCAGGCCTTTCAGGGAGGGCGATTATCTGATGATTAACAACGAGACCTACAAGGTTGTGCGCATCAGGCTCATGAACACCGAGTTAACCAACACGTACAACGACCGCATAATATCGTTCCCCAACAACGTCCTTGCCTCCCAGACCATCGTCAATATGAGCAAGAACGACAGGACGTTCACGATGAAGATCCTATTCCAGATCCCTTACGGGGACGATATGGACCAGGTCGAGAAGGTCGTAATCGATATGGCGAACAAGAGCAAATATCTCGTCCACGATGGGAAATATGGCAAGCCGGAGGTAAAGCTCATGGAGTTCAAGAACACCGGATTGGAGATGAGCCTGGAAGCCACTGTCGTGGATTTCTCCTATGCGGACAACATCCTCTCGGATATGAAGAAGGAGCTCTACATCGCTCTGGCCGAAGCCGGTATCCAGATGCCCTACGAAAAGCTGAGGGTTGGCAGGCTGGATGAGGATGGCTCCTCTCCCCGCGACGGATGAGGGTACCGTCGGAGAACAGTCGTAATTGGACTAATCCGGTCCGGGAAAGTGGCAATCCGTGCGGTCGCACTCAAAAACACATCTGGAAGAAGAAAGATGAGTGCAGCCGCCAGGATTCACCCCCCGGATGGCCAGCATCATCTATAGATTGCTCAATTTTTCAGTTTTTTCGGGTTTTGATTCCCAAACCGCTGTAACACTTGTTTGATATCCTAGTTGTATCCCTCGGGATGCATTTCGCGTTATCTTCATCCTTCACTGCCGAAGTCCTTCAAACATCTTCGGGGCGAAAGCCCTCCAAACCTTTTACCCAACAAGCAGAGAAGCTGGTCCGGAACGGACCTGCCATAGAGTACCTTAAACTTGCGATCGACATAGGCAAGCCGTTACAGGAGGTCTACAATCAGGTTCAGGAGGGAAAGAGGTCGTTCTACGACTCCAAAGGCAACGTCCACTTCTTCAGACCCGAGTATCATGAGTACATCCATTGGTGCATGCCCGGACACGACGCGAACCGTCCGAAGGAGAAGCATTGCGGTTTCATCCGCACCAAGACAGGAGAGCTCGTCTACAGTCAGTGCCCCGGGCATCCGGAGCATTATATCAAGGGCAAGAGGATCCACTGCTGGTCCCTCCACTGTCCGGAATGCATGAACGACACCGCCCTCAGGAACGGCAAGCAACAGGAGAAGAAGCTCCTCGCCTTCAAGGCCCTTTGCAAAAAGAAAGGCATCGACGTCGGTGACGTCGGCCATTGGGTGATATCGCCGCCCCAGGAGCTGGTCAAGGTTCTCATGCAGACCACCGATGAATATCAGCAGCTCGTCCAGTATATCGAAGCCGCTCTGAAGGACATCGGCGCCCTTTCCGGTTTCACCATCTTCCACCCGTGGAGGATGAAGGACAGATGGGTGTTCTCCCCTCATTTCCATAACATCTGCTACGGCCATCTCGATACCGACAGGTTCAGGAGGGAGAATCCGGGATGGATCATCAAGAAGGTCCATCCCCATCAGAGGATCCGTTCCATCTCCCAGACCGCCGCTTATCTGTACACGCACATGGGCCTCGGCATCACCGAGGTCGACCCGGACACTGTGGATTGGGACCTGGACATCCTCGATTTTCTCATTCCCGGAATAAAATCCCCCAAAGCGAAGTACTCCGAGCAGGACTACGACGACGAATACTATGGCAAAGGCCGCAGGGCAGGGGACCTCTCCAAGATCGACTGGGAAGATTGGACCATGGACCGTCTCGTCAGGAAGATACGCATCAGACAGTGGGGAGGAATCGCAAGGAACAGGATGAGGCTCCTCGGATACCACAGGCAATACAAGATGAGGGTCTGCACCGAATGCGGTCAGATCCTCAGGACATACGAGGGATTCAACGATCCTGTCGGCAATTACGTCAGGTACATCCAGGATAATCCCGTCGTATGCTTCGCCCACGATTACGATGTCGCGATCACTGCATACCTGAGATACAAGGACAAGCTCAAGGAAGCCGACCTCAGCCTATCGGACTTTGCGTCCATCGTACCATTCGCAGTGTCAACTCTGGAATTCATGCCGCAGAACGCGGATATAGTGGTCGACGGCCCGTTCGCCGAACCGGACGAATACTTCATAAGAAGACAGAACTCAGCATACGGCAACGATTCTTCAGCGGATATCCTAGCGTAAGCTCTCTCTCGTTCTTACAGTTTACCTGTTCTGCACGATCGGGGAGGTTCGTTCTCTCATCGGACTCCGAGGCCGAATCTGTACATCTTACCGTCCATGACGAATATGGCATCCCTCGTTATACCCACTGAGCGAAGCCTGAGGTTCCAGTCGCTCAATATCGCTATGGGGATAGTCCGCTGCTAATCCGTGATGCATACGGATCTGATGAATTCGGTGGTGGCGTCCTCGGAGTTGGGCAACATGGGCGTTATTATGCATGAAGTGGTAAAAAACCATGTTCTGAGAAATCTTTTCTTACAGTTCCCATCAATGATGATTCCTGACTTCGACACATCGGACTAAGTCAGAATCTATGATTCCGAGTATGGGAGAACAGACGACCCTGTTGGACTTCCTTTGAGAATGTAGAGGGGCCGGCTTTAACGCTGGTGGCGGAGTACCGACCCCCCTGTGATGGCAGCTCCGCCGGACCATACTCCGGCTGGACTCTATTTAATGCTTGAGAAGGCGGGGCCCTGAGGTAAATTGGAAATAGGAAACAGCAAGTCGGGCCCCTGTGGTACCCTTGCTGCTCTATGAGTTCACGTGGACTCTATTTAATGCTCATGCCCGGGATCGACCGCGGAAAGGTTCCGGAAGGTTTCCGCGGAAATCGATGGTTTCCGGAAACATCTGGCTAGGGTGTTTTTGACCCCCTCAATAAGCACCCTGTACAGGCCCTATACATAAGGCGGGGAATAGGGTGTATCATCAAAGTGGGGGCGGGATCGTTTTTCAGAAGGATTGTAAGGGGTTTCCCTCATTAAAAGTGGCCTCTTGCGATTACATCCTCTGGTTGTGAGAAAAAGCTTTCGCTGATGCGAAGGTTTTTCGAACTACGATCGTAAACCTTCCGTAGATGAGTCTTCAGAATGCCATTTTCCCTACCCCGCGGTCATTGCCGCACAACGATGTCGACCTTGGTCCTGTCCGAACTGCCTAAGTTTGATGAACGCGGTCTATGCCTGCAAAACCTCTTCGCGGTCACGTCGGACGGACCTCCCGATTCCCTCATCTCAGGACAGAATACGATCTGTCCTCATTGGACTGGCTCCGGTACCCGGAGCCTAAATCGAGCTTCATCAAGATTGCATCATGGGGTGGAACTTGTAAGGTTGCTTCTTAGTCAGCATCGCCCAGATGATGGAGGTGAGCTTCCTCATCGCCGCCGTTACGGCTTTCCAATGTGGCATGGATTCTGCTTTCTTCCTAAAGAATTGCGAAAGATCGCTGTCCTTGCACCACATGTTCTGCTGTATTACGACATTGGCCAGATACTTCCTGACCAGCGGATCGCCTTCCTTGGTGATCACGCCCACCTTCTGCTTCTTGTGAGCGGACTCCTTGTGAGGAACGGCCAGACCGAAGAAGGATACCAATTTCTCCGGGGTCTCGAATCTGTAGATGCCGTCGATGGCAGTCACGACCGTGACTGCTGTCAAAGCCGAAACACCCTTGATGGTCATCAGCAGTCTGGCATCCTCGGATTTCCTTGCATATCTCTTGATTTCCTCATTGGCCACATTCACTTGCTAGATAGCAGAACACATCATATTCACCATCGCTGAAAGCGCAGGATCCTTCATATCCAGAAGATACTGGCTGTACCCCTGTCCTTTGACATCCTTGTATCTCGGATGTTCCGGGATGTTGTGAAGGCTCATATATTCAAGAATGCGGAGATACATCTCGTCCCTGATGTTCGCACATTCGTTATGGATCCTAACGAGACCCTTCATCCTCATCACATCGTCTTTCGACAGATGCGCACGCCTGATGAACTTCCTTCCTGACCAGATGTCCTTGCAAACAAGCGCCAGCTTGTATGCGTCAATGCGATCGGTCTTGAAATTGCAATTGGCAATTTCCTGCATCGAACCGTGTCCAGTATGTGCTACATCGACCGCGTACCCCCTATCCCAAAGATAATGGAACACGAAATGGGCTCTTCCGAGGTTCTCAAAAACGATACGACAATCCTCAGGAGGATACTGCTCGATGAATTCATCGAGTCCTTTCTCAGAAGTTTCTGCGTCGATAATCTCTCCGACGACCTTCTCATTCTCATCCAAAACACAAGCTGTGAAGATGCGTTTATGTACATCAATTCCTATGAATTTCATGGCCTCTTGCCTCTTTGTTTTACTTCACTTCAAACGAAGCAAGAGGCCACTTTTAATGAAATCGTTTGAGGGGGTCACAGACCCCCGTGGGTGTTGGTACAGTATCACGGCTCGACGGGTTCTTCCTGAACTTCGAGAGGGGTATTGTCGACCTTTACCTCCCCGTTGATCTCAAGGTAGTTGTAAGAACCGTTGTCGATGTACTCGTATGTCTTCTCGGATTCGTTGTAGTCAAGGACACAGTCCGTGAGTTTGACCACGTTCTCGTGTGCGCCGACGGGCACCGTGAGGTTGCAGTAGTTGAATATGATGCATGTCTGCGTGTTGCCTTGTCCTATGGTCTTGGCCACGATCTCGCAGTCCTCGAAGGTCACGGTGTTCCCATGGGCCGCCATTGCGGTCTGGCTGGTAGTGTCCGCTTCAAGGACGACAGTACCGAAGTTGTTCCATCCCTCAGCGTTGTATCCCTTATCGTTGAGTCCGATGAATGTGGATCCGACCGCCTTGAAGGTGTTGTTGGCGGACCAGATGTTGACTGCACCCCATCCGGCGAATCTAGAGTTCTCGATGTAGATGTTCGCATCCGTGATTCCGTTGCAGATGTTGATAGAGTAGTATGAGACCTTTCCGAAGTCGCAGTTGTACACGGCGATGTTGATGTTGGAACGGTTGTTGTCGATCTGCAATGCTCTCTCGGTGTTAGATCCGCATACGAGGTTGAAATCCTTGATTGTCAGATCCACGTTGTCACCATTGACACGCACACCCCTTGTGGCGGAAGTGGTGATGGTCTTTCCGTCGCCTTCGATGGTGACGGTGTGGGGAACGAGGATGGGTGCGGAAACGGAGAAGTCATTGATGAGTTTCAGGGTGTGACCCGCCGTCGAATCGCTTGCCAGCGCATCGAGGAAGCTCATCTGGTACTGTCCTGTGGAGAGATCCTTTGCCTGGACCTTGTCCAGCTCGATGAGGTCGAATCCGGAGAAGTGGTCCGTCTGGAATGTGACCGTGGATGTTCCGTCGCCGTTGTCGACGATGCTCAGTACCTCGGGCTGTTCGTCTAGCGTTCCGTTGTATGTGATGTCGAGAGGTCCTGTGTAAGGTACGACGACGGTAACGGTGATCTTCTCTCCGCCGAATGTCGTGATGGGTCCGGTCTGGGAGTCGGTCAGACTGAGTTCCAATGTAGCAGATGAAACTGTGCTGACGGCATCCGTGACGTCGACGTTCAGGGTGACGGTGCCTGTTGCGGAAGCATCGATGGCCCTCATGGCGTTCTCGGGGAATGTCACGCTGACCGCACCGAGGTTGCTGAGTGCGGATGATGCACCAGCCGCTTTGGGAACGGTGCTGGCGGAGAATGTAGTCGCATTGGTTCCGGATACCGTTGCGGTATCTGCGTTGGTCCCGACGGACATGAATACGGGCTCGGTGTACTGGTAGTCTACCTGATATGCCTCGGAGACCATGCTGATGGTAAATTCGCTAGGGAGGACTCCCTGTACGAGCCCTTCGTTGGTCACTACCTTGATGGTCAATGCGTACTGGTCGAATCCGCCCGTCGATGTGTTCTTGGGCAGCAGGATTCCGCTGGTTGCGTCACCGAATGCGTATCCGAGGTGGTTGTTGAATGCAATGGGCGTGGTGCCGTCAAGGGTGTGTCCGTTGATGGTACCTGAGACATAGAATTTGATCGCTGTGTTCAGAAGGCTGTCGCTCACATCGGGTACGGATATGTAGAGCCTGTACAACGAATTGACTGTAGATTTGTTCGTGATGGTGTAGACGGATGTTATCGTTCTGTTGGCTTGGAGATCGGTAATGTCGAGTTCGTCATCGTTGAAAGATGCAGCCGTGCCGTAGACATCGGATGTGTATTCTGTCGCAGGGCTGTTGGTGAGAGTGACCAGGGGGTCGGAGTAGACGCCGTCGATGTCGATGACGGCCGATGATGTCTTGATCTCCCCTGTCTCCGTGTCGGAGAACCACGAATATGTTACACCGCCTACTGCAGAGAGGCAGAGAGCCACTACCAGCAGGGATGCCAGAATTGCCTTGTGTTCTGATTTCATTTGATTTCCTCTTTGAATTGTTGAAATGATTTCATTCAGTGTCTTGGTATGCCGATACCGACAATGTGACTGTTCCTGACTGGCCCATGACCTTGTTGTTATCGTACAGATTCATGAACTCGATCGATAGATAGACGTCCTTCTCGGCGCCGATCTCCCCGAATCCGAGTCCGACCTCGGAGATATTCCATAAAGTGCCGGAATACTCCGTGTAATCGCTATCCAGAATGACCATCAGCTGCTTCTGAAGGTCCTCGGAGAGGGTTGTATCCTTCAGCTTTATCGACAGCTCCAACGGCATCTTAGAATCCACGGTTATCTTCATCTTGATGCTCTGCACGTCTCCGGGCTGGATGTTGTCCATCGAGAAGACGTACTCAGACAGCCTCACAGGTATGATCGGCTCGCCGTTCCTCTCCGTCACGTAGACGGACATCGTGGTCTCCTTGAGCTCCGCCGATACGGTGTGGTCCCCGTACATCCTGAAGGAGTACGTGGACGATGTCGTCACCTTGGTGCCGTCGACGTATATCCCTGCGACGTAGTATCCGTCGTCCGGGATCACGTTGACGTTGACGGTGCTCCCTTCGCGCACAAGGCCCGATGAGGGCGTGATGGTACCGTGGGCCGGCTGGTCCACAGTAAGCCTGTAGAAAGTGGGCGTAGGGGGCTCTATGTGCCTGAACGTTGCGTACACCGCGTGGTCATCCCTTATATCGGATAGCGTGAAGGTCAATCCGTAGGATCTCACTGTCTTGCCGTCCACGGTGATTCCCGACAGTACGTATCCTGCCATCGGGGTGAGGGTGAAGGTGATCGAGTTCCCGTCCTGGACGAGTATCCTTCCAGATGGTGTTATCGTCCCCCCGTATGAGGAGTTGGCCGTGACCACATGACACCTCATGTCAATGAAGACGTCTATGGTATGGTCCTCTCTCACGTTCTCGAAGGTGTATGCTCCTGTGGGCTCGACCTCGTATCCGTCCACGACCACTTTGGACACTGTGTGTCCGATCTTCGAGCCGTAGACGAATGTCTGGTCCTTCCCCGGGATCACCAGAACATATCCCTCGGGCGAGATGTATGCGTCACTGTCTGCCGAGGCCGTTATCATCGGGTACCTTTCTATTCCGATCTCCACCAGGATGTCCTTCTGGATGTCCTCCACGACCACTTCCATGTGGGAGTGGTCGGTGATCTCCCTGGACACCCCGTCGATTTGGATGTAGCTGATCCAACAGCCTTCCTGCTTGCAATCTATGGTAATGGTGAGGGAGCCTCCCCTTTTGACCAGGACCTTCCCCATGGGATCGACCGTGAAAGGCTGCTCCCAGTGGTCGGATGAGACCGACGAGAAGGTCACTCCGTCGTCGGGTGCTGCTCCCAATGCCGTGGACGATATGACATCTACCTGGATCTCGATGTCCACTTCCAGTTCCGGCTCCAGCTCCTTGAACTCCACGTGGATCCTGTCGCATGAGAAATCGAACAATCCGATGGACAGCCTGTATGGGTTGCCCTCTACCTCCGTGCCGTTGAGGTACATCGTACCTTCCCATCCCTCGGCAGGTTCATATCCGATCTCCGGTTGGCCGTCCAGCAGCATGCTCAGATATGATATGCTGTGGCAGCCCTCAGACGTTACCGTGCCTTGCCCCTCGTGGTCCACATCGTAAGGGTGCGGGTACAGGAGCAACACCGCTACGACCAATATGACCGCCAGTACCGATATGACCGGTACCAACCTGATGTCCCCGTCCTCATCCCTGAAGATCATTCGGCATCACCCCTTCTGAGCGATGCCATGTTCTTCCTGATGCTGTTGAACTCGGCGAGCACGATTATAGCGCACGGTATGCCTATCAGACAGATCCTTCCCTCCAGCGTGGACATGAATATCACCAGCTGTCCAAGCCAGGGGGATACACCGGATACCTTTCCGATGATGTCGCCGCTATAGCTCGTCACCTTCTGCACCGATCCGTTGGTCGGATCGTCGGCGATGGAATCGCCCTTCAAAGTGTATGTGAATCCGCCGTTGCCCTGCTCAATGGATATTATCCTGTGGGTGACGACCATGTTCTCTCCCGATATCGGATGCCTGTAGTTGAACGTAAGCACATCCCCTTCGCGGAGGGATGAATAGAATGTATCGCTGTCCGAGGGTACCTTTTTGATCCAGACGAGGCTTCCCAATGGGATTGACTTGATATCGTATTGATCCCGGGGTTCCCCGTCCATGGACCCGGATACGACCACCTTCAGTTCGGTATCGAAACCGAACCCGTCGTTGTGGTCGTAGATGTAGTATCCGGCGAATATGACCAGGACGATCAGCAGCATGGTCGGGATGAATCTGGCGATCCTGCTGCGGCCTTTGCCTGCATGGTCATCGAGGATTTGACCCGACACCTGAGCACACTGGCCTGGACCCATTGGATAGCTTGGGAATCCGCGAGCTGCATAATCGTCGAGACCATTCCTTGAATTCATCCGTATCACCGTTGAATATGCGAAGACTTAGGACATAGGTTCTTTGCACTGTCATTTGGTGACAAGACAAAAGTAAGTCCGCTGACCCTGTATTCGGGAGAACCAATATAACGATTGGAAAAAAAGTAACAGATGACGGAAGAATACGGTTCATAGATGCTCTGATAGGTCATCTATGAAATCGACGGAATCTAGCAATTTGGACCGGATTTCATCCAACATATGATCCGGATCCACCTTGAGTGCGAAGGATCTGTAAGGTTTCCTTCCGTCGACCGATTTGCCTACATATATCTCGACCTGACCCATCGAAGCGAGTGATTCGGAGGCCTTTACGATAGTAGAGGATGACATCCTTGTGAGATTGCTTATGTCCATGCTTGTCAGGCCATCGTATGCTACAAGAAGAGAAAGTAATCTGGATTCGGGTCTTGTGAACCCAAGAGATATCAGAACGGATTCGAATCTTTGAAATGTCCTGTCGATCTCGTCCGGTGGGATGTCGAGTCCTTCCCTGAGCGGTTTGGAACAAACCTCAGGTCCGTAATATCTGGACCTCAATGTATCGATCCGGGGGAACCTGCCGTCGATAGGCCTCTGGACCATTCTATCAGCTCTTTTTACGATACCTGCGGCCTTCGCATAGTTCCTGACTGTCCTATCGGATACACTGACAGCTGCCTCTCTGCAGGTACTTCCTTGAGAAAGAGATTCTACGATGGAATCATACTCCTCCTTGGTGATATGGATGCCTTCGTACCTCGTACCGGTACGGTCGTTGAAGTTAAGTCCGCAGCAGGTGCACGAGTATCTTCTAACGGTGTCGCCGTTCTTGTTCACCCTCGTGCCTCTGGATACTACGTTCCTTCCGATCTCCCCATACTATGGGCAGCCCTTGTTAGGGCAGGGTCTGTTGGTCTTGATATCGGTCATACAAACTGTCCCTTCGAAAGTATCAATTCATACACCTGCCCAGCAGACGTTGTCCTCTGGATGAACAAATGACAGCTATGACGAGGCCTCTTACCAACTGGCAGTCGGAATAGGTAGAATTCTGGTCGTCAAGAACGAGATTGACATTCTTTTGGATGTGCGGACAGATCTGGCGGTTCCGATCATCAAACACATTCATCACATACCGAGAAATGATAGGCCCCTCTCACGAGGGGCCAAAGTGTTTATCTTGTGGTTGTTACCTCGTTCAGTTCCTGTTGAACCTCAGAGCGACGATGACTGTCGATATATTCGATGATGGTCAGCATGTGCTTTTCCTCAAGGATGTCCAGGACTGTCCTCTCCTTCGGAGCCGATACTCTGGATTCGACATATCTCCTGACTTTGTCTGGAACCGGTTCAAAGGTATCTGTCATCTGTCCCTCCGGTGCAACGCAAGGGGAGGATATCCTCTCGGTAATCTCTCGCGTCCGCTACGTGCCTCACAAGGGTTCCTCACGTATTTTAAGGTGTGTTTTCACACTATCATTTGAATTCACATTAAAGAGCACTTAGACTACATAGGGTTATATCACCTCCATGAGGGATATGGACAAATCCGCAACGACGAAGCGCTCGATACTCTCCAGGACTCTCGTCGTCGACATATTGGCAATCGTCTACGACAGCGAAAGGACCAACATGAACGACCTGAAGGTCCTCACACAGGACTACAGCACCATCAAGAAGAGGGTCGACGAACTGGTCGATGAGGGCCTTCTCACCAAGGAGATGACCGCGGACCCCACTCTGCAGTATGTTCTCCATCTCACCGAGAAAGGGAAGGAGATCGGCCAGAGGATGTCCGAATCGTTGAAGATTCTCGAAAGATGAGTGAATCGAAAGATGTTGCACGTATGATGCGGATGCAGAAATTGTAAAGACTGGTGAAAGCGGTTTCAAGAGGGATGAAGGGATTCTCCTCACTTCATCTTCTTCTTCAACTTAGCGATCTTCTTCTTGGCCTCGGCATCACCGAGGTAGACCCGGACACTGTGGATTGTGATCTGGACATCCTCGATTATCTCATCCCCGGGATCAAATCCCCCAAAGCGAAGTATTCCGAGCAGGATTACGACGACGAATACTACGGGAAAGGACGAAGAGCAGGGGACCTCTCCAAGATCGACTGGGAGGACTGGACCATGGACCGTCTGGTCAGGAAGATACGCATCAGACAGTGGGGAAGAATCGCAAGGAACAGGATGAGACTCCTAGGCTATCACAGGCAATACAAGATGAGGGTCTGCTCCGAATGCGGCTAGATCCTCAGGACATACGAGGGATTCAACGATCCCATCGGCAATTACGTCAGATACATCCAGGACAATCCCGTCGTATGCTTCGCCCACGACTACGACGTAGCCATCACTGCATACCTGAGATGCAAGGACAAGCTCAAGGAAGCCGACCTCAACCTGTCGGACTTTGCGTCCATGGTACCATTCGCAGTGTCAACTCTAGAGTTCATGCCGCAGAACGCGGATATAGTGGTCGACGGCCCGTTCGCCGAACCGGATGATTACTTCATCTCAAGGCAGAAAGCTGCCTACGGAGTGGATGCACTCGTTCGATGACGAAATCGATTGCATCCGCGGGTTATGCTTAAATCGATACAATATATCATGTCATCAGTGATATTGCTTGCTCATCTATCTTGACAGCTGTGCTTACAATCGCCCTTACGACGACCATTCCCAGCTCCGCATCCATCTGGAAGCCCTTTCCAAGATGCAGATCCAGAAAGAAATAGCTCAGGGGAAGCACAGACTCGTAACCTCCATCGTTCTCGATTACGAGAACAGCCGCAACAGGGACGAGACGTCCGCCGGCAAGATACAGCATTTCATGGATGCCAATCGCTCGGTGTATGTGGATGAGCACATTTTCAGCACCCTAGTTCCGTTGAGAAACCAGATCATGGCCGAAGGCCTCAAGACAGCCGATGCTTCCCATGTGGCCTGCGCAATCCATGCCGGATGCGATTACCTCATCACCACGGACGACCGCATCCTGAAACTGAAGGACAACAGGATTAATGTTATATCCCCCTTAGACTTCTTATCTATAGAGGAGGAGCAGCCATGAGCGACACCAACGAAGTATACACCATGAGCGAGATGTACAGGCTCGGCATGGATTGCCTTGTGGAGAGGTTCGGGATAGTCAACACAGAGATGTTCCTGGCGGCGGTCAAGTCCGGTAACTCCGATTATACCAAGTGGAGACGTCAGATCTTCGATGACATGACTCCCGATGAGTTCGATGCGGCGATCAAGGATTTCGCCGAATCCAGAAAGAAGAATTGAATCTCTGATCCATTAATCTGAGTTGAATTCAATCCTTTAGCGAAGGGTTCCCGGCCATAATGCATTTGTACTGCTATGCTTCAGCTTTTTGATTGCATTATTTTATCTTAAGTTGGAAAAGTGGTGAGTGCGAAAGGGATGCACCACTCGGAACGCTGGATAGAGTAACACCGCCCAATCAAAAGTGACTCACGGGTCAATAAATTGACCCGTTCATAAGCTGCCCTACGGGCAGATTGACGATAGGGATAATAACATACTTTGTGATTCTTCATTCAAATACGATACTAGATCGGATCACACTTCGCCAGAAATCGTACGGGAAATAATCGTTGAACCCATCGTGATCACATCCTTCCGGATGTCGATCGAGAGATAACATAACGCAGTACCGTACGATAATCGAAAAGCGGTACCGAGATTTGCGTTTCATGCGTATAATCGTAGAATAACATGATGTCTGGGCTGTGAGAAGGGTCTGAACTATACAAACTGTTCTTTTTTTGACTTATCTTTAGCGTTAGCTATGTTTTTTGTTTCCAAAATTTATAGGTTATAGCCTGCGCTCAAGTCACTTTTGATGGAATAAAATGAGTGCAGCCGCCGGGATTCGAACCCGGGCAATGAGCTTGGAAGGCTCAGATCCTAACCAGCTAGATCACAGCTGCACTGAAACTCCCTTATTGGAGAGAAGTATATAACTCTATCCAACGGCTCCGAGGAGGATCCAGAATCGGAGCCACCATTGCTCAATTGGCATCATCCTCTTTGATTCTCTATTCGTATGCTACGACTGATATGTTGTTATAAAGATCATATAAATTGTACTTTTTAATTCACTAAATAATATAAATATACAATATTATGAAGATAACATGGAATCCGAGACCGCCCAGGAGATCGGGATGTCCAAGAGGATAACCGACTATTATTCACTAAGGGAATCGATTCCCAATCTGGTAGCAGAGAGGATCGGGGAACCGGAGAGATGGCTGGACATCGGTTGCGGTATGGGCGGTTCCATCAGGAAGTCTCTGGAAAGGTTCCCTGAAGCAACATTTACTTTGGTCGACCCCTCGGAGGAGAACATTTGTGTCGCCAAGGACTCGATTGGGGATAGACCCGGATGTGAATTCATTCAATCCACATCGGATGCGTTGAGGCTCTCCGACGGTTGCTTCGATATCATAACATGCATCCTCTCCCACCATTACTACAGCGACACGAATCTGAAGCTGGAAGCGGTGAGAAACTGTCGCAGGATGCTTAGGGACGGGGGAATCTTCATCACCGTGGAGCATACCAGGTATGATACATCACAGCCGGAGAAGGATGCTGAATGGGTAGATTACATGAGGGGCATGGGCCTTGAGGAAGAATCGATCAAGGAGATGCTCGACCGCAGAGGGGCCTTCTATTACCCTTTGACCGAGGAGGAGCATATCTGTCTCATGGAGAAGGCAGGATTCTGTGACATCCAGGTATTCTGGAGGACCTGTTCCGACATAGGTCTGGTGGCGACCAAGCGGTGAAACCGTTATACGTCCGTAATCAATTCATCCCCTATGGACAACCTGCCCGTATTCGGAAGTTCTGAGGAGTACCGCACATGGAAGGTGCTCAACGGCAAGCTGTCCGATAAGAGGTTGGACTCGATCCATTCAAAGATCCTAGAGGCAGACGGCTACGTCCATCCTGCGATCCTAATCGCTCTCATGGATGCGCTGCTGAAGGTCTATGGGTCCGTTTCGGAGACGACCATGAAGTCGATCGTCTCCAAGGCCCGTCCTCAGGACTGTTCGCCTGCCATCAGGGCGACGGAGATATTGGTGTCCGAGGGTGAGATCACTGCAGCGGCGCAGATACTCTCGAGGAACAGCTCCAAGGATATGTTCCACCGCTATCTGGCCGAAGCGGAGCTCTATCACGGTGAAGGGGACAGGCTCAATTCCGTCACAAGCGCCAAGAAAGGCCTTGATCTGGACCCTTCGAGCAGAAGGCTCTATGAGATCCTCAAGGAGGATGATCCCATGGGCCAATGGGCGGACAGGGAAGCGGTCCAAAGCGCCTACGAGGGCAAACAGGCCGATGAGCCCAGCGATGTGAGGCTGAGGCAGCTGTACAGGATATACAGCTCCTGGTTCAGCGGTTACAAGGACAGGGCGACCGAACTCCTGGTATCTTCTGAATTCTACAAGGACGGCGACTGGGAGTTCCAACTGGCCTCCGCCAGGTTATCTGTGGACGAGAAGGATTGGATATCAGCGAAGATGGTCTACGACAAGATAGCGAAGAAGGCTCCCGCATACGTATCCTATGAAGCGGCGGAGACCTATGTTTCCGGTCACGATCCAAGCAGGGCCCTGGACATCTACGATGAGCTGGACCAGATATCTGTCAGGTCGATGAAGGGCAGGATAGCCGCATACGCGCAGCTGGGCTCGGCAAACGATCTGATGAACGCCTTCCATGATTATCTCGATAACGAGTATTCGGGTACCAAGGAGTATTCCGACATCATAGATATGCTGGTATCCACGGGCAACCAGGATCAGGCAAAGGTCTTCCTGGACCGCATGGCTGATTCAAACAGGAAGGACCCGTCTTATCTTGTATCCTATTCCAACTATCTGCTCTCAAGAGGCGATATCCGCGGGGCCAAGAAAGCATCCAAGGAGGCCATGCACCGCGCAAAGGATGATTCCGCGGTCAGGGTCATGGCCGCGAGGATCAAGCTGATCTCTGACGATCTCAAGGGAGCCGAGAGGGACTGCGACAAGGTCCTGTCTGATGATCCGGACGACTGGGAGGCCCTGATGCTGAAGAAGGACATCTTGGTCAAGAAGGAGGACGTATCCGGAGCTCTGGAAGTCTGCAGGCGCATCCTGGAGCTGGATTCCAACGATGTGAGCACGATGCTCGACCTCTCCAACGCCCTCAGCAGTTCAGGTGACATGAACGGTGCGATGCTGAATCTGAGGAACGTCCTGCGCATCCAGCCCAGCAGGGAGAACGTGGTCGCCGTAGTAGGCTCCATGATAGAATCCGGGATGTACAAGGAGGCGATGTACCTCTGCTACGACCTGGAGAAGGACATACCCGCAGATCCCGTCGTAAGAAGGCTCAGGGGGAACGCGGAGTATTGTTTGGGTGATTACACGAAGTCATCCGTATCGTATGCGGCGGCAGCGGAGCTGTCCCCGTACGACCCCGTGATTTGGCATTCCAAAGGGATGGCCGACGAGGCCAGAGGGGACCTGGAGTCCGCTGAGGAATCATACAACCGCGCGGTCCTTCTGGATCTCAACGAATCAGAATATTGGATATCGAAGGCAGCCATCCAGGAGAAGTTCGAGGACCCATACGGAGCGATCGAATCACTTAACCGTGCTATCGAGCTGGATCCAGAATCGATCTACCCGATGGTACGCAAGGCAGCAATCCTGGAGAAGGCCGGCAGATACGAGGAGGCGATGTACTTCCTCGACCTCTGTTCGGTGACGCAGCCTGACAACGTGGATGTCGCACTGATGATCTGCAGGGTCTTGAGGGAATCCGGTCAGGAGGAAAAGGCCCTGGAGAGGGCACAGGAGATCCACAACAAGGTCAAATCAGACGATTCCGCAATAGAATTGGCGTCCTGTTATCTGGCCAACGGCCAAAGGACAGGAGCAGTCAGGATAATAGAGGCCGCTATGGAGAAGAGCGATTCGTCCAGTCTGAGGTTGGCCTTGGATGCCATAGAGGGAGGTTCATCAGCCATCGAGACGGAGCCAGAGGAGTTCGTGGAAGAAGTGTCCATGGACGATGCTCCAGCGGCCGCGGCCATAGCGGAATCGCTGCTCGCTGTCGGTGATTACAAGGGTGCACTGAGATCCATCGATAGGGCTATTGCCATCGCCGGTGAGGAGACAGGATACATCTGCATCAAATGCACGATCCTGCTGACTATGGGCGAGCCCAGGACGGCAGAGGATCTCATGACCGATGCCATCCGTAAAGACGAGAAGAACCCGTTGCTCCACGAGGCCATGGGTGATGTGAAGTACCATAAATCCGAGTACAGGGCGGCCTTGCAGGAATACGAGAAGGCGATCAGCCTCGGACTGGCGCTGCCCGAGATCCTCATCAAGAAAGGAGATGCCCAGCAGGGCCTGGGTTACTACGACAGGGCCATAGACAGTTACACTATGGCGGTCAACAGGGACACGGGCAACCTGGAGATGAGACTGGCCCTGGCAGAGAAGCTCTTCGACAGAGGATATCTGTCCCGTGCGGACAAGCAGGTGGACATCATACTGGAGCGCAATCCAGGTTATGTGGATGCCATCATACTGATGGCTAGGATCAAGAGCAACCTCAGGAAGGATGCCGGAGTTAGTGAGGCTTACGACAGGTTCAGGATATGCACCGAGGTGACCGATGACCAGAACAGCGAGATGATCGAGGTTCTGGAAAGGGCAGGACACGACGCCGAGGCCAACAGGCTCAGGAAAGTGGAACCGGAGAAGCCGGAGAGCACCAAGGTCAAGAGGGATGCGGAGAAGGTCCTGCGCCGTGCATACGTCTCAAGATCGTCTCCTACCGATGACGACTTCCTCAATTCTCTGGGATTCGAGGGACAGGCCATGGAGGATGTCAAGAGGTACATACTCAAGGATGCGCCATACGGAGATATCGTTCCCGGTTCCACGGAATTCCAGAAGCAGGAGCGTGCCTCGAATGAGATCATCCTGAAGCTCAACTGGAGGGACCTCGAGACCAGACCTAAGCTGCCGTTGGCGGCTGTGTTCGTATCGGGCTCGTTCAGGGATGTGGACGAGGCAAAGAGGCTGGTGTCGTACATCAACAAGGCGATGAATGCGGATGTGATCCGCGACGATTCTCTGAAGATGGTCCTGGGCAGGGTCCAGGGAACTTCACTGTTCGAGATAATCAGGGTCTGCAAGGTCGGTGTCTATCAGGCCAGGCAGATACAGCTGCTGATGGGGATTCAATAATCGCGCATCTCCGACTTCATGAACTCCCTGAGGAGGCATGTGGCGTAGTTGCCCTTCGGAAGGTTGAACTTTAGGGTGTAGCCATCGTCGTTGAGGTTGTAATCGATGGTCTTCAGAGGGCAAAGGATCTCTCTCCTGCTTCCCTTCGAAGTGCATCTGGAGAGCTCCGGGATGACGAAGTCGTCATGCTTGAGTCTGTTCTCCTCGATGACCTTGCGTTCGATCTCCCCCATCTCTCCCTCGGCCAGTTCCCCATCGGAACCGAAGAGGGTGATGGTGACGAACGCCCTTCCTGCCCTGACCTGTCTGGTGACAAGATCTATGTTCTTGGCGGTGGTCAGAATAGGGTTCTCGTGCTGGGGGATCTTGTTCGCATCCAGAGGGATGATTATGTCCCCTTCGACAGGTGCATTGAGCGGGAGTCCCGCATCCATCCTTCTGCTGAGCATCTCGTTGAAAAGCCATGACTGGTAGGCGTGTACGAACATCATCTGAAGGTTCGTTGGGACGATCTCTATGGCGCCCACCCAGTTCTCCGGGTCGTCTATCAATACTCCGACCATCATCTTCTCGAATGCCATGGCCGGCGGTATCGTCGGGAAGATGGATTTCCATTCGCTGATGTCGGTCTCTTGCAACTCCTTCCTCTTGAGGCGGAGTTCCTCGGCCTCCTCTTCCGTGGTGAATGAGATGTAAGTCCTGACAGCGCCTTCGATGTCGCCGCGGACCAGCCTCTCTCCGACCAGGTGGGTCACAGGCCTCACCGCTCCGAACCTTTGGACGCCGAAGTAGTTGGGGAATCCGCCGGTCTTCTTTATGGTGGCGATGTCCGCATCGACGGTCTCTTTGATGAGCGAAGGGTCCATCGTGCAGTCCTTCACGGTGATCTCGAAATCATTTCCTATGAGATCCCCAATCTGTATGCCTCTGGCGCCTCTGAACACGTCCTTCACTTCTATGTCCTTCAGGTCCACCTTCTCCCAGAGGTCAGGTGTACCGTAGACGGACATGAGCTGAGTGGTTACCGCCCTCTTGTCCTTGGTCCCTGCGAATCCGATGCGGTCCCTGGACACGCCCATGCATCTGGACATGAGCCTGACCATACGGTTGGTCTCCCAGTTGCGTGCCGTGACAGTCGCTATAGAATAGTCCCCGTTGTCCTTCTGTCTCGGGGGATCGGAGACCTCCCTGACGATGAAGTCCTCAGGGAGAGTCTTGAGATGGCCGCCGGTACCATCGGTGTCGCACAGGTAGTTGTGGAGACCGATGCCGTTCTCGGCCGTGATGCACTTGCGGTACATCAGAATCAGTTCACATCGTGTAATAATCGGACACCGACTTCGCAGCCTTCTCGATGGCCTTCATGGGGTCGCCCTTCTTGACCTGGACGTAGAGCGCACGGTCCACGAGCTCGGGGTGCTTGTCGATGTACCTAACGAGAACGACGTTGGAATCCTCGTTGAGCGCCTTCATAAGGGGCGTGATCAGCGTGAGGTTCGCTTCTTTGAATCCGAGCTTAACGGATGTCTTGTCCTTCTCGATGACATAGGTCTGCATGAGGGTTGTGATATGCTTGTCCTATAAAAGCACTTGTCGTGTATGCGCGCGAATATCAGCCCAGGAACGTCTGCATGACCAGTATCGTGTCGGTCACGGTCTTCATCTTTTTGGCCTCTTCGACATCCGCCCAAACGTATGCCTCGTTCTCCTCGTTGATCACAGGCTCCTGAGCTCCTGCGTCGAAGTGGAAGACGTGGACCTTGAACAAGACCTTCCCCTCGCGTACGTACAGCGGGCCCATCGTGCCGAGGGGTTCCCCGACCTTGATGGACGTCTCCTCGAGGATCTCCCTGCGAGCCGCATCGACAGGAGACTCTCCTTCCTCGACCTTCCCGGCCACGAGCGACCAGTGTCCGGGGAACGAGCGGTTGGTATCCGGGCGCTTCTCAAGGATGCATTTTCCGTTCCTTGAGACAACAGAGGACACGACCTCCTTCAGGACTATCCCCTCGATATCGACAGTGCCTTCTGTGGCATCCACTGTGACGATGTCCCCGTCCTCGAACAATCTGACCGAGGGGATCTGATCCACCATGGGGATGGAAGAGATGACGGCACCAGTGGCGACGATGGTCTCTGCGGATTCATTGATCACCGCGGCAGGCTCTTTACCGTGAACCATCAGGTCGTACATCACATAGGAACCGACGGTGCTGCCCTTCCCCTTGGGGAAGACCAGGATCTTCCCGGCAACGTTGCCGTCCCTCACGCGGAGGTCTCCGGTGGAGCCGTCGACGCCTCCGAGGAAGCTCAGGGGCTCCTCGAGTTTGATCACCTCTCCTTTGGCCTTGCCTCTGCAGATGCAGCGTCCGTTGAAGATCACATTACCAACTCCATGAGTGCGGAGATGTCCCTGCACATGGCCTTCTGTGAACAGAGCGTAGGCAGGTAGTTTCCGGCCTTGGCCGAATTGGTGGCCGTTCTCTGGAATGTGCCCTCGATCGGTGCAACGACCATACAGGTGTCGGCGAGTACGGGACCGAACTTCTCCATTATCTTGACATCCTCTGCGCACTTCTCCCTGATCTCGGTCGATGTGCAGAACCATACCTCGATGTCCTTGTTCCTCTTCTCCTTGCCCTTCAGGAAGGATGCGATCTGATGCATCTCCTTCTCGGTAAGGTGAGGGCAGCCGATGGCGATCAGCTGGACATCGTCCGTCTTGTTGAGCTTGTCATAGGCGTCCTGGAGTTCCTTCTCTCCGATGTGGATCACCTCGAGATCGGATACATCGAAGTTCCCCGCTTCGGGAGTCACGCCGTCCACATGGTAGAGCGCTATGGAACCTGATGCGGCCATCGCAGCGCAAAGAGCCTTGGCTTCCTCTACTTCGGGAGAGATGTTATTGAAGAACGGTATGCCGGAACCGATGGCCATTCCCACGGCCTGTCCTAGCAGTGAATATGAGAATACCGAGCCATCGATGTCCGCGTCGATGACCACGGTGGGCTTCCTCTTCTCGTCGAGATGGAGCCCGTAATTGGCGGTCTTCCCGAGGATGGCCGCAGCGAGGGCACCGGGACCGCCTTCCCTGTTGGTCCTAGCTCCGATGTACGAGTTGACGAAGCTCAGCGCGGAGGACTCCGCCCAGGCCACATGATCGCCCATCGACGGTACGTTCGGACCGACGTAGGGTGTACAAGAGCAGGTCTTCTTGATTCCCATCTGACCGTAGAGGTCGATGATCCTCAGCTGCTTCTTGGCGAACTCCTCGGAGATATGCATCTCCTTCCATCTGGTCCTGTCCATTCCGACAGGGTTCAATGTGGAAGGCACCGATACCGTTGCGCCTCCACCGACCAGATCTTCCAGGTACTTCAGCCCGCCGTCCCCTATGGTCTTGTAGGATGCTCCCGAGAGATGGGCGGATGTGATATCGATCAGGCTGTCAGCGCCGTATATCTTCCCAAGCGCTGTGACCAGTTCCATGGCCTTCTGCTTGCCTTCGCCCTGTTCGCCGTTCAGTATGGCTTCCTCTTCTCTTGTGAGATCCATGCTTCGGCATCTACTTGGTCTATATTAAAGAGAAGACGGAGGAGTCCGACAAGCGCCGAACCAGAGCAGGCATGTCAAAGATAAATCCGAGATGTGCAATCGAGATGCTATGATAGTCGGTTTGTTCGAGGCGGCGATGCTTGTTTGCTTCGCCGCATCTTGGCCATTCAACCTTGTGAAAGCGTACCGTGCACGCACGAACGTAGGGACCAGCATACTGTTCATGCTGATCATCCTGATGGGGTATCTGTTCGGCGTTGCCAACAAGATCGTCAGCGACGACATCAACTATGTCCTGTGCTTCTATTTGCTGGACATATTCCTTGTCAGCACCGGTGTGCTGATCTACATCAGGAACAGGATCATCGATACTAACAATGCGAAAAAACAGACAAACTGAAGATAGGTTTAATATCAGTGTCAGCCTACACACTTCCTAATGCAATCCTTAGAGCAATTGACTTCTATGGCTGAAGCGGGGGACGTGCAGTCCTGCTTCGAGCTTGGGCAGATTTTTGCTATCGGAGAGGGAGCGGAGCAGAGCGATTCTGCTGCGTTCGACTGGTATCTGAAGGCAGCACAGAAGGGACATCCTTTAGCAGCCTCCGTTATCGGTATCTGTTACAACAATGGCATCGTCGTTGCACAGGATGCGGATGAGGCCGCTATGTGGTTCTTCCGCGCTTCTCTGAAAGGAAACCTGGATTCATATCTGGAGCTGCTCAACTACTACAAAACGCACGACACGCCCGAAGACGGAGCGGTTTTCGAATATTTCTTAAAGAAATCCGAGGAGGATGCGGATGCAGCATTCATTCTCGGAAGACTCTGCGAGTTCGGAGTGGGAACACCCTTCGATCCCGAGAAGGCCCTTGAGGCCTACAGGAAGTCCGAGTCCATGGGTAACAACAACGGTGCCTGCCAGGCAGCGGTTTGCATCCTCAACGGAACAGGAATCAAGAGGGACCGTCCAGAGGGAGCAAAGCTCTTGCAGGGGCTCGTAGACAAGAAGATCGTTCCAGCGTACCTGGCGCTCGCGAAGTGCTATGAGTATGGATTCGGCGTCGAGCGTGACCAGAAGAAGACATTCGCTCTGTATGACGAGGCCGTCAGCCTCGGATCCGTGGAAGCCATGTACAACCTCGGAAGGTGTTATATGGACGGCATCGGGGTCGACAAGGACGGCAATTATTCCAATGCATGGTACACGGCTGCAGCGATGAGGGGGTCCCGCGACGGGATCTACGGACTCGCAAGATGCTTCCTCGGCGGAGTCGGGGAGGACAAGAACAGGGACAAGGGAATCCAGTACCTGGAGGCAGCCGCATCCTACGGACAGACCGATGCGATGATCATGCTTGGACAGCTTTATGCTAAAGGCAAGCAGGTCCCCAAGAACACCAAGACCTCTGCCGAGTGGTTCAAGAAGGCGGCGGACATGGGCGACGGATATGCCCAGCTGGTGACCGGAGACAACTACGCAGAGGGAACGGGATTCAAGAAGGATGCAAAGACCGCCCTCGAGTACTACAGGATGTCCGCGGCCCACGGCAACACCATCGCCTGCTACAACATCGGTACCGCTTACGCTCTCGGAAGGGGCGTGGAGAAGAACAACGAGCTCTCGTTCGATTGGCTGAACCGCGCTGCCGAGGACAACTTCATGAAGGCCATGTTCTCCGTCGCAGAGGCATACTCCAAGGGAAGGGGAACAGCCAAGAATGCCGAGAAGGCCTTCGAGCTCCACAAGAAGCTGGCAGACAACGGATTCGGAAAGTCGCAGTACCATGTCGCATACTCCTATTTCGAGGGAGTCGGCGTGGAGAAGAACGATAAGCTGGCCTATGAGTGGTTCTCCAAAGGTGCGGAGAACGGAAACGTCCTCTGTCAGTACTACACGGGATACTGCCTCGCCAACGGAATCGGAACAAAGTCCGATGAGAAGAAGGCACTCATATGGTACACCCGCGCTGCCGAGCAGGGACACGTCGTGTCCAGGGAGATCGTGGAAGGAGCCACCGGCAAGAGGATCGAGCTGAAAGGCGACGAGTCGCCGTTCCAATCCTATCTGTTCTCCGCCAACAACGGCGACCCCGATGCGATGTTCATCGTAGGGCGCTGCTACCTGGACGGAGTCGGGACCGAGAAGGATCTCGAAGAGGCCAGAAAGTGGTTCAACAAAGGAGCCGCAGCGG